>DASZTO010000099.1:0-36746 GCA_035548175.1 Phycisphaerae bacterium | reverse complement strand
GACTACTGACTACTGACTACTGACTACTGACTACTGACTACTGACTACTGACTACTGACTACTGACTACTGACTACTGACTACTGACTACTGACTACTGACTACTGACTACTGACTACTGACTACTGACTACTGACCACTCCCCCATGACCCCCGAAATCTCCATCATCATCCCCGCCTACAACCGCGAACGCTTCATCGCCATCACCCTCGACAGCCTCATCGCACAGACCTTCTCCAACTGGGAATGCATCGTCGTCGATGATGGCTCCTCCGACCAAACCTTCGCCATCGCCCAACAAGTCGCCCAGCGCGACCCCCGCATCCGTGCCGTCACCAAACCCAACGCCGGCGTCGCACGCGCCCGCAACCACGGCTACTCCCTCTCCAACCCCCAATCCCCCTTCGTCACCTTCATGGACAGCGACGACCTCTACCACCCCGAAGCACTCGCCCTCATGCGACAAGTCCTCCTCGACGACCCACACGCCGCCGCCGTCCACTGCCTCGCTGACATGATCGATCCCGCCGGCAACCCCCTCAACCCCGGCACCTTCGCCGCCTTCTGCCGCGAACGCCTCGGCCTCGTCGATGGCCGCATCCGTCCACTCGACGTCTCCCAGCCCATCGCCTTCGGAAACATGCTCGTCAAAGGCATCTATCCCCCGGGCACAGTCCTCACCCGCCGCTCCGCTCAGGACAAAGCCGGCCTCTTCGATCCCGACTTCCGCGCCGGCGATGACTTCGAAATCCTCATCCGCGTCAACCGCCAGGGCCACTTCCGCCTCCTCGACCGCGTCCTCCTCTACTACCGCCGCCATGACGGCAACCTCAGCGTCGAATCCGTCCGCCGCAACCGCCGCGAGTTCGGCCTCGCCTGGTACAAAACCTTCCGCTCCCCTCACAACACCCGCGAACAACGCCGCATCCTCAAACGCTCCTACGCCGCCTACCAACTCATGAAATGCTCCGAAAAAACCCGCCTCATCCGCCAGTCCCTCGCCCAACGCTCCCCCTCCCGCGCCCTCCGCTACTCCGCCCACTTCGCACTCTACTACCTCCGCTACCTCCGCGGCTTCCCAGGCAAAACCGGATAGGAGCTCCCCCTGCGCCCCTCACCCACCGTCTCCATCCTCATCTGCACCCACAACCACGCCGATTCCCTCGCGCCTACCCTCCAATCCCTCGCCGCCGTCCAAGTCCCCCCCGGCTGGTCCTGCCAACTCCTCGTCGTCGATAACGCCTCCACCGACCACACCAAATCCATCATCCAATCCGCTCCCATCTCCTCCATGCCCGTCATCTACCTCCACGAACCCCGCAAGGGCCAGAACAATGCCTACAACCTCGGCCTCACCGCCGCCACCGGCGATGTCATCCTCTTCACCGACGACGACATCCGCTTTCCCGCCAACTGGATCGAAGCCATGGCCACCCCAATCCTCAACGGCGAGGCCGACGCCGTCGGCGGCGGCGTCCACATCGCGCCCCACCTCGAACGCCCCTGGATGCAACAAATCCATCGCACCATGCAGGCCGAAACCACCTTCCTTGACCCCCTCAACCCCGAATACCTCGTCGCCGCCAACCTCGCCATCCGCAGAAAAGTCTTCGACACCATCCCCGCCTTCGACCCCGAACTCGGCCCCGGTGCCCTCGGATACGGCGGCGAGTACCTCCTCCTCAAACAAATGCGCCTCGCCGGCTTCCGCCTGACCACCCGGTTCCACATTGCCGTTGAACACCATTTCGATGAAAGCCGCTTACTTCGAAAAAATTGGCTCGACGTCGCCAAACGCCAGGGAAAAACCGGCGGCTACATCGCCCACCATTGGGAACACAAGGAAATCCCCCTGATTCGCCTTCACGCTGTCGCCCGCAGCATCCGCCTTTCGCTCTGGAAACTTTCCCATCCGGCTGCACTGCGACGGAAGGATGGATGCGACGCTCGCGAGTTGGAACTTTTGAGAAGCGCCTCCTTCTATGCGAATCTCCTCAAAGAGCGCCGCCGTCCGCGCCGGTATACAACGCCAAAAGCTCTTCAAGTACCCGTCACTTAAACCATTCCTCTGTCGTGACTAGACGCTGAGGGACGTGCCTCCCTCGCAAATGGGCAACGGTATCTTGATCTTGTTCGCGAGCTTTCGCTCGTTGCCAACGCATTTTCGGTGACCCGACCACCGGGCCGACTCTGAGGTAACTCACATGATAGAAAAGCCAATCAGGCTGGCTTCCTTCGCCCTTTTCTGGAGCCGCGATCGCCGCAACGCGTTCCGGTCCACCGCCCTGGACCTGGCGCTGAAAGTTAAAGATTCGATTGCTTACACCACCTGTCGAGCTCTCCCTAAAACCAACGGTCACCGTACCGTCGAGCGCAGCACCTCCATTCTGGGGTGCCACCTATCGAGAAAGCGCATTGAACGGTCCAAATACCGTGTAGCGCTCCTGGTGGATGAGTTCTTTGGCGGGTGGAATACCCAGATCGGCGGCTATGGTGCGATCGCGCGGAAATATCTTTGCAAATACATTCCCAACGACCAGATTCAGATGGACGTGCTTCTCGACAGCTACGGCGGTCGAAAAGTCGAATCAGAGGTAGTGGACAAAACCGCCATTTACCGCCTGCCGCACCACCGCCTCGACAGGCAACGCTGGCTCGATGAGCAAGCCTACGACCTGTTTCTCTCCATCGAAATGACGGAACCTTCCTTTAAAATTATCCGCGATTTCCGCTCAAGCACCCCGCTTCTCTACTGGATTCAGGACCCTCGCGATCTCAAGATGTATCAACCCCGCGCGAAATCCGTGAACCGCCTGCGAGATTCCGACTGGGCGTACATAAAAGACGTCTCACTGTGGATGCAGGACATGGTCCGCGACAACCGCGTATCCTTCATTTCGCAGGGCGAATCGCTGACCAAGATCGCCCGCGACATGTACAACTTCCCCGACACCGTCGTTGTGCATGATCTTCCTAACCCCGTCGAAATAGACTTCGACTACAAATACAATACCCCACCAAAGGAAAATAAAATTATCTTCCTCGGCAGACTTGAAGCGCAAAAGCGCGTGTGGATGGTCTGCGAAATCGCCAAGCTCATGCCTGAATTTGACTTCTACATCCTCGGGGCGACCGGCAAAGGCCGAAATGAAGCCGGCAATGCTCGCTCCCTTGAGGAATACCGTAATCCCGACGGCACCTCCAAAATCAAAAACCTCCACTTCACCGGCCACGTCGATGGTGAAGCCAAAAACAATCACATCAAAACCGCGAAAATTCTCCTCAATACCTCGATTTGGGAGGGCATCCCCGTATCGTGGCTCGAGGCGCTATCCTACGGCACCGTTGTCGTTTCCTCCTTCGAACGCGATGACATTGTCTCACGCTTCGGCACCTTCGTCGGGGAAGTCATGGGCGATGGAACTGATCCCGAATCGCTTCAACGCTTCGTCAAAGCTATCAGCTATTGGATGACCAATGACGAGAAAAGAAACGAAACCGCACAAAAGGGCATCGAGTTCACCCGTGCACGCCACTCCGTCCCCGCATTCATTCAAAACATGAGAACGGCGATCCTGAAGGAAATCCGCTGACCAGCGGTTCATAATATGAGAATCGCCCTTATTAGCTACGAAATGCCACCCGATACCGCGGTGGGCGGTATCGGCACCTACGTAGACCAATGCGCTCGTGTATTGGCCGCCCGCGGGCACGACGTTCACGTTTTCGCCGGTTCTCCCACGCGGTCCGGAGTGGTGAAGGTTGATGGCGTCCACGTTCATCGTGTTCAACTACCGGTGGAACGCCGCAAAGAGTTTTCCCGAGCAATTGTGCCTTCCTTTTTTCAGGAAAATCGTAGTCTGACCTTTGACGTTATCGAAGGCCCCGATTTCTACGCCGAGGCCGCGGGTTGCGCAGCGGCGGCACCAGAGGTTCCCCTCATCGTCAAACTACATATGGGAGCGTTCGCTATACAGCAGGTTGTCGCACGTACGCTCACTCCGCTCCAGCGTCTTAATAAGCGCCTCCGTGCCCTTGCGCGCAATGGATATCCCTTCTGGCATCGAGCATTCGGCGATAATCTTGCCGAGTGGCAGCACACTCGTACCGCTGACTTAATTGTGGCGCCCTGCCACGCTATCGCGGAATGGATGCGTGACGCTTGGAACCTGTCCCCAGAACGTATGATGGTTGTCCCGTACCCTTACGTGCCTCCAACGCACCTATTGCAAATTCCGATACCAACCCAATCGCGGGTTGTTACATTCGTGGGCCGCTTAGAAATTCGTAAGGGAGTCATTGATCTCGCGGCTGCGATACCGCAGTTCTTAGCCCAATGCCCCGACTGGCGTGTGCGTTTTGTAGGAAAATCCCTGAGTGCTCCTGTTGCGGGCATGGATATGGACAAGTACATAGCCCGTCGGATCGGCGCTTTCAGCTCAAAAGTCGAGTTCGTGGGTTCTGTGCCTCTCGGCGAGATACACAAACAATTGGCGGATACGAGTATCAGTGTCATCCCTAGCGTTTGGGAAAATTTCCCGAACGTGTGCCTGGAAGCCATGTCCGCTGGCCGCGCCATTATTGCCTCGCGCGCCGGTGGCATGCCTGAACAACTTGATGGCGAAACATGTGGAGTACTCGTCCCCCCGCAAAAGCCAAAGGTGCTAGCGGGAGCGCTTATCAAACTCGCTCGAAACGCCTCATTACGAGAGTCACTGGGTGCAGCAGCGCGCAACCGCGTGCAGCATGCCTACGGAAGGGCAGCGATCGGCCCATTACTCGAAGACAGCTATCACCGCGCCGTCATCAGTCGACAAGCTTGCACCACTCCGACCCAATACCCTGCCATGGAATGTGACGCTGCCAATGTTCACTAGATTCGCCAGAGCCGTAATACCCAACGCTTGGAAGCCCACTCTTAAGAAATGGTGCGGCAGAAAGGCCGCTGACGTTGATTGGTGGAACCACGTACTCGCGCCGGACGGCCTATTTCACTGGGAAGATCTGGTCTTCGACCTGCGACGCGAGCCCAACACGCTCTTCATACGCGACGAAATCCTGGTTGCAGGCGAGTACGACTTCCACACCGCCAACACTTGCGTGGTCCTGGACATCGGCATGAATATCGGAGACACGCCCCTTTATTTTGCACGTATGCCACACGTGACAAAAGTTTACGGCTTCGAGCCAATGCACGCCACTTACGAGTGGGCCGTCGCCAACTTCAAATTAAACCCGAAATATAACCATAAAATCGTGCCCACCTGCGCCGCCGTGAGCGACCAATCCGGCACGACCGAAATCGAATTTGACTATCAAGAAGGGACCGGTGGCGCTGCGGTGGAAGTCGTGAATGACGCTCACCTGAGCGTCATCCAAGGAGCCTCATACATTCTCAAACCGGGGCACAGCAAACGAAAACAGCGGATAAATGTTCTGGAGGCCGCTACTTTGGTCGCCGACATTCTCAAGCAGCACCCCAACGAAGCGCTAGTTGTCAAATGCGATGCCGAGGGCGCCGAGTGGAAGATCATCCCAGCCCTCCTGAAGGCCGGCCTGCTCGACCGAATCGAGGTGCTCATGATCGAATACCACTACCGTAAGCCTACGGACCTCCTGAAAATCCTTAACGACGCGGGATTTGTCTGCTTCCTACGCGACCTAAAACATTCTAAGAAAGTGGAAGTCGGCAACATTTACGCATCCAAAACGCGCTGTCATTAAACGAGCTACCAAAACTTTTCAAAGATTTCTCCACCCCCATCTGTTCTTGTTTTCGGACGCATGCCCGCCTCCCACCGCATCCTCCCCCTCGACGCCCTCCGCGGCCTCGCCGCCCTCTCCGTCATCGCCTACCACTACCTCCTCCGCTACGACCAACTCTACCACCACCCCCACCCCGCCCCGGAATTCCTCCACTTCGGTGCCTACGGCGTCCAACTCTTCTTCATCATCTCCGGCTTCGTCATCCTCATGTCCCTCGATAAATCCAAATCCACCCTCGATTTCGCCGTCGCCCGCTTCTCCCGCCTCTACCCCGCCTTCTGGGCCGCTCTCGCCGCCACCTTCCTCGCCGTCCGCTTCTTCCATCTCCCCGATGGTTCCCCCGGCGTCCCCTGGAAAGACGCCGCCTGGAACCTCACCATGATGCACAAGTTCCTCGCCAACGCCCAGGACATCGACGGCGTCTACTGGACCCTCGAACGCGAACTCCTCTTCTACATCCTCATGGCCGCCATCGTCGCCGCCGGCTTCCGCAAATTCCTCCTCCCCCTCCTCGCCGCCATCGTCTCCGCGGGCATCCTCCGCGATCTCGCCGCCGCCCTCTACGCCCATCTCCCCGGTTCCCGCACCCTCGCCTGGGCCCTCAACCTCGACTACCTCTACCTCTTCCTCCTCGGCATCACCATCTACTCCGCTGCCCAAAAATGGACCCCGCGCCTCCTCGCCCTCGCCGCCCTCGCCCTCCTCGCCGCCCTCGCTGACAAAGGCCCACTCCACGCCGCCATCGTCGCCGCCCTCTTCCTCCTCGTCCTCGCCGCCACCCGCTTCCCCCTCCCACTCCTCACCTCCCGCCCCCTCCTCTTCTTCGGAGCCATCTCCTACTCCCTCTACCTCCTCCACCAGAACATCGGCTACATCATCATCCACCACGCCTACCAGCTCGGCTTCTCCGAACCCGCCGCCATCGCCGCCGCCACCACCACCGCCATCGCACTCGCCTCCGCCCTCTGCTTCCTCATCGAAAAACCCGCCAACCGCACCCTCCGCCGCCTCCACGCCTCCCACCAAAAACCCCCCACACCACTCCCCCCACCCCTCACCCCCACCACCCCAAAACCCACCACCCTCGAACCCGCCACCCCCTAACCCCACCTCCTCTCTCCTGTCTTCTGACTACTGCCTACTGCCTACTGCCTACTGCCCACTGCCCACTGCCTACTGACTACTGACTACTGACTACTGACTACTGACTACTGACTACTGACTACTGACTACTGCCCACTGATCCCAACTTTCCCGGAACTTCCCCCACCCCAAATCCGTTCTCTCTTCTGCCCCTACAAACTGTCCCAAACCCCCGCCGCCCGGAGCGACAAAATGTCCCCCTCCGCACGCGTTTCTCAATTACCATTTACCAATTACCAATTACCGCCGGCCGTCGACCCCCTGTCAAAAAACCGCAAAACCCTCATACACAAGCACAAAAACCCCGATCCGCAAAAGACACAACGGCAAAAACTCACCCTTTTTCCCCTCAACCCCCCAACACATCGAAGAAAACCCCACCTTTCCCCCGCAAAGTCCCCCCGCCGCCCAATTGCAACTCGAAAACGGAAACCCGAAAATCCCCACATGCCCACGACAACCTGTCCATCCTCTCCCCCGCTCGCTCCCCAGCACCCACCCCGCAGCACCCCCTTCCCCGACCTCCTCTTCCTCTCCCTCGAACCCTGGGACGACATCTGGCGCCGCAACCAGTTCCTCACCGCCACCCTCGCCAAACGCCACCCCCACGCCAAATTCCTCTTCGTCAACCCCGCCCGCGACCTCTCCAACGCCCTCCGCCGCCGCGACTTCTCCACCCTCAACCCCGACCCCCTCATCTCCTCTCCCCCCGGAATGGAAGGCGGAAACATCTTCCTCACCCGCCCCACAAAACTCCTCCCCAACTCCCTCGCCCCCGCCCGCCGCTTCAACGAAGCCCTCCTCCGCCGCCACGTCCGCAAAGCCGCCCGCGCCCTGGGCCTCCAAAACCCTCTCCTCTGGCTCAACCCCCACTCCGCCGTCCACATGGTCGGCCGCATGCACGAATCCGCCGCCCTCTACGACATCACCGACGACTGGACCACCTTCACCCAACCCCCCCGCCACACCGCCCTCATCCGCCGCCAGGACGCCGCCCTCTGCCAAAAAGCCGACGCCGTCATCGTCTGCTCCCAAAAACTCCTCGACCTCAAACGCCCGCTTATCGGACAAAGACCCGCAGGGTCCGAAAACCTCTATCTCATCCCCAACGGCGTCGATGCCGATCATTACGCAAAGATCGGCGACCCCTCCTTCCCCGCCGCCCCCGCCGCCGCGCACTGGCCGAAGCCCGTCTTCGGCTACACCGGCACCATCCACCCCGACCGCGTCGACCTCGCCCTCCTCTCCCACCTCGCCGCCTCCCTCCAGAAAGGCTCCCTCGTGCTCGTCGGCCCCAACCACCTTCCCCCCGATGCCCTCGCCCGCTTCGCCGCGCACAAAAACGTCTTCTTCACCGGCCCCGTCCCCTACGCCCAAATCCCCGCCTACATGCAGGCCTTCGACGTCTGCATCACCCCGCACCGCATGACCCCCTTCACCGAATCCCTCAACCCCATCAAGCTCTGGGAATACCTCGCCGCCGGCAAACCCATCGTCTCCACCGACGTCGCCGGCTTCCGCGATTACCCCCAGCACGTCTCCATCGCCTCCACCCCCGAAGACTTCACCCGCGCCCTCCACGCCGCCCTCGCCGAAGACCCCGCCAAACCCCGCGCCCGCCGCGCCGAAGCCCGCCGCCACTCCTGGGAATCGCGCGTCGAGCAAGTCGAATCCGTCATCGCCTCCGTCATGCACGCCCGCGAAAGGACCGCCGTTCATGCCGGATGACCCGATCGACATCTCCGCCATCATCGTCAGCTACAACACCCGGGAAATGACCCTCGAGTGCCTGCGAACGCTGCACGCCGATCTCGCCGGCACGCGCGCCGAAATCTTTGTCGTCGACAACGCCTCCACCGACAACTCCGCCGACGCCATCCGCGCCGCATTCCCGCAAGCAGTCATGATCGCCAACGCCAAAAACGCCGGCTTCGGCGCCGCCAACAACCAGGCCATGGCCCAGGCCCGCGGCCGCTACCTGCTGCTGCTCAACTCCGACGCCTTCGTGAAACCCGGCGCCGTGCAGGCGCTGATCGCCTATCTCGAAGCGCATCCCAAAACCGCCATCGCCGGTCCGCGTCTCCTCAACAAAGATGGCTCGCTGCAAGTTTCCTGTTTCCGCTATCCCTCCCCCGGCCGCGCATGGTGCGAAAACCTGTGGCTCAGCACGCTCTTCCGCTCACACGGCCGCCTCGGCGATTACCGCCGCTGGCCGCACGACCGCGAGCGCGAGGTCGATTGGGTAATCGGCGCCTGTCTGCTGGTGCGGCGCGAGGCGTACGCGCAGGTAGGGGGGTTCGATGAGCGTTTCTTCATGTATGCTGAGGAAACCGACTGGCAGGCCCGCATCCGCGACGCCGGCTGGAAGATCGCCTTTACGCCCGCGGCCCAGGTGACGCACCTCGGCGGCGCCAGCGGTTCAGCCGGCCCCAACCCGCACTTTTTCGAGAGCCTCGATCGCTACGAATACAAACATCACGGAGCGACCGGCCTGATCAGCCTGCGCACCGCCATGACCATCGGCTGTTCCGCCCGCCTGGTATTGTGGCTCCTGAGCGTGGTCGCGCGCCCCGCGAAACGCAACGTCGCCCTGGCCAAAGCGCGGCTGTGCGCCTGGCTGATCAAACGACAACTGACCCATTGGAGCATTTTGATGAACCCCGCCGAACGGAGCGTGGCCTCGTGACCCGAAACGCCGGAACCATTCCCGCCCGCATGCCGCCGCGGAAGCCGCGGCAGGAAGCGCCGCAGCTTCGCGCCGCAGCGCCGCGGCTCCGTCCGGCGCTGAAGTATCCGAAGCTGCCGCTGGTCAAAATCCTGGCCATCGGCGTGCCGGTGCTGGCGGTCATCTACGCGCTCTCCTGGGCGTCCATGCCGGTGGCCGCGCTGGTCTATGCGCTGGTGTATATGGCCTTTGCGTCGGCGAACCCAAAACTGGCGCTGGTGGCCGTCTTCGCCTCGGCGCCGTTCATCCAGGACCTCGACGGCGGCGGTCCGTTCCGCATGTCGATTGGCGAAATCAACCTGGCCCTGACCGTCCCGGTCTGCATCCTGACCTGCATGGGCCAGAACCGTCCCATCCGCATGGGGCCGCCGGCGGTGCCGATCTTCCTCTACCTGGGATTGTGTCTCGTGTCGTCGCTGCTGCATTGGGATTCCGAAGCATTGACGGCGTATTTGCAGATGACCGTGTATCTGGTCGGCGCGGTGCTGGTGTTCGCATCGTTCGTGCGCGACCCGCTGGACATGCACTTGTGCCTCGACGCGGCGGTGATCGTCGGTACTGTCCTGGCGATCTGCGCCTTGGCGACGGATTTCGGTTTTCCGGCGATGAATAAAAACGCATGGGGAGCGATCACCTCGACGCTCGTGGTGATTGCTATGGAATTATGGTTCGCCACGCCCAGCCGATCTCGGCGCCGCTTGCTGATGTTGGCAGTGCTGTTGCTGGTGACGGTGTTGTTCCTGTCACTTTCGCGCGGATCGTGGCTGGGCGCACTCGTGGGCGTTTCGACGGTCCTGCTGTTACGTAGACAGTTCAAAACGCTGGTGCGCCTGCTTTTAGTGGTCGGTCCCTTGCTTGCGGTGTTGTGGATTTCGCTTCCGCAGGAACAGAAAGAATACGCCCTGGGATTTGACGCGGGGCGTGCTAATATTGCTTCACGAATCGACACGATCGCCACTTGCAAGAAGCTGTTTTTTGAGCATCCGCTTTTCGGGGTGGGCGTTTCGCTACGCAAGGAGGTCGACGCGACCAATCTGGTGCTGATTACGCTGGCCGAAAGCGGGGTATTCGGTCTGGGGCTATTCCTGTGGATGCAAGCCACGGTGTTGCGGATGGTGTGGCGGACGCAGAAACTTCTGCCGCGAACGCATCCCTTGTACACACTGCTGGCGGCGGGCGCGGGAATGATCGCGTGCCGAATGGGCCATGGACTGGTCGATCACTACTGGTCTCGCGGTCCGATCCTTGAGGCCTGGGCGGGTGTCGGGATGATCGTGGCGGTGGCTGCGTGCGTGCGACGGCCGGTGCCGGTCGCAAGGCGCAAGAAGTCGATATGAAGGCCTTCCTGACGTTTCCGGCGTGTCATCGGCGGGGGGGGGTGGAGCGGATCATGGCGGAGTGCGCGAACTATCTGGCGCGGCGCGGGCATGAGGTGTCGGTGTTGTCGGGGGAATTTGATCAGGGCGTGCTGGATGAGCGCGTCGCGCCGGTGCGGATCGCGTGTGAGTCTCGGTCGAGGATTTTGAAGATCGCGGCGTATCGGAAGCGGGCGGAGGCGCGTTTGCGGGAATTGCGGACCGGCGGCAAATCGGTGCACGCGAGCTTTGGCGTCGCGTGTCCGCCCGGGGGGGTGCTGTGGGTGCAGTCGGTGCACGCGGAGTGGATCAAGCTGTCGGCGCAGCACCGGGGATTCAAGGGCCGGTTGAAGCAGCGGCTGAATCCGTTTCATCCTTACATTCTGCGGCGGGAGCGGGATTATTTTGCGGGGCGGAAGTATCGGCGGCTGATTGCGCTGACGCCGCGGATTCGGGAGGAGCTGGCGGAGCATTACGGCGTGCCGGACAGGGATGTGGATCTGTTGCCCAATGGGTTCAACCCGGAGGAATTTCATGTGGGGAGGCGGAGCGCGGAACGCGAGGCGGTGCGGGCGGAATTGGGAATCGGGCGGGATGAGCGGGTGGTGGTGTTCGTGGCCAATGAGCTGGAGCGGAAGGGATTTTTTCCGTTGGCGCGGGCGCTGGGGCGGATGAAGCGGGAGGATGTGCGGCTGGTGGTGGCGGGGCGGGTGGATCTCGCAGGGCATGCGGAGTTCTTGCGAGAGCTGGGAATTGCGGGGCGGGTGCGATGCGTGGGACCGAGCGCGGATGTGGGGCGGTATTATGCGGTGGCGGATGTGTTCGCGCTGCCGACGTATTACGAAGCGTGGGGATTGGTGATTGTGGAGGCGCTGGCGAGCGGGTTGCCGGTGCTGACGAGTCGGCTGGCGGGAGCGGCGGCGGCGGTGGAGGAGGGGAGGACGGGGCTGCTGGTGGAGGATCCGCATGATGAAGCGGAAATTGCCGGCAAGCTGGAAAAACTGTTGGCGGGGGGTTGGGCGTCGCCGGCGGAGATATCGGCAAGCGTGGAGCGGTATCGCTGGCAGGAAGTGCTGGCAGAGTATGAGAGGATTCTGGCGGAGAACTGTGGATAAGAAGAAGGCCATGCCGCGCCCGTTGCTGTTGACGGATGCGGATGTTTTTGCGGGGACGGAGCGGCACATGCTGGATCTGGCGCAGGCGTTGTGCCGGATGGAGGTGCCGGTGCGGATTGCGTGTCCGACGCCGTCGCCATTGGCGGAGCGTTCGGCGGGGCGCGGGATTGGGGTGGTGGACATGCCCAAGCGCGGGCTGGTGGATTTTGCGGCGGTGCGTCGGCTGGCGGAGATGCTGCGGGCGGGGGAGATCGATGTGATTCATGCGCACAACGGGCGCACGCACCTGGCGGCGGCGCTGGCGGTGTCGCGCGCGGGGCGGGGCTCGTGCGTGGCGACGCAGCATTTTCTCGCTCCCTCGCGCACGGGGCGGCGCGGGCCCAAGGCGTGGCTGTCGAATGCGGCGCATCATTGGGTGTCGCGGCGGACAGCACGATTCATCGCGATTTCGCAGGCGGTGCGGCAGGAGGCGGTGCGGCGCGATCCGGAGGAGGAAGCGCGGTTTGCGGTGGTGCTCAACGGGATTGAGCCGCCGGAGGCGGGGGGGTTGAAGGCAGCGGCGGAGGTGCGGCGGGAGTTGGGCGTGGCGGGGGATGCGCCGTTGATTGTGTGCGCGGCGCGGCTGCAGGTGGAGAAGGATATTCCGACGTTGATCCATGCGATGAAGGCGGTGGGGGAGGAATTTCCGCAGGCACGATGCGTGGTTGCCGGCGAAGGGGATCAGCGCGAAATGCTGGACCGGATGATTCATGACAGCGGCCTGCGGGACAAGGTGCGGCTGCTGGGATTCCGCGCGGATGTGCTGGATCTGATGAATGCCGGGGATGTGTTTGTCCTGCCGAGCGTAGCGGAGCCATTTGGGCTGGTGATTCTGGAAGCGATGGCGTTGGGGAAGGCGGTGGTGGCGACGCGTGCGGGGGGGCCGTGCGAAATCGTGGAAGAGGGCGTGACGGGATTGCTGGGGGCGCCGAAGGATTCGGGCGAGATGGGGGCGGCGTTGTTGCGGCTGCTGCGCGATCCGGCGGTGCGGGCGGCGTATGGCGAAGCGGGGCGGCGGCGATTCTGGGAGCGCTTCACGGCGCAGCGGATGGCGGCGGAAACGCTGGCGGTCTACCATGCGGCGGTGAAAGGGGCGTCGGCATGACGCTTCAGGTTGACCCCATTTTGCAGCGCACCGCTACCATGCATGCTGATTTTGCTCCCGATTCCAGCGACGTGAAACGTGGGACGCGTCCCTTGCGCGTGCTGCTGATTTCGCACACCTGCCAGTCGCCGACCGAGGGGCAGCCCAAGCCGGAACGGATCGCGGCGATGCCGGGGATCGACCTGGTGACGCTCATTCCGGATCGCTGGAAGAACTACGGGAAATGGCGGCTGGCGGCGACCGTCCCGAATCCGCGGTGCCGGTATGAGATTGGGAAGGTGGCGCTTCCGTGGACAGGGCCGGGGCAGTTTTATCTGCATTGGTATCCGGGGCTGAAGCGGCTGCTGCGGGCGCTTCAGCCGGACGTGATCGATTTGTGGGAGGAGCCGTGGGCGCTGGTGAGCGCGCAGGCGGTGCGGCTGCGGAACGGGATTTTGCCGCGATGTCGGGTGATCACGGAGACGGAGCAGAACATTAACCGGAAGCTGCCCGCGCCATTCGAGCAGTTTCGCCGGTATGTGCTGAAGCATGCGGATTACGCGGTGTGCCGGAATATTGAGGCGGAGTCGGTGTTGCGGGCGAAGGGGTATCGGGGCGAGGCGACGGTGGTGCCCAATGCGGTGGATGATGAGCTGTTTCGGCCGCTGGACCGGGAGATGTGCCGGAAGCATTTTGGATTTTCGGGATTCACGGTGGGGTACATCGGGCGGTTTGTGGAGCGGAAGGGGATTCAGGATTTGATCGCGGCGGTGGCGCGGTGTCCTGGAAGCGTGAGAGCGGTATTGGTGGGGGCGGGTGAGTACCAGGGAGAGTTGGAGAAGCGGATTGCGGAGTTGGGCGTGGGGTCGCGCGTGCGGATGATTCCGCAGGTGGCGCCGAGCGAGTTGACGCCGATCATGAATGCGATCGATGCGCTGGTGTTGCCGTCGCGCACGGTGCCGACGTGGAAGGAGCAGTTCGGGCGGGTGATTATTGAAGCGCATGCGTGTGAGACGCCGGTGATCGGGTCGGATTCGGGGGCGATACCGGAGGTGGTGGGCGCGGGGGGGCGTATTTTTGCCGAGGGGGACGTTGGGGCGCTGGCGGCGGCGATGACGGATATGGCTGCGGATCCCGCGGCGACGCGACATATGGGGGTGGCCGGAAAAGCGCAAGTTAACGAAAAATACACTTGGCAAAAAGTCGCCGAGCGTATGTATAGTATTTACCTGGCTGTCGGAAAAACTCCCCGGCAAGAACGGCATCTGTGACAGCGCTGCTCACTCGGAGCGGCGTCTTCGCCAGTTCCCGCGCAACTGGATTGTCCTGCCGTTTTGAAGGTCCCACCTCCTCCCCGCGATGCCGAGGGTCCCATGGCCAGCTTGCTGCACTATCGGAATTATGGCCGGCTGTTCAAGGTGTATGGGCGGTCGCTGTGGAAGTATGGCTCGGCGAGAAAGGTGCTCAATGCGCTGCGGACCGAGTGGGCGTATCGGCGGCGCAGCGATTTGGTGCGCTCCTGGCCGTATATACTTTTTCTGGAGCCGCTGTATTACTGTAATTTAGATTGTCCGTTATGCGATCGGCAGATTTTTCCTGATGCGCGCAAGAATGATGCGGGGAAACTGTCGTTGGAGCTGTTTGATAGATTGCTGGAGGAGGCGGGGGATTATCTGTTTCAGTGCCAGATTTTCGGGCAGGGCGAGCCTCTATTGGATTGGCCGCGGACGAAGGCGATCATCGAGCGGTGCCACCGGCGGCGGATTTTCACCCTGTTGAGCACGAATTGCACGCTGGTGACGCCGCAGGTCGCACGGGAAGCGGCAGAGAGCGGGCTGGATCATCTGGTGTGCGCCATCGATGGGATCACGCAGCAGAGTTACGAGAAGTATCGCGTGGGCGGGAAGGTGGAAGAGGCGCTGGCGGGGATGCGGCGGTTCGTGGAGGAGAAGCGGCGGCAGAAATCGCCGATGCGGATCGAGTGGCAATTTCTGGTGAATCGGTTCAACCATACGGAGCGCGAGCGGGCGGCGGCGATGGCGAAGGAGCTGGATGTGACGATTCGCTTTTCTCCAATTCGCGGGATGGAATTTCATACGGATTTGCAGCAGGAGTGGCTGGCGCCGGATGCGGCGTTTCAGGCGGCGCGGGTGGAGCCGGGCAAGACGGTGTATGACTGGCCATGCTATTTCCTGTGGCGGTCGCTGGTGCTCAATTCGAACGGGAAGATGGCGCGCTGCCTGGTGTATCAAAACGTGGCGGAGTATGGAACGCTCGAAGGGCACAGCGTGCGGGAACTTTATAATGATCCGACGGTGCGGCGTGCGCGGCAGTTGTTCCGCAAGGGTCCGGTGCCGCCGGGACCGTTTCCGGCGCCCTGCGCGACGTGTTCGTTTTATGCGCGGGAGCACGGGGGGAAGAATCAGGACAAGCATGCGAGTTTGGGGCGGGAGCGCGGGCGGCAGGTGTCGCTGCCGGTGGCAGGGCGGCAGGGGGGGTAAAAGGGGTGGTCCGGCTGCGTTGGCTGGGCCGAGGGATGCTTTGGGGGGGTAAGGGGCCGGCGGGCGGTCATACTTCCCATTTTCACATTTGGCCGATGCAAGAGTGCCATAACTACGGTTGGCGGGAGCTGGAATCGAAAATGGCAAGATGGGTAATTTGTGCAGTCGAGTTGTCGGGGTATATTTCCGTGATTGCGTGTCGATGTGGACCGTCGTGTGGGCAGCCGATGTGGGCTGATGGGTTCTCGGGTAGGAACTGAAACTGTTGGAGATGCGATGAAACGCGCGTGTGGGATGTTGATCGGGGCGGTGGCGGCAGCGGTGGTGGGGTTGAGCGGGGCGGCGCAAGCGGCGCCGCTGACGATTTCGGGCTATCCGGATCTGGCCTCGAACGAATTGAACGTGAGCTACACGTACAATTCGACCACCCAGATCGGCACCTTTGTGATTACGGGCACGGTGGACCCGGGCAATCCCTGGGAACTGTGGAATTCGGCAGGCTCTCGCATGGCGAGCCCCATCGTGGGCGACCACGAATACACAAGCGGAACCTTCAGCTTGACCGCCAACATTCAGGTCACCGGCGCCACGACCTTCAGCAACTTGAGCGGCTCGCTGACGGTAAATGCGCCCGGATCGACGCCGCTGTTTACCTCGTCGACCCTCTCCGCGTTCGGGTTCAGCACGGGGAGCACTGGAAACGGGGTGGACCAGTGGCAGTTTGAATTTACCAACGGCGGGGGCACGTATGGCGCGCTGGGGCAGATCGGTGTCGATGTGACCGGCGACATGACGAAGTATGCGGTGTCGGGCGGCGCCAACTCGGGGCAGGCGTATGACACCGTTTCTGTCGACCTGACCGAATCTTTTTCGAGCGTACCGCTGGGTGGTGAAGCGGACACTTTCGTGGTAGTTCCGCTGCCGCGGGCGGCAATGATGGGCCTGGCGGTCCCGTTGCTCTTGGTTCTCCGGCGGCGTTCGCAGGTTTTCCAAGCTGTTTGATGGTGGACGACGGTCGCAAGACGCGGCGTTCACAATGTCGTATTTCATAATGACGGATGATAATATGTCTAACAATCGGCGAATCCGCTCGGCCCGGCGCGCGCTTCAGGCGTGTGTCCTGGAAACACTCGAAGAACGCACCTTGTTTTCGCTCGTCGGCGTGGAGGCGCTGATTCAAGCCCCGATCGTCGCCGTCAACTCGGGCGCGATCACCTATACCGCCGGCACTCCCGCCGGCAGTCTCTCGGCGCAGGCGCGTCTGGGGGTGGACCTCGACGGCACTTCTGGGTTCGCCTTTGGCGTCCTGACCATCAATGCCACAGTCGACAGCTCGGGAAATCTGGTAGCGCCCGGCACCTTCACCATCACCAGCGGCGCCAACACCCTCTTATCGGGCGTCACCGATCCCACGGCCAACCAGAGCGGCTTCGGCTTTGACATGACCAGCGGGGAAGTCGATTTTCAGTTCAAAGTGACGGGCGGCAGCCTTCTGGTCAATTATGCCACCGATGACATTGGCGTGCTTTTGAACACCGAGCCGCCCGGAACCTTCCCCGGTTTCGGTCAGAGCTTCAGCATGGTGGTCAAGGGTGCGGAAGTCGGCACGATCCCGGAAGTGGGCAACGCCCCCGCTTCGCTCTTCGGCCATAAGTACGAAGACCAGACGGGCGACGGGTTGAGCGCTGACGACCTGTCCCATCCGCTCTCCGGTTTCACGATCAATCTCTATGCCGACACCAACACCGATGGCTCGCTCGACGCGGGCGATGCGCTTGCGGGCACCACCACGACGGGCGCCGATGGCTCCTATTCCTTCACCGGTCTCGATCCGGGCACCTATTTCATCCAGGAAGTGAACCAGCCCACCTACACCGAAACCGCCCCGCCGGGCAACACCTACACCGTGTCGCTGGCCTCGGGCGACAACAAGGGATCGTTCGATTTCGACAACTTCAAAAACATGAGCATCTCCGGCACCAAGTTCAACGATCTCAACGGCAACGGGACGCAGGATGCCGGCGAGCCCACCCTGCAGGGCTGGACCATCCAGTTGTACACCGACACCGGCGGCACCCTCACGGCAGTGTCCGGCGAGACGACCACCACCGACGCCAACGGCAATTACAGCTTCACCAACCTGCCGCCGCTGCCGACGGGTGAAACCTACGCCGTCCGCGAAGTGCAGCAGGCCGGCTGGACGCAGACGACCACCAATCCCTCCGACATCACGATCCAGAGCGGCGAAAATGCCACCGGCTACAACTTCGGCAACTTCCAACTCGGCAAGATCAGCGGCACCAAGTTCGTCGACGTGAAAGGCGATGACACCTCCGCCACGGTCGGCACCGCCGACGATACGCCCTATGCGGGCGGCGTCACCATCAACCTGATCGAGAACGGCAGCACGATCGCCACCACCACGACCGACGCCAACGGCAACTACTCCTTCACCAACCTGGGCGCCGGCGTCTACACCGTCCAGGAAATCGCCCCCACCGGCTGGGTCGAAACGGCACAGTCCATGGGCCCGATCACCATCACCAGCGGCACCAATTCCACGGGCAACAACATCGCCGATTTCCAAAAGGGCAAGATCAGCGGCACCAAGTACATCGACAAGAAGGGCAATGACACGCCCGCCACCATCGGCACCAGTGACGACGTGGTGTACACCGCCGGCGTCACCATCGAGCTGGTCCAAAATGGAAATGTGGTCGCCTCGACCGTCACCGATGGCAGCGGCAACTACAGCTTCAACAACCTTGCCGCCGGCACCTATTCGCTCGTCGAGCTGGTTCCCAATGGATGGAGCGAAACCGCCCAGACGACCAGCTCGGTCACCATCACCAGCGGCACCGTTTCCACCGGCGACAACTTTGCCGACACTCAGGTCGGCACCATCAAGGGCACCAAGTATGTCGACGTGAAGGGCGATGATTGCTCGACGACCGTCGGCAAGAATGACGATACCGCCTACACCGGCCCGGCCATCACGATCAACCTGATCCAGAACGGCTCGATCGTCGCGACCACCACCACCGATTCGCACGGCAACTACGAGTTCGACAACGTCGCCGCCGGCACCTACACCATCCAGGAGGTCGTGCCCACCGGCTGGGTCGAAACCGCCCAGTCGATGGGCGCCGTCACCGTGACCAGCGGCGCCACCTCCACCGGCAACAACATCGCCGACTTCAAGCTGATCTGCATCAGCGGCACCAAGTTCAACGATTGCACCGGCAACGGATTCAGCAGCGATGACACCGGCCTGGCCGGCATCACCATCAACCTCTACAAGGCCGGCACCAACACCCTCCTCAAATCCACCACCACCGACAGCAACGGCAACTACTCGTTCACCGGCCTGCTCGCCGGAAACTACTACGTGCAGGAAGGCCCCCAGCCGACCGGCTGGACGCAAACCGGCGGCCTGAGTGGTTACAACATCACCGGCACCAGCGGCGGCAACTATACCGGCAACAACTTCGACGATTACCACACCGTCTGCGTCGTCACCTGCTTCCACTATGAAATCAACGGCTGCAAGATCGTCAACGACATCAGCGGCCAGCTCCACCAGGGCGACGTGGTCAAGGTGATCTTCACCATCTCCGGCCCCGGCACGGTGTCGTTCGTCAGCTACACGGCGCCGGATTCCTATTTCAACGCCAACGACGCCGACCAGCAGAAGCTCTTCGACGTGGCCACCGGCACCTACACCAAGGCCGGCACCTACAGCCTGACCATCGTCGTGCCCTGCTGCGATTACCAGGTCGACTTCATCTGCGGCCTGCCCATCGACGTGCTGGGCACCAACTCCAACGTCTTCTACACCCCGCAGAACCGCCTGCACGATTCCGACAACGGCGGCAGCACCAGCTGCATCCCCACGACGGCCAGCTGCAACGGCGGCAGCAAGATCACCGGCTGCATCTTCAACGACAAGAACAACGATTCCAAGCAGGGCTACGGCGAGAACGGAATCTGCGGCGTCGAGGTCACCTGCTACGGCACCACCAACGACGGCAAGTGCCTGCTGGTCGATTGCTACACTGATTCCAACGGCAATTACTGCTTCTCCAACCTGCCCGCCGGCTGCTACAAGGTCATCGAGCACGATCCGGACACCTACTATGACGGCGGGCAGTGTGCCGGCAACTACGGCGGCACCTGCACCGACGACATCTGCAGCGGCGTCGTGTGCTCCGGCACCCGCACCTGCTCCGGATACAACTTCGCGGAACTCTGCGGCTCGGATATCCAGGGAACGGTGTTCTACGATTGCAACCGCGATGGCAAGATCGAAAGCGCCGACCACGGCATCGCCAACGTCAAGCTGACTCTCACCGGCACCGATTACCAGGGCAACGCCGTCACGCTGGTCACCTATACCGACGCCAACGGCAACTATGATTTCGGCAACCTCGCGGCGGGCACCTACAAGATCACCGAAACCGAGCCGAGCGGCGATTACACCACCAAGAACACCGCCGGCACCGATGGCGGCACGGTCAGCGGCGACACCATCAGCAACATCGTTGTGAAGTGGTCCACCGACGGCACGGGCTACAACTTCGGCGAGATTTAACGCCCCCACCCCCTTTTGGTAATTTCCTGCGACCCCTCGAGGCGGACTTCGGTCCGCCTTTTTTATTTTTGCATCTCGGCGCTTCGGCCGTGGCGGCCGGAGGTTGTCACGGCGACGCATCCGGGCTTTCAACCCTCAGGGTCCGCCCACTTTGCCAGCCGCCGGATCGTTCTCGGACGGGTTCGATAACATCCTTCGGAATGGTTAGTTATGCGCTGCGTCGTCAGGCAAATCGCCTTGTTCCGCGGGGATTTGGAGGTAGAAAGAAGGTGAATGCACTGATGTGGAGCGCGCATGCGGTTCGGGCGTTGGATCATGGCAATGGGAGTGGCGACGGCGCTGGCGGCGCCCGCCGCGGCGCATGCCGCCTCGGTGACGGCCGTCCTTTACAACATCGGCGACACCCCACCCGGTTTGAGTCCCGGCGGCGATACCCTCACGGTCAACTTCGGCGCCGGCGAGGATTACAACGCCTTCGTCGGGCAGATCAACTGGCACGCCGCGGAATCCCCCGACTGGAATGCGGGCCTCAATTCGCAGCTCTTCGGACAGCTCGGCCCCAACGGCACGTTTTCAACCTACTGCATCGAAGGCACGCAGAACGTTTACTTCGGCAACATCGAAACCTGGACCCTCGGCGTCGTGCCGCTCGCGGGAACGCCTTATCCGGGCATGGGCATGGGCGGCCTGAAGGCGACCGAGCTCACCGAGTTCTGGGATCGCTTCCACGATGGAATCGGCAGCGATGCGACCCGCGCTTCGGCCTTTCAGCTGGGCGTGTGGGAGATCGTCAACGACGGCCTGACCGCCGACCCTTTCATCACCGGAACTTTCACCGCGTCGGGATCCGTGCCCGGCGATGCGCTGACGCTCTCGCTGGCCGCCGACTGGCTCAGCGCCGTGGGCGGACCGACGCCCTACGACGCCGATTACACGTTGTACACGCTGTCGGACGGAGGGATTCAGGACCAGATCTTCGCGGTGCGGTCGACGCCGTTGCCCGGCGCGCTGCCGGCGTCGGCGATGGTTTTGAGCGTGCTGGGGGCGTGGGGCGTGGCGGGCAGGCGGCGGGCGTTGAAGGCGGTGCGGTGCTCGGTGAGCTGACCGCTGTTGGCGGGCGCTGCCGGGGGAACGTAGAATCGCCGCCGGCTGGATCGATCGAGTCTCTCCGACCCCTGTGAGGCGCTGCCGTTGGCGATGGATACGCACCCTGAGCCGTCTTTACCGGTGAATGGATTCGGGCGGCGGCCTGAGGGAGCGGCGGATGCGCCCTCCCCGACGGCCCGCTGGTACGTGCTGCACACCAGAAGCCGGCAGGAAAAAATGGTCGCGGAAATCCTCGCGAGCCTGCGCATCCGCTACGTGCTGCCGCTGGTGCAGAAGAACGCCTATTACGGCCGGCGCAAGGTGGAGACCGAGTTGCCGCTGTTTCCCGGCTATGTGTTCATGCACGGCGAGCTGGACCAGGTGTACACGGCGGATCGATCGAAGCGCATCGCCAACATCATTCACGTGCGCGATGAACGAACGCTCGAGCAGGAACTGGCGAGCCTCCAGCAGGCGCTGGCGAACGTGAACAGCTTCGACCCATTTCCCTATCTGACCAGGGGCGTGGCGGTCGAGGTGCGGGCGGGGCCTCTGCAGGGCGTGCGCGGGCTGATCGAAGATCGCAGCCGGCGCAATCGGCTGATTCTGCAGGTGAACATCCTGGGGCAGGCGACGAGCATCGAGGTGGATGGAAGTCTGCTGGATGTGGTCGAGTGAGCGGGGCCGGCGGGCACATGAGGCGGGATGGAGCCGGGAGGCTGAGTTGGCCGTGGCGGAAAACCAGATGACTGCGTCGGAGGCGAGGGGCGTGCAGGCGGGCGCCGGCCGGCGGCCGTGGCGCGTGGCGCTGATCGACCACACCGCGCGCATGGGCGGCGGGGAAGTGGCGCTGCTGAATCTGGCGGCCAGTTTCGATCCCCAGCTCGTGAAGCCCATCGTCATTCTGTTTTCAGAGGGTCCGCTGGCCGAGGAACTGCGGAAGCAGCAGGTGGAGGTGGAGGTGATTCCGCTGAGCGGCGCGGTGCTCGAAACGCGCAAGGGCAGCCTGGGGGCGCGCAGCCTGCTCAAGGTGGGCGTGGCCATCAAGACGCTCCGGCATGCGCTGCGCGTCGCCCGCCGCCTGCGCAAGCTGCGCGTGGACCTCGTGCATACCAACAGCCTCAAGGCCGACATCATCGGGGGAATCGCCGGCAGGCTGGCCCGCCGGCCGGTGATCTGGCACGTGCGCGACCGCATCGCCGAGGATTACCTTCCCCCGACGACCGCGCGCGTCTTTCGCCGGCTGGTGCGCATGATTCCGCAGTACGTCATCGCCAACTCCGCGGCGACGATGGAAACGCTGCGCCTCAAAGATGTCCGGCGTTCGGCCGTCGTGCATTCGGGCATTCGTTCGTTCGCACGCATCGTCCACGACGGCACGGCGATGGAGCCTGACGAACGGTTGCCCACCGATCAGCCGCCGGTGGTCGGCCTCGTCGGACGCATCGCCCGCTGGAAGGGCCAGCACGTCTTCATCCACGCCGCGGCGCTGGTGCACGCGCGTTTTCCGGCGGCCCGCTTCCAGATCGTCGGCACGCCGCTGTTCGGAGAGCAGGATTACGAACGCGAAATCCGCGCGCTCACCGCCACGCTCGGCCTCTCCGACGTGCTTGAATTCACAGGCTTCTCCCATGATGTTCCGGCGACCATGCGCGGTTTCGCCGTCGCCGTCCACGCCTCCATTACCGGCGAGCCCTTCGGCCAGGTCGTCATCGAAGCGATGTCGGCTGGGCGTCCCGTGGTGGCGACCAACGGCGGCGGCGTTCCGGAAATCGTCGAGGATGGCGTGACCGGATTTCTCGTGCCCATGGACGACGTGCGCGCGATGGCCGAGGCGATTTGCCGGCTGCTGGCCGATCCGGCGGCGGCGGCGGAAATGGGTCGGCGCGGACGCCAGTGCGTCATCGATCGCTTCACCATCGAGCACACCGCACGGCGCGTGGAAGCCGTGTACGCGGATGTCATGCGCGAACGCTGCGGAATGACCGGCTCATCCTGACAATGCCGGGCCCCGGCGGCGGGCGAAGGAGGGGGAGATGCGGCTCAGTGCGTCAACGCATACGTGATGATGTTGACGCCCATCGGATAACCGAGTTTTTCGCAGAAATCGTGGAAGTACCGGTCCGGGTTTGACTCGATCCCGCGCTTGATCTCCACGTTTTGCAGCAGCTTCGCCACGCTCAGCTCGCGCGACCATCCATCCCCCAGGTCCGTGTTCTGGCAGATCAGCGCCACCATGCGTCCCTTGTCGTCAAAGTAGGCCCAGTAGTGGGCGCCCTTCGCGTCCGGACGCTCCCACGAAATGCCATCGTCCTGGTGCTTCGCCCAGAACTCGATCCCCGGCACCTGCGGCTTTTCCTTCATGTCGAAAACGATGTGAAAAATCGGATGCGACAGATCGAGGTCCACCGGCTCGCGATCGGGGAAAACTTTCTGCATTTGCGTGTGAAAGCTGTCCCATGCCTGCACGCCCCAGAAATCGTCCACCATCAGAAACCCGCCGTTCATCAGGTATTTCCGCAGGTCCTTGGCCTCATCACCCTGAAAGTCCAGCGTGGCCACTTCCACCATGTAAATGAACGGAAATTTGTACAGATCGGGCGCGTCGAGCTTCCGCCACACCGGTTCGGGATTCGTCTGAATCGTCGTCAGCTCCGGCAGGCGGAAGGAAATATTCAGGTCGCTCGACGGATAATCCGTCTGCCAGGAATCGCTGTATTTTATTGAGAAATAGTTGATCCGGCAGAAGGTGAACAGGTTGCCCTTGAACTGCGGATCGACCGGCCAGGTCGGAATGCCCTCACGGTCGGTCAGATCGATCGGCCGCCGGGGCCAACTGTACAGGCGGCCGTCCGGCTCGTGCCCGTAGGGATCGCCGTTGAGATAGATCAGCCCGTTGCCGCCGCCGCCGTTGCCAAAACCACCGCCCCCCCCCCCGGTGCCGCCGCCTCCGAAACGCTGCGCACAGACGATCCCCGCCGCCGCCAGCAGCGCCGCTCCCATTGTCAGGGTCGTCATCTTGTGCTTGTTCACACCGCGCTCCACTGAGCCGACCGGTGCATCCTACCGCGGCGGGCCGGCCAAAGGAATGCCGCGGTCCGGGCTTCGCCCCAGCAGCGCCCACAGGAGCGCCGCCGGCCACAACGGCGGAACCAGCGGCGACAGCCACACCAGCCAGCCGATCTGCCGCGTACGCCGATGCCCGCGCTCCTCGGCAATGATCAGCGGCAGGTGCCACGCCCAGAGCAGGCGCAGTCCCAGCAACGCCGCCGCCACCGCCGCTCGTTCGCCCAGGGACAGCGGCGCCGCCACAAAATCATCCTCCTCCGAAGCGCACGGCTCCAGTGAACCCAGCGCCACACGCGCGCCGCCAAATTGCTGCGAGGCAGGCGCCGTTTCCTGCATCGGCGCCGATTGATTTTTTCCCGCTTCAGAGACCATGAGGTGCACCGATGTTGGCGGATCGGCATCGGACGTGCCGGAGATGTGCGTTTCCACTCTATCTCCTATCGGGCGAAGCGGCGGCCGAAAGTCGCCTCGCTGGGCATATTCGCGAGTGAGTAGTTGTGCGCTCAAGCCCGCCCAACGCATGCATCGCTGCCGCAAAATCTGTTAGCGCCCCATGAGCAGCACGCCCCCATACGCCGCCATCCCCGCCACCAGCCACGCCACGTAATCCCCCACCTGCCCGCTTTGCAGCACCCGCAGCCAGTCAATGCCCGCGCCCACCACGCGCCCGACGCGCCCGCGCAGCATCCCCGTCAGCCCCGCAATCGCCAGCGCCACCGCCAGCGATACCGTGATCGCCGCCGTCCCGATCCCGCCCGCGCTCGAATGCACCGCCGGCAGCGCCGCCCGCGCAAGCGCCCCCTCCCCGCCGCCGGCCCCCGCCAGCACCACCGCCCGATAGTTGCCCGTCTCCTGCATCCGCGCCGCCGCGTGCAGCGCCGCCTCTTGAAGCCCCGGCCACACGCTGATCCCCATCCCCACCAGCAGCAACGCCGCCGCCGGCAGCCACATCGTCCAGGGCGTCGCTCCTTCGTGACCGCGCGTCTCACGGCGCTCCTCGATCCGCGGCGCCCGCGCCGCCGTCGCTTCCATCGAGGCTCCCAGGTTCCAATAGATTCTCCCCGCCGCGCGCAGCACCGCCCCCGCCGTCACCGCCCCGCCGAAGATGAACACGATCTTCACCCACTCCGCCCCCGCGTCCTTCGCCGCCTCATCGATCATCTCCCCGCCGAACCCCGTCCCAAACGGCGGCACGCCCGCCAGCCCCAGCGCGCCGATCACCATCAACACCCCCGCGATCGGCGCCCACCGTCCCTTGCCCCGCAGCTCCATCTCATCGACCGTTCCGAAACGATGCAGAAAAATCCCCGAAATCAGGAAGATCGCCCCCTTCGCGCACGCATGCCCCGCCACGTACAGCGCCGTCCCCGCCGCCGCGCGCGGCGACAGCAGGCCCACCCCGATCGCCATCAGCCCCATGTGGCACACCGTCGAAAACGCCAGCAGCCGCTTGAAGTGATGCTGCCCGTAACACATCAGCCCGCCCCACACCGCCGTCAGCGTCCCCACCAGCAGCAGCAGCACGCGCACCGCATGTTCCGGCGCGTCGGGTATCCCCGAGAACACACCCCAGTACACCCGCCAGATCGCAAACAGCCCCAGTTCCACCATCACCCCGGAAAACAGCACCGACACCGGCGTGGGCGCCACCGCATGCGCATCGGCCAGCCAGAAATGAAACGGCGCCAGCGCCCCTTTCACCAGGAATCCCGCCGACACCAGCAGCAGCGCCATGAGCGCCAGGCTCCCCGGAGGATGCGCGCGCAGCGTCTCCCCCGCCGCCGCCATGTTCAAACTCCCCGTGTACGCATACACCAGCCCGATCCCGATCAGAGTCATGAACGCCCCGATCGTGTTGGGCACCGCGAAATTCAACGCCCCCTGCAGCGGCGAGCTCTCCTGCGATTTGTACCCGCACAGCGTCACCCCCGCCGCCGTCATCAGCTCGAACCACACGAACAGATTGAACAGATCGCCCGTCAGGCACAGCCCGCACATCGCCGCCAGAAAAATCAGCATGATCGTGCGGAAGAACACCTTGACCTCCTTGAACCACGCCCACGAAAACATCATCGCCGCCAGCATCAACAGCGACACCAGCGACGCCATCGAAGCCCCCAGCGGATCGACCACGAACGACACGCCCACCGGAAACGCTCCCGCCCGCGCCACGCTGCCCGGACGCCACCCCCCGAACCAATACACCAGCGGCGCCCCATGTCCCGCCCCCGCCTCTCGCGCCAGCACCACGCACACCACCAGCACCGCGCCCGCCGTCACCGTCGCCAGCGCGTCCACCAGTCGCCGCGGAAACATCCCGCCCACCGCCGCAATCACCGCCGCCACCAGCAGCGGTCCCGCCACCGGCATCGGCACCAGCCACGCCATGCCTCACCCCTTCATCACGCTCACATTATCCGGATCCGTCGACCCCGTTTTCTTCTGCACCTGCAGCGTGATCGCCAGCAACAGCGCCACCACCGTCGCCTCCACCACGATGTCCGTCAGCATCAACGCCTGCACCACGGGATCCACCACCGGCGCGCTCGTCGGAACGCCACCCGCATACACCGGCGCCGACGCCCCCCGCCGATTCCCGATCCCCGTCAACATCACATACGTCGCGCTCTGCAGCACCGTCAGGCATAAACACAAATGCATTAGGTGCCGGCTCGTCACGATGCCGTACAGCCCCACCAGCAGCAGCCACCCCGCCACCGCCATCGATGCGTAAAAAATCATTCCGCCGCCTCCCGCTTCGCCAGCACATGCTGCAAAAACGCGTACATCACCAGCACGAACCCCGCGCACACCTCGATCCCCGTCGCCCAGCTGATCGCCACCACCGTCCCGCCCGAACTCGCCGTGTTCGCCTCGCCCAGCGGCAGAACGTTCGTCAGATACTCCCGCCCCGCGAGAATCCCCAGCAGCCCCAGCACCAGAAACGCCGTCGCTCCCGCCGCCTCCGCGATCTCCACCATCCGGAACTTCACGATCCGCCGAAATACCTTGAACCCATCCGCCAGGTAAATGATCATCGGCGCCGTCGCCAGGATCACCCCGCCCTGAAAGCCCCCGCCCGGCGACAGCGCCCCGTGCCCCACAATGTACAACCCGAACAGCACCTTCGGCCCCACCGTCCCCACCATCCACCCGCGCATCGCCGACGTCGGCTTCATGTCCCGCCCCGCATCCGCCGCATCGATGATCAGCCCCCGCTCCTCCGCCTCCGGCTCGCGCAGCAGCACCAGCACCCCCGACACCGACACAAACAGGATGAACTCCTCCCCCAGCGTATCGATCCCGCGAAAATCAAAATTCACCGCCGACACCGCGTCCGTCACCTGCCGCAGATCGACCGACGGCGCCGTCGTCGCCACCCGGTAGCGGTCGCGCTCGCTGGTCGGCCCCGGCTCGTGCAGCGCCGCCGCCGTCAGCAGCGCCGCCAGCCCCAGCTCCCCGGCAAAAAAAACCGTCAGCCGCGACACGCGCCTCATTCCCGCCTCCGCTTCAACCCCGCCAGCGTCAGCATCACCATCAGCGGCAACCCCACCGCCCCGATCACCACCTGCGACAGCGCCACATCCGGCGCCTGAAACACGAAAAACATCAGCGCCAGCACCAGCCCGTAAAAGCTGATCCCCACCGCCTGCGACGCCGGCTCGCGCGCGAACACCAGCGCCGTCCCGAATAGCGCCGCCATCGCCAGCATCGTGATCTGCAGCAGCTCCATCAGTCCCTGCCCCCTTCCTCCGCCGCACGCCGCGCCTCCGGCCGCACCACGTCGCCCTTCTCCACCGCCCAGCGTCCCGTGCGCTTCCCCCGCGCCGCGCGCGCCGTCGCATGCCCCAGCACCCCGTTCATCACGAACAGAATCGCCGCGCACAGCGTCGCCTTCACCCCCGCCTGAATCTCCGGCTGCGACACCCACACCGCCGCCGCCACCAGCAGCGCCGCCACCGACACCGGCGATACAAAATGCAGCCGCTGATACACATCGCGCATCAACGCCATTCCCACCGCCGAGACCACCGTCAGTCCCGCCGCCGTTCCCAGCAGAATCCCCACCATCACCGGATGCGCCGTCACAGCCACCTCTGCACAAACCGCGCGAACACCATCCCGCCGCCGAACGACAGCAGCGTCAGCGCCAGCGCGATGTCAAAAAAACTCGAACGCGCCACCCCCTGCGCCATCATCATCAACGCCACGATCGCCACGCTCGACGCCAGCTCCAGCCCCGCCAGCCGCTCTTCCACCGGCCCGCGAAACGCCATCCATCCCGCCGGCAGCAACGCCAGCAGCACTACCCACGCGCACCACAGCCACACGTTCATCTCAGGCATCGTCCCGCTCCCGCTTCGGCCGCCGCGCACTGGTGATGATCCCCGGCGCCTTCGCCCCGCGCAGCAACTGGTGCACCACCATCCGCCGACCCCGCCGGATGCCCCCCAGCACCAGGCTCGCCGGCGTCGCACTGATGAACGTCGTCATCAACATCCGCCGCCCCCCATCATGCTTGGCCGCCGCGCGCGTCCCGCCGCTCGCCGCCGGCGTGTAACAGGTGACCACCATCTCCCCCTCCTCTCCGCGCGCCGCCTTCCGCCACAGCGCCCGCCCGATCGCCGCCAGCCCCGTCGCCACATCCCACGGAACCCGCCACAGCCGCGCCACATCCTGCCACAGCGGCCAGCCATGCACCGGCCGCGCCGCGTGCACCACCGCCACCGCCCCCGTCGCGACGCACGCCCCCACCGCCGCCCCAATGATCTCATATCTGTCCACCTGACCGGCAAAGCCCAGCCACAATGACGCCTGCACAAGCGTCAATCCGCCCCATCCCACGATCGCTCGCCAAGTCCCTTCACGCATCGCCGCCTACCTCACGCCAACGGGAAGACCGCTCCGCTTTTCCCCGTGCGCTTTCCGCAACCGCCGTGCCCGTGCACAGCCATCGCATCCTGTCCGCCCGCACGCTGCGCCAAGTTCCGACACCTCGCGCCCTAATACGCGACTGTCAAAAAAGAGGACCTCGAGCCTGCGCCCGAGGTCCATCTCATAACCGCTGCTGAACCAACGAATCACCGGGCCGTGTCCGACGCACCGCGACGACGCGTGGATACGCGATTCCAGGAATCGCGCACCGCTTCCTTCGCGCGGTCCCATTCCAGCTCGGATTTGCCCTTGGCCTTGTCCCAGTCACGCCGCAGCGTCGACTCCGATTCGTCAAACGTCTTGCCCTGATACTTCGGCTGAGATTCCCAGCCATACTGATACGCGGGGGCATACTGCTCATACGGAACCGTCCGGTCCACGTAAGGCCGCGTTGCGTAATTCTGCCGCCAGTAGCCGTGCTCTTCGGTCGGATTGACGCCCTCCGCCACCCCTTTCCCCACCAGGCCGCCCACCACGCCGCCGACCACCGCGCCCACCACGGTGCCCACCGGTCCCGCTGCGGTGCCCGCCGCCGCGCCGGTCGCTGCGCCCGAGGCCAGCCCGACACCCACGCCCGCCGCCGCCCCGCCCACCGCCGCGCCGATCCCCGAACCCACCGGATGCGACCCAGCCCGGCCGCTGAGCGGATCCCGGTTCGCGTCGTCCTGCGCCTTTTCGATTTCCTTTTCCTGCGGGTCTTTACGTTTTTCGTCTGCCATGGTCACGTCTCCTCACGGGTGAAAGTTCCGCCCGGGCGCCGCGCCGCGGGCGCGCATCCGCCGGCGTTCGCGCCGGCTTACCCCATACTGCTCAGCAATCCCTATGCCCCTCCCGCTCATCGCCCCTATCATTCTCCGCCACCACCCAGTAAAGTTTCCCTCTTTCCTCGATCCGGCGCCTTCGGCCTTGATTCCCCCTTCCCTCCTTCGAGCTCGCCCATGACCAACGCTTCCCTGATCGCCCGCCATCAAAACGCACTCATCCTCAACTACGGCAAACTCCCGGCGGCTCTCGTCCGCGGACAGGGCTCCCGCCTCACCGACGCCGACGGTCACACCTATCTCGATCTCTTCGCCGGCTTCGGCGGCACCATCCTCGGCCACTGCCACCCCGCCCTCGTCGCCGCCGTCACCCGGCAGGCCAACACCCTCTGGGCCACCGGCAACCAGTTTTACACCGAGCCCCAGATCCGCCTCGCCGAGCATCTCCAGGCCAAGGCTTTCGACGGCCGCGCCTTCTTCTGCCACTCCGGCGCCGAAGCCAACGAAGCCGCCATCAAGCTCGCTCGCCTCGCCGCCGCCAACGCCTCCCCCAACAACCCCCCATTCAAAATCATCTCCTTCCTCAAAGGTTTCCACGGACGAACCCTCGGCGCCCTTTCCGCCACCCCCACCCCCGACTATCAAAAAGGATTCACTCCCCTCATCCCCGGCTTCACCTACGTCCCCTACAACGACCTCGCCGCTCTCCAGGACGCCATCGATCCCCAAACCTGCGCCGTACTCGTCGAACCCATCCAGGGCGAGGGCGGCATCAACGTCCCCGATCCCCACTTCCTCGCCGGCGTTCGCGCCCTCTGCGATCAGCACCACCTCACCCTCATCTTCGATGAAGTCTGGACCGGCTGCGGACGTACCGGCGCCTACTTCGGACACCAACTCCACAACGACCGCAACGGCGGGGGGGTCATCCCCGACATCATGACCCTCGGCAAAGCGCTCGGCGGCGGCGTCCCCGTCGCCTGCATGTTCGCCAAACCCCGCCTCGCCGCGCTCCTCAAGCCCGGCACCCACGGCTGCACCCTCGGCGGCAACCCGATCTGCGCCGCCATCGCCGCCGCCGTCTTCGACGTCCTCGAACAGGAAAACCTCCCCGCCCAGGCCGCCCAAAAAGGCAAACGCATCGTCGAAGCACTCGCCTCTTTCAAAAATACCGGCAAAATCAAGCAAATCCGCGGCACTGGCCTCTTCCTGGGCGTCGAACTCCACGCCCCCGACGCCGGCCCCGTCGTCCAGGCCGCACTCGCCGCCGGACTCATCATCAACGCCACCAGCAAAAACGTCCTCCGCATCGCCCCCGCCCTCACCATCCCCGCACACGACCTCGAAGAAGCATTGCCACGCCTCGATCAAGCCCTCAGCGCCGTGTGATGGAACCACCCCGCAAACCCCTCTCCACCTTCACCATTCACTATTCACCATTCCCTATTTACTTCCCGCCCTTGCCTCACCCTCCCGTGCCTTCGCTATACTTCTGGCAAGCCCCCGCATCTTTGGAAGCGCCCCGCATGAAGTGCCAGAAGTGTTCCAAATCCGCCATCGTTCACCTCACCGAAATCCTCACCGACGCCGCCGGCGCCAAGCGCGCCGTCGAAATCCACCTCTGCCTCTCCCACGCCGCCGATGCCGGCCTCGTCGCCCCGGGACAGGACATCCTCCCTCACCTCGTCGAGCCCGAGTCCGCCAAAGCTCAAGCCGCTCCAGACACAGGCCTGCCCACCGCCATCGTCCCTTCCCCCTCTTCCGCCCCCCTGGCGCTGCGCGGTCAGGAAACCGCCGCCGATCCCGCCGCCTGCCCCGTCTGCGGCCTCTCCTGGGCCAATTTCAAATCCACCGGCCTCATGGGCTGCCCCCACGACTACGACCACTTCGAACTCCGCCTCCTCCCCCTGCTCAAACGCGCCCAGGAAGGCGCCACCGAGCACGTCGGTAAAATCCCCGCCAGAAAAAAGAATCCCGCCGCCGATCGCCACTCCGCCTCCCTACGCCTCCGCCGCGAACTCCAGAAAGCCCTCGACGCCGAAAACTACGAACAAGCCGCCGCCCTCCGCGACCAACTCAAAAAAATCGAGGAAAACTGAGCGCACCCGTGTACCACCCCCCCGTGTGCCATGCTCAGGGAAGGGCCGCAAGGCCCCTGAGCATGCTCGCAAGAGGGGCCGCGCCAAAAAGACACAACCCCTCCAGCGCAGATGCACCGATCCCCGCGATCGGCAAGGATCACCAGTTCTCCAAATCCCCCACCAGCTCCTCGATCAAATCCTTCATCGTCACCAATCCCACCGCACGCCCCTGCCGGTCCACCACCAGCGCCACCGTCTGTCGCGCTCGCTGCATCAGCGTGATCGCCGACCGCACGTTCTGCTCCCCGATCAGCGTCATCATCGGCCGAAGATAATCGCGAATCCGAAAGCCCCCCGGCGGCGCCGACAACGCATCCAGCACCTCCACCACCCCCAGAACCTCCGTCGTCGTCTTGCCCAGCACCGGCAACCGCGACACGTTGTAACGCCGCACCAGCGCCCGAAATCCTTCATACCCGATCGTCGCCGGAACCCCCACCACCCGCGGCCACGGAATCATCACCTCCCGCACGCTGATCCGCGCCAGCCGCAACGCCCGCTGCACCAAATCCTGCTGCGTCCCCGTCAGCACCCCCGTCGCGGCGCTCTCCTGAAACAACGCCGCTATCTCCGCTCGCGGTCCCACCGGCCCCGGCGGCGCTTTGCCAACCCCCACCAGCCACGTGCTCGCGCTGCTCAGCATGTTCACGATCGGCAGCAGCGGCACCACCGTGATCGCCCGGAATATCCACTTGAACACCGGCACCAGCCGATACACCCACCGGTCCGCGTAACTGTGAAACAAATCCTTCGGCAGAATCTCCGCGAAAATCAGTATCAGCGGCGTCACCACCACCACCGAAATCACCCCCTGCCCCACCTCCCCAAACCCATACCATGACAATATCCCGCCCACCGCCGCGGTGAACGCAAAACTGCAGATGTTCTGCCAGATCAGCAGCCCCTCCAGCGCATACGTCGGCCGCTGCAGCCATTCATTCAATTGCAGCGCCCGCGCATCCTGTTTCGCCGTCCGCAAACGCAGCCGCACCCGCGACAGCGAATACAGCCCGATCTCCGAGCCCGACATCACCGCCGTCGCCCCCAGCGCCACTACCGCCAACGCCCACCAGCACCATAACACCCACGGGGCGTGCGCGGCGGCAGGCTCGCTCGCCGCCGTCGCCGCCGTCGCCTGCGCCGCAATCCGCAGCAGCTCCATCTTCATCCCGCCTTCCCCCCGACGCCCGCCGAGCCGCCGCCATCCCCCGCCCTCCTGCCCGCCTCCCCGCCCCCCTCGCCCGCTTCCCCGGGCTTGCTCAGCTTCAACCGCACCTGCTCCACTCGCCGACCCCGCATCGTCTCCACCCTCATCCCCACGTGCGCAAACCGCACCTCATCCCCCACCCGCGGCAAACGCTTCAACATCACCGCCAGCAGCCCCGCCACCGTCGACGTCCGCGCCGCCTCCACCCGCGCCCCGAACGCCTCCATCCAGTCCGCAATCGATAAATCCCCAGGCACCACGTACTCATTCTCCCCCACCCGCTGCACCCCCTTCTCCGGCGTGTCGTGCGGCTCGTAAATGTCCCCCACCATCTGCTCCACCACATCCTCCAACGCCACCACTCCCACCACCCCGCCATACTCATCCACCACCACCGCCAACTGCGTTTTGGTCTGCCGAAAATGCACCAGCAGCCGATCCAGCGTCTGCTGCTCCGGCACATAACGCACCGGCTGGATCAACCGCCGCACGTCCAACCGCCGGCCGTCCGTCCCCCCCGCTTCCAGCAGCACCGTCTTCGCGTATACCAGCCCCAGAACGTTGTCGATCGCCCCGTCATACACCGGCATCTTCGCAAGGTGGCTCTCGCGAAACCGCTTGATCAGCTCCGCACCATCCCCCCGCACGTCAAACGCCACCATGTCCACCCGCGGCGTCATCACGTCCCGCACCTTCAAATCCCCGATCCTCACCACCTCCTGCAGCAGCTCGTTCTCTGAAACGTCGATCACCCCCTGCCTCTCCGACATCTCCAGCAGCTCCCGAAGCTCCTCCCCCGAAAATACCCCAGGCCCCTCACGCGCCATCACCAGCCGATGCATCGGCCGAATCAATGCCACGTCCAACGCCCGATGCACCGGCCACAACAACCGCACCAGCGTCGCCACCGGCAACGCGATCGCCGGCGCTATCTTCGTGTTGTTCAGGTTCCCCACCACCTTCGGAAATACGTCCGACACATACGTCACCAGCAGCGGCGGAACCACCGTCAACACCCCCACCACCACCCCAGGCCACCATCCCCGATCATGCCCCCCCAGCGCCTCGCGCAACCGCCCCAGCAACAACGCCGAAACCACAAAGATCACGATGTTGCACGTCATGTTCCCCATCAGAATGCTCGTGAGCAACGCCCGCGGCTGATCCATCAGCCCCGCCGCAATCGTCTCCAGACGGTTCGCCGATTTCTTCATCCGCGCCCGGTCATGCCGCGACAGCGAAAAAAGAACCGTCTCCGACCCCGAAAACAGCCCCGACACCGCCAGCAGCACCAGCAGCACCAGCAGCATGACAATGTTCTGGATGATGAAGCCCATCGCGCGGGAATTGTACCCGCCCGGTTCGCGTTGTGCCCTGGCCCGGGCGAGCGGATGTGTTGACGGGATCCCACCGGGACCACAATATCAAGGCATGCTCTATCCCCTTGATTTGTTCGCAATTTTGAGAACAATAGGACAAGGAAATGCCTCAAACCACTGTGCGTTTCTATGCCGAAGATCGGAATAGCTGCCCGCTCATCGACTGGCTCGATGCGATTCCGGCGAAAGCCCGCGACAAGTGTGTCGTGCGGCTCGAAAGATTGGCCGAACTTGGCCATGAGCTGCGGCGTCCAGAGGCGGATTTGCTGCGGGACGGTATTTACGAGCTGCGCGTTGGCTTGCACGGCGTAAACTACCGCATGCTCTACTTTTTCCATGGACGGGGAATCGCTGTGGTCGCGCACGCCATCACCAAAGAGCGGCAGGTACCGCCGCAGGAAATTGAGACCGCACTCTTACGCAGGGCAGTACCGTCCGGGATTTTTCTTAACAAAACGTTAACTTGCGCTCTCGCCCTAAAGATGGCATAGTTTCTGGCATGGGCCAAGCGCATCACGCCAGAGGGATTGCTGATCCGGGGGAGTTTCCCCTGGCCCCCGGTGTGGCGCGGGGCGACTTGTTCGCCCTGCTCAAAAGCCATCTCGATGCGCTCCAGCGGCGGCCCGCCCATGGCAACCGCACGCTCCATTATTATGAACTTCTGGTCGCTTTGCTTCTGTCCGCCTATGAACCCACCGTCCGCTCCCTGCGCACCCTTGATGACGCCTCGGTGAGCCAGAGGTTCATGCAGGATCGCCTGGGCAATAAGCGTCTGGCCAAAAGCACCCTCTCGGACGCCATGGCTTCCATGGATGCTTCCGCCCTGCTTCCCTGCTTAAAACGCCTCCTGGCGCAGGTGCCCAATCTCCCAAGGCGCGACAGCGACCTGGCCGCCTTGGGACGCATCCTGGCCGTCGACGGCAGCTTCTTTCGCGTGCCTGCGGAAGTCTTCTGGGCGATCAACTCCAAGCGAAGCAATGGCAAACACGCCAAGGAAGTACGCTTGAACCTCCAGCTTGATGTGCTGCAGTTTGTGCCTGCGGGCGTCTCGATCAGCGGTCAGGACGGCGCCTCCGAAGGCGCCGCAATCCTGGCCCAGGGGGTGATTGCAGGAGCGGTCTACCTGGCCGATCGCGGCTATGTGCATATGGAATTCATCCGCGGGGTCTTGGCGGCAGGCGCGGACCTGGTGGTGCGGGTGATGCACAACACCTGTTTTGAAGCACGCTACAGCCAGCCGCTGGACCCGGAGGACAAAGAGGCCCAGGTGCTCTCCGACACCATCGGCATCATGCCCCGGGCAGGCCAGCAGCATCTGCGGATCGTGGAAGTCTACGATGCCCGCAACAAAAAAACGGTGCGGCTGCTCACCAGCCTGCTGGATGTGCCGGCGCATGTGATCGCCAAACTCTATCGCTACCGCTGGATGATCGAGCTGTTTTTCCGCTGGCTTAAATGCACCGCCCGGATCAGGCACCTGATGAGCAACAGCCAAAACGGCATCACGCTGCAGTTTTATGCGGCGATGATCGCGGTGCTCGCCGGCTACCTGGTCACCGGGGTGCGGCCGGGCCTCTACGAATACAACATGCTTTGCGGCGCCTTGAGAGGCACGGTGAGCACGCAGGGCATGCTGGAAGTGCTGGCCCGCCGCAGCCGGGAGCGAGAACTCGAAAAGGCGCGCAGGGCGCGAAAAAAATCGGCCTGATCGATCTTGCAGGCCCCGCTGCGCGCTGGAGCGGGAGCCGGGCCGCGCCATGCGCTTGCCACGCCGCTACCACTCCCTTTGCCGCGCATCACCTTCTTTAAACCTGCTCTTGCCTGCACAGCTTCCAAAACCCTCCCTTAA
>DASZTO010000098.1:0-16287 GCA_035548175.1 Phycisphaerae bacterium | reverse complement strand
TCTATCTGACGCAGCTTCTGGTCAATCTCCCGGCCACCCCGCTCAGCCAGCTCGGTGCGTGGCTGCCGGATCAATGGAAATCACGAAATCCTGCCCCGTAATGCCCCCGCGACATGGGTGCGGTTCACGCAGCGCTCACATAATTCGGTATGGCTGTCTGATCAGCTTGATTTTCAGTAAATTGTAAAGATTGCAGATGGATTTGAGGATTAGTTGCTCAAATGGTGTTTGGGGCTTAGAAAAATTCAATAGTATGGAGCCGTGTTCGTGCGCCTCTCTGCGCCCGCTTAATCATTATCCCATGCGAATAGCCCGAAGGCTGTCATGCTTCACCTCCGGGAACGGTGTTGGCGTCGATGGTGGTGACTTCCGTCATGCGTAGGTAAGCCATTCGGTCTGTTTTGGGAAAGAAGTAGCTAATGACTGATTTGCCGATGCTGATTTGGAATGGGTCTTTGACCACGTATGCGTGGCCATCGGTCATGATGAGTGTGAAGTCGTGAAAGGGATCGGCGTCGAGTAGTTTTTTGAGTTCTTCAATCAATTGCGTTCCTATCGTCAATGTGATGAATTGTATCTTGTTGATCGCCAGCGGGTCAATGTTTTCAGTGTGTGTGCCGATCGCCCGCCATTCGCGTACGGGTTGTCCAGCCCGCATTTCGGACGTCACTTGGATGTATAGACTGTGAACACATGGATATCTCTCATTACAACTGAATTGCTGCTGATGGGGGTATTTGGGCGTGCGGTGGGTCGATGATTGCGGCATCCCCCTGCGGCTGCAGGCGCAGGGACCCTGGGCGGGGCGGACGGCGGTCGGCCATGGGCGGGGCGTCCATGGCACGCGCAGCACTCGTGCGAGATGAAAAGAGAGCGGCCGAGGGGTCGATGGTTGGGGGGTGGTCGGTATAATGGGGGTTTTGTGCGAGCGGAGGGCGTGATGGACGCTGTGACGGAAGTTGTGCCGGTGGCGAGGAAGGGGGGGGGGAAGTGGCGGCGGCGGATGGTGCGGGGGTTGGTGGGAGTGGCGGCGGCGGGGGTGGTGGTGGAGATGGGGTTGCGGGTGGTGTTTGGGCTGGGGTCGCCGTTGCTGTATGAGGCGGACGCGGAGTGCGGGTATTGCGTGAGGCCGGACCAGCATATTCGGCGTTTTTTCGCGGAGAATTCGATCAATCATGAGGGGATGCGTTCGGGGGAGATCACGGAGAGGCCGGCGGCGGGGACGAAGCGGGTGTTGTTTATCGGGGATTCGGTGACGTATGCGTTGACGTATGTGGATCAAAGCAAGATATGGACATCGCGATTGCCGGGGTTGCTGGCGGAGGCGCAGGATGGGCGTGTGGAGGTGTTGAATGCGTCGGCGGGGGGGTGGTCGCCGGCGAACGAGGTGGGATTTTTGAAATCGCGTGGGACGTTTCATGCGGACGTGGTGTGCATTGTGGCGAATTCGGGGGATCTGGGGGAGGAGCTTGCGCGGCTGCCGGCGGAGGGTACGGAGGGATTTCCGACGCATCGGCCCTGGACGGCGATTGGGGAGACGTGGTCAAGGTATGTGGAGCCTCGGCTGATGGGGCATGTGATTTCGGATCCTGGGACGAGCGAGCCGAGCGCGGCGGAGCTGGCGGAGCGGACGCAGGCGAATCTTGAGTTGTATGGGGAAGCGCAGGCGTTTTGCGATGGGCACGGTGCGAAGATGGGGTTGGTGTACATACCATTTCCGGGGTGGACGAAGGAGCAGATCGAGGGGGCGGAGAAGACGCTGGGGGAGTGGGCGGGCGAGCATGGGGTGCCGTTCGTGGACGTGACGAAGCGGTATTGCGGGGAGGCGTTGGGGAAGATCAGCAAGGACGGATTTCATCCGACGGCGTATGGGGATGAGGTGATAGCGGAGGAGGTGGCGCGGCAGTGGGGGGTGATTGATGGGGCGATGGGCGGGGCGGGGAAGGAGGCGGGTGCAGCGACTGAACACGCGAGATGAAGGATTGCGAAGGAGGGAAATAGCCGCCGATGGAGGTGGATGGACGCCGATGATGTTTCGATGGGGAATTGGGGTGGGTCAAGAAATGACAGGTGGGGGACAAAGGATGGCATGGTGTGGCGGGGGTGGGGGTTTTATGCTGGTGGGGTCTTGTGGAGGATCATGTATGGCGGTTTCGCGGCGGACGGCGATGAAGGTGATGGCGGGGATGGCGGGGGCGGCGCTGGGGCGGGGGCGGGCGTGGGGGGCGGCGGATGGTGGTGGTGGCGCGGGGGCGGGCGCCGGGCGGGAGATTGCGAAGGGGCCGTTTGCGGGGACGTGGGAGTCGCTGGCGGGGGGCTATAAGTGTCCGGAGTGGTTTCGGGACGCGAAGTTCGGGATGTGGGCGCATTGGACGGCGCAGTGCGTGCCGGAGCAGGGGGATTGGTATGCGCGGCAGATGTACATACAGGGGCATCCGCAGAATGTGTTTCACGTGAAGACGTATGGGCATCCGACGAAGTTTGGGTTCATGGAGCTGGACAATTTATGGAAGGCGGAGAAGTGGAAGCCGGAGGAATTGCTGGCGCTGTATCAGCGGGCGGGGGCGCGGTATTTCTTTGCGCTGGCGAACCATCATGACAATTTTGATGCGTATGACTCGAAGCATCATGCGTGGAATTCGGTGAAGATCGGGCCAAAGAAAGACATTGTGGGCGGGTGGGCGAAGGCGGCGCGGGGGCTGGGAATGCGGATCGGGGTGACGAATCACTCGTCGCATGCGTGGCACTGGTTTCAGACGGCCTATGGGTATGACGCGACGGGGGAGATGGCGGGCAAGCGGTACGATGCGTATACGCTGACGAAGGAGGATGGCAAGGGGAAGTGGTGGGAGGGGCTGGATCCGCAGGAATTGTATAGCGGACGGAACATCGTAATTCCGGATGGGATCACGACGATCGCGGAGATGAACCGGTGGCACAACACGCACGATCGGGTGTGGCACGAGGATATTCCGCCAATGAATCCGGCGTTTGCGGAGAAGTGGTTTTTGCGGTGCAAGGATTTGATCGATACGTACGATCCGGACGTGTTGTATTTCGATGACACGGGGTTGCCGTTTGCGCAGATCGGGCTGGATATTGCGGCGCATTTTTATAACCAGTCGGTGGCGCGGCGGGGGAAGCTGGATGTGGTGCTGAACAGCAAGAAGGTGGAGGCGGGGCAGCGGGCGGCGCTGGTGGAGGACATTGAGCGCGGGGCGGCGGAGGATGTGCGCGAGTCGCCTTGGCAGACAGACACGTGCATTGGCGGGTGGCATTATGATGTGCGGCTGTTCGAGCAGCACAAGTACAAGACGGCGTTGCAGGTGGTGCAGATGCTGGTGGACATCGTGAGCAAGAATGGGAACCTGATGTTGAGCGTGCCGATCAAGGGGGATGGGACGATCGACTCGGACGAGGTGAAATGCCTGGAGGGGATTGCGGAATGGATCGCGGTGAACGGGGAGGGGATTTATGGCACGCGTCCGTTTGGGGTGTATGGGGAGACGCCGGCAACGACGCGGCCGGTGGCGCGGGGGTCGTTCGGCGGGGTGCGGGACGTGCGGGCGTATACGGCGGAGGATGTGCGGTTCACGACGAAGGGGGATAGTGTGTATGCGTTTGTGATGGGGTGGCCGGAGGGGGGGAAGGTGGTGATGAAGGAGCTGGGGACGGGTGGGAAGCATTATGGGAAGAAGGTAGGGAAAGTGGAGTTGCTGGGGGCGGGAGAGGTGAGGTTTGAGCAGGGGGAGGGAGGGCTGACGGTGAGGTTGCCGGAGAAGAAGGTAGGGCAGTTTGCGTGGGGGGTGAAGGTGAGTGCGTAGGGGAAAGACAAAAGACGAAAGACGGAAGACGGAAGACGGAAGACGGAAGACGGAAGATGATGGTGTCTGGGTAGCAATGGGTACCTGTTGCTCAGGTGTGGGGGATTCTGATGGTTTGGCGGCGCTCCTGCGATTAAGATATTTCGATTCGTTGGAGAACGCATGCTGCGTGTCATGGGTTCGGAAGCGGATCGGGGGGTTCGGCTGGGTGCTGCTGAAGCGGGCGGCAGCGCGCTCGCGCCGTGCGCTGCTGTGGCGCCGGCATGGCACACCGTGGTGGTGCTGATTCTCGCGATGGGATTATCGTTCTGGGGCTCTCAGCTAGACGATATGTCGGGCCACGGACGGATCGGATTCTATCTGGTGGTAATGCTTATTGAGTGGGCGTTCCTGGGGTTGATCTGGTTTGGCGTGCGTCTGCGGGGCGTGCGGATGTCGGAGCTGGTCGGGGGCAGGTGGAAGGGCCCGCGGGCCTTTTTTCGTGATGTGAGATTGGGCATTGGCGTTGTCCTCATCGGCATGGCGCTGGCGTGGGGGCTGGACTATCTGCTCGGCGCCGGCACAGCGCCGCTCCTTAGCACCATGGCGCCGCAGACGTTTGGCGAGGTGCTGGCCTGGGTCGTGCTGTCGTTTACGGCGGGGTTCTGCGAGGAGATTATCTTTCGCGGGTACCTGGGGCATCAGTTTGCGGCGCTGACGCGGTCGGCAGCTGCGGGGATCATTCTCCAGGCAATCGTGTTTGCGCTGGGGCACGGGTATCAGGGCTGGAAGCTGATGGTGACGCTGCTGGTTTATGCGACTCTGCTCGGCGTGGTGGCGTACTGGCGCGGCAGCTTGCGTCCGGGCATAGTCGCGCATGCGCTGCAGGACAGTCTCAGCGGGGTGCTGTGGTATTTTCTGAAGTAGGCTGTGTCGCTTAGGGTTTTCCGGGATCGTATTGCGTCAGAAAAATTCGCCTGCTTCGGGCGTAAGAGAAACGCAAAACACACAAGACGAAAGGGGAGATGCGATGCGTGGGGGCGAGAGAGGAGGCACATTCTGCCCGCGGCGTCGCAGACGCCAGGCTTTGGGTTAGAGGATTCTTGCGCGGATGTTGCGGGCGGTGAGGAAGGAGTGGGCGGCGGTGGTGTGGTCTCCCTGGAGTTCGATGGTGCGGTCCTGGACGGAGCCGCCGGTGGAGAGGGATTGTTTGAGGTCGGTGCAGAGCTTGGGGAGGTCGTTGGCGGGGTGATCGAGGCCGGCGATGAGGGTGACGACGCGGTTGCTTTTGCGTTTCTGGAGGGAGATGCGGGCGAGCTGGTCGGGGGGAGGTGTGGCGTTTTGGGGGGTGAGGGTGAGGCCGGAATCGAGCGGGGGCGGCGCGTTTTTGGCGGACATTTTTTTCTTGGGGGGGAGTGTGAGGCAGCGGCAGTCGGCGGCGGATTTGCCGCAGCGTTCGCAGCGGGGGCGGTTGTCGAAGGAGGTTCCGGAGAAGAGTCGGGACATGGGGCGGATAGTAAGTGGTGAATGGTGAATAGTAAATGTGGAGGGCGTGATGGGCGGGGTACGGGGACATGGGGAAGGGTTGCGGGGGAAAGGTTGCGGAATTTTTGGGAGTGGGGGGAATTGACGGGGAGGGGTGTGTGGAGGTAAAGTGTGTGACTCGACTTATGGACAGGAAAACGCAAGGGAAAGTAGTCATGCCGAAGCCGCGTCGTCGCCGGAAGATTGGATCGAAGAAACGTCACCAGAAGTGGAAGGCCCGGCATCACGTGCAGTGATGGTGACGGGGGATTGGGGAAAAACGATGGCAGGAAGAAGGCCCGCGGTCCCGGAAGGGGGCGCGGGCTTTCGGTTTTTGCGGCGGGGGGGGGAGGGGGAAGGGAGGAGGACGAGGACGGGTGCGATGTGATGATGAGGGGGTCGCGACGACGCAAGCGTTGGCGGGGGCCGGAATGTTGGGGCGGGATTGGTTACCAGAGGGGGGAGTTTTGGTAGTCGACGGCGGCGGTGCCGGTGGGGGTGATGGCGCCGATGGGGTAGGCGTGGAGGTTGAAGGAGGCGAGGTGTTTTGTGATGTGGGGGACGGCGGCGGGGTTGCAGACGATGGTCATGCCGATGCCGCAGTTGAAGGTGCGGAGCATGTCGGCGTCGGGGACGTTGCCGAGGGAGCGGATGCGTTTGAAGAGGGGGGGGATGCGGAGGGCGGCGAGGTCAATGAGGGCGTCGGCGGTGGGGGGGAGGATGCGGTTGAGGTTTCCGGCGATGCCGCCGCCGGTGATGTGGGCGATGCCGTGGAGGAGACCGTCGCAGTTGGTGGCGAAGAGGTCTTTGAAGGGGCGGTAGTAGCAGGTGTGGGGCTGGAGGATGGCGTCGAGGAAGGATTCCTGCGTGCCGGGGGTGACGAGGCTGTCGATGGATTCGTCGGCGAGTGCGGGGTGCTGGGCGAGGAGGGCGCGGACGAGGGAGTAGCCGTTGGTGTGGAGGCCGTTGGAGGGGACGGCGAGGACGGTGTCGCCGGGTTGGATGGTGGAGCCGTCGAGGAGTTTCGATTTTTCGACGACGCCGGTGATGGAGGAGGAGAGGATGTAGAGGCCGGGGTCGAGGACGCCGGGTTGTTCGGAGGTTTCGCCGCCGATGAGGTGGCAGTCGTTTTGGCGGCAGGCGTCGTTGATGGCGGAGACGAGTTGGAGGACGCGTTCTTTTTCGAGTTTGCCGCAGACGATGCAGTCCTGGACGGCGAGTGGCTGGGCACCGACGACGATGATGTCGTCGATGAGGTGGTGGATCATGTCGAAGGCGATGGAGGCGACGGAGGCGCCGGTTTTCCGGGCGCGCTGGAAGACGAGTTTTTGCTTGGAGCCGGGCTCTTCGGTTTTCATGACGAGGACGGGTTCGTGGATGCCGGGGAAGGAAGCGTCGTAGAGGGAGGCGAAGGCGCCGGGGCGATGGAGGATGCGGGGATCTTTGGAGGCCATGGTTTGGGCCATTTGTTTTTTGGCGGCGTCAGCGGTGTCGATGGAGACGCCGGATTTTTCGTAGGAAAGCATGGGGGGCTCGAAAAGAGGAAAGACGAAAGACGAAAGACGAAAGGGGGAGGGTGGTGAAGGAGCGGTTCTGGGTGGTTCGAACACGGGCGGGACGCCCGCGCCACGGCGGGGGGATTATAGGGGGTGGGTGGGAAATGGGAATGGGTGGGGCGGGTTGGAATTTTGGTATGATTGTGGCATGACGACCGTGGAAGAAATCAAGGCAGCGATCGATCGACTCACGTTTAAGGAGCGGGCGGAGGTTGCGCGGCATCTGCATGGGTGGGTGGATGATGGGTGGGACGAGCAGATGAAGCGGGATTTTGACGAGGGGAAACTGGACTCACTTTTGAAAGAGGTGGAGAGGGACATTGAGGCGGGGCGGGTTGAGGAGGGGCCGTGATTTCGAAGACGCGGCGGTCGTTTTGGGAACATTTCGATCGACTGCCGGCGGCCATCCAGGGGGTGGCGCGGGAGAAATTTGAGCTATGGCATGAGGATCCGTTTCATCCATCGCTGCAATTCAAGGAGCTTCGTCCGATGTTGTGGTCTGCGCGGATCACGGACAATTATCGGGCACTAGCGTTGCGAAAAGGGGAGGTGGTTGTGTGGTTCTGGGTGGGCGGGCATGCGGAATATGACCGGCTGATCCGGTAACGGCGCGGGGGTTTGGCTTCACTTGGTTGCAAAAGAGACTAAGTCTCAGTAGGATGCGGGGCGTCGGGTGAAGGGGGCGGTTTTTGCGTCACTTTGCGGGGGGTGGCGGGTGGTTGACTGTTGGGAGTTCGTATGGCTGGTGCTGTCAAGAGTATTGCCCTTCCGGATCGCTCGCGGTCGCGGGTGCATTTTTGGGTGACGGTTGGGGGGTGGTCGGCGGTGGGGGTGGCGGCGGCGGTGGTGGTGGGGGTGTTGGTCTGGCAGGCGATCATGTCGGCGGGGTCTCCGGATCCGGTGGCGGGGGGGGTGGGTCGGGCGTCGGCGATTCTGGATACGGGGGTGCTGGTGTTCCGGGAGGGGCTGGAGGCGATTCTGGTGCTGGCGGCGTTGACGGCGAGCCTTTCGCGGGCGCGGAATGGGTATTGGAAGCCGGTGGCGCTGGGGGCGGGGGTGTCGTTCCTGGCGAGCATTGCGACGTGGTTTATCGTGGTGGCGATCATATCGAGCATCAGCGCGCCGGCGCTGGACATTCAGGCGGGGACGGGGCTGCTGGCGATCGTGGTGCTGCTGGTGATCATGAACTGGTTTTTCCACAAGGTGTACTGGACGGGGTGGATCACGCATCACAACCGGCGGAAGCAGGCGGTGATGAGCGGGGAAGGGACGCGGATGGCGATGTTCTGGGGGCTGGCGACGATCGGGTTTACGTCGATTTATCGGGAGGGGTTTGAGGTGGTGCTGTTCCTGCAGAGCATTCGGCTGCGGGTTGGGGGGCATGTGGTGCTGGAGGGGGTGTTGATCGGGCTGGCGTTGACGAGCCTGGTGGCGGTTCTGACGTTTGTGGCGCAGTACAAGCTGCCGTACAAGAGGATGCTGGTGTTGACGGGGATCATGCTGGGCGGGGTGCTGCTGGTGATGGTGGGAGAGCAGGTGTTTGAGATGCAGCAGGCGCACTGGTTGCCGACGCATGATTTGGGATGGAAGTGGCCGGATTGGATGAACGTGTGGTTCGGGGTGTATCCGAGCGTGGAGAGTTTGAGCGCGCAGGTGATGGCGGGTGTGGTGGTGATCGGGTCGTACTTTTTGGCGCGGCGTGTGTGCAGCGGGAAGAAGGGCGGGGCGTCGGCGGAGAAGGCGTGCATTGTGCCGGATTGCGGGCAGTGCGAGCTGGCCGAGGCGCATGGCGAGAAGCCGGCGGTGCAGCAAATCAGCGTGCGGGGGACGGTGAGATAAGGGTCTGGGGGCGGCGGGGAGGGGGTTCGATGTTGGGGAGGAAGGCGGTGAGGAGTCCGAGGGCGGGGAGCCAGGCACAGAGCTGGTAGACGAAGACGACGCTGGTGTGGTCGGCGAGGGTTCCGAGGACGGCAGCGCCGATGCCGCCCATGCCGAAGGCGACGCCGAAGAAGAGTCCGGAGATCATGCCGACGCGTCCGGGGATGAGTTCCTGCCCGTAGACGAGGATGGCGGAGAAGGCGGAGGAGAGGACGAAGCCGATGATGATGGAGAGGGGGGTGGTCCAGAACAGGTTGGCGTGGGGGAGGAGGAGGGTGAAGGGGAGGACCCCGAGGATGGAGACCCAGATGACGCGTTTGCGGCCGAAGCGGTCGCCGACGGGTCCGCCGATGAGGGTTCCCGCGGCGACGGCGCCGAGGAAGATGAAGAGGTGGATCTGGGAGCTGGCGACGGAGACGTGGAAGCGGTCGATGAGGTAGAAGGTGTAGTAGCTGGTGATGCCGGCGAGATAGAAATACTTGGAGAAGATGAGGGCGACGAGGACGGCGAGTGCGGTGATGATTTTGCGGCGTGGGAGCGAGGCGCTGTGCGAGGTGTGGGAGGATTTGGGGGCGAGGCGGAGGTGGTGGGATTTGTACCAGTGGCCGACCTTGATGAGGATGGCGATGGCGAGGAGAGCGGCGAGAGAGAACCAGAGGATGCTGATCTGGCCGTGGGGCAGGACGATGAGAGCGGCGAGGAGCGGTCCGATGGCGGAGCCGGTGTTGCCGCCGACCTGGAAGAAGGATTGAGCGAAGCCATGGCGGCCGCCGGAGGCCATGCGTGAGACGCGGGAGGATTCGGGGTGGAAGATGGCGGAGCCGACGCCGATGAGTGCGGAGGCGAGGAGGAGGATGGCGAAGGAGGGTGCGATTGCGAGGAGGATGAGACCGAGGAGGGTGAAGGTCATGCCGACGGGGAGGGAGTAGGGCATGGGGCGTTTGTCGGTGTAGTGTCCGATGAGGGGCTGGAGGAGGGAGGCGATGATCTGATAGTCGAGGGTGATGAGGCCGACCTGACTGAAATTGAGGTGGAAGGAATCCTTGAGGATGGGATAGATGGCGGGGAGGGTGGACTGGACCATGTCGTTGAGGAGGTGGCAGAAGCTGACGGCGGCGAGCAGATCGAGGAGCGTGCGCTCGGGGGCGGGCGGCGTGGCGAGGTCCTGGACGGCGGGAGGGAAGGGGTTGGTGGTCATGGCGGGCGGGGCGAGCCTTTGTTTGCGAAAAACAGATGTGCGGATATTAGGCGCGAGAGTGCGTAGTTTTGCGCTAGCGGTGGTGTTTTGCAAAAGTACGGGTATTATCGCAGGTGCGCCCGGGACGCGGACGCAGAGGAATGGAAGATATCTTCGCGCACCTTTTTTTGTTGAGAGGATGAAATGGCGAAGGGTAATGGCGATGTGCAGGCGCTGGAAAAATGTCCGACGGGGATCGATGGGTTGGATGATGTGACCAACGGCGGGTTGCCGCGGGGGCGGCCGACGTTGATCTGCGGGACTGCGGGGTGCGGGAAATCGCTGATGGGGATTGAGTTCCTGGTGCGCGGGGCGGTGGAGTATGGGGAGCCGGGGGTGCTGATGACGTTCGAGGAGACGGCGGAGGACATCAAGAAGAACGTGGCGTCGCTGGGGTTCGATCTGGATGATTTGATCCGGCGGAAGAAGATTTACATTGATTACGTGCGCGTGGAGCGGTCGGAGATCGAGGAGAATGGGGAATACGACCTCGAGGGGTTGTTCGTCCGGTTGAATTATGCGGTGACGCAGGTGGGGGCGAAGCGGGTGGTGCTGGACACGATCGAGACGCTGTTCTCGGGATTGTCGAATCCGGCGATTCTGCGGGCAGAGCTGCGGCGGTTGTTCGGATGGCTGAAGGAGCGGGAGCTGACGACGGTGATCACGGGGGAGCGCGGGGAGGGGCAGCTCACGCGGCAGGGTCTGGAGGAATATGTTTCGGATTGCGTGATCCTGCTGGATCATCGGGTGAACAACCAGGTGTCGACGCGGCGGCTGCGGGTGGTGAAGTATCGCGGGTCGACGCATGGGACGAACGAGTATCCGTTTTTGATCGATGAGGATGGGATCACGGTGATGCCGCTGAGTTCGGCGTCGCTGAACCATCCGGCGCCGACGGCGCGGATCAGCAGCGGGGTGGCGCGGCTGGATGCGATGCTGGGGGGGAAGGGATTTTTGCGGGGATCGTCGGTGCTGGTGAGCGGGACGGCGGGGACGGGGAAGTCGTCGCTGGCGGGGCATTTTGCCAATGCGGCGTGCGCGCGGGGGGAGCGGGTTTTGTATTTTGCCTTTGAGGAATCGAAGGCGCAGATCATGCGGAACATGAAGAGCATCGGGCTGGACCTGGAGGCGCATGAGAAGAAGGGGCTGCTGCACTTTTTCAATGCGCGACCGACGGCGTTCGGGCTGGAGATGCACCTGGCGATGATCCACAAGCGGATCGCGCAGATCAAGCCGACGGCATGCGTGTTCGATCCGGTGACGAACCTGCTGCAGGCGGCGGGGGGGCTGGAGGAAGTGAACGCGATGTTGACGCGGCTGATCGACTATTTGAAGTCGCGGGCGATCACGGCGATGTTCACGTCGCTGACGATGGGGAATAGCGCGCGGGAGAGCACGGACGTGGGGATTTCATCGCTGATGGATACATGGATTCTGCTGCGGGATCTCGAATTGAACGGGGAGCGGAACCGGGCGATTTACATTTTGAAGAGCCGGGGGATGGCGCATTCGAACCAAGTGCGGGAGTTCGTGCTGACGAAGCATGGGATCGAGCTGGTGGATGTGTACCTGGGGGCGGAGGGGGTGCTGACGGGGTCGGCGCGATTGGCGCAGGAAGCGCGGGAGCGGGCGGAGAAGCTGCGGCTGGCGGAGGCGACGGAAAAGCGGCGGCGGGATTTGCATCGGAGGCGCAAGGCGATAGAGGCGCAGATCGCGGCGCTGGAGGCGGAGTATGCGGCGGAGGAGGAGGAAGTGCGGCGGATGGTGGGCGAGGAGGAGGGGCGCGTGCGGGTGCTGGAGACAGACCGCGCGGCGATGGCGAAGAACCGGCGGGCGGATACGGCAGCAGGGGTCAACGGAGGACGCGGTCGATGAAACCGGTGAAGAACAGCAAGAAGGCGCGCGGCGGGAAGGGGAGCGGGGCAGGCGCGGCGCGGAAGCAGCGCGCGAAGCCGGATGTGTGGAACCTGCGCTTGTATGTGGCGGGGCAGACGCCCAAGTCGATGGCGGCGTTTGCGAATTTGAAGCGGATCTGCGAGGAGCATCTGCAGGGGCGATACACGATCGAGGTAATCGACCTGGTGAAAGATCCACAGTTGGCGGCGGGGGACCAGATATTGGCGATTCCCACGCTGGTGCGTAAGATTCCCTCACCGATCAAGAAGATCATTGGGGATTTGTCGAACACGGAACGGTTTCTGGTGGGTTTCGACCTGAAGAACGGATCGGGCGCCCTGCCTTCCTCGAACACGTGAGGGGTTGATGGCCAAATCTCGGCCACGCAAGGCAGCGAAGGGCGCGGGCGGCGCGAAAGCCGGCGGGAAGCGCGCGGGGGCGGACGGTCACGGCACGGACGTGACGGCGGAGTTCGAGAAGGCGCTGGCCAAGACGAAGCCGGACGAGAAGTACGTGCTGCGGCTGTACGTGACGGGCTCGACGCCGCGGTCGGCGGCGGCGATCGCGACGATCCGGGAATTGTGCGATCGGTATTTGAAGGACCGATGCGATCTGGAGGTGGTGGACGTGTATCAGCAGCCGGCGCGGGCACAGGGTGACCAGGTGATCGCGGCGCCGACGCTGGTGAAGAAGCTGCCGATGCCGTTAAAGAAGCTGGTGGGGGATTTGTCGGATGAGGAGCGGGTGCTGGCGGGGCTGGACTTGCGGGTGAAGCGGGATGCGGGCGGAGATGGGAAGTAACCGGTGACAACCATGTCGAAACAGCATCGGAAACTGGACCGGACGGTGGAGCTGGAGAATCTGCGGTCGCGGCTGGAGGAGCTGGAGCAGACGCTGGATGCGATCCGGTCGGGGGAGGTCGATGCGCTGATCGTGAACGGGCCGAACGGCGACCATGTGTATTCGCTGAAAGGGGCGGAGCAGCCTTACCGGGCGTTCATCGAGCAGATGCACGAGGGGGCGGTGACGCTGGATGCGAGCGGGACGGTGTTGTATTGCAACATGCGGTTTGCGGAGATGGTGGAGCTGCCGCTGGAGAAGGTGATCGGGGCGAGCGTGCTGCCGCACGTGGCGGAGGGAGATCGGGCGCTGGCGGCGCGGATGATCGGGGACATGGGGACATCGAATGCGAATGTGATGATGGCGGGCGGTGGCGGCGGGGGGAAGCTGTTTCCGGTGCGGTTCAGCGTGAGCCCGCTGGATCCCGGGGGTGGGCAGGAGGTGGTGGCGCGGGCGCTGGTGGTGACGGATTTGACGGAACAGCACGAGCGGAAGCAGTTGACGGAGGCGCTGGCGAAGCTGCAGGCGAACCAGAAGGAGCTGCAGGCGCAGTATGAAGAGGTGGACCGGACGCGCAAGGCGCTGGAGGCGGCGAACGCGTCGAAGGACGACTTTATGGCGGCGCTGTCGCATGAACTGCGGACACCGCTGACGCCGGTGCTGCTGACGGCCAACGCGCTGGCGGTGGATCCGGACGTGCCGGCGGAATTGCGGGGGGACCTGGAGATGATCAAACGGAACGTGGAGCTGGAGGCGCGGCTGATCGACGACCTGCTGGACCTGACGCGGATTGCGCGCGGGAAGATGCAGATATCGCCGCGGCCGGCGGATCTGCATGAAATCCTGCTATCGGCGCTGGATATCTGCATGGCGGACACGGAAGCGAAGCGGCTGCGGTTCGTGACGGAACTGAAGGCGAAGCATCACTGGGCGAGCGTGGAGACGGTGCGGCTGCAGCAGGTGTTCTGGAACCTGATCCGGAACGCGGTGAAGTTTACGCCCGGAAGAGGGACGATCACGATTCGGACGAAGAATCTGGCGGGACACCGGCGGAGGGGCAAGGGCGGCAAAGCGGCCAAAGAAATCGCGCAGGGGGCCATTATCGTCACCGTGCAGGATGAGGGGATAGGGATGGAGCCCGATGCGCTGGGACGCATTTTCAATGCATTCGAGCAGGGATCGGGGCTGATCAACCGGCAATTCGGCGGATTGGGGCTGGGGCTGTCGATCTCGCGGCGGCTGGTGGAATTGCACGGGGGGAAGATCGAGGCGGCGTCGGACGGGGTGGGGAAGGGGGCGACGCTGACGGTGACGCTGCCGACGATCGCGGCGCCGGCGCGGCATGCGAAGAAGGACAAGGCGGTGGCGAGCCGGAGCGGGCGGGCGCTGCGGATTCTGCTGGTGGAGGACCATGAGGATACGCGGCGGAACATGACGCGGCTGCTGTCGGCGCTCAAGCACACCGTGGTGCCGGCGGAGAATGCGGCGGCGGCATTGCGGGAGGCGGCGGCGCGGCCGTTCGACCTGGTGGTGTCGGACATTGGATTGCCGGATGAATCGGGGCTGGAGCTGATGAAGAAGCTGCGAACGCGGCATCGGTTGACGGGGATATGTTTGTCGGGATATGGGATGGAGGAGGATATTGCGCGATCGCGGGAGGCGGGCTTCAGCGAGCATTTGACCAAGCCAATCAATTTTGAGCGACTGGAGCAGGCGATCGCGGAGGCGACGCGCGGGAGGGCGGGGTCAAGATCGGGCGCGTAGGGGGCGGTGCGGGGAGCAGGAGAGCGGCGGCAGTGATGACGGTGGATCAGGCGTTTCAGTCGGCGTTGCAGCAGCATCAGGCGGGGAACCTGGAGGCGGCGCGGGGGTTGTATGAGCAGATATTGGCGGTGGCGCCGGGGCATGCGGATGCGCTGCATTTGCTGGGGGTGATGGCGACGCAGCAGGGGGAGTATGAGCGGGCGGCGGAGCTGATCGGTCGGGCGATAGCGCTGGAGCCTCCCCCCTCGCGGGCGGCGCATTACCGGAGCAACCTGGGGGAGGCGCATCGGCGCGCGGGGCGGCGTGAGGAGGCGGTGGCGTGGTTCAGGAAAGCATTGGCGATTCAGGAGGCGTATCCGGATGCGTACACGAATCTGGGGCTGGCGCTGATGGAGCTGGGGCGGGCGGAGGAGGCGCTGGCGGCGTTTGAGCGGGCGGTGCAATTGCGACCGGGGCATGCGGCGGGACACAGCAATGTGGGGGATGCGCTGGCGAAACTGGGTCGTGTGGAGGAGGCGAAGCGGGCGTATGAGCGGGCGCTGGAGTTGAACCCACGGTCAGCGGCGGCGCTGAACAATCTGGCGAATTTCTGCATGCTGGAGGGGAAGCTGGAGGAGGCGCAGAAGCTGTATGGGCGAGCGGTGGACGCGGAGCCGACGGATGTGGTGGCGCTTCAGAACCTGGGGACGCTGCTGTCGCGGGTGCGGAATTTTGCGGGGGCGCGGCAGGTGTACGAGCATTTTGCGCGGGCGCACCCGGGGAACGTGGAGGCGTTGTCGGGGCTGGGGCATGTGCTGCGGGAGACGACGCGGATGGAGGAGGCGGCGGAGACGTATCGGCGGGCGATAGCGCTGGCGCCGGAGAACGCGTATCTGTGGGCGAACCTGGCGACGACGCTGCGGGATGGGGGATTTCACGAGGAGGCGCGGGAGGCGTTTGCGGAGGCGTTGCGACGGGGGCCGAAGGAGGCGGCGATATTGAGCGCGTGGATTTTGACGCTGTACGTGCTGCCGGGGGCGACGCAGGCGGAGGTGGACGGGCAGAAGCGTTTGTGGGAAGAGCGGTTTGCGGCGCCGCTGTATGGGCAGGTGGGCGGATATGGACAGAATCGGGATGGGGGGAGGCGGCTCCGGGTGGGATATGTGTCGCCGGACTTGCGGGTGCATCCGGTGGGCCGGTTCATGCTGCCGCTGATTCGGGCGCACGATCGCGAGGCGGTGGAGGTGACGTGCTATGCGACGAGTCCCGCGGCGGACGCGTACACGGCGGAGATTCGGGCGGCGGTGGAGGCGGGCGGCGGGCGGTGGCGGATGTGCGACACGATGGAGGATGAGCGGCTGGCGCAGCAGGTGCGGGAGGATGAGATCGATGTGCTGGTGGATTTGTCGATGCACGCGGTGGGGAATCGGCTGCTGATGTTCGCGCGGCGACCGGCGCCGGTGCAGGTGTCGTACCTGGCGTATGCGGATGGGACGGGGCTGCGTGCGATGGCGGGGCATTTGACGGATGATGTGCTGGAGCCGGTGCGGGAGGGGGAGGCGGACGCGGGCGGGGCGGATCGAGCGGTGCGGTTGCCGCGGACGTACTGGTGTTATGCGCCGCATGCGGGGGCGCCGGAGGTGGGGGAGCTGCCGGCGCTAAGAGCGGGGCATGTGACGTTTGGGTGTTTGAATCATTTTGCGAAGATCACGGGGGAGACGGTGCGGGTGTGGGCGGAGGTGCTGAAGCGGGTGGCGGGGTCGCGGTTGCTGCTGCACGTGCCGCCGGGGAATTCGCGGGAGCTGATGGT
>DASZTO010000097.1:0-139132 GCA_035548175.1 Phycisphaerae bacterium | reverse complement strand
GAACGGGGGGTGGCTGGATGGGTGCTTGAATACGCTGGCGGGGGTGGAGGTTTTGCGGGGGATTGCGGCAGAGGGTACCCCCCCTACCACGGTGCGGGTGGTGGATTGGGCGGATGAGGAGGGGGCGAGGTTTGGGAGATCGCTGTTTGGGTCGTCGGCGTTTTCGGGGGCGCTGGCGCTGGAGGAGGTGCGGGGGTTGAAGGATAAGGCGGGGGTGGGGCTGCCGGAGGCGCTGGCTTCGCAGGGGATTGATTTTGAGCGGGTGCTGGAGGCGGGGCGGGAGCGCGAGGCGGGGGCGACGGCGGCGTATGTGGAGTTGCATATTGAGCAGGGGCCGGTGCTGGAGAGTCTGGGGCTTCCGCTGGGGGTGGTGCTGGGGACTTTTGGTGTGGAGCGGCACGAGGTGACGTTTACGGGGCAGGCGGCGCATTCGGGGTCAACGCCGATGGGGCATCGGCGGGATGCGCTGGGCGGTGTGAGCAAGCTGCATCTGGCGGTGCGGGAGATTGCGGTGCGGCACGGGGGCGTGTGCACGGTGGGGAGCGTGGTGACGAAGCCGGGGATCGTGACGGCGGTGGTGGGCGAGGCGGTGATGACGCTGGATCAGCGGCACCTGGATGCGGCGGTGCTGGCGAAGATGTATTCTGAGGCGCGGGAGGCGAGCGAGCGAATTGCGGCGGAGGAGAAGATCGGGGTGGCGTGGAAGAAGCTGTGGTCGATACAGCCGTTTCCGTTTGATGGGAAGCTCATCGAGATGGCGGATGCGGCGGTGAAGGAGGTGTGCGGGAGAAGTCATAGGTTGCCGAGCGGGCCGCTGCATGATGCGGCGGAGGTTTGCCGGACCGGGGTGCCGACGGTGATGCTGTTTGTGCAGAGTTTGCGGGGGATATCGCACAACAGGATTGAGGACACGAAGGAGGAGCATTTGGAGATGGCGGTGCGGGCGCTCGACAGGTTGGTGAGAAAGATTGTGAATGGTGAATAGGGAATGGTGAAAGGGGGTGGGCGGGCGACGGGGAGGGTGAAAATGGGGGTGAGGAAAGAGAAGCTTTTTCTTGATGAGGTCGGGGGGAAATGCTAAAGTAAGTGACTCTTAACGCATTGGCGAAACCGTTGGTTATGCTGCGCGCGGAGGCTGGGGCGAGAGGCCCTGACTCGGAGGTTTTCCGTTGGGTACCAGACATATCGGATCGTCGGCCGGGATGCCGCAAAAAATCGGGTTGTACGATCCGGCGTTCGAGCATGATTCGTGCGGCGTGGGGTTTGTGGCGCATATCAAGGGGAAGAAGTCGCACGAGATCGTGACCAGCGCGCTGACGATGCTGGAGCACATGGACCATCGCGGGGCGTGCGGGTGCGAGCAGAACACGGGAGACGGGGCGGGGATTCTGACGGCGTTGCCGCACGATTTTCTGGTGAAGGCGGCGAAGCGGGACGCGGGGATCGAGTTGCCGGCGAAGGGGGAGTATGGGGCGGGGATCGTATTTTTGCCGACGGATAATGAGCAGCGGGTGGTGTGCGAGGCGAAGGTTGCGGAGATTGTCGCGGAGCAGGGGCTGAGCCTGTTGGGCTGGCGGGACGTGCCGACGGATAATTCGACGCTGGGGATGACCGCGAAGCAGATTGAGCCGCGGATGAAGCAGGTGTTCATCTCGGGCGGCAAGACCGGGAAGACGGGCGATGCGCTGGAGCGGGAGCTGTACATCGTGCGGAAGCGGGCGACGTATGCCTGCCGGGGGATGGATATGTCGATGGCGGGCTACTTTTATGTGTGCTCGCTGTCGACGAAGGTGATGATTTACAAGGGGCAGTTGACGCCTGCGCAGGTGACGGAATATTTCCGGGCGGACATTTCGGACAAGGATTACACGAGCCACCTGGCGCTGGTGCATTCGCGGTTTTCGACGAACACGTTTCCGAGCTGGGACCGGGCGCAGCCGTTCCGGTTCATGGCGCACAACGGGGAGATCAACACGCGGCGCGGGAACATCAACTGGATGCGGGCGCGGGAAGGGATGTTCAAGAGCGAGCTGTTTCCGGGGAAGGAGATCGAGAGGATCAAGCCGGTGATCGAGCCGGACGGGTCGGACTCGTGGGAGTTTGACAATTGCCTGGAGCTTTTGCTGCAGAGCGGGCGGTCGTTGCCGCACGCGGTGATGATGATGATTCCCGAGGCGTGGCAGAACCACGAATCGATGGATCCGCGGCGGCGTGCGTTTTACGAATATCACTCGTGCCTGATGGAGCCGTGGGACGGGCCGGCGTCGGTGGCGTTCACGGACGGGCATTACATCGGGGCGGTGCTGGATCGGAACGGACTGCGGCCTTCGCGCTATTACGTGACCAAGGACGACCTGGTGATCATGGCGTCGGAGGTGGGCGTGCTGCCGGTGCCCCCGGAGAACGTGGCGAAGAAGGGTCGGTTGCAGCCGGGCCGGATGTTCCTGGTGGACTTCCAGGAGGGGCGGATCGTTGATGATCTGGAATTGAAGAAGAAGCTGTCGGAGGAGCATCCGTACGGGCAGTGGGTGCAGGAGCAGCGGGTGACGCTGGATGATTTGCCGACGCCGACGTATGTGGGCGGGTTTGTGACCGAGACGCTGGTGACGCGGCAGCAGTGCCTGGGATACACGACGGAGGATGTGGGCAAGCTGCTGGCGCCGATGGGGACGCAGGGGGCGGAGGCGATCGGGTCGATGGGGAATGACGCGGCGCTGGCGTGCCTGAGCGATCAGCCGCGGATGCTGTACGACTATTTCAAGCAGACCTTTGCGCAGGTGACGAATCCGCCGCTGGACAGCGACAAGGAATACATCGTGATGTCGCTGGAAGCGTACATCGGTCCGGAGCGGAACCTGCTGGAGGCGACGCCGGAGCATGCGCATCGGCTGCGGATCGAGCATCCGATTCTGACCAATGAGCAGTTGGCGAAGATCAAGGAGATGCATCACCGGGGGTGGAAGACGAAGGTGATCGACAGCGTGTTTGAGCGGGGCGCCGGCGAAAAGGGGATGCTGGCGGCGCTGGAGCGGATTTGCGCCGAGACGATGCAGGCGATCAAGGACGGATACAGCCTGGTGATCCTGTCGGACCGGGCGATGGATTATGACCAGGTGGCGTTGCCGTCGCTGGTGGCGATCGGGACGGTGCACCATCACCTGGTGAAGGCGAACAAGCGGACGGCGATCGGGCTGGTGCTGGAGACCGGCGAAGCGCGCGAGGTGCATCACCACGCGATGCTGATCGGGTATGGGGCGGACGCGATCAACCCCTACCTGGCGTTTGAGACGCTGTGGGACCTGCGGGCGCAGAAGAAGATCGACGTCAAAGATGAAAAGACCATCGTCAAGAATTACATCAAGGCGGTGGATAAGGGGCTGCTGAAGGTGATGTCGAAGATGGGCATCTCCACGCTGCAATCCTATAAGGGCGCGCAGATTTTTGAGGCGGTGGGGCTCAATAGCGCGGTGGTGGACAAGAGCTTTGTGGGGACGGCGTCGCGCGTGGAAGGGGTCGGGTTTGATGTCTTGGCGAAGGAGGCGGTGCGGCGGCATGAGATCGGCTTCCCGACGCGGAAGGAATCCAGGCCGCTGCCGGTGCTGCCCAATGGCGGGCAGTATCACTGGCGGCGCGAGGGGGAGCGGCACCTGTTCAGCCCGGAAGTGATTTCGAGCCTGCAGCAGGCGACGTGGGCGGGGCAGGGTTCGGAAGGGAGCCGGGCGGCGTATGCGCGCTATGCCAAGGCGATCAACGAGCAGGCGGGGGCGTTGTGCACGTTGCGCGGGTTGTTCAAGTTCAAGCCTTCGGCGGCGGTTCCGCTGGAGGAAGTGGAGCCGGCGAAGGAGATCGTGAAGCGGTTCTGCACGGGGGCGATGTCGCTGGGGTCGATATCGCCGGAGGCGCACGAGACGCTGGCGATGGCGATGAACCGGCTGGGCGGCAAGAGCAACACCGGGGAGGGCGGAGAGGACGCGCGGCGGTTCCACGTGGATCCCAATGAGCCGCTGGGATTGTGGCCGGACGGCAAGCCGCGGGTGCGGCGGTCGGCGATCAAGCAGGTGGCATCAGGGCGCTTTGGCGTCACGATCAACTACCTGACGAACGCGGATGAATTGCAGATCAAGATGGCGCAGGGGGCGAAGCCCGGCGAAGGCGGCCAGTTGCCGGGGCACAAGGTGGACAAGTACATCGGCTGGCTGCGGCACTCGACGCCGGGGGTGCAGTTGATTTCCCCGCCGCCGCACCATGACATTTATTCGATCGAGGATTTGGCGCAGCTGATTCACGATTTGAAGAACGCCAACCGGGCGGCGCGGGTGAGCGTGAAGCTGGTGGCGGAGGTGGGCGTGGGGACGGTGGCGGCGGGCGTGGCCAAGGCGCATGCGGATCATATTTTGATCGCGGGGCATGACGGCGGGACGGGTGCATCGCCGCTGACGTCGATCAAGCATGCGGGCGGTCCGTGGGAAATCGGCCTGGCGGAGACGCATCAGACGCTGGTGCTCAACGACCTGCGGAGCCGGGTGACGGTGCAGGTGGATGGGCAGCTCAAGACGGGGCGGGATGTGGTGATCGGGGCGTTGCTGGGGGCCGAGGAGTTTGGCTTCTCGACGGCGCCGCTGGTGACGCTGGGGTGCATCATGATGCGGGCGTGTCATTTGAACACGTGCCCGGTGGGGATTGCGACGCAGGATCCGGCGCTGCGGGCGAAGTTCGGGGGCAAGCCGGAGTATGTGATCAACTTCTTCTTCCTTTTGGCGGAGGAAGTGCGGGGGCTGATGGCGCAGCTTGGCTTCCGGAAGTTTGAGGAGATGGTCGGGCGCGTCGATCTGCTGGATGTGTCGGATGCGATCAGGCATTGGAAGGCGCAGGGGCTGGATTTGTCGCCGATTTTGATGCCGGCGCATCGGCCGCACGAGCGCGTGCAGGTGATCAAGAGCATTCCGCAGGATCACGGTCTGGAGAAGGCGCTGGACAATGAGATCATTGTCGAGGCGGCGCCGGCGCTGGAACGCCGTGAGCAAGTGACGATTCAGCGGGCGATCAAGAACACAGATCGCACAGTGGGGACGATGTTGTCGAACGAGATTGCCAAGCGTTATGGCGAGAAGGGGTTGCCGGACGATACGGTGACGCTGAAGCTGAAAGGCCACGCGGGACAGTCGCTTGGGGCGTGGCTGGCGCGCGGGGTGACGATCGAGCTCGAAGGCGATGCCAACGATTATGTGGGCAAGGGCCTGTCGGGCGGGAAGATCATCGTGTATCCGGACAAGGCGGCGGTGGCGTCCGGTTTCAAGGCTGAGGAAAACATCGTGGTGGGCAACGTGGTGCTGTATGGGGCCACGAGCGGGCGGGCGTATTTCCGCGGCGTGGCCGGCGAGCGGTTCTGCGTGCGGAATTCGGGCGCGTATGCGGTGGTCGAAGGGGTGGGCGATCACGGCTGCGAATACATGACCAACGGGCGTGCGGTGGTTCTCGGGCCGACGGGCCGGAACTTTGCCGCCGGCATGTCGGGCGGGATCGCGTACGTGTATGACCCGAACGATGAGTTTCTGGCGCGCTGCAACCTGGCGATGGTGGAGTTGGAGAAGCCGACGGAGCGCTCGGATGTCGAGTTGCTCAAGGAATTGATCACGCAGCATCGGCAGTACACCGGCTCGACGGTTGCCGAGCATATCCTTTCGCATTGGGAAGAATCCTTGAATAAGTTCCACAAAGTGATGCCGACGGATTACAAGCGGGCCCTGGCCCAGATGGCTCTTGCGGGTGAGGAGGTGGGGCATGGGTAAACCCACCGGCTTCATGGAATACGCGCGGGAGTTGGCGCCGTATCGGGGGGCGTCGCTGCGCATTCTGGACTGGAAGGAATTTCACGAGCACCTGCCGGAAGAACGGCTGCGGCAGCAGGGGGCGCGGTGCATGGATTGCGGCGTGCCTTTTTGCCACAGCGATCACACGGGCGGATGCCCGGTGAATAACCTGATTCCGGAATGGAATGACCTGGTGTATCGGGGGCAGTGGGAGGATGCGATCCTGCGGCTGTGGAAGACGAACAACTTTCCGGAGTTCACGGGGCGGGTGTGTCCTGCGCCGTGCGAGGGAAGCTGCGTGCTGGGGATCAACGAGCCGCCGGTGACGATTAAGCAGATGGAGGCGGCGATCATCGACCATGCGTGGGAGCATGGGCTGGTGAAGCCGCAGCCGCCGGAGAAGCGGACGGGGAAGAAGGTGGCGGTGATCGGATCCGGGCCGGCGGGGCTGGCGGCGGCGGATCAGCTTAATAAGGCCGGGCATTCGGTGACGGTGTTCGAGCGCGCGGACCGCATCGGTGGGCTCCTGATGTACGGCATTCCGAACATGAAGCTGGACAAGAAGGAGATTGTGCAGCGGCGACTGCGCCTGATGGAAGAGGAGGGGGTGAAGTTTGTCACCGGGGCGCACATCGGCGTCGCCGGCGGTCCAAGCGTGGAGCAGTTAAGGAAGGATTATGATGCGATCGTGCTGGCGACGGGAGCGACGAAGCCGCGTGATTTGCCGGTGCCGGGGCGGAATTTGAAGGGTGTGCATTTTGCGATGGAGTTTTTGACGGCGAACACGAAGAGTTTGCTGGATAGCGGGCATGCGGACAAGCAGTTCATTTCGGCGATGGACAAGCATGTGATCGTGATCGGGGGCGGGGATACGGGGAACGACTGCCTGGGGACGTCGATGAGGCACGGGTGCCGGAGTTTGACGAATTTCGAGTTGCTGCCGCAGCCGCCGGAGAGCCGTGCGCCGGATAATCCCTGGCCGCAGTGGCCGCGGATTTTGCGGACGGATTACGGGCATGAGGAGAGCGCGACGAAGTTCGGGCGCGATCCACGGGAATATGCGATTTTGACGAAGGAATTCCTGGGCGACGCGGGCGGCAACCTACGGGCGCTCAAGACGATTCGCGTGGAATGGGCGAAGGAGAACGGGCAGTTCAAGATGAAGGAGCTGGCCGGGACGGAGCAGGAGTGGCGTGCGGACCTGGTATTCCTGGCGATGGGGTTCCTTGGGCCGGAGAACGCGGTGTCGCAGCAACTGGGCGTGGAGCATGATCCGCGGAGCAATTACAAGGCGGAGCATGGGAAGTTTGCGACGAACGTGCCGGGGGTGTTCGCGGCGGGGGATTGCCGGCGCGGGCAGTCGCTGGTGGTGTGGGCGATCAACGAGGGTCGCGGGGCGGCGCGGGAGTGCGATCGGTATTTGATGGGGGTGACGTCGCTGGCGTGACGGTAAGCTGGGGTGCCGTGGTGGGATAGCGCTCGACACATGCTCCAGCAGTGCTTGCGAGGTCGCGGGGCGGGGGTATTCTTCCGGCGGAGATTTGATTCGCCGGGAGAAACAGCATGTCTGTCGCTCGTTTTTGCGTAATTGCCGCCGTGATGTGGAGCGCCGCGCCCCTGGGGTTGCGCGGGGCGACGCTGGAGGCGGATTACCAGTTTCAAAATACGTTTGCGTCGTCGGTGAATGTCGGGACGGCGCCGGACCTGACGGTGTCGCCGACGGGGAACGGCACGAATACCAACGCGTTCACGACCGACACGGTGTACGGGCAGACGCGCACGGTGTATGCGTTCAGCAACAATTATGGATTGGGGGCGATCACGAGCGGGGTGATTTCGCCGGCGAATTATTCGATCGTGATCGATGCGAAGCTGGTGCCGCTGGCGACGGGGAGCGGTGCGTCTCCGGCGGCGAAGCTGATCGATTTTAACAACCTGCTGGCGGACACCGGGCTGTACAACCTGTCGAACGCGCTGGATTTTTTTGATGTGCCGACGGCGTTGGGAACGAGTGCGCAGGGGCTGACGAGCGTGGATCAGTATGCGCAGATCGTGCTGACACGGGATGCGGCGACCGATCCGAATAATCCGGTGGTGACGGCATACGTCGGGGGCGCGGAGGCGTTTTCGTTTGTGGATTCGTCGGATCTGGCGCTGATCGCGGCGCCGGGCGATCCGACCACGCAGGCGCTGCATTTTTTCATGAACGACAATGTGGGGATCGTGGGGGACAACATCGATCCGGAATCGCAGTCGGGCGATGTGGCGCGGATTCGGTTGTATGACGGGGCGCTGACGGCGGACGAGGTGGCGGCGCTGGCGGCGGCGAATAATGTGCCGGAGCCCGCGAGCGTCGCGCTGCTGGCGGCGGGAGCGGCGATGCTGCTGGGGCGGCGGCGGGCGCGGGGGTGAGCGGAACCATTCGCGGGCTGCACATTTCCGATGGATCGCCTATGCTCTGAGGCGAATCGATGGAGGTGTGCATGGCGTGGGTGTGGCTGGTGCTGGCGGGGGTTTGCGAGATGATCTGGCCGCTGGGGTTCAAGTACACGCACGGGTTCACGATGCGGTATTGGGCGGTGGGGATCACGTTTGGGATCATGGTTTTGTCGCTGTATCTGATGTCGCAGGCGACGAAGGGAGGCATTCCGATCGGGACGACGTATGCGGTGTGGACCGGGCTGGGGGCAGCGGGGACGGTGGTGCTCGGGATGCTGCTGTTTCATGAGCCGCACGATTGGGTGCGGCTGGGGTGTTTGACGCTGATCATCACGGGGGCGGTGGGGTTGAAGTTTCTGTCACCGCCGGGAGAAGGAGCGGCGGTAGCGGGGAATTCGCAACGTGCCACTTAACAGTAGGGATCTCGAAACCGCTCGGCGATTATGGTATATTTGCCATAATGGTTGACCGGGTCAAAAAGCCGAAGCCCATTCGGTGGGTTGGTTCGAGCAAGCGCGACCTTCAGCGTCTGCCGCGCGAAGCCGTGCGTAACATCGGTTTTGCGCTGTGGTATGCGCAGATGGGCGACCGGCATCCCGCGGTCAAAGCGCTCCATGGGTTTGGAGGCGCCAGCGTGCTGGAGGTGGTTGAGGCTCATGCAGGGGATACCTTTCGCGCGGTGTACACGGTTTGGTTCGCCAAGGCCATTTATGTTCTCCACGTGTTTCAAAAGAAGAGCAAGACGGGCACCAAGACGCCTGCGCACGAGATGGCTCTCGTTCAGGCCCGGCTGAAGCTTGCCCAAGCGGATTACCAGCAATATCTCACGGAGCTTCCCGATGAAGATTCACACAATGATTCCTAAGAAAGCGGGTTCCTTGGCAGCAAGCGGTTCCGGCAACGTGTTTGTCGACGCGGGCTTCAATGGGCGCGAGGCTTCTGCCCTGTTGATCAAGGCGGAACTTACGCGGCAGATCGCGCGGCGCATCGGCGAACTGGGGCTTACGCAAACTGCGGCCAGCCGCCGCCTGGGCATCAGTCAGCCGGACGTTTCGAAGCTTGTCGCCGGACGCTATACCGGCTTTTCCAGTGATCGGCTTATTGCGCTGCTCAACGCATTGGGCGTGGATGTGGATATTATCGTTCGTCCGCAAAGGCCTGGACACGGTGGTGCGCTCGCTGCGCGACCTCACGCGCGGCGAACCCGCGCCGTCCGACGCCGCACGCGTGCGCAGCGCTGATCCTCTTTCAACTACCACGCGGTGTTTCATGAACCACCTTCAGATCCTTACATCATTGTGCAATTTGCCGACGGCGCCGTATCGGGAGCAGCATGTGATTGCGTGGCTGCTGGAGTTTGCGCGGTCGCTGGGGGAGGCGGTGCGGGTACGGCGGGATGGGGTGAGGAATGTGTATCTGGAATATCGGCGGGGGCGGGCCAGCGCGCGGGGGGGGCGGCCGCTGGTGATTGAAGCGCACATGGATCATCCGGGGTTTGTGCTGATGGGGCGGTCGCGCGCGGGAGAGTTGCGGGCGGAGTTTCGCGGGGGCGTGCGGCCTTCGTGTTTTGCGGGGGCGCGGGTGGGGTTTTGGGAGGAGAGGGAGGGCGGGGGGCGGTGGGTGCGGACGCGGGTGCTGGGGGTAAAGCAGGTGCGCGGGAAGCGGACGCTGCGGGTGACGCTGGCGGGGGTGCGGGAGAAGTTGCCGGCGGGAGCGATCGGCATGTGGGATTTGCCCGATGCGCGGGTGACGAAAGGAATCTTTGCGGCGCGGGTGTGTGATGACATCGGCGGCGTGGCGGCGATTGCGTGTCTGCTCAAGGAACTGGTGGAGCAGCAGGTGGAGGGACATGTGATCGGGCTGTGCACGCGCGCGGAGGAGGTCGGGTTTGCGGGCGTGCTGGCGGTGTGCGAGAACGGGTGGATTCCGCGGGGAAGTTCGGTGATCGGGCTGGAGACGAGCAAGGCGTCGGCGGGTTCGCCGCAGGGCGCGGGGCCGATCATTCGCGTGGGAGATCGGACGGGGATTTTTTCGCCGGGGCTTTCGTATTTTCTGTCGCAGACGGCGGGGCACATTGCGGATGAGGATTCGTCCTTCAAATACCAGCGGAAGTTGATGGATGGAGGCACGTGTAATTCCACGGCATTTCTGGCGTATGGGTACGATTCGGCGGGATTGTGTTTGGCGCTCGGCAATTACCACAACATGACGGTGAAGGGGGAGGTGGGATGGGGCGATGGGACGAAAGCGGGCAAGGCGATCGCGAGCGAGACGATTCACGCGGGGGATTTTGCGGGGATGGTGCGGTTGCTGGTCGAGACGGTGCGGCGCTTTGGGAAGTATGAGCCGGGGCTGGAGGTGTTGCGGAAACGGCTATCGAAGATGCATCGGGAAGAACAGCAGGAGTTGTTTCGGGCGAATCCGGTGTGATCGTCGACGTAGATGGCCAGGAAAATCACGAAGGGCACGAAACGGGAATTTTTCCACAAATCGACACGAACGCTCACAAATTTTGAGTTTTTGGGTGGGGTGCCCCACAATACGCGCATGGAAGCACCTGATGATTTACCGGCTGTTCCGACGCACCTGATTCAAACACCTGAGGAGCTGGCAGCGGTGTGCGACGACCTGCGGGCGGCGGGGAGGTTTGCGTTTGACACGGAGTTCATTGGGGAGAACACGTATCAGCCGGTGCTGTGCCTGTTGCAGGTGGCGACGGCGAAGCGCGTGGAGCTGATCGATCCGTTCGCGCTGCGGGAGGAGGCGCTGTCGCCGTTGTGGGCGCTGATTGGCGATCCGGCGATCGAGAAGATTTGCCATGCGGGAGACCAGGATGTCGAGATCGTGTGGCAGCACAGCGCGCGGGTGGCGCAGAACGTGTTCGATACGCAGATCGGCGCGGGGATGATGGGGCTGTCCTATCCGACGGCGCTGTGGCGGGCGGTGGAGCATTTCACCGGCGTGACCCTGGAAAAGGCGCACACCTATTCGGCGTGGGACCGGCGGCCGCTTTCCAAGGCGCAGTTTCAGTATGCGATCGACGACGTGCGCTATCTGCCGGCGGTGCATGAGGCGATGAAGCGGCGGATCGAGGAACTGGGGCATCTGGAGTGGATGCGGGCGGCATGCAACGAGATGTGCGCGGCGTCGGCAGCGCCGGTGCAGGCGCGGAAGCTATTCGTGAAAATGCGCGGGGCGGCGGGATTGAGCGGGCTGCAGTTGTCGGTGCTGCGCGAGGTGACGGCGTTGCGGGAGCAGATCGCGTACGAGCATGATGTGCCGTCGCGGTCGGTGATGAAGGATGAGGCGTTGCTGGAGATAGCGACGCGGATGCCGAAGGATGAGAAGGCGTTGCGCGGGCTGCGGGAGATGCCGCAGGAGCATTTGGACACCTATGCGGAGCCATTTCTGGATGCGGTGCGGCGCGGGCGGGCGGTGCCGGAGGGTGAACAGCCGCACATTCACATTCCCGGGGAGGATTCGGCGGAAGTGAAGCGGCTGGGGGAGATGCTGTGGGTGGCGGCGCAGGGGATTTGCCTGGGGCAGAGCATTGCGCCGGGGCTGGTGACGAGCCAAAGCGAGGTGTTGAGTTTGGCGCGCCTGGTGAATCGCAAAAAGGCGCTGGAAAAACATGCATTGATGACCGGGTGGCATCGGGAGTGCCTGGGGGAAAAGCTGGCGGCGTTTGTGGAGGGGAAGCTGGCCGTGACGCTCCGCGTGGCGGAGGGTGAGATGCAGGCGGCGTTTGCGGCGGGGTCTTCACATACCGATCGGGCCTCGGGCTGAGGTTTTTTCATGTGCGGGATCGCGGGCGTGGTGAAGTGGACGGCGGCTGCGGAAAGCGATCCGTGGAACGAGCCGGCGATGGCGGAGGGGTTGCAGCGAATGTCGGAAGCGCTGGCGCACCGGGGGCCCGACGGGCGGGGCGAGTTTGTCGATCAGCGCCCGGGAAAGGTGGCGGCGCTGGTGCATCGGCGGCTGGCGGTGATCGATTTGCCGTGCGGCGCGCAGCCGATGGGCAACGAAGATGGACGCGTGCAGGTCGTGTTCAACGGGGAGATTTACAATCACGCGGACCTGCGGGCGGACCTGACGCGGGCAGGACACCGCTTTGCGACGGATCATTCCGATACGGAGGTGCTGGTGCATGGGTGGGAGGAATGGGGGGAAGAGTTGCCGGGAAAGCTCGTGGGGATGTTTGCGTTTGCGGTGTGGGATTTTCGGGGCGGCGGCGATGGGCGGGCGCGGGATACGTTGTTTCTGGCGCGCGACCGGCTGGGGCAAAAGCCGCTGTTCTATGCGAGCCTGGAGGATGGGGTGGTGTTCGGGAGCACGATTCCCAGCGTGCTGGCGTGGCCCGAGGTGCCGCGGAGGTTGCCCCGAGAGCAGATCGGATTGTTTCTGCTGCTGGGATACTTTCCCGCGCCGCAGACGGCGTGGCGGGATGTGCATCAGGTATTGCCGGGGGCGTGGGTGCGGCTGCGCGGGGAGGTGCTGGATGGGAAGCGCTATTGGACGCCGATGGACGAAGTGCAGGCGGAGGAGCGAGCGGCGGAGCGCGAGGACGATCGCGCGCGCGGTGAGTTGCGCCGCTTGATGGAGGAGGCCGTGCGTTCGCAGCTTGTGGCGGATGTGCCGGTGGCCTGCTTTTTGTCGGGCGGCATTGATTCCTCGATCGTGGCGGCGCTGATGCAGGCGGCGGCGCAGCGCGAAGGACGAGCAAGCATCCGCACCGTTTCCGTCGGCTTTGCGGAGGCGGCGTTCGATGAGACAGTCTTTGCCGAGCAGGTGGCGCGGAAGATCGGCAGCGTCCACACACGCCTGGAGGTGTCGCCGGATGGCGACTTGCTGGGCGATCTGGCGGCGTTGATGCGCACGGGATTGGGCCAGCCGTTTGCGGATTCGTCGCTGTTGCCGACCTATCAATTGAGTAAAGCGGTGCGGTCGATTGCGCCGGTGGCTCTTTCCGGCGATGGGGCGGATGAATTGTTCGGCGGGTATGACCGGTATCGGGCGATGACGATGCTGGCGCGCTGGTCGCCGCTGTCGCGCTTTGTCCCCCGCACGATGCCGCTGGGATCGCTGGCGAAACGCGAGCGCTATCGGCGGCTGGCGGCGGCGGCGCGGGCGGGGATCACGTCCGAGCGCTACACGCGGCTGGTGGAGATTTTTTTTCCCGAGGCGATCGAGGAGCTGCTGGGCGAGCCCGTGTTGGATTACTTTCCGCTGCCGGAGGAATACGGGCTGGCGGACGATGTGCCGGCGGCAAAGTTGGCGCGGGTGCGGGATCAGCAGGAATATCTGCCCGGCGATGTGCTATGGAAAGTGGACACGGCGGCCATGCAGGTGGCGTTGGAGGTGCGCTCGCCTTTCCTCGATCATCGTGTGGCGAGGTTTGCGAACGGTCTGCCTGAGGAGGCGCTCTTTGCGGGAGCGCGCGGCAAGCGGATTCTGCGGGAGGCCTTTGCGGCCGATCTGCCGGCGGAGGTGCGCATGCGGGGAAAAAAGGGGTTCGCCGTGCCGGTGGGAGCGTGGTTTCGCGGGAAGTTGCGGGAGCCTTTGCGGGAGCGGTTGCTGGGGGCGGGATCTTTCGTGCGGAGGCAGTTGCGCAAAGCGGCGGTGGAGCGGCTGCTGAAAGAGCACGCGTCGCTAAATCGCGATCACACGCATCGGCTCTTTGCGCTCCTGATGCTGGAACTGTTCGCGGAGGCGTTCGGACCGGCTGTGGAATGACCCGCCCTTATTGGCTCGGCGCGTCGCTTCCGTTAAAGGTCTTGATGATGTCGTCGGGGGTATCGAAGGAGCCGTCGGGGCCGGCGCTGCGTATTTCATAGCGCGTCGGGCCGAGGCGGTGGTAGCGCAGGGGGTGGCTCCATTGATCGTTGAGATCGTCGATAAGGGTGTCGCCGTCATCATCGGTGGGAAGCGACATGTGCTGCGCGTAAGCGTCATGAATTCGGGATTCGGCGGTCGAGATGTTGCCGTAAGTCTGCAGCGCGGGTCCGACGGCTGCGGCAAAGCCGAACATCGCGAGAACAGCAGCGCCCCAGATGAGGAAGATAACGACGGGAATCAGCGTTCCCACGATGCCGATGACGAGGCCTGCGACGGCGAAACCGCGCGGGCGGCGGAAGATCGCGATGAAGGAGAGGATCAGGCCGATCGGACAGAGCAGGCCGCAGGTGACGATCCCCACGAGAGAGGTGATGAAGCCGGCCACGCCGAGGCCATTGGAAGGCGACGCCTGAACGTAGGTGGTGGAACCGGGAGCGCCTGGCAATTGAGACATCGGCATCCTTTCGCGTGAGCAGGGGTGCCGCAAGTGTAACGCGGGCCGGTTGTGCGTCCACACAAAAAGCGGCCGGGAAAGGCGGTGACGGAATCTGCGTCAGGCGTCGACTTTTTCGAGGCGTGCGTACTGGAGAATGAGTGTCTTTTTGCCCGAGCCGGTGAAATGCACCACCGCCTTGGTGGTGGCGCCGGAGGGCTCGATCGCTTCGATGCGGCCCAGACCGAACTGCGGATGCCGGACCAGCACGCCCTTGCGGAACTCGCCCGCGATGGCGTCGGCCTGGCGCCGCTGGCTCGCCCCTTCGGCTTCACGCTTGCCACCCCCGCCGCCGCCGCCGTAACCGCCGAAGCCGGATCCGCCGCCGCGCTGCTGTTGCGCCCGGCGGGCGTACGAAGCTTCATCTCGATAGCCGACGCTGCCGACGCCCTCATCCTCCCCGGTCAGATCGATCTCCTCGAAGCATTCGGCGGGCATCTCGCTGAGGAACTGGCTCTCGACGGTGCGTTCCGTTTGCCCGCGGATCATGCGGTAGCGGGCGTGGGAGAGCATCAGCTGCTTCATCGCGCGCGTGATGCCGACGAAAGCGAGCCGGCGTTCCTCTTCCATTTCGTCGGGATTGGCGGCGAAACCGACGGCGCGGGCGTGCGGGATCAGGCCATCCTCCATGCCGACCATCGCGACCAATGGGAACTCCAGGCCCTTCGCCGCATGGAGCGTCATCAGCGTCACGGCGCCCCCTGCGTCTTTGATCTTGTCCACATCGGAAACCAGCGTGACCTGTTGCAGATAATCCTGGAGCGTGCCCTCGGGATTCTGCACGTCGAATTCCGCGGCGACGGAAATCAGCTCGGCGACGTTGGAGGAGCGGGCGTTGCCGGTATCCGCGGCGCCCTCGCTCGAGTCCGCTTTTTTGACCTCCTCTTCGAGGCCCGACTCACGAACGACTTTTTCCATCAGGCCGCGAATGCCCCCCGGAATCAGAAAGCCGGGACGCGACGCTGTTCCCGCTTCCCCGATTTCCTCCTGCGCGGCCTCCAGAAGCGCCGCATCGAACAGCGGATCGGCTGCCGCTTCCGGTTCTTCCGCCGGCTTGGGCATCTCCACTTGGCCGGTCACGAACCGCTGCCACGCGTCGAAAAGACCGGCCACTTTCCTGGCGGAGTTGATGGCCCGGGTCGTGAGGTCGGGCACTTCCTCGGCGCGGGCGCAGGCTTCCAGAAGCGTGAGGCGCTGCTGCGAGGCATAAGCCTGGATTTTCAGGAGACTCGTGTCGCCCAGGCCGCGCGTCGGCACGTTGATGATCCGCTCCAGCGAGACGCTGTCGCCGGGATTGGCGATGACCCGCAGATAAGCCAGCACGTCCTTCACTTCCTTGCGGGCGTAAAACTCCGTGCCGCGCGCGATCTGATAGGGCACCGCCTGTTTCATCAAGGCGTCTTCCAGCACGCGCGACAGCGAGTTCACCCGATAAAACACCGCCATCTTCTCCCAGGGCAGACCGTTCTTGTCGTGCTGCTCCTTCAAACGGCGCACGACCTCCGCCGCTTCCTGGTGCTCGTCGTTGCAGGTCAGAATCTCAATACGCGGGCCGGATTCGTTCTCCGTCCACAGGTCCTTCTTCTTGCGCTTCGTGTTTCTGGCGATCAGCGCGCTGGCGGCCTGGAGGATCACCTTGGTGCTGCGGTAATTCTGTTCCAGCAGCACCACCTTGGCGTTGGGATAAAACTGCTCGAATTCCAGAATGTTGTTGAGGTTCGCCCCGCGCCATCCGTAGATGGATTGATCCGGATCCCCGGTCGCGCAGATATTCTTGTGTCCCATCGCCAGCATGTGGGCCAGCATGAACTGGGCGTGATTGGTGTCCTGGTATTCGTCGATCAGAATGTACTGGTAACGCTCCTGCAGCTGCGTGCGCACATCCCCATTGTCGCGCAGCAGGATCGCCATTTTCAGCAGCAGGTCGTCGAAGTCGACGGCCTTGTTTTCCGTGAGAATCTGCTCGTAGCGCGTGTACGCGCGGGCGACGTTCTTTTCAAAAAACGCGCCCGCCTGCTTCGTGTAGGCGGCCGCCGTCTGCAGCTTGTTCTTGGCGTTGCTGATCGCATTGAGCACGGCGTTGGGCTGGAAATTCTCCGGCGACAGATTCACATCCTTGATCGCCTGCTTCACCGCCTTGCTCTGATCGCTTGTGTCGAAAATGGTGAACGTCTTGGAAAGACCGGCCGCCTCCGCAAATTCTCGCAGCAGGCGGGCGCACAGCGCGTGAAACGTCGCGACGGTCACCCCCTTGCCCTGCGGCCCCCACGCCCGTTCCGTGCGCATCCCCGTGCCCATGTCCTTGAGCAGGTGGTTGACGCGTTCGCGCATCTCCCCGGCCGCCTTGTTGGTGAAAGTAATGGCGAGAATGTTCCACGCCGGAATCCCGCAGGCCACCATGTAAGCGATGCGCCGCGTGATCGTGCGGGTCTTTCCCGATCCGGCGCCCGCCAGGACGAGCAGCGGACCATCGACCCAGGACGCAGCCTCGCGCTGCGGCGCAGTCAGCCCATCGAGCGCCCGTTCAGGCGACCCGGCCGGCGAAGAAGTGGAAGAGTTCCAGGCGTTCATCAGCTGATCCGTGGTGCGGTGCGACAGACCGGCGAGTATAACACGGTCCGTCGCCATCACCGCGCTCGGGCAAATGTTTTTTCAACCGCATTTTATTCCCGCTCCACCACAATGCGCGTACGCACCGGCACGATCGCGGCGGCGACGTCCTGGGCTCGCTGCTCCTCGTCCGCAAGCACTTTTCCGGCATCGCCGATGCTCTTGCGCATGTCCGTGTGATACCAGTGCTCCTCATCGCTTTCCTTCTGCCGGATCAGCCCCTCTACCTTGAAAAACTGCTCGTTGAAGGGACCGGGAATGAATTCCGCCGCGAGGTTGATCCCCTTTTCCAGCGCGGGGCCGGCGAATTCTTTGCGGGTGTCGCCCCAGGTGACGCGTACCTTGCCCGTGCCGGCGTGTTTGACCACCAGCATGAGCCGGTTGAGGTCCTCGTTGAAGCGCAGATACCCGGGCACGGCGACGGTGCCGGAGCTTTCCGCCGCGTCACCCATGAAGCAGAACGGATAGCGCGTGCTCGAAAGCTCCACCATGCCCTTCCCCGACGAGAGAACCTGGTGCCCGGGCGAAGCGGAGGCCGCGCCGCTGTCCAGGTCCATGGTGATAGTCCCCAGGTCCCCATCGCAGCCCAGCGCCTTGAGCATCGTGTAGGCGATCGCCATCTGACCGTTGTTGCCCGGATGAATGCCGTCGGCGCCCGCGACATCAAGCTGCGGCCCATAGAGCCCCTTGGCTTTCTGCATCGCCTGCGCGAAAACCGCATGCACGTCCGCGAAACGCACGCCCGTCGCACTCGCGGCTTCCCGCGCTTCAGCCGCCAGCCTCTCCAGCGTGCGGTTGTAAGTCGCGGCCCCCTCGGGCCCCTCCTTGTAGGTCGCCGGATCCACGCAGCTTGGCGAAGCAAGCACGATCGCACGCACTCCTCCCTGCCGCAGGCGCGTGATGATCCCCCGTTCTCCCGCCGCATACGCCGCCGCATGCTCCCGCGTCAGCGCACCGTATGCGCCATCGTTCATGCCGAACATCACCGTCGCAACCGTCGGCTGGAATTTCAGCGCGTCGAAGGATTCCTGCTGCAGAAAGCCCGGCGCGGTCTGGCCATTGGTGCCCAGCGTCACCATGCGAACGCCCGCCGCCGGCTTGCACATGAGCAGGTAGTCTTCCATAAACAGCGTGTACAGCCGCTGATTCGTGATGGAATCACCGATGCACGCGAGCACGTCGCCGTCGCGCAAAACCAGCTTATGCGCCGGCTCGGTCGAAGCCGCTTTCTCCGACGCCGGCAGCGTGAGCGCAGACTGCGGCGCCCCCACGGCCGCCGCCGCGCCGGCTAGAGCGATCATCCATCCAGCGATCCACCGCATGGCAGCCACTCCAAGATGCACAACCCCGATGCCAACCGGCAATCATAGGACGCAAGTCCGCTGCCAGCATGATCCCCGCGACCTTTATCGGACGGCACGCCACGGCGCGCTCAAAAACTCCACGCCTCCTTTGCCCCCGGCCGATCTTCTCTCCGATGACCCTCGCCTCGACCGCTTCCACCCGCGATTTCGCCGTCGCCCTCGGCGACCGCAGCCCCGCCCCTGATCTCCGTCCCCGCGGCCACCTGCCCGCCCTCGACGGCCTCCGCGGCATCGCCATCTCCTGCGTCCTCCTCTATCACTACCTGCCCATGCTTGGCACCCAGTTCCCCATCATCCGCGAATGCCTCGGCCTCATGCATTCCGGATGGTTCGGCGTCGATCTTTTCTTCGTCCTCTCCGGTTTCCTCATCACCGGCATCCTCTGCGACACCAAGTCCGACCCCCGCTATTTCCGCACCTTTTATGCCCGCCGCACCCTCCGCATCTTTCCCCTCTATTACGCCGTGCTCGCCGCGAACCTGCTGATCGCGCCGCGCTTCCTCACGCCCGCCCCCGATCTGACCTCCGCCCTCGAACACCAGGCATCGCTCTGGACCTACACCTCCAACATCCAGCAGGGCCTCGCCGCGAACTGGACCTTCAATACCCACACCCTCGCGCTGGGTCATTTCTGGTCGCTGGCGATCGAGGAGCAGTTCTATCTCTTCTGGCCGGCCGTGATTTTTTTCCTCACGCGCCGCCAGGCAATCGGCGCGTCGGTCGCAATTCTCCTGCTCGCGCCGGCCATCCGCTTCTGGATGGACTGGCACGGCGCACCGGCCCTCTCGATCTACCTGCTCTCCTGGTGCCGCGCCGATTCGCTCGCTGCCGGCGCCCTGGCCGCACTCCTGGCCCGCGGCCAGTGCGGACTCTCCCCCTTGCAGCGCCCGGCCATCCTGACCCTCATCATCACCGCCATCCCCCTCGCCCTCATCTTCTTCCCCACGCGCGAACTCAATGAGGCCTCCCCGCCGGTTTACACCCTGGGCTTTTCACTCCTGGCCTCCTTCTTCGCAGCCCTGATCCTCCGTCTCCTCACCTTCGCTCCCACCCAACGCCCCTACCGCTTCCTGACCTCCCGGCCCCTCACCATGCTCGGTAAATACAGCTACGGCCTCTACGTCTTTCATCTGGTCCTCATCCCGATCTACCATCACTACTTCGGCGTCCCCATCCTTCGCTCGCACCTGCACTCCTACACCCTTTCCCTCCTGGTTTTCGCTGCTCTGGCCTCTGCCTGTTCCCTCGCCGCGGCCAAGATTTCCTGGCACCTCCTCGAAGCCCCCTGCCTGTCGCTCAAACGCTTCTTCCCCTACGTCCGCCCCGCCTCCCCCGGCACGGCTTCACCTGCAGCCCTCGGCGTCCAATCGCAAACTCAGTAACGGCCATTGTCTGCGAGTAATGATTTCCGCAGGTTTTCTCGCGCAGTTCCGCATTTGCCATCGCGTATTGGTGGTGTCGATGCCCCCTTGACGATCCGCAGGAGCCTCAACGTGATTCGCCGATCTGCCGTCCTCGCCGCGCTTCTCACCATGGCCCTTGTTTCCACCGCTTTCGCGGAAGATTACACCGTGGACGTGCCCCGCGCCACGCCCCCGGTCCTCCAGGGCGGCGTCCAGCAGAATGCCGCACCCGACTTCAACGCCGCCGAGGCCCAACTGGCCAATGACCAGCAATGGGAGCTTCAGGCGCGCACGCTTGCCGCACAGCAGGAAGAAGCCCAGGCCGGCACCTTCATGTCCAACCCCCTCACCTTCCGCGTCACTTCCGTCGGCGATACCACCAAGTCCGGCGGCGCCCAGAAAATCACCGCCCTCCCCATCCACACCCTCACCATCTCCGCCGATGGCTCCGTCGATCTTGGCCAACTCGTCGATGGCTCCGGCGACACGTTCTACATCCCGCCCGGAACGCTTCAGAAAGGCGACCTGTTCACACGCGTGGGAAATCAGTTCGTCAAACTCCCCGCCGATCACTTCGACCCCATGGGCTCGATCGCCCAGCAGGTCAACCAGCAGCCCTCCGCCGGCAGCCCCACCGCGCTCAACACCATCGCCAATCAGCTCGCCAATGCCGCCGACGCCTACAAAAACAACGCCGCGACATTCGCCAATGATTTCCTCCTCGCCGCCGGAAACGTCCTGGGCAACACCCTGCAGTTTCTCGCTCAGCCGCGCGGCGATATCGGCCGGCCCGGCAAACCGCTCCAGGACATCCTCAACTACCTCAACAATGACAACGAGACTGTCAACGAACAACTCGGAGAAGCCGCCCAGCAGGCCATGCAAACCCTCGCTACCCATCCCGGGGCGACCCTCGGCAACCTCTTCATGGCTATGCTTCCGGCAGGCCAATTGGGCAAGGAAGCAGAGATCGCCCAAATCTCTCAGGCGGCGCAGCGGCTCACCGCCGTGGAGAACGCCGCCAACGACTTTGCCAACATCGAACGCGGACTGACGCCTTCCCAGTATCCCACCGTGCCCGGCAACGCTGCACTCGCCCATGCCAACTATCCGCCCGGCGGACCGCCCCCGCCAGAGCCCTTCCTCCCAGGCGCCAACACGATGAACCGCCCCATCCCGCCCTCCGCTGGCGCCGCCGGCGCCATCGACAACACGCTCGCCGGCGGCGGCGATACCGTGGCTGCGCCCGCCGCCCCGTCCCCCCCCGCCGGTCGCGGCTACCCATCGGTTCCCGGAAATGCCGCCCTTCAGCATGCCAATTATCCTCCCGGCGGCCCCGGCGTTCCCGAGCCTTATCTCTCCGGCAGCGATACCATCAACCGGCCGGTCACCCCCGCCACGCCCCCACCGGCGCCCGCCGGCGACACCGTGGCCACGCCGCCCGCAACCCCCAGCAACACCTCGCTTTCCGCTTCCGCACGCGATGCACAATCCCGCCAGATCGCCGCCCAGCGCTCCGCCGATGCCGCCCGCCGGCAGGCCGCTCGCCAACCGCTACGCCCCGCCGCCAACGCCGGCCCACGCAAGGCCATCCCCATGACCCCCCAGCAACGCCAGGCACTTGAAGACAACCTCAAGAAACTGCTGCCCGCCCTCGACCAGGACGCCCAATGGGCCGGCGATCCCGTCCTTCGATCCCCGCTCTCCCAACAACCCGCGGCCCCGGCCGCCCCGGGCAACGCCTCCACTTCCCGCCAGCCGGATATCCTCTCCACTCTCGCCTCACGTTTCGGCAATGCCCCCAAAGACCCGCTCCAAGGCGCTCCAGGCTTGCTCGAATCCCGCTTCGGTATCCCCGCGCCCGCCACTCCCGCTTCCATCACAAACGCCCTGCAAACCGCCGGCCCGCACGCCCAGGGACTGGTCTTCGCGCAAAGCCCCGACTCCTCCTTGACCGTTCTCAACGCACGCAACAACGACGGCCAAATCCAATTCCTCGATCCCGCCACCGAAAAACGCGCCGCCCCGCCTTCCGACGCTGCGTTATACTTTTACCGCACACGCTAAACCCCCGGTCGACCCCCCAGACTTCAAATCCGCGAGAGCGCCGATGAGCCAGACTGCCCCAGCGCCCGCCGGAGTTGCCGACGACGCCGCCCTGGTCGTCGCATTCCTGCAATCCCACAACGCCGTGTGCCCGCGCTGCAAGTACAACCTGCGCAATCTCGCCTCACCGCGCTGCCCGGAATGCGGACACGATCTCCGCCTCGCCATCGCCGGCGCCCCTGCCCGTCCGATCTTCCCCTGGGCGCTGCTCCTGATGACCGCCAGCGCCGTCGCCGGGCTCGGCGTGCTGTTCGCCGCAATCTGTCTCGTCGACGAGATGCCTCGCTTCCTGCGCGATCCGCACCGTTGGGACGACATCACGCTCCTCTGCCTGTGCCTCTATTCCCTCCTGGCGATCCCCGGCACGCTGCTGATCCTCTTTGTCCGCCCCCTGTTCGCTCGCCTCCCCATCGTGATTCAATACCTGCTCGCTATCCCCTTCCTCCTGCTCAATCTGGCACTGTTCGTCCTCTTCTGCTTCGTCGGCCGGCTCTAAATCCCGCCTGTGGCGGCGCCCTCCTCTTTGGCGTATCCTGCGGCCCTTTCATGCTTTCCACGCCCAGGATCTTTCATGGCCTTGCGCCCAAACCTGCAACCCGCTGAATTCCTGCTCGACGCCCCCGATGAAGCCGGCAAACTCTCGTGGGCCGGCATCTTCGGCAACCAACAGCCGGTCGAACTCGAGATCGGCTCGGGCAAGGGAACATTCCTGCTGGCGATTGCCGAGGCGAAGCCGGACCACAATTTCATCGGAATCGAGTATGCCCGGGCCTATGCGGACTTTGCCGCCGACCGGTTGCGCCGCCACGATACGCGCAATGCGCGGATGGTGCATGCCGAGGCGTCCTGGTGGGTGCGCTGCCACATTCCGGATGGATCTATCGCGGCCGTCCATGTCTATTTTCCGGACCCCTGGCCCAAAGCGCGGCATCACAAGCGGCGCCTGGTGCAGGTGCCATTCATCCAGGAGGTTTACCGCATCCTGAGTCCCGGCGGCAAGTTGCGGCTGGTGACGGATCACGCCGACTACTTCGCGCACATGCAGCAGGTGCTGAAGGAACAGCAGTTTCTGGAGGTCGTGGAGTTCGACTCGCCGGTGCCCCTGAAGGCCGACGCCCCGGCCGGGTCGATCGTGGGGACGAATTTTGAGCGGAAGTACATCGCGGAGGGACGGACATTCCATGCGGCGGCCGCGCGGAAGCCGGAGTAACGGCTCTGCGGGGGTTGGGAGTGGACAGAGAACAGGGTTGAGGCGCCGGCCGGGCGTCGGGGACGTGATCGGAGAGGCAACTATTTACCGGCGGGAATTATTCGCCAGCCTTGGGCAACAGGCGTTCGAGCGCCTGTTCGCGGGAGCAGTGCCAGTGCTTCTGGTATTGCTCGACCATGCGGTCGGTGATCCAGTTACGGGCGCGCATCGCCTCGAAGCGCGCTTCGAGTTCCGGATTCGTTCCGGTCGGTGCGGCTGCCCAGTGGATTCGCGACTCTGCCGATGTTGCCGGGCTCTTGGTGGTATCGGCGTTCTTCGCCGTTTCAACAGTCATACGACATCCCTTTATAAACCCCTCGAAACTTCTCTCCTAGAGAGAAATTTAGCGTTGGGAAGAGGGGAAGTCCAACACGGGCCTGCCATTTCTATCGGCGGAAAGGGGCGGGAAAATCGATGTGAAATGGCTGCCAGGGGCCCAGAGGTGAGCTCAGCAAGATGCGAGCTGATGCACGTTATTCGCAAAGACGTATACGCCCCCTTGGCCAAAAGCCCCTCAGATTCCCCAGGTTTACACGGGGAATTTATCGGTAGAGGCAGCTTGCGGTGGCGGGGTCGGCGGGGGCGGAACTCGTCAGGTGACGCCGGCTGTAGGATCCTGGGCAGGCAGGGTCAGCGGCGGGCTGGCGAGAAGGCCTTCAGGCCCGTCGAGCACCTCGACCACGCTGTATTCGTCCAGATTGAGGATCGAAACCTCGCCATCGGGCTTCTGAAGGATCAGGCGATCCAGCCACACCTTGGCGTTTTTATTGCGGGCGTACCACGAACCGGAGCGCTGGCGTTCCTGACGGATGACCTTGCCCTCCGTGACGGTGACCAGGGTATCCGTGCGTCTCGGGATCTGCTGGCTGACCCGCACGCGCGTGCCGGGCTGATAGAGGAGCGTTTGCTGGTTGTCGCTCAGGGCCGTCGATGTTTCGGATTCATTCATGGCCGCAATGGTATACGCTGGTCGATGCATCGACAACGGGACGGGCGGACAAGTATCCCGCACAGCCGCCGCTTTTTTTCGCCGGAGCTTTCGCCTTTAATACGGGACTTTGTTATGCCGCCGCTCGGAGTTTCTATCGATGGTTAAAACACGGTTTGCTCCTTCGCCCACGGGATTCCTGCATGTCGGCGGGGCGCGCACGGCGCTTTACTCGTGGCTGTTCGCACGCAAGCAGCAGGTGCACGGCGGCCCGGGCGGGACGTTCGTGCTGCGCATCGAGGACACCGACCAGATTCGTTCGACCGCGGAATCCGCCGCGGGGATTCTCAACGATCTCCTGTGGCTGGGGCTGCACTGGGATGAGGGGCCGGCTGTCGGCGGCGCGAAGAACGATTACTTCCAATCCGAGCGGCTGCCGCTGTATCAGAAGCATCTCGATGAGCTCCTGGCGGCGGGCGCGGCGTATGAGGCCTATGAGTCTCCGGCGCAGCTTGCGGCGATGCGCCAGGCGGCGGAAAAGGAAAAGCGGCCGTTTCGGTATCGCCGCGACATGCGCGGGCGGCAACTCGCGCCGCAGGAAGGAGTCAAGCCCGTCGTGCGCTTTGCGATGCCCCACAAGGATATCACGGTGCATGATTTGATCCTGGGCGATGTCACCGTGAAGGCGGACGAGCACGATGACATCGTGATCAGGAAATCGGACGGCTTTCCGACCTATCACTTCGCGGTGGTGATCGACGACCACCACATGGGCATCACCCACGTGCTGCGGGCGCAGGAACACCTGATGAACACCTTCAAGCACGTGGGGTTGTACGAGGCGTTCGGCTGGACGCCGCCCGCGCACGGGCATCTGCCGCTGGTGTTCAACATGGACAACACGAAGATGTCGAAGCGTGAGAAGGCCAAGGCGGTGCGCGCGGAGGTGCAGAAGAGCGGGGTGAAGGATTTTGCGCCGCTGGCCGAAAAATCCGGCGTGCCGCTGAAGGACGTGCAGGACTTCATGGCCAAAAAGAGCGATGCCGTGGAGACGACGGTGAAGCTGGCGGCGGTGACCGGGACGAAGCTGCCGGAGATCGACGTGCAGGATTTCCGCAAGAGCGGCTACCTGCCCGAGGCGCTCCTGAACTTCATCGCGCTGGTGGGCTGGGCCCCCGGCGGCGATCGGGAAATCGTCACGCCGCAGGAAATGCTGGAGCTGTTCTCCCTGGAAGGCATCCAGAAAACGCCGGGGCGGTTCGACCGCAAAAAGCTGGCGTGGATGAACGGAGAATACATCCGCAAGTCGTCGCTGGAGCGGCTGGCAGATGCGGTGGAATCGTTCAACGCGGTGGCGGACACGCCGCTGCGCCGGGCGGATCGCGCGACGTTGATCGAGCTGCTGGGGATGTACCAGGAGCGCATGGTCACGCTGGCGGAGATGGCCGAGAACGCGCGGTTTTTCTTTGACGAGCCGGCGATGGACGCCAAGGCCGTGGAAAAATTCGTGCGGAACAACAACGGGACGGCGTTTTTGCGGGACAGCCGCGCGATCCTCGAACCGGTAACGGACTGGGCCCGGGCGGGATTGACCGAACCGATGGAACGAATTCTGGCGCTGGGCGTGGACGCCGGCGGCAAGCGCGGCGCGGCCGCCCAACCCCTGCGGGTGGCGCTCTCGGGCAACACGGTGACGCCGCCCATGCTGGAAACCGTGGCGCTGCTGGGACGGGAGAGGACGCTTGGTAGGATCGACCGGGCGCTGACGATGGCGTGAATCAGCTCACCGAGCGCTGGCGCAGGGCGAGGATCAGTTCCACTTCGCCGGGCTGGCGCCCCAGTTCCTGGGCGATTTCACGCGCGCAATGGCCCGCGTCGGCGAGGCGATAGATCGGCTGGTAGGCGGGGTCTTCCGTGGCGGAGGGAGCGCCGCGCTCCTGGCGGAGGCGCGAAAGCAGTTCGGCGCCGCCGGTCGACGCGAGTGCGTCACCGCGGGCGCCCGTGCGCTGGGCGGCGGCCATCAGAGCTTCGAGACGCTGGATTTTGTCGTCGGCTTCCAGAACGAGCTGCTCGAGCTTGCGGTAGCGATTGTCCACCTGGGCCGCGGCGCGGCGCGCCGTCTCTTCCACCTCCGTCAGCAGCGCCTGAATTTCCACGGTCAGCTCGCGCACGTTCAGCGGCGATCGCCCGCTGCCGGCGCCCGCAGACCCGTGCACCGCCATGGGACGATTCAGGCCCACCGCGGCGGCGACATCGGCGGTCCCGCGTCCCATCCCGCCCCCGCCAAGGCCCGCGGAGCGCGCCGCGGCGCGCTGGTGGAGCACGATCTGCCGCCAGCGCTTAAGCGCGAAAATCAGCGCAGCGCCGCTGGCCAGAAGAGCCATCTGCGTGGGCGTCATGCCCCAGAGAAGATCGGCCGCGATGTGTCGCATGCAGTCGTGAGCATACTGTCCCCGCGCCGGTGATGCCATGGCCCGGCGGCCCCCCAACGAGGGGCGGCCGCGAGGACGCCGCGGGAACGGCGCTTTGGCCGGAGCGGCGTCCGCTTGCGACCCTTTTCCGAACACGGTTCCGGGGTCGCCAGGGCGCGGGAATGGTAGCGCGCGCGGCGCGCGCGGTGAGGGGGGTTGGTCCTCGCAACGAGCACTTGCAATTCGCCTCGCACCAACGCATGATGCACAAATCTACCCGCTTGCGAATTGCGGTTTCCCGCCACCCCTGACGCTTCTCCTGGATAGTTCCTGTGTTTTTCCGCGGCTTTCGGGCAGCGACCTCGCGCTGGAGCTCAGCGCCTTTTTTGACTATCCGCCATCGTTATGCTGAAGCTCAGCCCTGCTTTTCACCTCGATTTCCGCTGCTCTTACCGCCACTGCGCCTTTTTCAGTCCCCGCCAGCGCCCTCTTCCCTTCGCACACAGGAGTGCATCGTGAAAATCACCGACGTGGCCATCCAGCTCGCTCCCCATGGCCAGGACCGGCTCCGCGGCTTCTGCTGCATCACCATCGATGGCTGCTTCGTCGTCCGCGATATCAAAATCATCCACGGACCCAATGGCCTGTTCGTCGCCATGCCCTCCCGCAAAATCATGGCCTCCTGCGCCCAGTGCCGCGGCAAAAACCACCTCCATGCACGCTTCTGCAACCAGTGCGGCGCTCAGCTCCCCGCCATGGTCCCCACCGGTGAACGCGTCAAAATGCACTGCGACGTCGCACACCCCATCAACGCCGAATGCCGCCACATGGTCGAGAAGGAAATCCTCAACGCCTACAACGTGGAATTCCAACGCTCCCAGCAGCCCGGATACGTCGCCAAGCAACTCGGCGACGGCGGCGACACGGTGCCCACCGACCTGCTCCCCCAAACCTGAACGCCGCCGCCCGCGCGCCCATACAACCCCGCGTAAAAGGCGACGGGCGAAATCCGTTTTTCCTTTTGAGTTTTGACTTTTGCCGTTCGCGCGTACGATGTGAGCATGAAATGCAACATCGACGCCCAAGGGGCGCGCATCCGGCTGGTCTACGGAATCATGGCCCTGCTCACGGCCGCCATGCTCACGGGGCTCGAGGTCTGGGCGCAGGTCTGGTGGCTCTGGCTGGTGATCGCCGTCGCCGCCGCCGCCGGCGCTTTCGCCCTGTTCGAGGCCCGGAAACGCTGGTGCGCCCTGCGCGCCATGGGCCTCAAAACGCCGCTTTGATCCCCGGACCAAGGACCGCTGACGATCCGCATGCTGCCCATTTCCGCCTGCATCATCGCCAAGAACCAGGCCCACCGCATCCGCCTTGCGCTCGACTCGCTCGACTGGTGCGCACAGATCGTCGTGGTCGATTCCGGCTCCACCGACGGCACCATGGCCATCTGCAACAACCACCCCTCCGGCAAAGTCCACGCGGTCTATGAGCCCTTCCGCGGCTACAACCAGCAGCGCCAGTTCGCCGCGTCCCTGTGTCCCACCGAGTGGGTGCTGCTGCTGGACGCCGATGAGGAAGTATCCGACGGCCTTCGGCAGGAAATTCAGAAGCTGACGCCCGATCGCCTGGAAAAGGCCGCCATCTTCGAGATGCCACGCAAGAATTACATCCGCCGGCGCTACATCCGCTGCTGGTCCCCGGACTACCAGACGCGCCTGATTCACAAAAACCGCACCCTCTGGGGCGAACAATCCGCCCCGGAAATCCGCACCCCCAAATACGGCTTCACGCAGCACAAACTCAAACACCCCCTCCTCCACAACCGCCTCACCCCCTTCACGCCCGCCGACTTCTGCGACGGCCCGCGCATGCAGGAACACGCCACCATCCTCGCCAACGCCATGCAGGCCCGCGGCAAGCGCGCCACCCTGCTCCACCTGCTCACTCGACCGCCCCTGACGTTCCTCAAGTATTACATCCTCAAAGGAGCGTTTCTGGACGGCCGCTTCGGACTCGTGATCGCCTACAAATCCACCGTCGGCGCGACGCTGAAATACTCCGTGCTCTACGGCCGCGAACTCCAGAACGAACCGCCCACATCCGCCCCATAATGTCCCATACGGATCTGCAATGGACCAGACCTGCCATTTCACCCTGACCCCGCAAGATGCAACCGAGTTCCTGCGTCACTTTCAGCAGGCGATCAAAACGTTTCCCGTTCTTCCGGGCCAGCCCTCCGGCCGCAAACGGTCCACCAACCTCATTGGCTGGACCATCATCCTCGCGCTCGCCCTGCTGATATTCGTGCTCCTTCACAAACACCACACACCCCCAGCCGTCCATTCGGTTCCCGCCGAATCGCCAGCCTTCTTCGAGAGCCCCTCGCTCTACATCGCCATTTTCGTGGTCTCCTTCCTCGTCATATTCATCCGCATTCGCTATTTCCAAAACGGCAAAAAACTCTTCCAGAAATTTCCCGATCTCGGTCAGCCGCAAGTGCTCCGCGCCACCGACGACTTCATCGCAATCACTTCGCCGACCGCCGAAAACCGCTACACTTGGCCCCACTTCGCGCACTTCTTCGAGACGCCGCGCCTCTTCATCCTCTTCAACAGCAGCAAGGCGGCTCACCTGCTGCCAAAACGCGCGTTTCCAGATGACGACGCGCTAAACCAATTCCGCGCACTCGCCCAGTCGCGCATCACCAAAGCCCCGGCCGCTTTCCCGGTGCTGCTGAACGCTTCCCCTTCGTCACAACCGCATGGTTCGGATGAAAGATCGTAAGCATTGCTCACCACCCGCATCACCGTTCACATCACATCGAACGCTCTCAGCAGCCCCATCACCAACAACAGTGTCCCGGCCATCAACAGCGAAAAACGCTGATAAAGACGCGTCTGCGGCAAGCAGGCCACGGCAATCGCTCCGAATCCCGCCAGCGTTCCACCCCAGAACAAGCGGTTCATCATCTCGTACGACAGCACCGCTTCCCAACGCAGCAGCACCCATTCCCCCACCAGCGTCGCCACCGCCATCCCCATCATGCCGGGGCCCGCCCAGCGCCCGATCACCGAAGGCCCGGGACGCGAATAGGTAAGAACGTTACGAGACATCCAACACTTCTCCACGGCGAATCATCCAAGGCTTTACCCGCGCCTACAATAGCGTGCCCGCCGCGTCATGCGATACGGCCGGCGTCCGCGACACATTGAAGGGTCCGCTATGGGCTGCTGTCTGATCGCCATCATCGGAGCGCTCTGGCCGCGCGTGCTGCTGGTGCTGATCTACTTTTTCGCCCACCAGATTCCCCAGCGCGCGTTTCAGACCGTTCTCGTACCGCTGCTCGGATTCATCTTCCTTCCCGCCACCACCCTGGTCTACGAGCTGTGCGTCTTTTACGGAATGCCGCCCAATGCCGCGCATCCCCTGGCAATCATCTTCATCGCCCTCGCCTTCCTCTCGGACCTCTCCCAACTCGGGGCCACCCGCCGCCGCCGTCGCGCGTGAGGAACGTCAACGGGTTCGATCAATCTCCGCTTGCCCGCATGCGCGCTTCAACTGCCAATGCCACTCTTTTCAAAATATTCCCCGAGATACTCCCGATCTGCTCGCCCAATCGTTCCACCCTTACCGGAAAGTACCACTTGGGAATGGCCCACGTATGCCGGCGCAATCCACTGGTCGACCGCGGATGCGTCTGGGCATTTGGAATTTCGACCGCATCGGCGTGATTCGGGCTGAATCGGGTCGTACACGCCACCACCACCAGGACGACATCGTCCACCCCGGGCGGCACGATCAAAATCACCGGGCGATCTTTCACGCCCTCCCCCTCCAGCGCAGGACAGTCGCGGAGCCAGAAGATTTGCCCCATTCTGAGGCGTTGCGGGGCGGCCATGATTTCCGTTCAATTAAACTGCGGGTTTTCCAAACAGGGCCATGGCATTCGCCGCCGCCCGCTCGATCATCGTCTTCCGGTTCGCCTTGAAACGAGCCTTCACCTGCTTGAGACTCTCATTCCTGCCCCGTGTGCCCGCTCCCGCCCGACGCTTTTTGCGCGCCGGAGCCCGTCCCGCTTTTTTCCGTGCAACTTCCATGGTGGCCATTCACTGCTCCCTGCCGTGTGATCCGCTCCGCGTGACATCATAGCAAGCCTGCGATTCATTTCCCAAAGTTACCCCATGCCTATAATTCCCCCACCGCCGCATCCCGGAGCCCGCATGAATCTCAACCTCTCCCTCGATCCCTCCATCGACGTTACTGCTTTCTTCGGCCACGCCGACCGCAACCTCAAACTGCTGCGCGAACTGCTCGACGTCCATCTCTCCGCGCGCAACGACACGCTGCGCATCTCCGGCGAACCCGCCAACGTCTCCCGCGCCGCCGCCGTCATCGCCGAGCTCCAGCGCTACCTCCGCCACCATCCCTCCGTCGACCGCGACCAGCTCGTCGCCCTCGTCCGCCGCACCGAATCGGAAATCTCCGGCGACGCCTCCGCCCTCGGCCCCGATGAATCCGGCGCCCTCGACGTCCTCGCCCGCGGCCAGCTCGTCCACGCCAAAACCGACGGCCAGAAACGCTACCTCAACGCCATCGCCCACCACGACCTGGTCTTCTGCGAAGGTCCTGCCGGCACCGGCAAGACGTTCCTCGCCGTCGCCATGGCCGTCTCCCTCCTCCGCCGCTCCGTCATCCGCCGCATCGTCCTCGTGCGCCCCGCCGTCGAAGCCGGCGAAAAACTCGGCTTCCTCCCCGGCGGCATCGAGGAAAAAGTCAACCCCTACCTCCGCCCGCTCCTCGACGCACTCTCCGACATGATGACCTTCGAGCAAATCCGCCGCTACATGGCCAACGACATCATCGAGGTCGCCCCCCTCGCCTACATGCGCGGCCGCACCCTCAATGAAGCCGTCGTCATCCTCGATGAAGCCCAGAACACCACCCCTTCCCAAATGCTCATGTTCCTCACCCGCCTCGGCGAACGTTCCAAAATGATCGTCACCGGCGACCCCTCGCAAGTCGATCTCGAAGCCGGCCAATCCTCCGGCCTCACCGACGCCCACCGCACCCTCCGCGGCATCAAAGGCATCTCCTTCGTCACCCTCGACAAATCCGACATCGTCCGCCACCGCCTCGTCCAAAACATCGTGCAGGCTTACGCGGAAAAGAACACGCAGCAATGAGGCCGCCGCAGGCGGTGCGCCCTCGGGCCCGCGGTGTCCTCTGTTTCGATCTTCCTGGAAGCGTTGAATGTACCAGCGACCGCGGGTGTACAATCCCGCCACCTGCGCTCACTCGGAGCTTCGCATGCCCGACGATGACCTTCCCGAAGAATCCGCCGGCGATCGTGCCGATGGCTGGGCCGCGATCGACGCTGCCCTCCGCCCGATCTATGGCGAACAGGAACCGCTCCACTGGGGAACGCTCATCAAATACCGCCTTGGCGGCCCCGATCCGCTCGATGGCATCTCCGCGTATCGCCATGACCTGCCCCCCGCGCCGCCGCACTGGCACTTCGTCACGTACGGCATGTCGGAACTGTACGCCAAGGAATTGGAAGACGCCGACGTCAGCGGATGGGGGTTTGAATTCAGCTTCCGCCTGGCCCGCAATCCTCAGGACGACCAGCCGCCCATGTGGCCCCTGAACCTCCTCAACAACCTCGCCCGGTACGTCTGCGATTCCGGCAACGTTTTCGCGCCGGGGCACTACCTTCCCTTTAATGCCCCCATCGCCACGAGTGAAAGCACGGCTCTCCATGCCGCTCTATTTGCCGAGGATCCCGAGCTCAAAACCATCGACACACCTAACGGCAAGATGCAATTCCTGCAGATCGTCGGCGTGACCCTTGATGAACTCGCTGCCGCTCGGGCCTGGAATGTCCAACGCTTTCTTGAGGTTCTGGCCGCGCGCCATCCGCTGCTCGTCACCGATATGACCCGCGCGTCGATCCTTGGCAATGCATCCATCGCCGCCACGATCGCTCAGCGCACCGCGCTGGAGGGCTCCTCTTCCGGCGGCACCGCGATCTCGCAGCTTGAGCTGTCGTCGGCCGATGCTCCGCCGCCGCTCGTGATCACCATCGGCGCCAACGCAGTTGCCGACCTTCAGGCCCTTCTTCGCGGCCGCATTCCGTTCAATCGGCCCTTTCGAGTCCGGAGCGCCAGCACCATCGTCCGCTTCCTTCCCGCTCCCAGCCTGAACGTCACGCGCGAGGAGAGCACGCTTACCGTCGAGCTTCCCTCCGAGACCGCGCGCTCTCTGGCGGATTCGCTCCGCCCGCAGCGCGGCGACTACCCTGTGCCGACCGCCCCGCACCTTCTCGTTCGCGTGATTCCGACGGACATCAAAGACGCCACCGGCGAAAAAATCATTGAAACCATCGGCTGATCATTCATCAGCAAGGAGCCGCCCATGTCCGTCGCTGCCGCCGAATCCCGGCCGCTTTTCCGCCCTTCACGCGCGAGACGGCGCAGCAGAAAGTTAAAGCCGCGGAGGCCGCGTGGAACACGCGCGACGCTGACAAGGTCGCCCTCGCGTACACCGAGGATTCGCACTGGCGCAACCGCGACGAAATTTTCCAGGGCCGCGAGGCGATCCGGGCTTTTCTCCGCCGCAAGTGGGCGAAGGAACTCGACTACCGCCTGATGAAGGAACTGTGGTCCTTCGCTGACAACCGCATCTCCGTTCGCTTTGAATACGAATGGCATGCCGCGGATGGCAACTGGTTCCGATCGCACGGCAACGAACACTGGGAATTCGCGCCCAATGGCTTGATGCAACGGCGCGACGCCTCCATCAACGACATTCCCATCGCCGAATCGGACCGCCGCTACCGCTGATCATCCCCACTGTGCCGCCAACAATCCGTCACCGGCGACCCCTCGCAAGTCGACCTCGAATCCGGCCAATCCTCCGGCCTCACCGACGCCCACCGCACCCTCCGCGGCATCAAAGGCATCGCCTTCGTCAAACTCGACAAAACCGACATCGTCCGCCACCGCCTCGTACAAAACATCGTCCAGGCCTACGCCGACAAATCCCCCCCACGCCCCTGACCGGCGTACACCTGATTTCCGGAGTATCTCGATGGCACTGCGTGTCTACCTCGACAACTGCTCCTTCAATCGGCCATTCGACGACAGTCGCAGCTTCGGGTACGCCTGGAAAGCGAAGCAAAGCTGGAAATCCAAGCCCGCATTCGCACAGGATCGCTCGAATTGGCGTGGTCTTTCATGGTTGATCTGGAAAACAGCGCCAACCCTTTCGCCGAACGTAGAAACGCTATCGCAGCGTGGCGAAGCATGGCGACGATTGATCTCTCACCCGCGACACAAATCCTATCCGCCGCCACCCCTTTCACCGTCCTCGGGCTTCACTCCAAGGACGCACTCCACATCGCCGCCGCGATCGCCGCCGGTTGCGGCTACTTCATCACCACCGACGATCGGGTGTTAAAGAAGGCTCAACAAATTGCTACAATTAAAGTTAAAGTTGTGAATCCTCTCCAATTCCTCATTGAGGTTCCATGATGCCCACTGACACCGAGCTGAAAATCGCAGGCATCCGCGCCCTCGTCGCCGCCCTCGGCACCGTTGAAGCAGAGCGCTTCGTTGCCCTTATTCTGCGCGAGCCTTTCGACTACACCCAATGGCAGCAGTCCCTTTGGGCAGATCAATCCCTCGAACAACTGCATCAGGCCGCGGTTGAACTCCGTCAAACCAACCCCCTTTAGCGCCATTGGGAGCCGCCTGTCAAAGCCTCGCCTCATCTTCTCCGCCCTGTTCATCGCGGCCGCCCTCTTCCTGATGCTCACCTACCCTTGACCCATTGCCCAAGCCACTTGTCACGACTAATCCTGCCTTCTGCCGCGACTCCCCCCGGAATCTCCCATGCCCCAACGCGACATCCCTGAACCCTTCACCGGCCTCGCCCGCTGGTCCCCGCTCGTCGGCGCCGCCTGTGCCCTCTTCCTCGCAATCCCCGCTATGTACCTGGTCGATCACAACCCCAACGTCTTCCTCTTCGTGCCTGTCATCCTTCTCGCCCTCCTTGCCTATGAACTCTTCCTCCGCCTCCGCACCACCCGCCGCCGCTACACCTTCACCCACGGTCTCCCCCTCCAGGCCACCATCACCGCCAAGCGCGAAACCTCCCGCTCCACCTCCATCCTCCGCGCCCGCTACACCCTCAACGACCGCCCCATCGAATCCGAACAAACTGTCTCTCCCGAAACCTACGCCCGCACCCCCCTCCACCAACCCCTCCACATCCGCGTCCACCCCACCCATCCCCACCTCTGGCTCCCCGCCTGATCTTGTCCGCCTCCCACCGCCCGCTATCATCCCATAAATCCGATTATCAATTACCACCCTCCTCCCCGAGCCCCCATGCCCACCACAAAAAAACCATCCTCAAAGCCCCGCCCCCTCCCCCTCCCCCCCGGCCCGCGCTCCATCCTCCCCCTCCGCCTCTTCGCCAACCTCCGCCGCGATCCCCTCGCCTTCCTCACACAACTCACCCAGCAATACGGCGACATCTCCTCCTTCCGCGCCCTCGGCACCACCTACATCGTCATCAACCACCCAGACCTCGCCAAAGACGTCCTCCTCACCCACGCCGATGCCTTCTTCAAAGGCCCCGCCCTCCAGAACTCCAAACACCTCCTCGGCGACGGCCTCCTCACCGCCGAAGGCGACACCCACAAATCCCAGCGCCGCCTCATGACCCCCGCCTTCCACGCCAAGCGCGTCGAAGCCTACGCCCCCGACATCCTCGCCTGCACACAGCGCTCCATCCAGGAACTCGCCGCCGCGAAAAGCCCCGTCGATATCCGCGACTTCATGACCCGCCTCACCCTGCGCATCGCCGTGCAAACCCTCTTCGGCATCGACGCCGCCGGGCTCCACACCGCCGACACCGATCTCGTCGGCCGCTCCATGCACACCCTCATGTCCAATTACATCCGCACCGTGGTCCCCTGGGGCAAACTCCTCAACGCCCTCCCCCTGCCCTCCACCCGCCACATCGAAAAAGCCCGCACGGATCTCTTCACCCTCATCGACCGCCTCATCGCCAATCGCAAAACTCAGCACTCAGAACTCAGCACTCAGGACTTGCTCTCCACCCTCATCGCCGCCACCGACGCCGAATGCCCCCACGCCGCCAAAGCCGCCACCCGCCTCACCGATCAGCAACTCCGCGATCAGGCCATCACCCTCCTCACCGCCGGCCACGAAACCACCGCCAACGCCTTCACCTTCACGCTCTTTCTCCTCGCCACCCATCCCGACGAGCAGCAAAAACTCGCCGCTGAAATCCGCACCGTCCTCGCCCAACGCCCCCCCGCCATCGCCGATTTGCCCGCCCTCCCCTACACGCACAACGTCATCGCCGAATCCCTCCGCCTCTATCCCCCCGCCTGGACCCTCGGCCGCCAAAACCAGCGCCCCCTCACCCTCGCCGGCTACCCCATCCCCAATAAATCCACCCTCCTCATCCCCCAATGGACCCTCCACCGCGACCCACGCTTCTTCCCCAACCCCCTCGCCTTCACCCCCGACCGCTGGCAAAATCCCACCCACCCGCGCCACGCTTACCTCCCCTTCTCCACCGGCCCACGCAACTGCATCGGCGAATCCTTCGCCTGGCTCGAACTGCAACTCGTCCTCCCCACCTTGCTCCAACACTTCCGCTTCACCCTCTCCCAAAAATCCCCACCCCTCAAACTCCACCCCGCCATCACCCTCCGCCCCGCCACGCCGATCCTGCTGGAGGTCACCCCGCGATGAGCTATCAGAGCCAATTCTGCCCAGCGGTTCTCCCTCGTGTTACAATAAAGGCACATTCCGAAACGGCGAGAACCATGTTTCGACTCCGCAAACGTTCGATCCCTCCGCCGCGGAAGCGTGTCGCCGACTTCGGCATCGACGACCTCTTCGCCCGTCTCTTGATCACAATGTTGGAGCTTGCCCTTGGTGCGAACGCCAACTCGGTGCTCTTCGGCTTCCGACCCGATGCGCCTCCCGATCGAGATCCCAACGACACCGACCCACCACCGCCACGCCTCAGCTTTCCCCTCAACTTGCTCGCGTCCGGAACCCCCATGCACGTGTGGCTGGAGATCGACAATCAACTTTTCCAACACATCGACGCCCCCATCGCCTTCTTCATGAGCCTCTTCACGATCATCCCCGAACGCACCATCCGCGTGCCGCCGACACCCAACGGTCCCGAACCCGGCGACTACATGGAAATCCGCCCCAGCGCTAACTCCCGACGTTTCCTCCGTTTCCAGTGGCAGTGGCGCGCCGACAATCTCTCCGGCATCCGCCTCTTCGCCCTTCACGAAATCCCCCTCAACGCCTCTCTCCCCCACGAGGATGATCACTACAACCCCTGGGCCACCCCGGCATCGCCCGTTCCTGTCCCCGAAACCACAGCAACCCCATGACCGCGCGTGAACGCATTCTCACAACGGCGTTTCTTGCCACCCTGCTCGCCGCGCTCACGGGCACGCTGCTTATCACCCTCGCGCAGCCCCCCGCCGCGCCCCTCAACGCCACCCTCGTCGAACCCTGCCTCTACATTGGCGGCCGCACCCCCGCCCCTCCGCCTCAAACCACCGCCACCCTCAACCTTTGCGAACGTGACGACGCCTACCGCACCGACATCTACCAATGGTCCCCCATTCCCGACGCCGCTCCCGCCCCCTCGCTCGACTGGCTCCGCACCCAAGTCGATTTTATCGCCGCCCAGCGCGCCGCCGGCCGCACAGTTTTCGTCCATTGCAACGCCGGCCGCAGCCGCAGCGCCATGGTCATCACCGCCTACCTCATGCGCGAACACCACTGGTCCGCCGATGTGGCGCTCCAACACCTTCAGGCCCAGCGCCCGGTCATCCACCCGATCGCCTCCTTCGTCACCCTCCTGCAAAACTGGCAAGTCTCCCTCTCCGCACCACCCACGCAACCGCCCCCGAATTGAACCCGTTGAACCCTGCCCCCAATTTTTCTATTTCCAAACCTCCACCACCCGCCCCGTCCACTCCTCCTGCATTTCTCTCATCGACATCCACACCGCCCCGACCTCCGGATCACCGATCCGCATCCGCTCGCCATCGCAGGCCATCACCGCCACATAATGCCCCAACCCCAGCCCCACGCTGATCTCCATCACCGCCGGCGCCCGCACCGCACGCACATCCCGCAACGTCACCGACCGCGCTCCCACGCCATAGCGCGCCGCCACCGCATCCGCCAGCACGCCCGGATCCGTCCCCACCGCCGGCCCGCACCGCGCCACTTCCGCCACCTCCCCTTCCTCCGCCGGAATCTCCAGCTCCCGCAAACAGGTCACCATCGACGCCGGCCCGCACGTGAAATCATGCGTCTGCAAACACACCCCGTTGGAATCGATCACCGTACGACCGCCGCGCACCGCCGCCCGCGCCGCCATCGGCATCACCCCGGGTAACACGCTGTAATAAACCCCCATCACCACCATCGCCCCCATCACCACCGCCCGCTGCCGCCCCGCCGGAAGCCGCCGCACCAGCGGCCCCATCATCGCCGGCACCGCCGCCGCCATCACCAGCGGATTCACCCGCGCATCAATCAGCCACCACAACCACGCGCTGGCCCCGCTCACCCGCCGCCCGATCAGCACCGCCCCCACCACCGCCAGCCCCACCCCAAACACCGCCGCCCATCCCCGATCCACTCGCCGCGCCCACCGCCACACCGCCGTTCCGATCACCACCGCCACCACGATCTCCGGCCACCACATCAGCACGCCTCCCTCTCAGGTTCCCCTTCTCTTACGCCGTGTGGCATCCTCCGTTCGCCGGCCCGCAAAAAAAATCGCGGCGGCCGGTGACTGCTCACCGCGCCGCCGCGCCGTTAGGTAGAAGCTTGGCCCCCCCCATCCACCCCCCTTGCCGATCCTTCCGCCTCCAGAGCCTTACCGACGACGGTCCCAGCCATGATGCCAGCCGCCGGAGAACACCGGGCGACGTTCAAAATACCGCGGCTGCGCCACCACGATCGGCGGCGGGCACACGGGGGCCGTCACCACAATCGGGGCGCTATAAGCCGGTTGGCACACGGGCGCCGGCGTGTACACGGGAGCCGGGGCATATGCAGGAGCGTACACAGGGGCGGGCGTGTACACGGGAGCGGGAACATACACGGGCTGTGCCGGTGCGACATACACCGGGGCCGGCGCACCGATCGTGATACCCAAGCTGAACCGGTCGTGGGCGCTGGCAGTCTTCGGGGCCAGCGCCAACGCACCCGCCGCAACTCCCGCCAAGCCAAGAACTTTCGTTTTACCCACAAGATTTCCAAGGATCGTCATCATGACTGAACTCCACGAAGATCGGTGAAATCCGCCGGGCTGAACCGGGCGATCGGCCTCACCTACGTGCTCAGACAATACCGCGTCAAAATAGTTTGCAACCCGCAAATAATCCGAAATGTGAAGACAATCACGAAACCCCGCACCGCCACCCCACTCCCCCCCCACGCCCAAATCTTCATAAATGCGATGAAAATCAGCCCCCACCGATCAATACGGGGCCAGCTGAAGGTTCCCGCCCAGGTTGCTCGTCGTGACCGCGTTGTTATGCATATCCCATTTCAGCGACGAGAAATGCAGCAACTGCTGCTTGTCCGGATCCGTGTACGTCCCCGGATTGCTCCCAGTGCTCGTCGCCGTGGCGATGTTCGTCAGGTTGTCATAGCTCAGCACATCCGTCCGCAGCTCCTGCTTGTTGTCCAGCGTCAGCGTCGCCCCGCCATCGGCCCGCACGCTCTCCAACTGCTGGTTCCCGCCCGCCCCCACGCCCACGGGACTCGCCAGCTCCGTCGCGTTGCCCAAATCCTTTGGCTGCGACAGCTTCGCCACCAGATGCTGCGTCTCCAGGTCCACCAGCGAACTCGCCGCATCGCTGGTCAACCGGATCGCTTTCGCCGGCCGATGCACCATCTGCACATTCTTCGTCAGTTCCACCGTGTTGTCATGCTGGTTGTACACCAGCTTGCCATCCCACTTGAACGCCGTCTGCCCGCGCGCGCCGTTGCCGCCCGCCATCCCCGCTGGGCCTCCCCCAGCCCCCGCGCTCGCCGCCTTCTCCTTCTCAGGCCGATTGTCGATGAGCAGCATCTTGCCTGGCACCGGGATCGTCAGCTGGTGCGTTTCATCCGCGTAGGTCAGCTTCTCGGTCTCCAGCAGCATCTGCGTCAGCACCTTCCCGTCCGGTCCGGTCTGGCTGCCGCTGGCGACGACCTTTCCGTCGGCGTCGATCGTGTCCAGCGTCAGGTCCGAAGAGCCCGCCAGGTTCGCCAGGTCTGACTCCCCCGGCGCGGTCGCCGTGCCCGGTGTTGCCATGGGTTTCTCGTGCTTCAGCCGCACTCGCAAATGATCCGCCGTGAGCTGGCTGCTGTCCGCCGTCTTCACCGAAAGCATCCGCGCCACCGTGTTGCCGTCGAACGTCGCCAGCAGTGCATCGCTGTCGAACAGCATCCGATCCGACCAGGTCACGCGCATCGGCGCGGGCTCCTTGCGCTCCTTGCTCGCCGGCAGCGTGAACAAAAACTCCCCCGCGCCTGGTATCTCAAAGGTCTTCTTGTTCTGATCCAGCAGAATCTTCTCGCCCGAAATCGCGTTCTCCGCAAACGCCACCCGCGCCGGATTCCCCGCCGCGCCCTCCAGCGTCGCCCGATTATCCAGCGGCGTGGCGTGCAGCACGTGCGCCGTCGCCGTGATCAACTGCGACGCATAGTTCTCCAGCTCCACCTTCACCCCTCGATCGGTGTTCCCGCCGTCCGCCGTGAAGGATGTCGCCTGATAATCCCCCAGCCCCACGCCCCCGGCCATCGCCTCGCCCGTGTCGCTGCTCTTGGGCTTCGCCGATAGCGCGATGTCCAGATGCTGCCCGTAAATCGTCTCCTTGCCAGGCCCCTTCGCCTTGCTCGAACCAGCCGCCCCGCCGCTCTCCTTTTCCGTGCGATAGCTCCACGCCATCACGTCCCCATCCACCAGCAGCCGCGTCGGCACTGGAGCTTTGCTCCGCCCATCGCCCGGCACCGCCGTCAGCAGCTCCAGCCGCTGCCCGTTGATCCCGTCCGGCTCCGGCGCCGCCTGCCCGTTTCTGCCGCCGCTGCGCGCCGACTTTACCGTCACGTTGCCCGTCGCCAGCAGATGCTCCAGCGTCTGCGGGTTGATCGCATCGGTGGTATTGGCGATCAGCGCATCAATCGTATCCGCCGAAAGCTGGAACGTCGGATCGTCGATCTTCGCCCCGCCCGCCAGGATCGCTCGACGCACCGCCGGCATCGTCCCGCTCTTGCCCGGTTTCTTCGCATCCGGCACGTCCATCAGGTCCAGATCCAGGCTCGTCTGCCACGTGATTTCCAGCGGCTTACCCCCCGCCGACGCTGACTTCCTCAGCAACGTCTGCGGCACATCGATCACCCCCGGCCCCCGTAGCGTCAGATGGTTCGTATTCCGATCGTACGACACCTTCTGGCACGTCCCGCTCCCGCCCGCCGTGTCGGCCATCCGCACCTGCCCCAACTCCCCCGGCTCAATTTCCAGCCGCCGCTCCGCCGCATGCACCCACAGCCGACCCGCCGTCACCGTCCGCGTCGCATCGTGCATCACCACCGGACGCTCCGCCGTCCCCACCGCCTCCAGAGCCTTGTCCTTCGGCCCTTGCAGCTTCAGATCGTCAGGGCCCGCCGGACGCATTTCCATCGGCCCCGTCCAGGTAATCACCAGATCCGACGTGGTCGCCTTGGGCAGCGGCTCGGTCGCAGCCGCTTCGGCACCCTGGGTCGCAGGCTCACTGGACGCCGTCCCGTTCCCCGTCCCCGCCGCCTGGCCCTCCGCCGCTGCCGCATGATCGCTCACCGCTACCGGCTTGGGCTTCTGCGTCACATCCTGCGCCGCCGCCATGAACAGCACGAACAACTGATCGCTGGTCAGCGTCCGCTGACCCATCGTCGCCGACACGTTCTGCCCGAATGCCAGTTTGTACGTCGTCGGCGTGCTCGATACTTTTCCCGCTTCCTTCCCCGGCTCTTTACCCGGTTCGCTCGCCGCCGCCATCGCAGGCGCCGTCGCCAGACCCGTCGCCGGACCCGTCGCCGCACCTGCGCCCGCCGCCGCCGGGGCCGTCGCCGCTTGCGTCGCGCCGCCCCTCGCCTCCCCGCCTTTCGTGACCGCCGTATCGCTGAGCGCCAACGTCTCCGGATCCACATCATGCAGAATGATCTTGTTGCCTTTGTTGATCCGGAAATACTCCAGCCGCTTCTGATCCGGATTGAACGCGATCATCACGTCCGATCCGTCAAAGGCCACCTGGTTCGAGCGCACGCTGATGTCCCCGTCGCTCTGCAGTTGCCGCGCCACGTTGTCGAACACCAGGTCCTTGGCCAGCTTCACCCGGATCGTGCTCGCCGCCGACGCCGCATTCGTGTCCGCATCCTGGGGACCAAATGTCAGCGTCACGTGCCCCGACAGCCGCCCGCCACGCGGTACGAATTTCGTCTTGGTCCCCCCAGGCCCGCTCGCCACCGTGTCCACGAACACCACCCCCGAATCCCCACGAATCGTCACCAGCCGCCCGTCCGTCGTGTAATACCGCGCCGACGGCTCCGTCAGCAGAAATTCCCCAGGTATCGTCGTGCCATCCGCCGCCGTCGCCGCCGTGAACTTCTTGGCCGTCAGCACGTATTCCAGGTCCGCATTCTCCGGACGCCGGCCTTCGTAAACGAACGGCTGGTCCTCCCGCGGCCCCGTCGAGGCCGTCGAATGGGACTCCACCCGCGTCCCGTTGATGCTCGCGCCGCTGAAATACTCATACAGCAGCAGCGCACCCACCGCGACCATCAGGCCGATGACAAAAAGAGCGACTCGTTTCAGCATAGACCCGAAAGTGTACTCCGCCACGGGCCGCCGCAACAAGCCGCTCCCGATCCATCATCCACAATGTCCGCCCCTGTTTGTGCCCACGCACGCCCACCACTAGACAGCCCCCGCCCTCATCCGTTGGCCCCGACAGCAAAATCCCCCCTCCAATCCACACCGCCCCCCCCACCGCCCCCACTGACTTCTGACTACTGACTTCTGACTACCCCCCCCACTCACCGATACCTCTCCAGCACCTGCTCCCACAACCCCATCTCCTTGCACAAATGCTCGATCGCATCCCGCACCGCTCCATACCCGCCCGGAAACTTCGTCACATACGTCGCCACCGCACGCACCTCCTCCACCGCATCCGCCACCGCGATCGCCGCCCCCACCTTCCGCATCACCGGCAAATCCGGCAGATCGTCGCCCACATACGCCACCTGCGAATCCGAAACCCCCAGTTCATCCTTCACCTGGTCATACGCCTCCAGCTTGTTCCCCACGTTCTGATACACATGCCGAATCCCCAATTCCTCCGCCCGATGGCTCACCACGTCCGACTCCTTCCCCGTGATGATCGCCACATCCTTCCCCAGCCGCCGCCACAACACGATCCCCGCCCCATCCCGCACATGAAACCGCTTGATCTGCTGCCCCGCATCATCCCGAATAATCCCCCCATCCGTCAGCACGCCATCGACATCGAGAATGAGCAGTTGAATGTTCGAGAGGGCCATGCGAACTCCCAAGAGAACCAAAACCCCGATTGTGGCGGAGTCAGCCGAAAAAGGAAAGCCGAAACGTCGTTTGCCTCGGCGCATCTTTTAAGGTACACTAAACGTCAGCGTGAGAGCTGCCGCCAAACGACTTCCCGCATCGTTCTATCGCTCGCCGAGCGGAGTCGAACCCGTCCGCCAATGGCTCAAAGGGTTGCCTAAAGAGGATCGGCAAATCGTCGCATTTGACCTGGCCACCGCCGAATTCGGCTGGCCGGTCGGCATGCCTCTGTGCAGGTCCATGGGTGCGGGGATGTGGGAAATTCGCAGCCGCTTGACCGGAGGCCGCATTTCACGGGTTCTCTTCTGTGTCGCCGGTCAACACATGGTGTTGCTCCACGCCTTCATCAAAAAATCCGCAAAAACGCCGCTGCTGGATCTGGAAATTGCCCGCCATCGTCAACGTGAGACAGAAAAATGAAAAACGCCAATCGACACATCGGCTCCTCCCTTCAATCCTTCCTGCGCGAAGAAGGTCTCGCCTCCCAGGCCAACGCTCACGCCCTCAAACGCGTCCTTGCCTGGCAAATTCAGCAGGAAATGAAGCAGCAGAAAATCACCAAGACCGCCATGGCCAAGCGCATGAAGACCAGCCGCGCCCACCTCGATCGCCTGCTCGATCCCCAAAACGACAGCGTCCAACTCGACACCGTCCAACGCGCCGCCGCCGCCGTCGGCCGCTCCATCCGCATCGAACTCGTGTAGTACACCGCCGTCTCCCCAATCCGGCGGTTCCCGCCGCGCATCCGCGCAGTTCCAAAAGCACAATCCTTTCCTGCTCCACCGCATAAAGGAGGTGCTGGCCGAACCGACGTATCAGCGCCCGGCGAATCTCGCCGAAAGCGCGATCACCTTCCAACGATGCGGAAAAAGCCAGAATTTGCGTGCTGACCGCAATCGGTATCGAGATTGGCAGCTTCACGCGCGCTTCCTGGCGCGTTGTTCAGCGAGTTGCACTTTGACCTGCTCCCACGTGAGGAAACTTTCCGGATTCTTCCGGAAATCCTCCAGCCGGCGCAGCAGCACCGCCTGTTCGGTTTCTCGTGGATATAAAAGTGGACTACGTGCAATGGTCTGCAGGATTATTTCCATCTCCCGCTCAAGCTCCGCACCCAGCCCCTCCCGTATCCCCTCGTAAAACGCCACGATCGAAAGAATTTCCGCATGAACCTCCGTCGATACCGTTAACCGACCGTTAACCGATAGTTCACGCCGAGCGCCTCGCCCGCTGCTTCGCCAACTCCTCCTTCACCTGTTCCCACGGAATGAAGCTCTCCGGATGCTGACGAAACGCCTCTGCTCGCCGAAGAAGCTCGGCCTGCTCCTCCGGCGTGAGTTGCGGCGGGGAATCCTTGCTCAAACTCGCAAGCACGACATCCACGACGAGCTCGCGATCATCCGCAGGCAGAGACAAAATCCGTTCGATCAAATCGTTCTCGATCATGCTGGTCAGCCTAGCCACTAGCCGCGCCGAAAACAATAAAAAAGCAACTGCCACCGGCGCCATCAGATCATCCGTGTACCGGAAGGGCCGTCCTCAGGACGGTCCCTCCGTGGCCGCACCATCGCCGCCGCCGCCAGCGCCGTCGCCCCGCCGATCGCCGTCTCATACATCCGCACCAGCAGAATCCCCCCCGACCACTCCCCCAGCACCGAAAACAAGAACGCCACATACAGCGTGATGAAAAACGTCATCAGCGGATACGACGCACCCCGAAAATGCACCGCCAGGTACACAAACAAAAACATCAACCCCAATTCCACGTGCGGCAAATGGGCCGTCGGCATGTGCAGCCCCCACGCCACGCCGCACCCAAGCGCCGTCATCCCCACACGCTCCAGCACCTTCCGCCAACTCTCCTTCCACGTCTCCGATACCACCACCACGCTCGTGAGCACCGCCCAGTACGCCCGCGGCAAGTGAAACGCATACGCAATCCCGATCGCCAGCATCGCCGCCAACGCCGTCCGCCACGGTGTGCGCGGCCCCGGAATCACCCCCGGCGCCGGCACATCCGGCTGATACCCCACATAAAAATAAACCACATAACTCACCGCCGCCGCCACCGCCGTCCCCACCATCTGCCGACCCGCCACGTCCCGTCCCCCCGGCAGCGCCGTCGCCAGCACCGTGTACGTAAACAAAAACAGCGGAAACGCATTCGCATCCCGCAGCAGCCGCCGCACCCGCACCACGCAAAACGCCGCCGCCACCAGCAGCGCTTCCTTCACCGCCGGCAATCCCACCAGCGCCGGCCCCGCCCCCGAAATCGCCACCATCGCCAGCGCCGACCACCCCATGCACCGCTGCTGATGCGCCCGATCGCCCCCGCCCACGCACTGCATCAAAAAAGCCGCCGCCACCGCCGCCATCAGCCGCGTCTGCACATCGCTCCAGAAAAACACCCCCGTCACCAGCACCACGGCCACCGTCGTCTTCAACGCATGCCGCGACCGCCGATTCCGCGCGTTCGACCGCACCACCGTTCGATAGAACGACGCCCGCGCCTTCCGCCCCACCGCCGATATCTCCTGACGCAACGCATCCGTCATACCCCCACCGCCCGCAAACCCCAGTGCCTACTCGCTACCGTGCCTTCTGTCTCCTGTCTTCTGTCTCCTGTCTTCTGACTACTGACTTCTGACTACTGACTTCTGACTACTGACTACCCACTACTCCCCTCACTCCACCACCCTCACCCGCACCAGATCCTGCACGTCCACCAGCCCCACCGGCCGCCCCGTCTCATCCACCACCGGCAACTCATCAATCCGATAATGGTTCAGCAGCCCCAGCGCCTCCGACGCCAGCGCCTCCTTCCCAATCCGCTTCGGCGAACGCGTCATCACCGCCCCGATCGGCATCTCCAAAAGCTCCGCCGCAGGCCGATTCCGCAAGTGCCGCCGCAAATCCCCATCCGTGAACACCCCGCTCAGCTTCCCCGCACCATCCACCACCACCACCGCCCCCGCGCGACGCCCACTCAATGGATCGCGCTCCAGCACCTCGCGCAGCGTCATGCCCTCCCCCACCGCCGCAAAATTCTCCCCCACCCGAAACTCCATCACCTGCTCCACCCGCAGCAACTTCCGCCCCAACGATCCCCCCGGATGAAATGCCGCGAACTCCTCCCGCGAAAACTTCCGCAGGCTCATCACCCCCAGCACCAGCGCGTCCCCCACCGCCGAGATGCAATTCACCGTCGTCGTCGGCGCCAGCCCATGCGGGCACACTTCCTCAATCCGCCCGATCGTGATCGCAATATCCGCCACCCGCCCCAGCGTCGATAGCCCCGAGGAGGTGATCGCCGCCACCGGAATTTCCTGCCGCTTCAAATGATCCAGCAGCCGCACCACTTCATCCGTCTCCCCGCTGTACGACAGCAAGAGCGCCACATCATTCCGCCGCACGCGGCCCAGATCCCCATGCAGCGCTTCCACCGGATGCAGAAAATGCGAAGGCGTCCCCGTCGATGCAAACGACGCCGATATCCGCTGCCCCACCAACCCCGACTTCCCAATCCCCGAAAGCACCACCGTCCCCCCGCCGCCCGGCCCCGCATCCCCGCGCGTCCGCTCATGAATCAGCACGATCGCCCGCGCCACCGCCTCCGTCAACGTCTCCGCCACAGCCGCAATCGACGCCGCCTCCGACCGCACCACCTCCCGCGCCCCCGCCAGCAATTCCTCGATCGATATCTCAGCCATCCCTTAAAGATACCCCATCCCCCGCCCCCGAGAAACTCCCGTCTTCTGGCTACTGACTACTGACTACTGACTACTCAATTCACCGAAGGATCCGGCGGGATCAGCTTCGGATCCACCGCCGGACCCACCGCCTTGCGCGCATGCCGCACCATCTGCTCCCACAACGCCGGCGGCGTCTCCAGCACATGCTCCGCCTCGATCAGCGCCACATGCCACGCCCCCTCCGCCAGCTCCGACTCCAACTGCATCGCCGTCCACCCCGAATACCCCACGAAAAATTTCATCGGCTCCGTCGCATCCGCCACCAGCCCCCGCACCGCATCCGCATCGGATGACAAATACACCCGCGGCAATACCTCGATCTGCCCACGCGCCGCATCATGATGGATCACCATCAGCGGCCCCTCCACCGGACCGCCCTGAAACAGCGGATCCCCATTGTCATAAGGCACCGCCGACACCTGCGACCACGCCTCCCCCACGCTCGTCTCCAGCGGCCGATTTAACACCAGCCCCATCGCCCCCTTCGCATCATGCTGCACCACCAGCACCACCGACCGCGCAAAATTCGGATCCAGCAACTGCGGCGATGCCACCAGCACCTTGCCAACCAACGGCGATTCCATACAAACCTCTCGCGCAGCAACCGGCGCCCCAACACTCCCACCCTCAATCATATCCGCGACATCCCCCGCCGTGGAACGCAATCGGTTTTCCCCACACGCCCCTTCCGCGCCCGCCGCCGCTGATCCCATACATCCGCCCACAAACACACCCCAATCCCCACCAGCACCCCCGGCACGACATCCCCCCAGCGCTGCGGTGCCGTGTAGGTGACCACCAGATCGTCCGCCAGCCCCGCCGCCGACGCGATCGCCGGCCGCCCCTGGAAGAATGCCGCATAATCCACCACGCCGGCGCGCGCCCTGCCGGCCGCGATCTCCCCCGCCTCATACGCCTGGTACTCCCGCTGATACGCCTGCCCCCACGCCAGTTCCCCCTGATGCCGCCGCCGCATCTCCGCCTCCCACGCCGACGGATCGCTCGATTCCTTCCGCGCAATGGCCGCCTGCCGCTGCCGGCAATACCCCACGAGAAACTTCCCCACCGCCGCATCCCCCGAAAACCCCGTCCCGTCCTCGCCCGCCAATTCCACCGCCCGCTCATATCCCTCCCACGCAATCTCCCGCTGCCCCACCTCCTCCATCAGCCGCCCCAGTGCCAACGCAAAATGGGCGTTGGGACCGCCGCCCAGCGTCCACATCCCGATGATCGCCAGCACCGGCTCATCAAACGCCACCTCCGCGAACGCGCACCCTGTCCGGCTCCCCCATTCCGGATCGACGAACACGCGCGCAATCCCCTGCCGCCAACCGAAACGCTTATCCGCCGAAATCACCGAATCCGGCACATCCGGAATCATCGGATACCTTTCCGCCGGGGAACCGTTCGCTGGTTCTTCCTCCAACGACTCCCCCGCCACCGTGAAGCGCGTCAGCCACCGCGGATCCTGCGCCGCCGCCAGAAAATGCCGCACCGCCAGCGCCTGCCACTGCTCACGCCCAAAGTGCGCCCGCGGATTGATCCGCACCGCTTCCTCAATGTGCTCCGCTCCCTCCGCCAACATCCCCCGCAGCCCCGCATCCCCACGCATCGCGCCGGCAAAGGCGTAGTGAATCATCGCCGTCCCCAGATTCGCCTCCGCCGTGTACCGCTGATACTCCGCCGGCGCCAGCGGCGGCGCGTCGACCAATCGCTCGTAAGCCGCCTCCTCCGCCGGAACATCGCCCTCGCCAGGCGTCTGCACCGCCGCCGCCGTCGCCTCTATCCGCGCCGACAACAACGCCAGTTTCCGCCGCATCACCGCCGCCGCCTCCACCTCCTCATGCAGATGAATCTCCGCCACCGCCAGATCATCCATCGCCTCCAGCACCTTCTCCGGTGGCGTCCCGCCGCTGTCCCCCCACGCCGCGATCACCCCGCGCGCCACCCGCGACTGCTCCCGATTCCACGCCTCCCCATGCACCAGATACCGCTCGTCCAGCACATCATGCACCATCGCCATCCGCAGGCTCGTCCCCCCCGGAAACTTCGGCACCGTATACGCCATCCCATGCACCGCCCGCCGCGACCCCAGCGGAATGAAATTCCCGCATGTCGCCAGCGGCCCAATGATCGTTCCCAGCACGCACAACAATCCCACGCGCACACACCGATCCACCGTGCTCATGCCCTCCTCCTTTCCCGCGCCGCCGCACGCCCCCGCAACTGCACCCACATCCCGCTCGCCGTCAGCCCCGCCCCCACCATCGCCGCACCCGCCCCCCACACATTCACGCCCGCCACCATCGGCTCATCCCGCCGCGACGCCTCCCGCGCCGGCGCCTCATACCGCGACCGAAATTCCTTCTCCGCCATCTCCGTGTACCGATCGTTCAAACACGCCCGCGCCGGCCACGCCCCCGCCGCCATCGCCACCGCAAATACCACACATGCCAACCTCCTCATACGGCCTCCCTTCCTCCCGCAACGACCCCACACCTTCTACGCCCCGCACCCCTCCGGGTTCACTCCCTTCCCCGCTCCCGCCTATAATCTCCCCAACGCTTTCCGGGGCTTCCATGGCTTACCGTCGACCCGTTTACATCAACCACGAGCAGTGGCGACAGCAGATGCTCGACGACACCTCCCGCTTCATCGAGTGGGGACTCCGTCACCCCGACCACGTCGAGTGGATCCCCATGCATCCCGTCGGCAAGACCCAGTTCTCCGAACGCCTCAAAAATGTCTTCTGGGGCCTCATCTTCAACAACTCCCGCTATCCGGAGTGATCCCCTTTTCTCCGCAATAAACCCCCGCGCCGGCCGGTTTTCCCGAAAGAGACCTCCCCCATCACGCCGATCTTTCTTCTTCCTCGCCCTCTCTTGGAGCCGCCAGCATGTCCCAGCCTCCCGCCGATCCCCAGCCCCCCGCGCCCGTCACGCCCGCCCAGCCCCCCGCGCCGCCCTCCTTCCCCCTCATCGCCCGCGCCTCCGCCGGCGTCCGCAACAAAAATATCCTCATCATCCTCATGTGCCTCGCCTTCTTCGGCTGGTTCACCTACGACGCCTTCGTCCGCTATCCCCAGCAGGATGACCAGCTCGTCGCCTACATGAAGGGCATCTCGCCCAGCAACAATTCCGTCGCCATCTACGACTCCGAACTCAACGCCTGGAAAGGCTGGAGCGCCGAATCTTCTGAAGCCCGCGCCAAAATGACCGACATCGCTTCCATCGCCAAAGTCGACGGCTGGCATAGCGCCAGCGACATTGCGACGCAGAAAGTCATTGTGGCCGGCCTCGCCCTCGCAGTCCTCGCCGCCCTCTGGTGGTTCTTCCACTGCCAGGCTCGCCGCGCCATCGCACAGCCCGACTCCGTCTCGCCCGCCCCCGGCATCACCATCCCCTGGACCAGCATCACCGTCGTCGATAATTCCCGCTGGAAATCCACCGGCATCGTCGACATCACCTACACCGATCCCTCCAACGCCGTCCGACAAGCCAAATTCGACGATTACGAACTCGAACGAGAACCCCTGCTGGCCATCCTCGACCAGCTCGCCGAGCGCGCCGTCAACGCCGAATTCCTCCCCAAAGCCGAACCCATCGACGACTCCATCGGCGAAACCAGCGAAGCCTGATCGCCCGCCACCCCAGCACCAGCAACGCACAACCCTCTTGTCCACCCCGTGATGCTGCCACACCACGCGGTTCGCCCTCGTGTGGTTTTTCCGCCGCGCGCCGCTACAACCCGCCCCCTCCCACTACTGATTTCACCGCTATTCTCGGACATCCTGAGGCACATCCGTTGCGCTGGCTCCAGTGGAGACTGGCCGCTATGCGATACCCTCTTTTCCCTGCATTCCTCCTGCTGACCTTCGCCGGTTGCGCCACCCAGCCCGTGCATCCCACGCCGGCCGCCCGCGCTTCCGCCGAGCCGCCGGCACCGCCCTTCTATGTCCCCGCCACGGCACTCGCCCGCACGCCCGCTGCCCGGCCCATCAACCCCTTTGCCGTCCTCGCCGATGCCGACGAAGACCTCTTCTTCCCCCGCCCCGAAAAGGTCGTCTACGGCCCGGAAACCCTCTATCAAGCCTCCGCATTCACGATCTTCGACTACGACGCCCAGAACATCTCCAGCCCGGACGGGGTCGGCTTCCGCTACCGCTGGGTCGTCCGCCAGGGCGTCACCCTCCCCTGAAGCCTTTTCTCCGTTTGCGACACACGGGTCCCCCCCCTTTCCCTGCCGCGGAGCACCGCCAGAACCGTTTGTCCAGTCACATCTTGACGGCGTGAGGCCGAAAGAGGATGATACCGCCATCCCCGGAGACTAATCGCGCAACGGACAGGTCATAGGCGCTCGTGGGACTGGGAGCCTGACTTGCTTCGCGCGGGTAGGCATTTCTCTCCCTGACGCCGGGGGCAGGAAAAGGAAGAACATGGCAACGGTGACCAAAAAGGAACTGGTGGATCGCATCGCCGAACGTCTCGATGTCAAACGGGTGATCGTCAAACGCGTCACCCAGCAGTTCCTCGACGAGGTGATTGCCGAACTCGGTCGCGGCAACCGCTTGGAGTTTCGAGACTTCGGCGTCTTTGAGTGCAAGCAGCGCGCCGCCCGCATCGCCCAGAACCCCAAGACCATGGAGCGCGTTCCGGTGCCCTCCAAGCGCACCGTCAAGTTCAAAGTGGGCCGGCTCATGAAACTGAAAATGCAGGAAATCGCCGACGCCCAGGCCGTCCACGCCGGTCGCGATGGCCAGCCCGAAACCGCCGGCGTCAAGGCCTGAACTGCCTGCCCTCACCGCACTTATCGATCGACACAGACCCGCCCCGGCCCGTGCCGGGGTGCTTTTTTTGCCCCCCGGTTTCGCCCTCGGTTCGCCCTCGGTATGAACGCTCCCAAGGAAACCTCCCCGCCCCCGGTCGTTAGCGCCCGCGCCGCCTGGCTTGCCATGCTCGACCAGTCGCTCCAGGGCCGCCGCGATGCGCACTTGTTGCGCGAACTGCACCCGCTCGCCTCTGCCACTGGGCCGACGGTCACGCTCGACGGGCGTCAGTTCGTCCAGTTCTGCACCAACAATTACCTCGGCCTCGCCACCGACCCGGAAGTGATCGATGCCGCTCGCGACGCGGCCGCACGCTGGGGCGCCGGCAGCGGCGCTTCGCGCCTCGTCGCCGGCTCGCTGCGGCTTCATCACGATCTCGAATCGGCGCTGGCGGCCTTTAAACGCGCGGAAGCGGCGCTCCTCTTTCCCACCGGCTTCATGGCCAACCTCGCGGTGCTGACCACCTTCGCCGGCCAACATGATGCGATCGTCTCCGACAAACTGAACCACGCGAGCCTCCTTGACGCGGCGAAATTTTCCGGCGCCGAGCATCGCACGTTTCCGCATCGGCGATATTCCCGCGCCGCCGAATTGCTCGGGCGATTCAACTCCTCCGCGGCGCTGCGGTTTCTTGTCACGGATTCGGTGTTCTCCATGGACGGCGATGTCGCGGATTTGTCGGCGGCGTGCGATGCGGCCGAACGGCATGCGGCGCTGGTGGTGATCGACGAGGCGCATGCGACCGGGGTGCTCGGGTCGCGCGGGGCGGGACTCGCGGAAGCGCAGGGCGTGGAGGAGCGCGTGGCGGTGACGGTGGGGACGTTGTCGAAGGCGCTCGGGTCGCTGGGAGGTTTTGTGGCGGGGCCGCGGGCGGTGATCGAGACGCTGGTCAACGCGGGGCGGGCGTTTATTTACACGACGGCGTTGCCTCCGTCGTGCGCGGCCGCGGGGCTGGCGGCGCTGCGGATCGTGGAGCGCGAGCCGGGGCGGCGGGCGCGGGTGCTGGGGCTGGCGGAGCGGGTGCGGGGGCGGCTGCGGGAGTTGGGGTTTGACTGCGGGGATTCGCGGACGCCGATCATTCCGGTGATTTTAGGGGAGGCGGAGAAGGCGCTGGCGGCGGCGGCGTTTTTACGGGAGCGGGGGATTTACGTGCCGGCGATTCGGCCGCCGACGGTGGGGCCGGGGACGGCGCGGCTGCGGATCAGTTTGATGGCCACGCACAGCGATGGGCAGGTCGAGCAGTTGCTCGAGGGGCTGGGGGCGCTGCGGGCGAAGGGCGTGGCGGGTTAGCGCGAGGCCTTGCCGATGAACATGCCGATGCCGGTGAGGATGGCGGAGACGAGGACGAGAGCGCCCGCGAAGATGAAGAGGTTGGTGGTGTTGGCGGTGACGGTTTCGACCCATTGGGGGCTGTAGCCGCGGAAGAAGGAACCGACGACGATGATTCCGACGACCATGACGATGAGGGAGGCGAAGGCCATGCCGCCGAAGGCTTCGGCGGAGGGATCGGCGGCTTCGACTTCGGCAATCATGGGGCTGGTGGCGACGGGTGCGGAGGTGGCGACATTTTCGAGGCCCGTGGAGCTTCCGACGTCGCCGGCGCCGGCCTGTTCGAAGATGCCGGAGGCGGAAGCGATGCCGGATTCACCCTTGGCGTCGCCGCCGGGATAAATTTCGTCTAGAAGTTCAGCGCCCAGGGAGGTGTCATCGGATTCGCGGGTGAGGTCGAGGAGACCGGAGCCGGAGCCGACGCCTTCGAGGGAGAGCTGGTCGCTGGAGTCGGAGGTGGGGGGTTGAATCTGGGTTTGGGCGGAAGCGTCGACGGCTTTCATTTCACCGCTCTCGAAGACCTTGACGCCGGAGTCGGACTGGCCCGGCGCGGCAGCGACGGTGTCATCCTTGGCGGTGGGGTGGGCGGTATCGGAGAGGGAGATGGCGTCGCCGGCGGCGGAATCGGAGGGGGCGAGTGCGATGCCGGAGTCGGAGAGGCCGGTGTCTCCGGTCTTCTTTTGTTCGGCGGCCTGTCGTTCGGAGACGACCTTGTCGACCTGGTCGACTTTGAACATGACGCGGTTGCCGTCACGGAATTCGCGGAGGCGGTTCTGGGTGACGAGGTCTTTGAGGCCATCCTGGGACATATTGAGTTTTTGAGCGGCTTCATCGCTGGTGTAGAACATTTTTGCCATGACGCGTACTCCTCGAGAGGTGAGTTTTGGGAGAAGAGGCTTCTGTAAGTTGTACCCGGGCGGAGGCGAGTTGGCCAGTTGAAATTTGCGTTATTTGGGGAGATCGGGGGCGTTGATGGGAGGCGGCGGCGGGGTTTGGTCGCTGGGGGGCGGGGTTTGATCGACGGTGGGCTGGCCGGTTTGATTCTGGAGGGCTTTGCGCTGGCGCTGCTGGGTGACGAGTGCCTGGACTTCGGTGGGGTTGGGGGTGTCGGTGTTCCAGTCTTCGAGGAAGCGATCATTGCGGAAGCTGCGCGCGGCGAGGAGGTGGAGGCGTCGGGGGAGGTTGTTGGCGTCGAGGCCGACCTGGTAGACGACGATGGTTTGGGAATCGAGGTCCATGAGGTAAGCGCCGAAGGAGGAGGGGCCGATTTGAGCGGGCATCATGTAGATGCCGCGGGCGCCGAGCATGGCCTGGGGGTTGGGGGATTCGAGTGCCTGGGCGAGTGCTTTCTGGTCGATGGAGAGGTCGGAGGATTTGTTGGTGGCGTGGGTGTAGAGGCTGACGGCGGCGTTGGCGAGGAGGCCAAGGCCGATGAGCCAGAGGCCTTTGGCGGTGAGGCTGCTGCGGGGGGCGGACATAGGGCACCTCGAGAGTGTGCGGGAGGAAGGTGAATGGTAGCAGGAAATTGGAAAGACGGAAGATGAAAGGGGCGGACAACAACGAAAGAGGGGCGTCAGGTGCGCACCAAGGCGCTCATTTACACGTTTGTGTAAGTGCTGATTGATGCGAAAGTTTTGCGCAAGGTGCGCATGAAATTGAGAGCGCGCGCCGGAGGGCGGGTTGGGAGATTGATGGCGGGCGCGCGGAATGGGTGTGGTGGTGGTCATGATCTTCTCCCGGACCGTGGCGATGCGCAGCGGCACTCGCTGGTCGTATAAGAGAACGGATGGAGGGTGGAGAAGGTTCCCAGAAAATTTGGATTTTGTTTGGGGGCGCGGGGGCACAGTGGACCCACCCCTCGGAGGGGGTGGGCTTGACCGAATGCCTACAATTCCTGTAAAAGGAATAGGTGTTCGTTTTTGGCTCGGGTTGGTTATGGCTGTTGATCCTTCGAAGCGTGTGTATCAGTCGGTGTTCGAGTTGTTGCCGAGCGTGGAGAATCCGACGCCGCTGGTGCGGCTGCACAAGCTGGTGCCTTCGGAGAAGTTCGAGCTGTATGCGAAATTGGAGTGGGTGAATCCGTTCGGGTCGGTGAAGGACCGGGCGGCGTGGTACATGCTGCGGGAGCTGGAGGAGAAGGGACAGTTGTCGGAGCAGCGCGGGGTGGTGGAGGCGTCGTCGGGGAATACGGGGTTGTCGCTGGCGGCGTTGGCGCGTGCGCGGGGGTATCGGGCGCGGGTGGTGGTGCCGAACAAGGTGCCGATGGAGAAGAAGGTGCTTTTGAAGATAGCGGGGGCGGAGCTGGACGTGTTGAATGATGCGTTGTGCCCGGCGCCGGGGATGGGGGACGGGTCAATCAACATGGCCAAGACGCATGCGAAGGCGCAGCCGGACCGGTACGTGATGCCGAACCAGTATGAGAACGAGCAGAACGTGCGGGCGCACTATGAGACGACGGGGCCGGAGATCTGGAAGCAGACGGAGGGGCGTGTGACGCACTTTTTCGCGTCGCTGGGGACGTGCGGGACGGTGATGGGGGTGGGGAAGTTTTTGAAGGAGAAGAATCCGAAGATCAAAATTATCGCGGTGCAGCCAAGCGAAGGGCACGATGTTCCGGGGATTCGGAACGTGGCGCAGCTGGATGTGGCGAAGCTGTTCGATCGGACGCTGGTGGATGATGTGATGGAGATAGATCACGAGCTGGCGTATCGGCGTGCGGTGGATCTGGCACAATCGGAGGGGCTTTTGGCGGGGCCGAGCGCGGCGTTGATATTTGAGGGAGCGCGGCGTGTGGTGGAGCGGACGCCGGTGGGTGTGGGGGTGATGATTTTCTGCGATAATGTGTTTAAGTATACGAGCAATATGGTGAAGCATTTGCCGGAGTTGGGGGAGGGGACGAGTGTGTAGGGGACGGAGTAGTCAGAAGTCAGAAGTCAGAAGACAGAAGACAGAAGACAGTAGACAGTAGATAGAAGTCAGGGACTTGTAGAAAGGAATGGAACATGGCAGGGTATGCGCATCCGGAAGTGTTGGTGGAGACGGGGTGGGTGAAGGAGAATCTGGGGAAGCCGGGGATCAAGCTGGTGGAAGTGGATGTGGACACGAAGGCGTATGAGGCGGGGCACATACCTGGGGCGATCGGGTTCAACTGGCAGACGCAGTTGCAGGACCAGGTGCGGCGGGACATACCGACGAAGGAGGAGATGGAGAAGGTGCTGGGGAGCGCGGGGATTTCGCCGAGCGACACGATTGTGGTGTATGGGGACAATCACAACTGGTTCGCGGCGTATGCGTTCTGGATTTTGAAGTATTACGGGCACAAAGATGTGCGGCTGATGAACGGGGGTCGGGCGAAGTGGCTGAATGAAGATGACAAGAAGCTGACGACGGAGAAGGTGTCGGTGACGCCGACGACGTACCAGGTGACGGAGACGCATCCGGAGTTGCGGGCGATGTTGCCGGAGGTATTGGCGATTGCGGGGAGCAAGTCGTCGAACCTGGTGGACGTGCGATCGCCGGACGAATTTACGGGGAAGGTGATTGCGCCGCCGGGGATGAGCGAGACGGCGCAGCGAGGGGGGCACATACCGGGGGCGAAGTCGGTGCCATGGAGTTCGGCGGTGAACACGTCGGATTCGACGTTCAAATCGGTGGAGGACTTGAGGGAGTTGTATTTGAAGCAGAAGGAAGTGCAGTCGGGCAAGCCGACGGTGGCGTATTGCCGGATAGGGGAGCGTTCGAGCCACACGTGGTTTGTGCTGAAGTATCTGATCGGTCTGGAGAACGTGAAGAATTATGATGGGTCGTGGACGGAGTATGGGAATCTGGTGGCGGCGCCGATCGAGAAGTGAGGGGCGGGGGGAGCATGCGGCCATCAAGGTGCCACGGCATTCGCAGTGCGGGTGCCGTGGCATTTTTTTTGAGGAGTGAGCGTTGCGGGTTAGAGTGGACCGGCGCGGGACAAGTGGGTGTCGATCTTGACGGAGGCCGGCATGAAGCGGGTTGCGTGGATTGGTCTTGTGGCGTTGCTGGGGGCGAGGGCGGCGGCGGCGGAAAGGGGGGAGGAGTATCTGGCGGTGGTGCGGCATTTCGCGGACACGCTTCTGGACAAGGGGCGCGACCATTACGGGCCGAAGCAGACAGCGCTATGGTGCGGGGTGATCAACGTGGAGGATTATTCGGTTCCGGAATCGGCGAAGGAAGTTCCGGCGACGCCGGGGGTTCGGGAGAAGGACCGGTCGGTGGGCGGGTGCAATCTGTACCAGGATGTGAGCGCGATTCATGCGTTTCGGGCGCTTTCGAAGGTGGTGGGGGATGAGCGGTATGCGCAGGCGACGCGGGATTACATGAGGGATTACATCAAGGTGGCGCAGAGTCCGGTGACGGGGCAACTGGCGTGGGGGGAGCATGCGTATTACGACGTATTCAAGGACAAGGTAGCGGGGCCGGCGATTCACGAACTGCTGGAGTGGACGCCGCCGTGGGAGCTGATGTGGGAGGTGAATCCGGAGGGGACGTCGCGTGAGATCACGGCGTTGAAGTATCACTTTTGCGCGGAGGATCCGGGGAGCGCGGGGTGGATGTTCAACCGGCATGCGGACCTGGGGAAGATCATGTACCAGCCGGCGGATTTCACGACGCGGACGCGCAGCATGCCGTGGATCAAGCACTCGGGGCTGTATGCGTGTTCGTACGCGTTCCTGGCGAGCAAGGCGTCGAGCGCGGACCTGACGTATCGGGAGAAGGGCATCGGCGAGTTGTACTGGAACCACCGGGACCCGAAGACGGACCTGGTGCAGTCGTGCCTGAACACGCCCCAGACGGTGGAGAACGGGCAGTATTCGGATTTGCAGAATTCGATGCTGTGTTATTACCTGCTGAAGACGGCGCGGATGGATCCGGCGAACGGAGCTGCGCGCGAGCATGCGCTGGCGATGCTCAAGGCGCTGGACCATTACCACTGGGACCCGGCGAAGAACATCTATCGGTACTGGGTGCGAACGGACGGGACGCCGGTGGCGACGGCGGAGACGGCGAAGGAGGAGGCGGCGAATCCGTGGACGTTTTCGTATGGGGAGGGGATGATCCCGCGGTATGGGCGGATCATGGCGTATGCGGCGCGGACGGAGAAGGATGACACATGCCGGGCGGCGGCGATTCGGGTGGCGGGTCTGTTGAAAGCGGCGGAGCTGCCGGCGTCGTTCACGCCGGAGGAGATAGGGTTCGGCATTCAGTTGAATCTGGATTTGTATGAGCTGACGGCGGAGAGGGGGTATCTGGAGGAGGCGGATCGGCTGGGGAAGATTGCGGTGGAGAAGCTGTACGCGAACGGGCTGATTCGCCGGGGTCCGGGGGAGAAGTTTTACGAGGCGAAGGTGGGGCCCGGGGACCTGGCGGCGGGGCTGTTGAGGCTGTCGTTGCGGCTGGAGGGCAAGCCGGATCCGGAGGGGATTTACGACTGGAGTTTTTGAGGAAGCGGGCGGGGAGTGCGAGGTGTGCAAAAAAACAAGAAAGCCCAGGGCAACACACCCCGGGCTTTCTATCCCCGGTAAGGTAAGGCGAGACGGGGGCGCGTGATGGGAGGGGGAGCGCGCCTCTCGTGGCGAGGGAGGAGGGGTCAGGTGAGGAAGAGGCTGGCGAGCCAGGTGATGATGATGGGGATGGTAATGAGGAGGGCGGCGCAGAGGAGGAGGACGCCGAGGAAATTACCGGTGAGGGCGAGGGGAGGCGGGTCTGGGAGACGGACTTCGGGAGCATCTGCGGCGTGAGTCCATCCAGAGCCTGGAAGGTCGTGGATATAGCTCATGGGGATGATCCTTGGGGTTGAGCGTTCCGGCGGGGAGGACCGGTGTCGCGTGGGGTCGTGGGAGCAATAGCGAAGAGCGTGCCAGGCGGGGCGTGCGAGGGAGGCGGGAAAAAAGGCGGGATTTTGCGGGGGATTTGGCGTTTTTTTTCGGTGCCGGGGTTTTTACGGAGCGGGTGTGGGTGCCGCAAAGTGTGGCAGGTGGCGGCGTGGGGGTGGGCGTCTGCCGGAAAAGCGTGCGTGCGAGGGGCGGCGCGGGGCGTATGATGAGGCGGAGAGACCGAGCGAGGAGCGTGGGCGATGAAGTATCGGGTACTGGGAAAGACGGGGTTGCGGGTGTCGGTGATCGGGATGGGGACGTGGCAGCTGGGCGGGGAGTGGGGGAAGGAATTCGAGCAGGGGGAGGTGACGGGGATGATTGGGCGGGCGCATGAGGTGGGGATCAATTTGATCGATACGGCGGAGTGTTATGGGGATCATGAGTCGGAGCGGTTGATAGGCGGTGCGCTCAAGGAGCTGGGGCTGCGGGGGGATTTTGTGATTGCGACGAAGTTCGGGCACAAGTTTGAGGGGAATTTTCGGCGGACGGAGCCGCGGACGGGGAAGGATGTGGAGAAGCAGCTGGAGGATTCGCTGCGGGCGCTGGGGACGGATCATATTGATTTGTATCAGTATCATTCGGTGCGGGAGAGCGAATTTTTCGCGGAGGATGTGCGGGAAGTTTTGCGGAAGGCAAAGCAGGCGGGGAAGGTTGTGCACATTGGGAATTCGATCGGGGGCGGTGCGAAGACGGCGGCGCAGGTGGAGGCGTCGGTGAAGATGGAGGTGGAGGCGGTGCAGGTGGTGTACAACCGGCTGTCGCGGGGGGCGGAGGATTTGTTTTTTCCGGTATGCGAGCGACTGGGGCTGGGGGTGCTGGCGCGGGTGCCTCTGGCGTCGGGATTTTTGTCGGGGAAGTACAAGCCGGGGGCGGTGTTTGGGGGGAACGATGTGCGTGGGGCGATGATGAAGGAGGGGGCGGAGGAGCGGCTTCGGGAGGTGGAGCGGATTGGGCGGGAGGAGGTGCCGGCGGGGGTATCGATGGCGCAATGGGCGTTGGCGTGGTGTTTGAGGAGTCCTGCGGTGCAGTGCGTGATACCGGGGTGCAAGAGCGTCGGGCAGGTGGAGGCGAACGCGGCGGCGGGGGAGATGGTGGAGGGGAAGCATCCGTGGGCGGCGCGGTAGGCGGGGGCGGGGAGGGGAGGGGCGCGGCGGGAAGATCAGGTGCATCTGGTGGACCTGCTGGCGGCGGGGAGCGAGGGGGGCATCGGCGGTGGCCGATCATCGGCGGGACGCCGATGCCACGCGCGACGTTGTGGACAGGTGGATGCAGCGGGGGTTTGGCAGGGGTTCTTTTGTGATTTATCATGGGCCGTCGCGTGGCGGGGGTTGAGGTGCGGGCAGGATGGCCGCGTTGCGAGGTGCCGTGATGTCTGAGATTCATAAATTTTATCAGTCGCCGCTGGTGACGCGGAACGCGTCTCCGGAGATGTTGTCGGTGTTTTCGGCGCAGCGGAAGCATTCGACGTGGCGGCGGATATGGCTGGCGCTGGCGGAGGCGGAGAAGTCGCTGGGGCTGCCGATCACGGAGGAGCAGATTGCGGACATGCGGGCGCATCTGGACGACATTGATTTTGAGGAGGCGGGGCGGCAGGAGGCGCGGGTGCGGCATGATTTGATGGCGCATCTGCACACGTTTGCGCTGGCGGCGCCGAAGGCGAAGCCGATTCTGCATCTGGGCGCGACGTCGATGGACATCGTGGACAACACGGATGTGCTGCTGACGCGCGACGCGCTGGAGATCCTGGCGAAGAAGACGGCGAACCTGATCGATGCGCTGGGGACGTTCGCGGGGAAGTACCGGGATTTGCCGTGTCTGGCGTACACGCACATTCAGCCGGCGCAGCCGACGACGGTGGGGAAGCGGGCGATTTTGTGGACGTATGATTTTGTGCTGTGCCTGGCGGAGATCGAGCTGCGGCTGTCGACGCTGATGCTGCGTGGGATCAAGGGGACGACGGGGACGCAGGCGTCGTTCCTGGAGTTGTTCGAGGGGGACCATGAGAAGGTGAAGAAGCTGGAATACGCGGTGGCGGAGCGGCTGGGATTTTCGCGTGTGCATCCGGTGAGCGGGCAGAGCTATTCGCGGATCGTGGATGCGCAGGTGCTGGGATCACTGGCGACGCTGGCGGCGGCGGCGCACAAGATGGCGGTGGATTTGCGGCTGTTGGCGGCGTTCAAGGAGATGGATGAGCCGTTCGAGGAGGAGCAGGTGGGCTCGTCGGCGATGGCGTACAAAAGGAATCCGGTGCTGGCGGAGCGGGTGACGGGGCTCTCGCGGTTTCTGATGAACCTGGTGGGCAATCCGCTGCAAACGGCGGCGGAGCAGATGTTCGAGCGGACGCTGGACGATTCGTCGAACAAGCGGATCACGATACCGGAGGCGTTTTTGACGGCGGATGCGATCCTGGACATTCTGATTCATGTGTCGCGCGGGCTGGTGGTGAACAAGGCGGTGATCGCGGGTCGGCTGGATGCGGAGCTGCCGTTCATGGCGACGGAGAACGTGCTGATGGCGGCGGTGAAGGCGGGCGGGGACCGGCAGGATCTGCACGAGCGGATACGGAAGCATTCGCATGCGGCGGCGCGGCAGGTGAAGCAGGAGGGGAAGCCGAACGACCTGCTGATGCGGCTGCAGACGGACGATGCGTTTTCGGGGGCGGAGCTGAACAGCGCGATGAATCCGCTGCTGTATGTGGGGCGGAGCGTGCAGCAGGTGGATGAGTTTATCCGGCACACGATCGATCCGATCCGGCAGCGGTATACGGGGAAGCTGCAGCATCCGGTGCGGATCAAGGTGTGAGCGGATAATGGCGGCGACGGACGCGAAAGGCACGAAAGAGGGACGGAAGTTTTCCACAAATACGCACAAATCGGCACGAATTGTTCGTGGGGCTGGGGCTGCGAGAGGTCAGTTATCGCCGGTGATGATGTGGGTCCAGAGTCCGGTGGGGACGTCGGAGGGGGTGACGAATTGCCAGTCGACTTTGGCCATGCCGCCGATGTGGAGGTAGGCGCTGACGGCGGGGGAGACATCGATGCCGGCGTTTTGGTTTTGGTGGTTGCGGGGTGAGGCGTTGGCGGGGCCGAAGACGTAGGCGGCGTCGTCGGTTTCAAAGGGGCCGACATCTTCCCACTGGGCGTAGCAGGTTCGGCCGTTGCGGGAGATGCGGACCCAATGGTCTTTGCAGAGGGATTGCCATTTTCCTGGGGCGGGTTGCTGGTTGGCCCAGGGGATGATGCGGGCGGCGTCGGGTTTGCGGCCGTCTGTGGAGAGGTCGTTGTAGGGGAGGGCGACGTAGAAGGGATTCTGGCGGGGGCGGAAGCCGGCGGGGAGGAGGCCACCGCGGTGTGCGGGGTCGTCGATGCCGCCGAAGTGTTCCTGCCAGTGTTCATCCCATGCGGAGACGCCGTTTTGCGCCCCTTTCTGCGGCTTTTCGCCGACCCAGAATCGGGTGGCGGTGATGTTGCGGTGAAGGGGGTAAGCCCCGATCTGGGCGATGCGATGGCAGGCGGAAAGGAGGAGGGGCAGGGCGAAGATGGGCACGATCCGTGTGCGCAAAGGGGGCCTCCTTGCGAAAGCGGGTGGTGATGTTAGCGCGGGGGCGGAGAAATATCGGCGCTGGTGGTGATGAGAACGCCGGCGCGGCGCATGTCTTCGAGGGCGGCGTCGACATCGCCGGATTTGAGGTTGACGCCGCGGCAGGCGTCGAGGACGAGGTGGACGGTGTAGCCGAGTTGGCGGGCGTCGAGGGCGGTGAATTTGACGCAGTAATCGGTGGCGAGGCCGAGGATGTAGAGGGAGGAGATGTTGCCGGCGCGGAGATGGGCGTGGAGGGAGGTGGCGTGGCGGTGGCCGTTGTCGAAGAAGCCGCTGTAGCTGTCGAGGCGGGGATCGGAACCTTTGCGGACGACGTGGGAGATGCGGGAGCGGTCGAGGGCGGGGGCGAAATCGGCGCCGGGGGTGTCGGCGACGCAGTGAGTGGGCCAGAGGATTTGGGGCAGACCATCGAGATCGATGAGATCGCCGGGGCGTTTGCCGGGGTGATTGGCGGCGAAGCTGGCGTGGTTGGCGGGGTGCCAGTCCTGGGTGGCGAAGACGGCGGCGAAACGGGGCATGAGGGCGTTGGCGATGGGGAGGACCTGATCGCCGGCGGGCACGGGGAGAGCGCCGGTGGGGAGGAAATCGTTTTGGAGGTCGATGAGGAGGAGGGCATCAGGATTCATCGACGAAGCCCTCCTCGTCGGGATCGGGAGGGTCTCTGGGTTTGGTGCGTTCGCCGGCGAGTTTCCAGGCATCGACGTAGGGGGTGCGTTCGTGGGAGGCGACGCGGCGTTGGGTGGAGAAGCGGACCCATTCGCGGAAGGTGGCGAAGAAGCCGATGAGGAGGAGGAAGCAGATGAGGATGAAGCTGAGGAGGAGGGTGGAGGGGACGACCTTGTGGAGTTTGGCGGCGCGTTCGGTGGAGGATTCGCCGTGCTTGGCGGGATCGGTGTCATTGGGGCGTGTGAGGTGGTGGGGCTCGCTGGCGGCGGCGGCATCAACATCGGCGACGACCGGGGCGATGGCGCGGACCCACATGCCGACGGCGAGGAGAGCGAGGACGACGGTCATGACGGAAACCATCATTGCGCGGTAGGGCATGAGCGGGACACCTCGCCAAGTTTTTCCACCCCCCTATCGGCGCTCCGTCCCGTCCAAGGCCGGGAGGTTTGCGCCCGATCGCTCGCGCGGCTTCTGCCAAAGCGTGCGAGCTGTCTGTTTGCCATCATAACGTGAGGCCGGGGTTACCAGGGCAATCCGCGGCGGGGGTCGAAGTTGTGGGATTTGTCGATGGCGGCGAGCTGGGATTTTTCTTCGGGGGAGAGGTCTGGGGGGAGTTGGATGAGGATGCGCACGAATTGGTCGCCGCGGGAGCCATCGCGCTGGGGGACGCCGCGACCTTTGATACGGAGGCGTTTGCCGCTGGCGATTCCGGGGGGGACGCGGAGGTCGATTTTGCCATCGAGGGTGGGGACGCTGATGACGGCGCCGTTGGCGGCTTCGGCGGCGGAGAGGGGGAGGTCGAGCTCGATGTTCTGGCCATCGCGACGGAAATAGGGGTGGGGCTCGATGTGGATGGCGATGAGGAGGTCGCCGCGACCGCCGGGGCCGGGGTGTCCTTTTCCGCGAGCGCGGACTTTGGAGCCTTCGCTGACGCCGGGGGGGATTTTGACGCTGATGGTTTCGTTGATGGCGTTATCGGGGGATTTGAGGGCGACTTCGGTGGTGGTTCCGCGGATGGCTTGTTCGAAGGAGATGGAGATGGGGTAGGTGAGGTCTGCGCCGGTGGCTTCATCGGCTGGGTGTGCCCCCCCGCCGAAGCCGCCGAAGGGGCCGGCCCCGCCGAAGGGGCCCGCACCTCTGCCGGCGGTTCCGCGTTTGCGGGCGCCGCGGCCGCCGCCCGCCGCCGGGCCGCGGCCCTGGCCGCCGAGGAAGGATTCGAAGAGGTCATTGAGATCGACTTCACCGAAATCGACGGTGGCGCCGCCGGGGGTTTGGGTGGCGTAACGGAAGCCCCCGGCGCCCCGGCCAGCGGCGGCGGCGGCGGCGGCGGCTTCGGCGGCGGCGGCGGAATTGACGCCGGCATGGCCGAACTGGTCGTAGGCGTCGCGTTTTTTGGCGTCGCTGAGGATGTCGTAAGCTTCCTGAACTTCCTTGAATTTCGCTTCTGCGGAGGGGTCATTTTTGTTAACGTCGGGGTGGTATTTGCGGGCAAGTTTGCGGTAGGCTTTTTTGATCTCATCGGCGGGGGCGGATTTGGGGATGCCGAGGATTTCGTAGTAGTCGCGGGTGGTAGGCATATGGGTGCCAATCCTCATCAACAAGCATGACAGCCTTGGGATAGTATATCCATGCGGAACGCATTACGAACTGTTCGTTAGAAAGGAGGGGGGCAGGAGGGGGGAATGGTCAGGAACCGGGGAGGATGAATCAACAGGGGGGATGTAGCAGCCGATAATCCTATGAGATGTGGTATCCGGCGTAGAAGATGAGGCGTGGAAGACCTTGGCGATTTCGGCGAAAATTCCAGAGGCGACCGAGCCTCCCGTGCCGACCGGCCTGGGCCAAAAGGCACTTGGAGGGGCAATATGGACGGTGGGGCAGACGTTTGGGTCGAAGTTGGCGGCGATCGGGCAGCAATACCTGCTGGCGCTGTTACTGATGCAGGAAGATTTTGCCCCGGTGGCGATCGCAGGTTTCATCCTGGGTTTTGCATCGTTTGGGCAGCAGTTGGGGGTGACGGAAATCCTGGTTCGGAAACATCGGAATTTTGCGCGCTGGGCGGAAATTGCGTTTTGGCTGAGCTTGACAGCGGGCCTGGTGGGAGTGGTGGGGGTTCTGGCTGTGGCGCCGGCGGCGGCAGCGGTTTTTCGGATGCCGATTCTGCGGCCGTTTCTGGTGATCGGCGCGATCTCGATACCACTGGATGCGATGGCGGGCGTGCCCATGGCGTCACTCACTAAAGCGATGCGCTTTCGGACGCTGGCGGTGGCGGGCACAGTGAACGTGGTGGGGACGGCATGTTTAACGGTGGCGCTGGCGGCGCTGCATTTCGGCGCATACAGCCTGATCGTGCCCAAGCCCATCATGTCGCTCGTGATGGCCGTGATTTACTTCGGCGCCGCGGGCGTGCGGTTGAAGTTGCGTCCGTACATTAGCAGATGGCGTTTTGTGTTTCAGGATTCGCGATACTTTCTGGTGATGAATCTGTTCAACACGTTTCTCATGCAGGGCGACTATCTCACGTCGGGGCTTTTCTTTTCGAAAGCGTCGCTCGGCTCCTATTATTTCGCATTCAACGCATCAACGCAGACCAACCAGATGATTGCGGGAAATATGAACGCGGTCCTGTTGCCCAGCTTTGTGCGAATGGACTCGCCACGGCGTCAACTGGACGCATATGTGCGGATTTGCAGCCTCATTGCGTTTGTCGGGGTGCCGGCCTGTCTTCTGCAAACGGCTTGCGCGCGGCCACTGTTTCAACTTCTGTTCGGTCACAAGTGGGATACGGCCATCCCGCTATTCGAGGTGCTGAGCATCGGGATGCTCTTTATTTTGCCTAGCGGACCGACCGTGAGCATGATGAAAGCCCAGGGACGCTTCAAGCTGCTCATGGTGTGGACGGGATGCGTGACCTTCTTCTTTCTCGCGAGCGTTTTATGCGGTGCGCTGATGGGCAGCGTGTTTACGCTTGCGCTGGGAGTAACGATTTTTTATTCCGTCGCCGGACCGGTGGGACTGCTGGTACCCGTTCGCGGTCAGGTGAGCGCAATCGGCTTGCTGTGGCGCGTGTATGGACGACCGGTGCTCATTGGCGGCGCCGCGATGGCCTCGGGTATCCTGGCCACGGTCCCGATCCGGGAGGACACGGCGGCCGGGCTGGCGCTGTGCGTGGCGATAAGAATTGGCGTCACGGCGGCGATCTATCTGGCGGGAGCGGCGTTGTTCATGGGGAATGACCTGCGGGAAACCCGAGGAATCTTTGAGATGCTCGCGGCCCGTTTCACCGGCGGCAGAAGAGCCGCACCCTATGCCGAATGGGCGCCGGCTGCAGGGGGCGGCCATGACAGGAAATGAGGAGCTACGATTGACTGAGCCAGCGGAAAAAGCGGTATGTCGTGTCTGCGGCTGTCCGATCGGAGCGCGCACCTTCGAAGCGCGCGAGATGATGCAGGGGTTGCGGGAAACCTTCACCTATGAGATCTGCGACGGCTGCGGCTCGTTTCAGTTGAAGGAGGTTCCGCGCGACCTTGGAAAGTATTATGGGGAAGGTTATTACTCCTTTAACAACATCGTTAAACCGCGTTATTCATGGCTGGAAAAATGGCTGAAACGATCGCGTGCCCGCCACGCGCTGGGGAACCGCAACCTGGTTGGCGCGGTGATGTCCCGGGTGAAGGGCCACTGGCCTTATTTTGACTGGTTCAAGGCGGCGGAGGTTCACTTCGGCACCAACATTCTGGATGTCGGCTGTGGGAAGGGAGACAACCTCCTGCGGTTCGCATCCGATGGATTCACATCACTCACGGGCGTCGATCCATTTGTGGATGCGGATGTAACACTGGCGGAGAAGATCCTCATTTATAAGCGCACGATCGATGAAATGGAGGGGAGTTTCGATTGCATTTTCGCGCACCATTCGTTCGAGCATATGCCGAACCCGCAGGAAAGTTTGAGGCAGATGGCGCGACTCCTGAACGCGGGCGGCGCCGCGCTGATCGCCATTCCGGTGGCGGGGTGCTGGGCGTGGGAGACGTATGGTCCCAACTGGTATCAGATCGACGCGCCGCGGCACCTTGTGCTGCCGAGCGCCTCGGGCATGCGCGTGCTCGCTGAACGCGCCGGGCTGACGATTCAGGAGATCATGTACTATTCGTCGGACTTACAGATGATCCAAAGCACGTTTTACGCAGAAAACGTCGCGTTCGCAGAGATCACGCCGGAACTCATGCGGGAGCGTTTCCCGGATGTCGAGCGCAAGCGGCTTCAGCAGCGGGCAGAGCAGTTGAATGCCGAGCAACGAGGCGATCAGGCATGCTTCATTTTGCGGAAGCGATAACGTGACGAGCACTGTTCCATCGCCCGCGGTATCGGTGGTCATTCCGACCTACAACGCGCCACAGATGCTTTTGGAAACTCTGGGTACGGTTTTTACCCAGACGTTCACGGACTTCGAGGTCATCGTCATCAATGACGGGAGCACGGACGACACATCGGCTCGCCTTGCTAGCGAGGTGAGCGATCCGCGGTTGCGCGTCATCACGCAGGAAAATGGCGGAATCGGCCCGGCGCGCAACCGCGGTATCGACGAAGCGAAGGGAAAATACATTGCATTGCTGGACCATGATGACTTGTGGATGCCTCGCAAACTGGAAGTGCAGATGGCTTATGCCCAAGCGCATCCGGAATGTTCCATCGTGACGGTGCCGTGGGCAATGTCGACAGCGCCGGAGAAGTGGACGTTTGAGCGGGAGCTGGTCGGGGCGGGTGGGATTGTCGAACGGCCGTTGCTGCAGACGACAAGGGGCGCGATGCTTTTTTGTTCATCATCAATGATGTTCGAGAAAGCCCGCGCTGCGGGGTTGCGTTACGGGGAAAGGAGGAAATGCATTGAAGACCAGCAGGTGCATCTGGGGTTGCTGGGGCGGGGTAAATTGGGAGTTGCGGGCGACGCGATACTGATGATATACCGCTGGCATGCGGCGAACTATTCATCCGGGGCAGAATACTGGTATCAAGGCGTGCATTGTTTGCGGCAATTGGATCGGAGTGGGGCGTTTGCACAGCTCCGGAGCAAGGAACACGGTGCGGCCGACCTGGAGGCATTCCTGGCGTATTTCGGCAGATCGGCGATGGCACAGCAGATCCTTGCAGGAAAGCGCTTACGGGCACTGGGCATGTATGCTCGTGAACTGCGACACCAACTGTCGCAGGGCCGATGGAGTTTTCTCGCGGCGCTGCCGGCGCTGGCAGTGCTTCCCCGTGCGGTGGCGAGGCGTGCACTACACCTGGGGCAAGACGGGAAATGAACAAGCGCATTCTGTGGATCATTAACGGCGGGGAGGTGTATGGGGAGCGGCGGGCAATTGTGTCGCTGATGTCTGGCGTGCGTGCGGCGGGGTGGGAGGCGGAGGCGGTGAGTTTGCTGGAGGGGGGATGCACGGAAGAACTTCGCGCGGCGGGGTTGCCGGTGAGCTGCATGGGTCTGGGGGATTCGCCCGGGATGCATCTGGCGCGTTCGCGAGTCGGGCGCGGGTGGCAGTTGCTCCGGCTGCTGGGGCACCAGGGGACGATTCGGCGGGCAGTTGCGAAGGAGATTGCGCGGCGGCAGCCGATGGCGGTGCATGTTCTCGATAAGAATATTTTGCCGGGTGTGGCGCGGGCCGCGAGAGAGCTGGTGGTTCCCTGTTTCTGGGAAATGACGGCGGTCGTGGGAAGCGGGTATGCATGGGATTTGAACCGCCGGCTTCATGGGCGGCTGATTCGGCGGGGCCGTCTGCATACGTTGGCGAACAGCCGATACACGGCGGAGTCGCTGGGCGAGGTGGGACGGCCGGTGCAGGTGATGTACTTGGGGGTCGACGAGGAACGGTTCGATCCGGCGCGCGTCGTGGCAGTGGACCGTGGGAGCATGGGGATACCAGCGGACGCGCCAGTTTTCGTCATCGTGGCGCGAGTCGATCCGACCAAGGGACAGGGGATGTTCCTAGAAGCACTGCAAAGGGCTGGACGTGGAGACGAGCATCTCATGCTCGTCGGGGCTGAGACGGGATCGCTGGAGGTCGATCGGCTAGCCGCGCGGGCGCTGGCGCTGGGGATGGGCCACCGTGTGCATTGCGTGCCGCGAACCGGCGAGCCGGAGCGGTATTTGGCGATGGCGGACGTGGCAGTCAATGCGCGCATAGACGCGGAACCATTTGGCCTGTCGGTGGTGGAAGCGATGATGATGGGCAAGCCGGTACTCGTGCATGCACTCGGGGGTCCGGCAGAGACGGTGGAGGACCGCATTTCAGGCTGGCATATCGCGGCGGCCACACTCGCGGATTTTGCAGAGGGCATACAGCGTGCGTTGGCTGACCATGAAAAGTGGGCCTGCATGGGAGCCGCGGCGCGCCAGCGAGCATTGAAGCAATTCTCGCTCGCAGCGCAGGCGAAATGGTATCTGGATTACGTGCAGCAAACGTGCGGCGTAAGCGAATGTGGCGATGGTTAAGTCGGGACAAATTCGGCAATAGAAGGTTGTTGGAGATCGAAGGGCTGATGCTCTGCGTGTGCCTGGGGGGCGCGTGCCGTTCGATAGGCGAGCCAGAGCGCCGGGATGGTATAGAGGATCTGCATGGTGAAGGGGTAAAGGTCCTGGGCGACGAGATAGAGGGTGATCACGAAGTAGGCGACGAAGTAGCCCTGCTGGGCCAGATCTCCGGTCAGCGAGCGCAGATAGATGCGGCGGGAGACGAACCCGTAGAACATCCAAAAGAGGGGGAAAAACCACCAGAATTCGACGAAGGCGTGGGCGAACCCGGAGGGCGCCGCGCCGCCCGGGATGGCATAACCGGCGTAGCCGGAGACATAGGGAATGTAGTTGACGATGGCCCAGCGGGTGTAGAGGGGGTCTTTATCGAAGTATTCCTTGGGGAGGAATCGAACGGCGGTATTGTAGAGGAAGCCGACGCCGTTGTCGTAGACGCCGGTTTGGCGTGCGGTGGCGACCATGGCGGTGCCGAAGATGTATTCGTCAGCGCCTTGCGAGGGTTTGCGGTTGACGCCGTCGAAGAAGGAGGGGATGACCTTGGTGAGGGCATCGATGCGGTTACGGGCCTCGCCGCGGCCGACGAGGGTGCGGGTCTGGACGAGGGTAGCCAGGACGACCGCGAGCAGCAGGGCGCAGGGGATAAAGATGCCGCGTGGGGGACGCCGTCTATAGAACAGGAAAAAGGGAATGACGAGCATGGCGATGCGGAAGGTGTCGCCGCGCTGCCCATAGGAGAGAAAGCGGTCGATGGGGGGAATGAGGCAGACGGCCACAACGGCGATGGCGGCGACGCGGAGTGTTGGCAGGAGCAGCGCGCTTTGAATGGCGAGCAGCGCCCCGACGATCCAGAGGGTGCCAAAGTCGCGCACGTAACCTGTGACGGTGAAATCGTTGCGTGTGAACATAGCGGCGGTGACACCGACACCCGTAAACAGAAGCGACCACACGAACAACAGGGAGGGACGGTAAGCGGAGGGGGCGGGGATGGCCTCGGGTGAACGACGTTCGCGTCGGATGGCCCAGATCCAGCCTGCGACGAACCCGGCAAAGGCAAGCAGGACGATGGTGAGGTAGAAGATGACATCGTCCGCGGCGACGAAGCGTTGGGTGGAGTCGCCGTTCGCGAAAATCCCATAGACCGCGATGAAGAAGGAAAGGGTGCCGAAGAACAAGACGGGATGGAAGGTATCCTTAATCACGCCCCCGACATAAAGCGCAGCGGGGACGAGCAATATGATGGATGCAAAGACCGCCATAACGAACAGGGAATGGGACATTGTGGGTGCGAGCCTCACTGGGGGCCGAGCGGAACGCGTCGATTCTGCCCTCATGATGATCGGCTAGGCGTCCCGGGCCGATGAGAGCGGTTCATGGAATAGGGCCGTGTTATCAGGCCACTATAGCAAGCGGTCAACGGCATCCAAAACGAATGAAAAGGTGCGGACGGGCAGGATACGTGCCGGATTATCGGTCGGATGGCTGGGTGATCGCATCATGGACCGGGGCACGGCCAGGACAACCGTCGACGAGTTGGCGGAAGATCTTCGCAAAGCTTTCACCATAAGCCGCTACGGAGAGGGACTGGATGCGTCTTCTCGCAGCCAGACCCATGGCAAGGCGAGATTCGCGATTGTCGATGAGCTCGCGCAGGTGGTGTTCGGCGGCGTCAATGTCGTCGTAGGGGCAGATAAAACCCTCCTCTCCGTGTCGCGCGACGGTCCCCGAATTCGGCGACGTGACCACGGGCAATCCGGTAGCCATGGCTTCGATGAGCGCTCCGGCCGAGCCTTCGCAGGTGGTGGGGAAATAAAGGATGTCGAAGGAAGCCAGGATTGCGGGAATCTGCGAGCGGCGCACGGAGCCTGTCATCTCGACATTTCGAGCATGGACGGCAAGGGCATCGGCATGGATATGAAGAGGTCCGACCATGACGAAGCGCGCCTGGTCAGGTGCGAACCGGCGGGCGAGTTGAAGGAAATAGGGGGCGCCCTTGCGCAGGGACACAGCGCCGACGAAGCCGACCGTCGGGGCCCCCGTGCGATCATGACGGTCGACGAAGGGAAAGTCGGTGGTATCGACGGGGTAAGGGATGACGGAGATGCGTTCCGCGGGAATGCCGTTGCTTATGAGGCCCTGGCGCACGTAGTCGGAGGCGCAGGTGAAGTGGTCGAGGTTCTGCCAGGTGCGCATTTCGAAGGACTGCCATTCGGCTTCGGTCGGATCGGGCGCCGCGGGGGACCAATCACCGAAGCGCTGTCGCTGGAGGGATTCTTCAGCCGCCTCGACGGAATAAGGCGCGATGATCTGATCGCCGATAGTCATCAATCCTTTCGATCGGGCGTAGGCGCAGAGATCCGGATCGATATTGCGGATAAACCCGAACAGCGCACGGGCGTTGCCGAAACCCTTGCGGCGAATCCACGCGGCCTCGCGACTTGAAGCCCAATGCCAGTACTCGCGATCGGAGGAGAATTTCTTTCGAGCAGCTCGCAAGCTCCATTCGAGCATCGCACTGGTGAAGATGCGGGAGCGAGCAAGGTGGGGCGAGTAGCGCTCGAGCATTCGAGTGCCGAGGTCGGGTTTCAGGAGACGGACTGTACGTGCGACGACGCTCTTGAAGGAATGGGGCGGGGCGTACCAGGTGCAGAACATCCGTTCGAGCAGATGCTGCTGCTGGAGCGCAATGGGGATTGCGTAATGGAGGCGCGACCCATCCTGGATCATCACGATGGTAGGCATTTGCGGAGCGTCAGCGACGGGCGGTGGGAGGTGGTCAGGCGGATGTTGCATCCAAAAAATTTTAATAGGGAGGATTCCCGGCAAGCAAATGTCGACAACAGGCGGCGATCGCCTCGCGTTGGGGCTGGGGCTCTCCTACAATAAGCTGATGCTGGCGAAACGTATTATTCCTTGTCTGGATGTCGATCGGGGGCGCGTGGTCAAGGGGGTGAAGTTTTTTGATCATGTGGATGCGGGGGATCCGATCGAGCAGGCGGTTTTTTATGATCGCGGACATGCGGATGAGCTGGTGTTTTATGACATTACGGCCAGCCATGAGGGGCGGGGGATCATGGCGGAGGTGGTGCGGCGGGTGGCGGACAACGTGTTTATGCCGATCACGGTGGGCGGGGGGATTCGGACCCTCGAGGATGCGACGCGGCTGATTCAGGCGGGGGCGGAGAAGGTGAGCGTGAATTCGGCGGCGGTGAAGCGTCCGGAGCTCATCCGGGAGATTTCGGAAAAGTTCGGGCGGTGCGCGACGGTGCTGGGGTTGGATGCGAACCGGGTGCGGGGCGATGGCGGGCGCGACGATTGGCATGTGTTTGTGAATGGGGGGCGTGTGGATACGGGGATCGAGGTGATGCGGTGGGTGGAGGAAGCGGAAAAGCTGGGAGCGGGGGAGATCGTGCTGAATGTAATGAATGCGGATGGGATGCAGACGGGGTATGACCTGGAGATGACGGCGGCGGTGTCGTCGGCGGTGACGATACCGGTGGTGGCCAGCGGCGGCGCGGGGTCGCCGGAGCATATGCTGCGGGTGCTGCAGGAGGGGAAAGCGGACGCGGCGCTGGCGGCGTCGATTTTTCACTTTCGCACGTACAGCGTGGAGCAGGTGAAGGCGTATCTGGCGGAGCACGGGGTGGCGGTGCGGCGGTGATCAGTCGCGGGGCGCGGGGGGCGTAGCGGCCGGCGCGTGGGGAACTCCCTGGACACGGTGAATGAGGGCGATGAGGTCGCGCACCTGGGCGGTGATGGCGTCGAGGGGGCGCTGCTGCTTGAGGGAGGATTCGACGGTGGTGGCGGCGGCGCTGATGGGCATGAGGCCATAGAGGCCGCCGGAGCCTTTGAGGTTGTGGATTTCGGAGGCGAGGCGTTGGAGATCGCGCTGGGCGAGGGCGTTTTCGAGCTCGGCGACGCGGTGGGGCAGGTCATGCAGGTAGGCGTTGAGGAGCGGGCGGAGGCTCTCGTCGGTGAGGTCGCTGGTGATGGGATCGGAAACGGCGGGGGCGGGCAGCGACGGCTGCGCGGGCGGAGATGTGATCAGTGCTTCCGGGGGAAGGTGGCGGGCGACGGTGAGCAGGAGGCGTTCGCGGCGGACCGGTTTGCTGAGGTAGTCGGTGCATCCGGCGGAGAGGCACTTGTCGCAATCCTCGGCCATGGCGTTGGCGGTGAGGGCGATGATGGGGAGCTGATAGCCCTGGGCGCGCAGGAGGGTGGCGGCGGCGTAGCCATCGAGGACAGGCATCTGCATGTCCATGAGGATGACGTGGAAGGGTTTTCCGGCGGCGAGGGCGGCCTGGGCGAGATCGACGGCGCTGCGGCCGTTTTCGGCGAGGGAGACCTGGGCGCCGGCGCGGGCGAGGTAGAGGGAGAGGAGGCGGCGGTTGTCTTCGCCATCGTCAACGAGCAGGACGCGGGCGTTGAAGGCGGGCGCGCCGGCGGACTGGGGGCGGTCGGTGCCGGCGAGCGCTTCGCGGCAATTCTGAAGGCGGCGGACGCCGTCGAGGGGGCCGGGATCGATGCGGAGGGTGAAGGTGCTGCCGCGATTGGGGGCGCTGTCGATGGTGATGTTTCCGCCGAGCATTTCGGCGAGGCGTTTGCAGATGGTCAGGCCGAGGCCGGTGCCTCCGAAGCGGCGGGTGGTGGAGACATCGGCCTGGACGAAGGGCTGGAAGAGGCGGTTGGCTTCTTCGCGGGACATGCCGATGCCGGTGTCGATGACGTCGAATTGGAGGAGGGGAGCGGGGCCTGATTCATCGAGTTTCATGATGAGGCGGACCCAGCCGTCCTCGGTGAACTTGATGGCGTTGCCGAGGAGGTTGATGAGGATCTGGCGGAGGCGAGCGGGATCTCCGTGGACCTGCGCGGGGATGGGGCCTTCGTTGCGGATGTCGAGTTTGAGGCGTTTTTCAGCGGCGCGGACGCGCATGAGGGAGGCGACGTCGCTGAGGACCTGGCAGGGGCAGAAGCCGGTGCGTTCGATTTCCAGTTTGCCGGCCTCGATTTTGGAGAGGTCGAGGATGTCGTTGATGATGCGCAGGAGGTGCTCGCCATTGCGACGGATGGTGTTGACGTATTCGGCGCGGTCGTCGGCGGTCTGGTGGGGATCGAGGATGAGGTCGGCGTATCCGATGATGGCGCTCATGGGGGTGCGGATTTCGTGGGACATATTGGCGAGGAAGGCGCCCTTGGCTTCGCTGGCGGCGTTGGCGGCGAGGTGGGCGTTGCGCAGTTCCTCGGCGATGCGCTGCTTGAGGAGCAGGTCGCGGGAGATGAGCCAGCCGGCGGTTCCGACCAGGGCAAACGCCAGGGCGATGCCGACGGTGATGACGAAGGTGGTGGTGTCGTAACTGTGAGCGGACTGGCGGTCGCGCAGGGATTGTCCCGCGGATTCGGCGGCGCTCATGGCGTCGAGGCGTGTCGAGAGCTCTTGTGCGAGAAGCTGCTGGCGATGGGCGTCGGTGGGCGGCGTGGCGAGGAGGGTGTCGAGGAGAGGGGTGAGTTCGAGGGCGCGGGGCTGCTGGGTGGGATTGCCGGCGCATGCGTGCTGGAGATCGGCGATCTGGAGGCGAAGGGCGGCGGCGGCGGCCTGATAGCGTGCGGCGTCGATGGGGTCGCCGGTGAGGGCGAAAAGCTGCTGTTCGGTGCGGTGCTGTGCGGCGGCGCGAGCGGTATCGGCGAGGGCGGTCTGAAGGCGGCGCGAGACGTCGGCGTCGCGGGCGTAGCGCACGAGGGCCTGCATGCCGGCGTTGGCGATGATGCCGACGAGCGCCAGCACGAAAAGCGCGGCGCCAAACCCCAGAGCGATGTTGCGGCGGACGGCGGAGAGGTCCTGGGAGGCTGCCGAGGAGGGCCCGGCGGCGGGCGCGCGCAGGGCGAGCAATGCGCCGGCGGTGAGCAGGAAGCCGATGGCGGTGTGGAGCGCCATGGGGGTGAGTGCGGTGGGGCGATAGAGGGAGGAGAGCCCGTTGAGATAGCCGAGGATGCCGATGAGGGCGATGAAGCCGGCGAGCAGGGCGAGGGCCTTGGCGGCGAGGCGCGGGGCGGAGCGTTCGGTAGTGGACAGGAAGAGGGCGGCGCTGGAGAGGGTCATGAGGAAGGCGGTGTTGGGGGCGACGCGGTTGAGGCGGGTGGCGGCATCGGTGATGGCGTCGGTGCCGACGGCGAGGTTGAAGAAGCGGGTGTCGAGCTGGAAATCGGGGCCGCCGAAGAGGGCGAGGAGGCGTTGCAGGCCATAGAGGGCGACGAGGGAGGCGAGGATGCGGACGGTGAGCTGTGCGCGGCGGTTGCCGGGGAAGGAGATCAGCAGGAGGATGGCGATGCCGGCGAGGAGGAGGCAGAGGGCGGTGGTGGGGTTCATGGCGACCCACTCGGGGCTGATGCGTTTGAGGCGTTCGATGCCGAGCTGCCAACCGGCCAGGACGATGAGCGAGAGGAGACAGACGGCGGCGCCGGCGAACGCCGGAGCGAGCGCGAGTAGCCGGGCGCGCACGATGAGCGGTCTGCCAAGGGGAGCGGTGGTGGACAAGGGCGGGCTCCTTTACAGGGGTTATCGGCCTGAAGAAGGGAGCTCATTGAATGGCATTGGCAAGAGCTGTCGAGGCCGGCATGGGCGGCGGCGGGTGAGGGCGGATCATGAGGGGGAGGAGGGAGGCTCGCCGGGGGTGCGGGCTGACCCGGGGATGGTGGTCGTTGAGGGGGGAAAGGGGGGATTTTCCGCGGGGAAATGGGGGCCGAGCGCGTGGGCGGCGGCACGCAGGAGATCGGCGGGGACATCGGTGATGGGGTGCGAGGGGGACGAATTGTCCGGGGGGATGCAGGGGGGTCGGCGGGCGGCGGCGAGGATTTGGGCGGCGGCGAGCCAGGTGGAGAGATCGCCGGAGAATTGCTCGCGCCAGGCGGTTTGGAAGATGCGCAGGAAGCGGGCGATGGTCCAGTGTTCTTCACCGAGGCGCAGACAGGGGTGCGGGGACTTGCCGGTGAGCTGGCGCGGGAGACCGGTTTCGTCGAGATGGTGGGGGGTTTGGACGTCGATGAGTCGTTGGCCGGCGGCGTGGGCGTCGAGGAGGAGGCGGCAGAGGCATTGCTTGGAGGCGTTCGGTGCGAGGGAGAACATGGTTTCGGCGATGAAGGTGCCGGGGAGGATGAGGCCGAGGAGCGCGCCGGCGAGTTTGCCGGTGGAGGCGTCATAGGCTTCAACGGTGGAGAGGAGGCGGGCGTGGTGGAGGGCGCGGTAGAGGGCGACGACTTCGCCGCGGACCCAGGTGCGGGGTTTGACGGATTCATCGCGGAGGTGTGCGATGACGGCCGGAACATCATGCGTGCGGCGGAGGAGGAAGCGCGAGCGGGAGCGGCGGGCGAGTTTGTCGGCGGCGGCGAGGGAGTGATCGGAGATGGGGATGGCGGCGCGGATGGAGAGGCGCTCCCAGTAGAAGCGGCCGAGGGGATCGTAGAGCGGAAAAAATCCGGCTGCATAGCGGGCGAGGATGGCGAGGGGATCGGGGGCGGACATGGGGTGAGGGTAACCGATGGGCGGGGCATTGCGGAAATGGTGGTGAACCTGGGCGAGAGGGCGTGCGTAGAGAGGGTGGAGGTGAGATGTGCGTTGTATCGTGATCGTGGGGATTCTGTTGATGGCGCTGGGGGCTTGCTGCGGGATTGTGGATGCGCGGCCGCCGGATTATGAAGATATTTCGTACATCGCGGCGCGCGGTGGGAGTTATCGCGCGACGATCTCGTGTGATTCGGGCGAAGAGACGCTGCAATTGTGGGTGACGTTGCCGGCGATGGCGGGGGAGGGCGAGGTCCTGGCGGTTCCGGCGGGAGTCGGGGATGTGTCGGCGCAGTTGGAACGCGGGCCGATCGTTTGGCGCGGGCGTTGGCCGTCGGAAGTGTTGCGTGAACACCTTATGCCCATGTGCTTTTTTATGCAGTGCACGCAGATTTATCCGTTTTTCTGGGCCAGGTTCCAGCCGCAGTTGTCGTATAGCGCGCCGCTGATGGAGCCGGCGGATGTGGAGGGATTCGGGCTGAGGTGCAGGGTGGTCACGGCACGCTCGCCGACTGCGCTGCGCGATGCGGCGGCAGGATTCGGTTTGAAAATCGAGCCGGCACGAATCGACGCCGTCGCGCCCTTTGCCGACGGGGCACATAGTTTCGTGCTGCTGCGGGTGGCCGATCCTGGCGCCTATCCGCATAAGGGAGACCCGGAGACGCCGGTATGGTTTTATGACGACCCGGCTGTGATGCTGACGCTGCGGTTTCCGGCGGCCGCGCCGGTGCTGCCGGCGCGTTCGCCCGCGTCGACGTATTTGCAGGGGAACATGGAGGTCGCGGTGCGCGGGTTCTATAGGCTCGAACTTCCCGCTGCGACATGGCAGCATGTCCGTTATTACGACGGGCCGGCATCGCGGTCGACGGTGAACGCGGCACATATCGTGCGTACGGAGGTGGTGGACCCGGATGTGGCGTACACGCGAGTCGATTGCAGCCTGGGGCGGCCGCGGGAGATTCAGTTCACGAAGAGCGAGTCGCTGCGGTTGTGGCTGGATGAGGCGGCCATTGCGGTCGCGACGCCGTCGCTGGTGCGATGGTTTCTGGCGCTGGTGTGGCTGGGGGCGCTGTCGTATGTCAGCGGCGGGGCTGCGGGGCTGATCACGTACCGGCGATGGCGTGGGCTTGCGCGCTTGGGCTTGTGGAATTTTCTTACGGTGGTTGCGGTGCGAGTGCGCGTGGGCCGCGGCGTGGCGGGCATCGACACGCGCAAACACGCCACGGTGTTTACGGTGTTTTTCAGCGGGACATTCATGCTGCTGTATACAGTGTCGTCGTGGATGGGGGCCTGGATATTCAGCGGCCGGGCTTTCTGAGCGCCGACGGTTGCTGGGCCGGCGCGTGATGGGCAAGGGGAGCGGGGCTGCTACAATTCCGGCATGGCTCAGAATGGCGCGATGGTCAATTTGGCGCAGTACATCGGGGCGCGGTTCACGGCGATGATGCTGGGGATGTTCCCGGTGAATGCGAACCTGCGCACGGCGCGGGCGGTCGGGGCGGCGCTTTATCGCATGGATCGCAAGCATCGCAAGCGGGCGCTGGAAAATCTGCGGGCGAGCTTTCCGGAAAAGTCGCAGGCGGAATTGGAACGCATTGCCGAGCGTTCCATGCAGCATTTCATCGAGCTGGTGATGGATGTGCTGTTCAGCACCCGGCTGATCAATGCGGAGAGCTGGCACCGGTATGTGCATCTGGATGGGCTGTCGGAGTCGCTGCGGATTCTGCTGCGCGGACGCGGGGCGATCATGCTCACGGGACATTACGGCAACTGGGAAATCCTGGGGTACACCCTGGCGACGCTGGGGTTCGAGACCTATTCGGTGGCGCGGCCGATCGACAATCCGCTGATCGATGCGTGGCTGCTGGGCGTGCGGGAGAAAAAGGGACAGGTGATTTTGAGCAAGCGGGGGGTGACGACGACGGCGCTGGATGTGCTGCAGAACAAGGGGGTGCTGGGGTTCATTGCGGACCAGAACGCGGGACCCAAGGGGATGTTCGTGCCGTTCTTCGGGCGGCAGGCGAGCACGTACAAATCGATCGGGCTGCTGGCGATCGAGCACCAGGTGCCGGTGGTGGTGGGCTATGCGCGGCGGCATGGGGACCGGTTCGAGTTCGACATCGGGACGCAGGACATCATTTATCCGGAGGAGTGGAAAAACTTTCCGCGCGATCAGTATCGCGACGAGCTGCACTACATCACGGCGCGCTACACGAAGGCGATCGAGGATTTCGTGCGCGACGATCCCACACAATATCTCTGGATTCATCGCCGCTGGAAGACCCGGCCCAAGGGTGAAGCGCCGGGGAGCGTGGCGGGAGTTGGCTGATGGCCGACGCCCCGGCAACCGTGCAGGCGGAGCGTTTGCCGCCGTTTGCGTTTCCGACGGGGCTGTGCGCGGGGGCGATCGCGTGCACGGGCGTGGCGTTGATTCTGGCGTCGCTGGATGTGCGGTGGGGCGTGGGCGCGAGCGGCGCGGACGGATTGACGCGCGCGTGGCGGTATGTGAACGTGGCGCTGGGGATGGTGTGGCTGGCGTTGTGGCCGGCGCTGGCGGTGCGGGAGCGCGGCGAGGGGCGCATGGTGCGGCGGGATGCCGATCCCGGCCGGTGGCGGCCGCTGCTGGAATTCCTGGCGATCGCGATCGGCGCGTTGCCGGCGCTGGGCATCGCGGCGGCGGTGGGTTGGCCGGCGGAAGGGCGCGCCGGGTGGCTGAATGTGGCGCAGACGGCGGCGGTGCAGGGGGCGGTGGGGTTGCTGGCGGCGGGGGTGTTGTCGTGGCGCGGCCGACCGGCGGGGCGCGCGCTGGCGGGGATTTTGCCGGCTCTGGCGTTTGCGTTGCCGCTGGCGGCCTTCGTGCTGTCGCAGTTTTATCCCGCCGGGGATGGGCCATGGGAGGCGTTTGTGCCCCTGCTGGCGATGGGGCGCGCCGCCAACGGCGAGGCGACCGACGTGTTTCGCTGGATGGTGCTGGCCTATGCGGCGGCCGGCGGGGCGTTATGGGCGGCGGGGGCGTGGGGGCGTCAGCGGGATTGAGAGACGGCCGTGGAACCGGCGGCGGGGTCGTTCTGGGCGGTGGCGCTGGGCACCATGACCTGCTCGGTGTGAATGTCGACGAAGTCATAGCCGGCGTCGATGCGGTTGTATTTCAGGAAGAGCATGCTGAGGGCCTTGAGCTTCGCGGCGTCGGAGATGTCGTAGAAAGTGGTTTTTCCGGGCGGGCGTCCCCAGAGCACGCGAGAGGCCGAACCGTCTGATGCCACGCGATCGGTATCGAGGGCAATCCAGGGCTGGAGCTTGTCCTTGCGGCCCTGAAAATTGGTCATGTCGATGGCCAGAATTTGCGGGGCGTAAGGTTGGTTCTGAAGGAGCGGCAGGAGGGTCATGGCGGCGGCGAGATCGTCGGTGTCCCAGGTTTTGGAGGGCACGGGGACCGCGGGGGCGCCGGTGTCGCCGGGCGGGAGATCGACGCCGTTGATCATCATGAGTTTGCCGGAGGCCTTGCGTTCGGCGAGGGTGTACACGCCGGGGAGGCGGACGCGCTGATCGTCGATCAGGTAGCACTTGCCGGCGGATTCGACCCATGCGGCGGGCTTGCGATACTCGGCGAAGATTTCGATGACCTGCGATTTACGGTCGGGGCTGATGACGCGTTCGATCCTGGTGATTTTTTTGATCCAGGCGTTGTTGTCCTTCGCCCAGTGGTTGACGCCGTTTTGGTCGGTGGCGAGGTAGTTGTCGTGAATTTCGCGGAGGATGTCCTGATCGAGGGGATTGCGGAAGCGGTCGTAGGTGGCCAGGTCGCGCTGGGCGAGGGCGGCGGTTTCACCGATGATGCTGTTGAGGATGCCGGCATCGAGCCAGGGCGGAGTGTTCATGAGTTTGGCGGTGACGGCGATTTTTTCGGATTGGGTTTCGACGACGCGCGTGGCGTAGCGATCGACGACGCGGCGATAGCCTTCAATCATGCCGGCGATGAGCAGCAGCACGATCGCGAGGGTGAGCAGGCCGCGGACCCAGGGCGCGAGGCGGGGCGCCGGCGGCTTTTCGGCGACGGCGTGGGGCATGGATTCCTGCTGTGGGCGAAGCCAGAACATGATTGCCTCGAAGATCCTTGGTTAGCGTGACCCCACCGCGGCGTCGCGCAGCGCCATTTGCGCCAGGCGGTCGCACAATTCGGTGAACGGCATTCCGGCTTTGGCCGCGGCCTTGGGCACGAGCGAGTGCGTGGTGAAGCCGGGCATCGTGTTGATCTCCAGCACGAAGGGTTCCTGCGTGCGGCGGTCGACCATCACGTCGACGCGCGAGAGGTGCCGGCAGCCGAGGCAGGCGTGGGTTTCCTCGGAGATTTTACGGACGGCATCCAGGACGCGCGCGGGCAGCGGAATGTCGAAGAGATACTGCGTGTCTTCGCGCGTGTACTTCGCTTCGTAGTCGTAGAAGGGCGTGGCGGGCTGCACCCAGATCACGGGAAGCGTGCGGCCGTCGAGAATGCCGACGGTGAGCTCATACCCGTCGATGAACTGCTCGACGAGCATGGCCCCGAAGCGCGGCAGCGTGGCGGCGAGATGATTGCGGGCTTCATCCAGCGTCCTGCAGACCTTGCAGCCGACGGAGGAGCCTTCGCTCACCGGCTTGATGACGCAGGGGTAGCCGATGCCTGTGGCGGGCGTCCAGTTGTCCTTGAATTTGTGGGAGTAGACGACCTGCCAGTTGGCCGTGGGCACGCCATGTTCGAGGAGCTGGCTCTTGGCGGCGGCCTTGTCCATGCCGATGCGGCTGGCGGCGGCGCCGGAGCCGACGAAGGGGAGGCCGCGGGCTTCGAGAATTTCCTGGAGGGCGCCATCTTCACCGAAGGTGCCGTGAAGCGCCGGGAAAATCAGGTCGCAGGGGCGACGATCCAGGGCGGCGAGGTTGTCGGGGGCGATGTCCGATTGCCACACGCGGTGGCCGACGGTTCGCAACGCCTCGGCGATCTGCGTGCCGGTCATCAGCGACACCTCGCGCTCCGCGCTGATGCCGCCGCAAAGAAGGGTGATGTCCAGTTTCCGTTCCATACTGTTGTTCCTGCAATCCTTTGCCGGTTGTTGAAAGACTTGCCTATTCCATCGTTTTTGCCACAGAGGCACAGAGCTCACAGAGGACCGCACAGAGAGTTCCCAACGATTCAGGTCCGGCTGTTTGCCTTTCTCTGTGCCTCTGTGTCTCTGTGGCAAAAGCCATTGTTCACCAGATGACGACTTCCGTTTCCAGGTTGACATCAAATTTGTCTTTCACGCGCCCGCGCACTTGTTCGATCAGCGTGAGAATGTCAGCCGCCTTGCTGCCTTTCTTCGCCGTAATGAAGTTGGCGTGTTTGCCGCTGACTTCCGCGCCGCCGACGGTGCTGCCTTTCATTCCCGCCTGGTCGATGAGCGCGCCGGCGGAGAGGCCGCGGGGATTTTTGAAAATGCATCCGGCCGAGTGATCCGCCAGCGGCTGGCTGTTTTTCTTGTACATCCAGATTTCCTTGACCTTGTTGGCGACGCGCTGCGGGTCGTCCGGCGTGAGCGCGAAGCTGCCGCCGAGGATGAATTTGGCGGCGATGTTGGACTTGCGATATTCGAAGACGAGGTCTTCCTTAAGGCGTGTGAAGACCTGGCCGGTGGTGTCCATGACGGTGACGGAATGCACGGCGGAGCCGATGTCGCCGAACGCGCCGCCCGCGTTCATGCGGAGTTCGCCGCCGACGGAACCGGGGATTCCCGCGAGGCATTCGAGGCCCGAAAGGCCCGCGTGGGCGCATTCGAGAACCAGTTTCTGCACGTCTTTGCCGGCGCCGGCGCTGACGGTCACGGGACCGTTCGTGGCGGCCGCCGGCACGTCGGCCCTCTTGAACTCCGGCGAATTGAGGCAGATCACCGCCCCGTTCACCCCTTCATCATGCACCAGCAGGTTGGCCCCCGCGCCCAGGACGTAAATCGGAATTTCCTTCTCGCGCAGGCGCGCAGCAATCGCCTGCAACTGCGGCACATCACGCGGCGTGATGAAATACGCCGCCGGGCCGCCTACGCCAAACCACGTCAACGGGGCCAGCGGTACGTTAAGCCGTACCTGTTCCCCGAATTCTTCGTACCAGTCCATCCGTAACTTCCCAAACCGGGCCCGCCCCCATCGACACGACGAGGTCGCCCGGCTGCATGTGCGTCAAAAGATAGTCTTGAATGTGTGCGAAGGTTGCGATGTAGAGAGCATCCTGCGCGCCATTTTTCTCGGCGGCGGATTGCTTGATCCGCTCGACGAGCATCTGCGAGTTCACTGCTTTGCGATCGGCCTCCGAATCGCGCACGAAGTAAATGTCGGGCACGATCGTGAGGTCGGCATGCGAAAAGCTCCTGGCAAAATCGTCCAGCAGGAAACGCGTGCGCGAGTGCTGGTGCGGCTGAAATACGCAGATCATCCGCTGCGGGCGGTAGTGTTCGCGCAGGGCCAGAAGCGTCGCGCGAATTTCCGTGGGATGGTGGCCGTAATCGTCCATCACCGTCACCGGAAGCGCTTCGGGATTTCCAGCGAGGGGGCCCTGCCAGAGAAGCTGCGAGCGCCGGTCGGCGCCGCGGAAACTTTCGATGGCGGTGGCGATCTGATCCCAGGGCACGCCGCAATGGGTGGCGATCGCCGCGGCGACCGTGGCGTTGCCCACGTTATGCCGGCCGGCGATCGACAGCGTCAGCCGGCCGAGCTTTTTGCCTTTGTAGCTCACCTGGAAGTGGGCCTTGCCCTGGAAGCGGCGGATGCCCGTGGCCTGCCAGTCGGCGGACACATCGATGCCGTAAGTTTCGACGTTTTGTTCGAGATTGCGTGTGGCGATGACGCAGTTGGCGTCGTTCGCGGCGACGATCGCCACGCCCGCCGGATCGACCTGCGAGAGAAACGTGTGGAAGCTGGCGTTGATCTCGTGAATGTCTTTGTAGTAATCGAGGTGGTCTTCCTCGATGTTCAGCACGACGCCGATACGCGGGTGCAGGTTGTGGAAGCTGCGGTCGAATTCGCACGCTTCGACGACGAAGGCGTCGCCCTTGCCCGAGCGTGCCGACCCGCCGAGTTGCGGGCAGGTCGCGCCCACGACGAACGAGGGGTCTTTGCCCGCCGAGAGCAGGACATGGGCGGTCATGGCGGTGGTGGTGGATTTGCCGTGGGTGCCGGCGATGGCGACGCCATGCTTGAGCTTCATCACGCGGCCGAGCATCGCGGCGTATTTGACGATTTCGCAGCCGCGGGTTTTGGCGGCGATGAGTTCGGGATGGTCGCTCTTCACGGCGGCGGAATGCACGACGGTATCGACGCCGTCGGGCAGCGAGCCGGTGGATTCTTCATAGGAAACGGCCGCACCGATCTCCGAGAGGCGCCGGGTGACGGAGGAGGGGGTGCGATCCGTGCCGGAGACGACGGCCCCGAAGTTGATGAGCATATGGGCCAACCCGCTCATGCCGCTGCCGCCGATGCCCACGAAATGAACGTGGCGCCCGGTGAAGGGGGTCGCCTCGCGGGGCCGTTCCGGCGCCGCGGTAACGGCCTCGGCTCGGACCGCGCTGAGCGGCTTGATCGTGTGGAGCAGATCTTTCACGGTGTACATCACGGCCTTCTGTTGAATGATCGGGGGCATCCGTTTCCGCCTCCTTGCGGCGACCAGTTGTCAATGGTCAGTGGACAGTCGTCAGAGATTCTGGCCGGTCGAACTCACTGCCGGCCACTGACAACGGATCACATTCCTTATCGCGTCGTTTCCCGCACGAGGGCCAGAATTTCCCCGGCAATTTCCTCGGCCGCCGCGGGCTTTCCGGCCTTCCGCGCCGCCGCCGCCATCTGCTCCCGGGCCGCGTCCTGATACAGTAGCGTGTCGAGGGCGCGTTTAACAGCCAGGGCGTTGCCGCCGGCTTCCTTCGTGTCTTCGACAATCAGAGCGGCGCCCACTTTCGCCAGCTCGCGTGCGTTGGCGCGCTGGTGCATGTCCTTGTGGAAGGGGTAAGGCAGCAGGACCGCAGGCACGCCGCAGGCGGTCAGCTCGGCGCAGGTGCTCGCCCCGGCGCGGGCAATCGCGAAATCGGCGACCGCCCACACGCTGGCCATGTCGTCGCAGTAATCGATCACGTGGGCCCGCAGCGCCGGCCACTGGGCGTAGGTGAGGCGCACGTCCGCCGCCTGCTCGAGGCCGGCGAGATGCAGGATCTGCCAGCCGCTGGCGTCTCGGCGTTCGAATATCTCGCGCGCGGCGGGATTCTCGAGCATTTTCAGGATCGCATCATTGATGGTCTTGGCCCCCAGGCTGGCGCCGGTGACCACCAGCGTGCGGCGTTCGGGATCGATGTTCAGTTTGGCTGCCCCCTCGGCGCGCGTTCGCCCGATCAACTCCGCGCGGATCGGACACCCCAGCGCTTTGACCACCCCCCCGCCGCTCTTCACCGCCGCCTGATGCTTCTCAGCCAGCGGCCACTGTGTCACGATGACGTCCGCGCGCCTGAGCAAAAAGCGATTGGCCAGCCCGGGCAGCGCATCGGGATTGAGCAGCACCACGGGAATTTTTCGTCCCGTTTTCCGCGCCTTGGCCGCCATATACGCCGCCGGCCCGGCGGCATATCCGCCCAGCGCCACGACGCAATCCACTTCGCCGCGACCCATGCGCCCGCCCCAAAGCGCACAGCTTTCACGCCAGCCCGTCCAGAACCCCCACAATTTCTTGATCGATCGCGTCAACGGCTGCACCGGCTGTTGAATGTAGCGCTCGCCGAATCCCGACAGCAGCCGGCGATCGACCGCCCGCGGCGTCGCCGCCCACAGAATCTCCAGCCGCAGCCCTGAAGACTCCGCCTGCGCTTCCAGCGCCGACGCCACCGCGAGACCGGGATACAAATGCCCGCCCGTGCCGCCGCCGGCCATCACCACGCGCAGCGTCCGCACCGCCTCCGCCCCCCCCACCGCGTCGCGCCGCGCCGTCTCAGAACTCGCCCGCCGCGTCATATCCAAAACCGTTTTCGCCCGATGCGGCCAAATCACCGTCGTCATCCATCCCTGCACTTTCCCCGCGCTGTCCCTCGCGCGGCTGCCCCACCCCCAATGTCACCAGTTGAACCAGCACCCCAATTGAACCACATTCTTCCCCTCAGGCCGCCGCCTCGCGCGCCGCCACCGGCTGCGCCTCAACCACCGGCACCGCCTCCACCGCATGCACTTCCACGGGAAATCCGACCGCCGGTTCCGCCGGCCGCGTGCCCCGCGCCGCCGCCGCCGCTTCCTGGCGATTCACCCGCTCAATGCTCATCAACACCCCGATCGCCGCCGCGTTCATGATCCATCCCGTCCCGCCGCTGGAAATCAGCGGCAGCGCGATGCCCTTGGTGGGCATCGAGGCCGTCACCACCGCCACGTTGATCGCCGCCTGCAACCCCACGATCGCCGTGATGCCAAACGCGACCATCTTGCCAAACAGATGCTCGGTCCGGCACATGATCCGCCAGCCCACGAACACGAACGCCGCGAACAGGCCGATCACCACCAGCGCCCCCACGAACCCCAATTCCTCGCAGATCACCGCGAAAATGAAATCGGTGTTATCCTCCGGCAAATACCCCATCTTCTGAATGCCGTTGCCCAGCCCGCTCCCGCGAAACCCGCCGCTGGCGATCGTCAGCAACGACTGAATGACGTGGTAGCCCGCCCCCTGCGAAACCGCCCACGGATCGCGGAACGCCAGCAGCCGCTCGCGCCGCCACGGCGTGTTGAGCATCTTGTAAATCACCAGCCCGATCGGCGGAACCAGCAGCGCCAATTGCCACAGCCGCACGCCCGCCATCACCGTCATCAGCAGCACGACGGCCGCGATCAGCACCGTCGTGCCGAAATCTTCCTTCACCACCAGCGCCGCCGTCATGCCAAAGACGATCATCAGCGGAATGAAGCCCCACACGAAGCTGCGGACTTTGCTCGCCCGATGCACCGCATACGCCGCCACGAACAGCACCAGCGACAACTTCGCCAGTTCCGACGGCTGAAACCCGATCGGCCCCAGCGCAAACCAGCGCCGCGCCCCGTTGATCTCTTTGCCAAAGGGCGTCACCAGCACCGCGACCAGCAGCCCGATGGTGATGACCGTCAGCCACGTCGCGGGGCTGCGCAGCATTCCGAACGGCACCCCGGTCTTGCCGAGGAACCAGCGGTAATCCATCCGCCAGAACGCCGTCATCGCCAGAATCGCCACGCACGCATGGATCAGGTTCTTGCTGTTGAGTGACTCGAAGAGCCAGTGATCGGTGTTTCCACGGATGCGGGCGTCCGCGCTTTGCACCATCACCAGGCCAATGCACAGCAGCGCTGCGGTGATGAGGAACAGTAGCTGGTCCAGAGACAACGACAGCGGCGTGAGCACAAACCGTGACCGTCCCCCGATATAGGGCCGCATCGGCACGGCCGTCACCAGCGCCGGCACCACTTCCAATCCCCCGCCCGCCCGCCGCGGAAAGCTCATCCGTGTCGGCCATCGATTCGCTGTTTTAGTTGCCGGCATCCGTTCACGCGCAAGAAACGCCTCATCTCCCCCCGAACATCGGCCCGGAAGGAACGTCGGGTGTACTTTTTATCAGAACTGGAGCGGGATTGGGAACGCGATCCTGGCGGAATGCGATGGGACCCGCTGATCGTCGTGGCATGGGCGTCTCCGCCCATGTCGGCCCGCAGGCCGCTCTCCGCAAAGGCGAACGTCTGGCCCCGAAAAAAGTTGCGCTATAAGCGCTGCATTGTGGATGTGTTATCGCTCCAGCGCTGTAGCGGTATCGGCATCCCAGGAAATGTCCGGCGACCGCGCCATGAGCCGCGGCCCGTCGACGGCGAACAGGACGTGCATTGGGGGGGCGAGCTGTGCGACGGTGTTACCGGTCTGCTGGCCGGCGCTGATCGCCGCGCTCCACTCCCCGTCATCGCCCTTGGTGATGTCCGCCGAGAGAACCAGGGCGTCGGGCGGTGCCCCTTCCTGATCCGGCGGCATTTCGATGCGCAGCAGATGAACATTCACGCGCTGGAGCGCCCCGAACTCGCGCTCGCAAGCGGCGCGGGCTTCGGGAGGGGGCGCGGCAAGGTCGGGCGTGAGATCAAACAGCTTCGTCCATTCGGGCGTCGACATCTGGTCGAGCGTGTTGATGATGAAGGTGGAAAGGGCCGCTTCAACGGGCGTGGGATCCGTGCTGGCGCGCAGGGCGTCGGGCCGGCGAAGGGTGGGTTCGTCGATGTCGATCTCGACCGGACGCAGGTCGGCCGCGGGCGTCGGATCTTCGGCGAGAACAATCCGCAGGTCCTTCACGGCCAGCGTGGCGGAGGGATGATCCTGCGTGATGCTGGGATCGGGCGCGATGTGAATGCCAGTCGCGTGAATGGTGTGATTGGCATAGGTGAAGGAATCGCACGTGAAGCGGTCGCAATGATCGGCGAAGAGTGTCGTGATTTTCTGACGGGCGACGCGCTGAGAATCCAGGTCGCGCCGGGCCTGCGGCGATTGCATCTGCGAACAGGCAGCCGTCAGGAAAACCAGAGGAAACACACTAAAAACGCCCATACGCATGGCTGAATCCTGCGAAAAACAACTCTGCAGGTGCCATTTGCAAAGGGTGTGCCTTACGGCGGGAGCGATGCGACAAGGTTGCGCGGAGGAATAAGTTGTCCGCATTCAGGACAACGTTCTGTGGAGGCGCGGAGGTCGTAGCCGCAGAGTGGGCACAGATTGAGGCGACGTCGGGATCGCCGGCGGTGGACGTCGAGCGCCGCTTTGATAACGGGATAAATCAACAGGGCGGCGAAAGGTATCGCCAGGTAGAGGGTATGAAAGGCGACGAGGCGATAAGCGTAGGGACCATCGCGGAGTGGGCCCGGCTCACCGATTATGTAATGTTCCGGCGCCCCGTAGCCGGGGTGGAAACTGAATTGGTGCCACACTCGCAGCGGAAGGTATTGCGGCGCGGCGGCATTCGCGAGATCGAGGTACTGGAGGGACGCCGTCCGACGAAAGTTAAGCAGCATTTCGTAGCGCACGAATCCGTTGTAGAAGGAAAGGGAATGGAGTTGACCCGCCCCGGCGACGGACACATCGGTAATGTGGTCGTAACTGCGCGCCGCCAGGATCAGCACGCCAATAACGCACAGGGCGGACGCGCATTCAATGCGCCGCCAGCGAGATCGGAGGATGCGCATGCGACCGGCGACCAGCCAGAGGCAAACTCCAGCGGCCAGAGCGACGATTAACCATATCGCGAGCGGCCGATAATCGTTGCCGGGAGCCCGCAATACAATACCCTTTGGAGCGACACCCATTGCGGTCAGTGCGCGTACGGCGGCTTCGCGCACTGCGTAGGTTCGCTGGCTCCAAGGACTAATACTGAAGTATTGATCCTCAAGATGTGGATCTGCAAGGAAAGGCCGAATGCTGGCCACATTGTTCGCGGATGGAAAGTTTTCAAGGATGCCGATCCCGTAACCAGGATCGGGGCTGGCGAGCAATTGTCGGCCATATTGTTCGACGCGCTCATCGGCCGGCACCTTCAAAACAAATGTGACCTTGCCGGGAAGCGCAACATCGACCTGCGCAACTGGTGGCTCCGGTGTAACACGGATTTCGGCCCTTATCGCATTGACGAGCGCATCGGGCGAGGTAATCGGTTCAGCACGCAGGTTGCGAAAAGGCGGATCCAGTGCAGCATCCAAATTGGCTGGCGGCGCAGTGAGCAGGTCCATTCCCTTGGCCACCATCCCACGCGCAAACACCAGATAGCGATGGGTGACATCGGTTGAAGGAATAGGAAAACGTCCATTTTCCTCCATGATCAGAAAGCGGGTAGTGCGGGGCGGCGCGCCGCGTAATGATTCTTCGACGTGAACATCAACCATGGCAGAGGAACCGAGATTTTGCCATGCCGTCGGTGTGACAATGGCAATGATAGGCGATTGCGCAACCAACGATTCCACGGAAACGGTGCTGCGAGCCGTGTCGCTCCATGATTGAGCGCGCGCGACGAGCCCCAAGGCGAACATAAAGAGCAATATGGTGCGCCAAAGTCTCGGCATAATGGAGGACCTCCAGCGAGCACTCATTTTAACAAGAACAGTGGTGCGCGCCACGCGACCGATTAACCGATCGGCAGCGGCATTTGCTTCGGGTTTTCGCTGAAAGGCGTTCCGCATTCCGGGCAGCGGTCCTTCGAGGCGCGGAGATCGTAGCCGCAGCGGGTGCACAGGTCTTGGCTATGTCGGCGGCGCTGGCGCCACATACTTATGGCGTGCATGACAGGATAAAGGGCGACGAGGAAAAGCAGGTAATACAGCGAAAACGCCCAATCCGCATGGCCGGGAGTGATTGAAGAAAGGGGACCGGCGCTGGTCATCACGGGCAATTCGCGGTCAAAGAAGCCCGGAAAGGAGATATTCCGGGAGAGATGGGCCGCATAAAAAGGTTGGTCAAACAGTGCAATCGGCGGCGCGAGTTCGTATTGCCAGAACGCACCGGAATCGGAGCCGCCGCTCCCCCATGTAAGACTGTACACCTCGATCGCGCCGCGGCTGACCGTCACGCTCACATCAGGCGACACCATCGCCTGTGACTGTTCCTGCTGGATGGTGCCCGGCGCGTGATAAAGGCGATCACTGATGAAATAAGACCGAACAATGATAAAGAGCAGCAGCCCCGCCAGCACAAGGCAGAGAATCCGGAAGGATGTCCGCAGCCGATGCATGACAATTCTCGCACGGTGGTTTAGGGCGTTACTCCCGGCACGGTGCATTGTAGCCTGAACGGTGCCATGGGATGGCAAAGACCAGACACGCTCAAGCGTGAACTCCGGACGCTTTTTCACTGATCGAAGAACGTGATGTAGGCTTCGCCTTTCAGTTGCCGGCGCAGCAGCAGCGCCAGTTCCAGCGCGTGGTAGTCGCCCCACATGCTCGATTCACCGCAAGGAATTTTCCGGCCGGGCGGGATGTGGTCCCAACCGTTGGGCCGGTGGTAGATGGAGTGCAGGATGAGCCCCTGGTGGGATTTATCGGTGGCGAGGTAGGGCTCGGAGAAAAGCGTCCGGGCGAGCAGGCGGGCGGCGGCGGCGTATCTTTCGGCGCGCGGGCGATCGATTTTTTCAAGATAGCTGGCGAGGCGGAAAAAGCCCTGTGCGGCGATGCCGGCGGCGCTGGAATCAAGAGGCTCGGGTGCGCTGTAAGGATCGCGATTCTGCAAATAATTTTCATCGCGCGGAATTCCCGGAGCCCCGGCATCCCAGTAGACCATGCCGTCGGGAAAGGAATGGGCGATATACCAATCGGCCGTCGCAATGGCCGCGCGTTCGTATACGTCCGTGATTTTTTCCGGGTCGAAGCCCCCGCGCGTGAATGCGACGTCCGGCACGCTCTGCAGGAATTCGAGTTGCTCGGCAAAACCACAGAGAATCCACGCCAGCCCGCGCGTCCACGTCGAGAACGGCGAATAGCCTTGCTGCGTCGACGGACAGCGGTAGCGGCCATCGGTGATGTTGAAAATGGACTCGTGAACCGTGCGGCCTTTTTCCGGCGGCGTGTCGTAGCTGTCCCGCCCCGCGCCGTAGTAAACGTTGTACGTCGCCGTGGTCAGCGCATGATGAATCGCCCGATGCAGCAGATTCACCGGCCGATCATTTTCGCCCATCAGCGCGTGCCCCAGTTGCCAGGCCAGGCACAGCGAGCGCAGCGAGCGGATGGTGTCGGAGAAGAGCGAGTGCGGGCCGTTGAAGGAATGGATGTAGCCGGTATCGCGGTTGGTCGGTTGCTCCGGGTTGGAAAAAATTGGCGTCCAGCGGGCGGCCTGCACGGCGCCGGAAACTTTCAGCGCCAACTCATAAAACGACAGCTCATACCCATCATGCGGAATCACCCCCTCGCGCATCAAACGCCGCAGATTGCCATACGTCGAGATGTTGTTGAAGCCATGATCGTGCACGCCGATGTGCGACACGTGCGGCGCCATGCGCTGAAACGTGCGGTCGCGGCCGAGCATCAGCAGCTTTTCATCGCGCGTGGCGTCGAACGCGAGAATCGCCATGCCGAACTGGAACCCCTGCGTCCATTCGGTCCATCCCCGCGTCGTGTAGCGGCCCTCCACGGTGAACACCGGCGTGCCCTTGCCCCCCCCCGCTTCGTCCCAGGATTTGTCGAGATCAACGATCTTTCGCCCGGCGAGTTCAAACACGCGCTCGAGCGCGGGAGCCAGCGATTCAAGCGCGGGGGCTTTGGACAGGTCCATGCGGAAGCTCCGTTCGGGGGATGGTCAGGCATGAGTGTAATGGATTGTCGCAATCTTGCCCCGTCCGCCCGCCAACATTCAGCGGCGGCGGCTGTCCACTTAAGGGAACACTCGCTCATCTCTCGGAAGGAATTGCCATGCGTCGTTTACCCATTCGCTGGGCCTTCCCCGCCACGGTCGCCATGCTGCTGATGGTGCTGGGCATCTGGTCGACAATCCCCGCGGCGACCACTGCCCCCGGCGACAGCGACTCGACCAACTGGCTGCTGCGCCTTCACGACCAGCCGCTGTCGCTGGACCTCGCCAACGGCAAAACGCTCGAAGGCGCCTTCGTCAGCACGCTCTACGTCAACGACACCGGCTATTTCCTGGGCATCAAGACCCCCGGCACGGACAACCTCACCTTCGTGAACACCCACCAGATCGTGGCGTTTCACCAGGTGAAGTGACCTGTTCCCAATGCACGGCGAGATTCATCGCAAGCGCCTCAGTCGCCATGCAGGACGATCAGCGCGCTTTGCACCCCGGCCGGATTGACCCGCGGCGCGATCGTCACCGAGTAGCGCAGAAGCTGGCGATCGTTGCGGCCGACCGCGGTCACGTCGCCGAGGATCATGTACTGCGTTTTCGGGGGCCAGGAGGAATCGACGAGTTGGACCCGGTCGCCGGGGGCCGGTGGGATCGGGGTATCGGTGACGGAGATGGAATCGCAGCGCATCTGGCCGTCGCCCGCGCCGGTGACGAGGCACCCGTTGGCGATCAGGTCATCGCTGGCGTCCGACTTCCGCACGATCCGCGCCAGCACGCCCCGGTTGTCCGGATCGGTCAGCAAGCGCACGGCGCACGTCTTGGGACCCACCGCGGCGACCCGGCCGATCGGCGAAAGCTTCGCAATCACCACCATGTCCCGCTGCACCCCGTCGGCGGCGCCCTTGTCGAGCGTCACCGTCGCCGCGCCGGGACCCGCCTGAAAACCGATGATGTTGGCCGGCAGCAGGTCTTTTTCCGTCAGCCCCCGCGGCTTCATGCTGTGTATCTCGGCCAGACGCGCGTTGAGGTCCTGCATCTGCCCGTTCTGATAGTCCACAACGTTCTCGAGGTAGCGAATCTGGTCGCGCAGCGCATCCGCCGTCGCCTGATCCGTACGCGCTTCCGTGAAATGATGCACCCCCGCCACCGCCGCAAACTGCATCCGGCTGAACACAAACCGCCCCGGCACCAGCAGCAAATCCTCCGGATACCACACCAGCCATTCGGCCCGGCGAAAAAAAGAAGGCTGCGTGTGCCCCCCCCCCACCCCACCAGCCGTCGCCTCAGGCCCGCGCCCGACAAACGCAAACGCTCCCGCCGCGACGACCAGATACCAGAACCATTGCCGAGGCGTCAAATGCATGGGACGAGCATCCAGAAGCAAGAATCAAGAAATCAGAAAAGTTGATCCCTACCCCCTTCTGATTTCTTGATTCTTGCTTCTTCTCCTACAAATCAGACATGTCCGATTCCATCGTGTCTTTCCAGAGCTCGAGGTTCTCGAGAAACACGCTCGTCCCGCGGGCGACGCACGTCAGCGGATCGTCCGCGATGCGCACCGGCAGCCCCGTCGCTTGATGCAGCACTTTGTCGATCGAACGAAGCAGCGCCCCGCCACCCGCCAGGCAGATGCCCGTCTCCACCAGGTCCGCGGCCAGTTCCGGCTCGGCCCGCTCCAGCGTGCGCGTCACGGCGTCAATGATCTGCCCGACCGGCTCCTGCAACGCTTCCCGAATCTCCTCGCTGGTCACGATGCACTTCCGCGGCAAGCCTGAAATCATGTCCCGCCCGCGCACTTCCATCTGCTTCTCCTCCCCGAACGCCCCCGCGCTGCCTATCTCGATCTTGATCTTCTCCGCGTACTGATCGCCGATCATCAGGTTGTAGGTCTTCTTCATGTGGTTCACGATCGCTTCATCGAAATCGTCCCCCGCCGTGCGAATGGATTCCGAGACCGCGATATCCGCCAGCGTCATGATCGCCACTTCCGTCGTGCCCCCGCCGATGTCCACGATCATGCTCGCCTGCGGCTCCGTGATCGGCAGCCCCGCCCCGATGCCCGCGGCCATGGGCTCTTCGACCAGATACACCCGCCGAGCGCCCGCCCGTTCCGCCGAATCCAAGACCGCCCGCTTCTCCACCGCCGTAATGCCCGACGGAATCGCAATCACCACCCGCGGCTTGACCAAACTGCGCCGCCCATGCACGCGCCGGATGAAATACGCCAGCATCGCCTCGGTGATTTCAAAATCGGAAATGACGCCGTCTTTGAGCGGGCGGATCGCCGTGATGCTGCCGGGCGTTTTGCCGAGCATTTCCTTGGCCACCAGCCCCACCGCGTTGCCATCCTGCAAGACGCGGTTGGTGCCTTTTTTGACGGCCACCACCGAAGGCTCGTTGAGCACGATCCCTTCCCCCCGCACGCACACCAGCGTGTTGCAGGTGCCAAGGTCGATACCCATGTCGAGGCTGAACCAGCCGAGGATCGAATCAAAAAACACGGGCAGCGACTCCTTGCGGTGCGGTGCTGAGCGCGGGGTGCGTGGGCGGGGCACTCCGGGATCTGCCGGGATGTGGCCTGGCACGCATGGAAAGGTCAATATGGATCAGCGCCGCTCGGGATTATAGGCCAAAGCGGAGCATCAGGCCACCGGTTGGAATGTCGCGACGGTTGCATGCGCCGCCGGCACACCCCTTCCGCCAGCCTTCGGCCGCCCCTGGCTTCCCGCCACAAGACCGCCGCATGCCGCACGAAAGGGTCCCGGCGAAGCGGAACTTCCCCCCGAAGCCCGTGTTACAGAAGCCCCACATCGTGAAACTTCCACGCCGTATAGGCCAGCGCCGCCAGCATCGCCAGCATCGACACAAAGGCCATCGCGGTGTACACATTGGGCGTCGGGCGAACCCGTATGGTGCCCGGAGTATTGACGCGGCTCATGGTTTACCTCCCAAGCCGAGCGACGGGCACCTTCCGGGGTCCTCCGGCAGGCACCATAACATTATCGGCCGGTCGCGGGCTGGCACTGGAGTAACGAAACACGAAACAAACATTCCGATCGCCCCGATCCCTGCTATCTGGCCTGCCGAGCGGCCTATTTTCAGGGGGGACCGGCAACCTCAGTGGGCGCTGGCGTTCGCCTGGTTCAGCATCACGATGTCGCCCGTCTGCGGGCTCATGCCATCATTGGCGTTGGTCACCGTCGCCACCGAGGCGTCATCGGTCACCCGATCGACATGGGCGTCGGCCACCCAGGTCAGCTTCCCGCCCTGCGGACGGTAGATCGCAAAATTGTCGCCGTTCTTCACGCCGGACGTCGTCCCCAGCCGGGTTTCGATCAGCGTGTTGCCGGCCGACTGGGCGATGTTGGTGATCTTGCCATTGACCTGATTATTCGTCCCGCCCGGCGCCGCATTGTTGGATTCGGTCACCTGCCCGTTGGTCGTGTTCAGGGCCGCCCCGCCCGGGCCGGTATTCGCCTGCACGGCTTCCTGCAGCTTGCGGATCGCCTGCTCGGCCAGCCGCTCCTGCGTCGCCAGTTCATTATTCTGGCGGTTGAGGTCGGCGTTCTTCTGCGTGAGGCTCACCAGCTCGGGGCGGATGGTCGAGATTTCTTTTTCCGCCGCCGCGAGCTGCTGCGTCAGCGAGTCGGACAAGGCCGTCGCCTGGGCATTGGCGTTGGTCAACTGCGTGTTGCGGGATTCGACGCCCGCAGTCGCGATCTGCTGCTTCGCGAGTTGCGAGTTCAGCGCGCTGATCTGCTGCTGAAGCTGGGTCTGTGCCTGCTCCAGCTGCGCACGCGCCGCAGCCACCTGCGCCTCGGCTGACGCCCGGGCATTCTGCTCGGCCTGCAACTGCACCATCGCCGCCGCCGCCTGCTGCTGGTAGGTCGTCAGGTTTTCCTTGTAGGGAGCGATCCGCTGGATCCCCACCAGCAAAATGACCGCCAATGCGAGTGAAAACAACAGCGTGAGGAAGATGAAGGTTTTGGTGAGCGTACTCACAGAGGCGCCTCCCTAAAAACGAGCTGTTCTGCGGTTTGCCATCGACAGGAGGTGGTGCGACCCGGTCCCGCGAAATGAGCCAACGGGATAGCTGCACGATCCGACCACGCTACCCGTAGTCTAATGAGGCCGCCGATGGTGTCAAGATGGTACTTCAGCAGTGGTTCCGTAATCTCCCACGCCCAACAGGAAACCGCAACGTTCCGCCGCCCCGCCCGCGATCAGCGCGGAAGCACCAGCAGCAGCAGCGTCGCCGTCGCCGCCAGCGCCCATAGCAGCACCAGCAGGTAGGTCCGAATCCGGCCCGTCTGGGTCGTCAGGGCGGCTCGGCTCGCCGCCGCCGCCGTGCTCGCCATCCCGTTGACCGCCCCGTCAATTCCATCCCGGTCGAACAGGTCGCTCAGACGCCCCAGCACGCGCGCCAGCATGCCCACCCCGTTGACCACCCCATCCACCAGGAATCGGTCGCAGAACGCCAGCACCCCCGCCGCCGCCAGCGTCGACGTCACCAGCACGCCGCGGTACAAATCATCGAAAAACATCTTCTCCCGCAGCCACACGTACAGCAGGTTGATCCCCGGCAGGCGAATGAACCGCTCCGCCAGCCCAAAGCCTCGCCAATACCACAGCGGCACGATCAGCGCCGCCGCAAATGCGTACGAAAGAAACGGCGCGATCAGCGCCTGCGTCCCTTCCGACGGCCGCACGATCGGAACCCCCGGCGGAAGCGACTTCCCGATCAGGCTCGCTACCCCAAAAAAGGGACCGAACCACAGCGACAACGACAGGAACGCCAGCAGAATCAGCGGCAGCGTCATCAGGGCATTTTCATGGGGCGGGGGCAGGTGCTGAAGCAGCTTTTCGTCGCGCGGAGCGCCCCCGAACGTCAGCCACCACAAGCGGGCGATGTAAAAGGCCGTCACATAGGATGCGATCGTCGGCACCCAAAACAGCGTCATCGCGTATTTGGCCTGGCCGCCGCCCCCCAGCGAGAGCCGATGCGCGAAGTCGTACACACAGGCCATCCCCAGTTCCTTCGAGAATGCCCCCGAAAACCACGGCGCGGCCGCCAGCGAAAGCCCCGCAAGCAGCGCCGCGAAAGCCGTGATCGGCAGCCGTTTCCACAGCCCCCCCATCCGCCGCAAGTCCTGCTGGTGATGCAGGTTGTGCAACACCGAGCCCGCCGCCAAAAAAAGGCCCGCCTTGAAAAACGCGTGCGTGAACAGGTGCATCAGCCCCGCCACATATCCGCCAACCCCCAGAAACAGCATCATGTAGCCCAGTTGCGAGATCGTCGAATAGGCCAGTATCTGCTTCAGGTCCGTCTGCACCAGGGCGATCAGCGCCCCGATCGCCAGCGTCACGCATCCCAGCACCGCGATGATCAGCCGGGCGTCCATCGTCAGGATCGGATAGACACGCGCCACCAAAAACACCCCGGCCGCCACCATCGTCGCCGCGTGGATCAGCGCCGACACCGGCGTCGGACCGGCCATCGCATCCGGCAGCCACACGTGCAGCGGGAACTGCGCCGACTTCGCCGCCGCCCCCGCAAAAATGCACAGTCCCGCCCACGTCAACCACGAAAGTCCCAGGAACGACGCGCCGAAATTGTGAAACAAAATCGACCCCGCGTCCGACGCCACCGCCAGACGCGTGAAATCCTGCAGAATCGACTGCGGCTGCGGATTCAGCAGCTCCGTCTGTCCCGTTGAAGCCACCGCCGATGCAAGCACCGGCGTGCTGGAAGAATCGTAAAGCGTCAGATTGGCTATGCCCACATGCACCGTCAGCAGCCCGATCCCCATGAGAAAAAGCGCGTCTCCCACACGGTTCACCAGCACCGCCTTCAGCGACGCCGTCGCCGGCGCCCGGTTCTCATGCCAGAACCCGATCAGCAGGTAGGACGCGATCCCCACAAGCTCCCAGAAAAAGAAAATCTGCGGCAGCGAATTGGACAGCACCAGCCCGAGCATCGCAAAACAGAACAGCCCGAGCAGCGCGAAAAACCGCGGCGCTTTGGGATCCTCGGCCATGTAGGCAATCGCAAACAGATGCACCAGCGCCGCCACCAGCGTCACCATCGTGAACATCGCGATCGACAACGAATCCACCAGCACGCCGAAAGGAATTCCGCCGCCGCCTCCCTGCGCCGCCGCCGCCGCCGCGTTCGTCGCCGGAGCGGTCGCCGCCGCCGTCACATCCGGCACCGTCACCGGCGACGCGGTCGCAGGCAGCGGAATCCAGCGGTACGACAGCGTCTCCACATAATGCGCCGCGTTGAACTCCGGCTTGGCGATCCACGTCACCGTCCCGATCACCGACAGACCCAGCGATCCGAACACCAGCACCGTCGCGAACGGACCCGCGAACCGGCCGAAGTGCTTCCCCCGCGCCATCAGCACCACGAACGATACCAGCGGCAGCAACGCGGCGAGAATCAGATAATGAGCGGTCGGCACGGGTAAAACTCAAAACGCAAAATTCAAACCGCAAATTCGCGGGCCGGCGACTACCCTTTCAGGTGCGCCCCGCGGTCCACGTCGATCGTCGTGAAGTTGTTGTAGAAATTCAGGAAGATCGCCAGCGCGATCGCCGCCTCGGCCGCCGCGATCACAATGATGAACAGCGTGAAAATCTGCCCATCGAGCCGCGGACCACCGCCGCTCGCCGGCGCGGGAGCGAAAGCATTGAACGCCGTCAGGTTCAGCGCCGCCGCATTCAGCACCAGCTCCACCCCCATCAGCATCCCGATCGCGTTGCGCTTCAGCACCATCGTCAGCAGACCCGACGCCAGCAGCAGCGCCGAGAGCACCAGAAAATGCGTCAACGTGAGTGTCATGCGCCTTCCACACTAATGCGGCAACGGACGCCGCGACTTGGCCAGGTACGCCGCCCCTATCATCACCGCCAGCAGCAACAGCGACAGCAATTCGAACGGCAGCAAAAATTGCCCCTGGTCCAGCAGCGACCGCCCCAAATCCTCCACCGAAGGCTGCGTCGCGGCGCCCAGCGCCGGCCGCTTCCACGGCGCCAGCAGCAACGCCGTCGCCAGCGGCGACGCCAGCCCCAGCGCCGCCAGGGCGCCCCACAGAAACTCCCGCTGCCGCGCCGCCCGCGACCGCAATCCCTCCGCCGCCTGCTGCTGCCGCGAGGTCAGCATGATCCCGAAGATCATCAGGATCAGCGTCCCCCCGACATACACCACCAGCTGCGCCGCCGCCAGAAAATCCGCGCGCAACAGCAGGTAAAGCCCCGCAATCCCAATCAGCGCAAAAAGCAGCGCCGCCGCCGCCCGAACAATGTTGGCCGAAAGCGCCACCGCCGCCGCCGATCCCAGCGTCAACGCCGCAAAGCCATAAAACAGTATCACCGGCAGCGGACCGTAATCCGCGGACGGCACAGCGAGGATCGCGGGGTCTGCCATGATGCTCCCGCCGTAAGGCGGTACTCCTTGACGCCACATCACCTGGGCTCTTTGAGCGCATCCGACTTCGGCAAATCCTTGATGTTCGCCAGGCCGAACACCTCCAGAAAATACCGCGTCGTCCCATACAGCATCGGCCGGCCGATCTCCTCCGCACGCCCCACGATCTTCACCAGATTGTGCTCCATCAGCGTCCGCAGCGTCTCCCCGCACGCCACCCCCCGAATCACCTCCACACCCGCCCGCGTGATCGGCTGCTTGTACGCCACGATCGCCAGCGTCTCCAGCGATGCCGGCGTCAACCGACCCTCATCCTTCTTCCTCACCAGCCGCTCGATGTACTGCGCATACTGCGGCAACGTCAAAAGCTGATACCCCCCCGCCCGCTCCTCAATCCGATACGCCCCCCCGCCTCCCCCCGCGCCTTCTCCCCCCATCCCCGGCCGCATCTCGTAGCAGCGATTCAAATGCTCGATCGCCTGCTTGATCGGCTTGGTCGAATCCAGCCCCACGATCTCCGCCAATTTCCCCGCCGACAATGGCACATCCGTCGAAAACAGCAACGCCTCGATCACCTGATCCAGCGGCATCGACTCCGCCGTCAAATCCGCCCGCCCCTCGGCCCCCACCTCGGCCCCCCCCACCGTCCCTTCATCGACAGCCGACCCACCCTGCGGCGGCGGCAGTTCCACCCGCTCCGGAGCGTCCGCAGTTTCCTTGGGATCCGTCGATGGCGTCGTGTCACTCATGCCATGAATGGTAAATCCTCCCAGCCAAATGGTAAATGCCCCCGTCCCGCCGACGCGCGCGCTCCGGCGATGCCTGCGTTATAGTGCCGCCCATGATCGACGTGCTGCACCTCCTGGACCGCACCACCACCGCCGAGGGATTCGAGCAGCTGGCGCTTCTGCTCAAGGCTGCCAGCCATCAGGCGGGCGACGTGCGCCATCGCCTCGCGGTCCTCGGCCCGCACGACACCGTCGAACTCGCACGCCAGGCAGGCCTCGCCGACATCTTCGATGGAATGCTCACCATCCGCTCCGCCGGCTGGGCCGATCCCACCGGCTGGCGCGCCCTCCGCCGCGCGCTCTTCACCTGGGATGCCCGCCCAACCCTCGTCCACGCCTGGGGCATGTCCGCCATCGTCGCCGCAACCGTCGCCTTTGGAAAAAAACTCCCATGCGTCGGCCTGTTTACCGAACCCCCCGACCGCCGCCAGACCCGCCTCCTGCGCGTCCTCGACCGCCCCGCCTGGCGATGGGTCGCCATGTCCTCCGCCACCGCCCAGGCCCTCGCCGCCGCTGTCGCCCCCGATCGCATCTCCCTCATCCCCCCCGCCGTCTCCATGGCCGACGCCAAAGCCCCCGAGGAAGGCATCGCCGCACTCCGTCTCGCCCTGGGCATCGCCCCCGATGAAGGCCCCATCCTCCTCCTCGCCGGCGACGGGCCCTCCGCCCGCCACGATTGGGGCCTCTGGTCCGGCGCCATCCTCCAGCAAATCTATCCCCGCACCCGCGTCCTCGTCCGCGAAAATCCACGCTTCCGCGAAGACGCCGGCGGCAACTCACTCTCCGACCGCCGCGCCACAGACCCCGGCCTTGACCGCTTCCGTGACGCACTGCCTGATCCCGATCTCCTCGTCGTCGCCCCCGGCAGCGCCCGCTGGTCCGCGCTCGTCCACGCCGCCGACGTCCTCCTCGCCACGCCCGACCACTCGACTGGCACCGGCGCCCTCCTCGCCGCCATGGCCGCCGGAACCCCCGTCATCGCCACCCCCGTGCCCGCCATGACCGAACTGGTCTCCCACGGCGACACCGGCCTGGTCGCCCGCCACTCCGCCCCGCGATTCATCGCCGCCCGCCTCGAAGAATACATGAACGACTCGACCCTCCGCCCCCCCTTCGTCGATCGCGCCCGGGCGCGCGTGTACGCCCAGAACGCCGTGAGCGCCATGGCCGAGCGGTTTTTGCAATTATGGAAAGACCTGGGTGGGACGAAGTAATTGGTAACTGGTAATTGGCTGACGCCGGAAAATGGGGCTCCCATCACCCGCGACAGCGAATTACTAATTACCAATTACCAATTACTATTTACCAATCACCCCTTCGCCATCTGCTTCGCCGCGCGAATCCGCGCCTCGATCGCCTGCCGCCGATCCAGCGACGCCACATCCTCCCCCGTCACCGCCGACAGTTTCGCCTGCTCCCCGGCAATGAACTGCTGCGTCACCTTCTCCGCCGGAATCGCCTCCGTCGTCAATATCGTCAGCTCATCATCCTTCATCTGCGCATAGCCCCCTGACACCAGAAACTCCTGCCGCCCCCCCGCCCCGCTGGCCGTATCCAGCCGCAGCACCCCCGTCCCCAGCTTCGCCAACAGCGGCGCCCGCTGGTGCATAATCCCCACAAGCCCATCAAACGCCGGCACTTGCGCCTGCGTGACCGTGGTCTCCAGAACGATGGCTTCGGGCGTAATCAGCGACGCTTTGAAAGGCGCGGGCATGGAAACTCCTGTTTGAGAGAGGCAAGCATTTTACGAAAACAGGGGCAGCTTGCCAATTACCAATTACCAATTACCAATTACCAGTTACCAATTACCGGTTGACCATCGCCCCCCAATTGGCAATGGACAATAGGCAATCGGCATTAGGCAATGCCAAAACCCTCGCGCCCCCCGAGCGCCATCCACACACGCACTGACGATCCTCCCACAGGAGGTGTCCCATGACCCTGGCATGCCCGCCGCTGGAAGCGGTACCCGAAGAACCCGACTTCACCCCCCCCGATGCCGAATCATCATTCGACGCCGTCATCATCTCCGACATCCACCTGGGTGCCGAAAACTGCCAGGCCAAAGCCTGCGCCGCCTTCCTCCAATCCCTCCTCGATGGCCACATCCGCGCCCGCCGCCTCATCATCAACGGCGACGTCTTCGATTCCATCGACTTCCGCCGCCTCAAGAAAACCCACTGGAAAGTCCTCTCCCAAATCCGCCACCTCTCCGACAAGCTCGAAACCGTCTGGATCGCCGGCAACCACGACGGCTCCGCCGACATCGTCTCCCACCTCCTGGGCGTCGCCGTCGTCGAGCAATACATCCTCCGCACCGCCGGCCGCCGCCTCCTCATCGTCCACGGCCACCAGTTCGACCGCTTCATCGAAGACCACCCCGTCCTCACCCGCCTCGCCGATGCCGGCTACTGGCTGCTCCAGAAAATCGACCGCACCCACTACGTCGCCCGCCTCGCCAAGCGCAAAAGCAAGGTCTTCGTACGCTGCGTCGAACGCATCCGCCACGGCGCACGCCACCTCGCCGCCAGAAACGACTGCGACGGCGTCATCTGCGGCCACACCCATCAACCCGACGCCCAGGAACCCACCCCCCACAACCCCATCGCCTACTACAACTCCGGCTGCTGGACCGAACACCCCTCCACCTATCTCACCGTCCACGCCGGCACCGTCCAACTCCACCGCTTCACCGAAACCCCCGCCTATGCGTAAGCGCCCTCACCGCCTTACCCATCCACAAATTCCCACAAATGCACACAAATTTCCCCGCAAAAGGCGCCATTCGTGCCCATTTGTGTGTATTTGTGGACAATTCCCCCGTCCGTCAGCGATTCGGATCATGCGTATGCCGCACGATCTCCCCGCGCATCAAATACACCACATCCTCCGCGATGTTCACGCAGTTGTCCCCGATCCGCTCGAAATACTTCGCCGCCACCAGCAGCGCCACATTCCCCGGCACGCTCGCCCGGTCGCGCTCCATCGCCGTCTGCCGATCGAGCTGAATCTGGCTGTTGAGCGCGTCCACCGCATCGTCCGCACGCGATACCTCCTGCGCCAGGTCCGGATCCATCGACCCCAGGCACTGCACCGTCAGCTGCACCTGCTTCAGCGCCGCCTCCGCAATCTGCTTGACCTCCCGCGGCACTTCGATCCCCGCCGCCGCCACCCGCCGCGCCTGCTCCGCCACAGACGCCGCGCAATCCCCGATCCGCTCCAGGTTCGCGTTGATCTTCACGATCCCGAACACCGCCCGGAAATCCGTCGCCGAGGGATGATGCAAAATCATCAGGTTGATCGCCTGACGCTCCACCTCCACATCCTCTTCGTCGATCCGCTCCTCCGCCGCCACCGCCTTGCGCGCAGCATCCACGTCCAGCCGCGTGATCGCATCGCACGCCAGCGCCACCGCCTGCTGCACCATCGCCGCCATGCTCAGGCAGCGCGCACGCACCTGTTCGAGTAACCGATCGAACTGTTGATGGGACACCGCCAGCTCCTCACGCTTCGGGGGATCCACCTACATTACCCCACGCACACCACCGCCTCTAGTTAAAAATATCCTCAGGCCGACCGACCACTCTCCGCCGGCCTCTCCGCAGCTCCACCCCCGGCCGTCGAAGACGTCTCCACCGGAAACGCCCCCTCCCCCCCCGCCTCCCCCTGCGGAATCCACGGCACGCGCCGGTCCCGAATGATCCAGTAAATCCAGAAAATCAGCCCAGGCACGATCATCAGCAGGCTGTAAATCACCCCCGCCGATATCCCCCCAGATTGCCCGCCAGACCCCGTCGCATTGTCCCCCACGCGGAACTGCTCCCCGATGATCCGCATGATCGGATAAAACGTCAGAAACGCCCCCGACGCCATCCCATCCTTCCGCCACAACCGCCCGATCGTCCACACAATGACAAACAGCAACACCCCCTCCAGCAGCGCCTCGTAAAGCTGCGACGGATGCCGCGGCGGAAGAATCGCCCGCACCGCGTTCATCGCCGCCGTCGAATGATTTTGCAGCGCCGTTGTCAGCGATTTCATCGCCGTGTCCGGGTCCACATACGGCCCATACAACTGATGCAGCACCCCCGGCAATTTCGCCGCCACGCTCGGATCCATCTGGTCATTCGTCGGCGCATATATCTCCGACGGAAACTGCACCGCCCACGGCACCGTCGTCGGTCGCCCGTACAACTCCCCGTTGATAAAATTCGCGATCCGCCCAAAACACAACCCCACCGGCACCACCATGCACGCCGCATCCCCCAGGTTGATGATCAGCTTGTTCCGGTCCGGCAGCGGCCCTCCCCCCGGCGGCCGCACCGTGTGCCGCCACCCAAAATAAATCAGCACCAGGATCGTGAACACCACCCCGCCATGCGCCGACATCCCCCCGCCCATCACGTTCAGTACCCCCCAATACGGAAACTCCGAATAAAAGTGCCACAACATGGGCGTGTACCCGTCATGCAGCGCCCGCGGCAGATCGTAAAAAAACACGAATCCCAGCCGCCCTCCCACCAGCACCCCGAATATGCAGCAGTTCAGCACCAGGTCCGGCACCTTCTGCGGCGCCAGACGCAGCATCCCATCCCGCGACAATTTCCGGATCAGCAGATACGCAATCAGAAAACCCATCAGGTACGCAAACCCGTACCACCGCGCCTTGATCGGCCCAAACGCAAAAATAATCGGGTTCAGGCTGTGCAGGTAATACGCCAGAAGTGCGGGGGGATGAAACATGATGCCCTCAAGGGATAATTCCACCAGCATAAGGCCAGACACGCATCAAGTGGCAACCGCGCCGCGCCCGACCGACTTTTTTCCCCCCGCGCCCGGCGCCCCCAATCCCCCCGACCACCCCTTCAGCGCCACCGCCGCCGCCTCCAGCAGCCTCTCCGCTTCCTCCGGCGCCGTCGCTCCCGGCGGCGGCGCATACGCAATGCACCCCCCATACCCTATCCCCAGCAGCCTCTCCACCATCAGCCGCCCCGCCACCACTCCCGTCCCCAGCGACGCCGCCCGCGTCGCCTCGGCCGCGCCCTCCCCCACCACCCCACGATCCCACACCCGCGCCAACCCCACCCGGTAATTCATCGTCTGCACGCCCAACCCCGGCGAATCCCCCGCCACCCCCGCATCCCAGCACACACCCGCATGTCCGGAATCCGCCGCCTCCAGCAGCACCCACAGATCCCGCGCCCGCCGAAATCCACCCCCATTAGGCACCACAATCTTCACGCCCTCCCGCCCCGCCGCCGCCGCCGGCTTCCCGCACGCGTCCCCCGCCGCCTCCCGCAGCCGCTCCGCCATCCTCACCACCAGCCGATCCATCCGCTCCCCACGCCGCCGCTCGATCGGCCTCACCGTCACCACCGGCGCACCGAGCTCCCGCGCCAATCCTGCCGCATCCGCCAGCGCCCCTCGCTCCCGCTTCCAATCACCCCCCTCCGCATCCAGCCGCACCGATGTCGCCAGCGAACACACGCACAACCCCGCACCCGCCAGCACCTCCCGCACCGCCCCCGCCGCGCCCCACAGCGGCACGCTCCCGCCTCCCGGTCCTCCCTCCCCAAGCACCAGCTCGATCCCCGAATACCCCAGCCGCTGCGCCGTCTCCACCATCCGCCGCAGCTCCCACCCCGGACACGCGGTCGTCGAAAAACCCAGCTTCAACCCCATCAAAGTTCCTCGGCCAGGATCGCTGAAAGCTGCTGGCTCACTTCCCCAATCTGCTCCTCCGTCAGATGCGGATTGATCACATGCACCGCCTGCCCAGCTCCGTCCGATCCCCGCGGCGCCATGATCCACGTCTCCACCCCCGGCCCTCCGCCGCCGCCCCCCGCGCCGCCCTCCTCCATCCCCTCATACCTCAGCAACCGCTTCCGCATCAGAATCAACGCCAGCACAAACCGAAAGCGAACCTCCTGCGGCTCGGTCTTCCCCTCCATCCGCGTGAACACGTCCATCAGCACAGAATCGTCCACCAGCAGCTTCTTCTTCTGCTGCGCCGCCGGCACCACCGTCTTCCAGAATGAAAACATCTCCCCCGCCGCTCCCCCAGCGCCCGCGACCGCCCCCGTTCCCGCCAGCGACGCCGGCCGCTTCCCCTCACCCCAGCACGCTTCGCAAAAATCGATCCGCACGAACGGCGCCGCCTGCGTCCCCTCGTTCTCTCCCCCCTTCTTCCCCCCATCCTCGTGCCGCGGAGTCGCAGCCGCCCCCGCTGATGCCCCCGAGCCGCCCGCCGTTTCGCACAAGGTCGCCCAGCAGGTCGTTCCAGGGGGTAGCTCGCTGTTGCATGCAGCGCATCGGCCGGCGGCGCGTCCGACATGCCAGGAGGTCGCGGTGTTCACATGTCCCTCGGTAACCCGGAACCAAAACCCGCATCATATCCGCCATCACACCAGTTCGCGCGTCCGGAACGCCGCCACCCCGAACGACAACGCCGCCGTTATGTACAGCACCGCGTACACCCCCGCCATGCACGTGTACTCCCATATCTGACCATACGTCGGCAGCCCCGCCACCTGGTCCCCCAGCTTGTAGTTGAACTGCCCGTATATCAGCCGCTGGTTCAAATCCAGGTACCCCAGCCCCGGCAGCAGATGCGCGATGATCATCGCCAGCCCGTTCAACGGCCCCGGCAGATTGAAGTTCACCGCATACCGCGCCAGGTTCGCCGCGATATACAGCAGTATCACCGTCGTCACGTTCACCGCCAGACCCCACCGCGTCGACACCGCCACCGACACCGCCGCCAGCGTCGCTATCTGCAGAAACTGCAGCAGCAACGCCGGCTCCAACGCCAGCATCGCCTTCACATTGTCAATGTCCAGTTGCAACCGCTGCGCGCCCGTCGCCACGTAATAGTCCAGCCGCATGTCGTCGTAATACCGAAAATGACCGCATACCCCCGCCACAATCCCCATCGACACGATCATCGCAAAACACAGCAGCAACACCCCCAGGTACTTGCCCAGCACCACCTGCCACCGCGCGATCGGCTTCGACATCAAAATCAGCATCGTCCGGTTCTCGATGTCCTCATCGATCACCTTCGTCGACGAATAAATCATCACCGGCAGCGTGAACAGAAACACCAGCGATACCGCCACGTCTCGGTACATCTTCGAATCTTCGTTGATCGTGAAGAACGGCATGAAGGCGAACATGAAAATCGCCAGCACCCCGCACACCAGCAAAATCAGCGTCAGCGGCTGCAGCAGCCCTTCGTAATACGTGATCCGCGTCAACGCCCCCAGCCGGAACAGCCCCACAAACTGCAAAACCCCGAATTCCAGAAACACCAGAAACGCCAGGATCGTCCCCACCGTCAGAAATCCGGCGCCCGGCAGAAAATAAAATATGTTCGTGCTCAGGTTCAGCAGGCACCCCGTCACCAGGCAGGCCGATGCTGCCGTCAACATCCACACCGGCCCCACCCCCAGGCGCGACTTCAGCAGCCACCCCGCCAGTGCCGGTATCACAAACACGACCGCAAGTATGATGTACATAAGCCCCGTGCGTTAGCGGACAATCTCAATCCCGTCGCCGGCAGCCTCACACGCCGCCGCCGGGCTCTCGTCAACCCTACGAATGAACCCCCCGAAATGTTCGCGCAGCCGGCCCACCAGCGACTCGATCTCCCCGCTCGATCCCTGAACCACCAGCTCCACACGCCCGTCCGGCAGGTTCCGCACCGTCCCGGCCACCGCCAGACCGCGCGATAACGCCACCGCCGTCATGCGAAAACCGACGCCCTGCACGCGCCCGGAAAACACAATCATCCGGCATTCATTCATGGACCCGCCATTGTACCAACTGCCGCCCACACCCCAAAGAGCCCCCATCCCCACCACGCCTCCCCTCCTCCCCTCCCCCCCGCCCCCGCAACCCTACCGCACCATCCGCTGCCGCGTCAGCTCCATCAACCGCTGGTGCGTCCCGCGATCCGCTTCCCCCGGCCCCGGCTGACGCTGCGTCCATGTCCCATCCGCCGCCAGATCCCACGCCTGCCGATTGTCCGCCAGCATGATCTCCAGTATCTCCTTCAACCGCTGCCGCAACGCAGGCTCCTCGATCGGCACCGCCGCCTCCACCCGGTGCGACAAATTCCGCGACATCCAATCCGCCGACCCCATGTAATACGCTTCCTGCCCATCGTTCAAAAAGTAAAACACCCGCGAGTGCTCCAGGAACCGCCCGATCACCGAAGTCACCCGGATGTTCTCCGAAAGCCCCGCCACCCCCGGCCGCAAACAGCAGAACCCGCGCACGATCAATTCAATCTTCACCCCCGCCTGCGACGCCTTGTACAACGCATTGATCGTCTCCACATCCTCCAGCGCGTTCATCTTGGCGATGATCCGCGCCGGCCGTCCCGCCTGCGCGTTCGCCGCCTCCCGCTCGATCATCGCCAGAAACCCCGCCCGCATCGTCCCCGGCGCCACCAGCAGCTTCCGATAGTCCCGCTTCAGCGACCGGCCCGTCAAATACGCAAACAGATCCACCACATCGTCGCAAATGTCCTCCCGGCACGTGAACAACCCCAGGTCCGTGTACGTCTGCGCCGTCTTCGAGTTGTAATTCCCCGTCGCCACATGCACGTAACACTTCAACCCCCCGCTCGACGTCGGCGCCGCCCCCCCGATCGCCCGCTCATCCTCCCGCCGCACCACCAGCGCCGTCTTCGTGTGCGTCTTCAATCCCATCACCCCATACACCACGTGCGCCCCCGCATCTTCCAGCGTCTGCGCCCACCGGATGTTCCGCTCCTCATCGAACCGCGCCTTGAGCTCCACCAGCACCGCCACCTGCTTGCCCGCCTCCGCCGCACGCGCCAGCGCCGGCACGAACGGCGAATCCCCGCTCGTCCGGTACAGCGTCATCTTGATCGCCAGCACCTTCGGATCCTGCACCGCCTGCAGAATGAACTTCTCCACCGTCGCCTCGAACGATTCATACGGATGATGCACCAGCACGTCCCCCTGCCGGATCAACGCAAACACATCCACGTCCGGATCCGCAAACGCCGGAATCACCTCCGGCTTCCACGGCGCCATCTTCAAATCCGGCCGATTCACCGTCAGCCCTATCGCCATCAAATCCGACTTCCCCAATGGCTCCGGCAACTCGTACAAACTCTCCTCCCGCACCTCCAGCCCCGTGATCAAATGCTGCCGCATCGTCCCGGACATGTTCGCCGTGATCTGCACACGCACCGTGTCCGCGAACCGCCGCGCCCGCAATTCCTCCTGCACCACCTCCAGCAAATCCTCCACATCCTCCACGTCCGCATCCACTTCCGCATTCCGCGTCACACGGAAATGCTGCGCCTCCACCACCTCCATCCCCGGAAACAACGCCTCCAAACGCCCCTCAATGATCGTTTCGATCGGCACAAATGTGTACGTCTGCCCCTCCTGAAACGTCAGCCACCGCGACAATAACTGCGGCACCTTCACCCGCGCAAAAAGCGAATCCCCCGTCGAGCCCGGCGGCCTCACCAGCACCCCCACCGACAACGACTGGTTCGATATAAACGGAAACGGATGCCCCGGATCCACCGCCAGCGGCGTCAGCACCGGATAAATCTGCGTGCGAAAATAATCGTCCGCCTTCGCCTTCTGCTCCGGCGTCAGCTCCACGTAATCCCGGATGAAAATCCCCTCCGCCTCCAGCCCCGGACGCAAATGGTGCGTCCACAGGTCGATCACCTCTTGCGTCAAACTCGCGATCTTCTCCCGCACCGCCTGATAGTGCTCCTCCGTCGTCAGCCCGTCATGCGACCGCTCCTGCGATTTCTCCGCAATCTTCCGCTTGAGCAACCCCACCCGCTTCATGAAAAACTCGTCCGAATTGCTCGAATAAATCGCCAGAAATTTCAGCCGCTCCAGCAGCGGCGTCCGCGGATCCATCGCCTCGTGCAGCACCCGCCGGTTGAAATCCAGCCACGACAGGTCCCGGTTGAAATAGGGCGTCGTGTTCTCCGGCAGCGGCCGATGCGTCCGCAACACCGGCGCGGTGTCCGGTAGACTCGACGTGCGAACGGCGCCGGCGGGAGGCGGGGGCATTGCGGAGCTCCGAAGACTCGTAACTATTCACCACCCACCCGTGTGCCATGCTCAGGGAAGGGCCCCTGAGCATGCTCGGGTGAGGGGGCGCGCTGAAAAAACACACCTCTCCAGCGCACAACGGCCGCCCCCGCACCTCGGCACCAGCGGTGGTAACCAGTTACCGCGCCGCGCTCCCACCAAGGGGCGGGCTCTTCGCCCGATGCTGCGGCACATGTATCTAACACACCCACATGCCACAGGCCAACCCCCGCGAGGCCGACCCTCACCTTTAATATCGTCTTAACACGCCAACCCCCTCTCACGCCCCCAACTCCGCCCCAGCGTCCGAAAATCTCACCGCCCACGCCGCCAGAACATCCCCGCCGTCCACACCAACACCCCCGCCGCCGCCCACCCCAGCCACGACCCCAGCCCAATCACCCGCCCCGCCGCCACGCCCCCCACCCCCATCTCCGTCCGCCGCCACGACTCCCCCGAGCCCTCCCCCGCCGGAAACACCCGATGCACCACATCCGCCACCGTCAGCACAAACGACGGATCCCCCACCCAATTCGTATCCCGCGACGGATGCGACGCCAGCCACACCACCGTCGTCTCCCCCACCCCCCCCACCCGCCGCTCCGCCATCCACGGCCACTCCCCCAGCCGAATCCGCACCCGCCACTCCCCCGACACCGCCGCCGGCACAAACCGCCCCACCCGCACATCCCCCACATGAATAAACCCCGGCAAATCCACCGCCTCCACCCGCCCATCCCCCGGCGCCCCCATCTCGCCACCCTGGATGGTCAACCCCGGCACGCTCGCCGCCCCCTCGATAACAATCAACCCCGGCCCCCCGCCGGACTCCCCAACAGCCGACCCCGGCCCCGTCGACGCCGCCCCGACCAGCGTAAACGCCGCATCATTCACCAACACCACCTGCCCTTCCTTCCCCCCAGCAGCCGTCGCCCGCGCACCCGGTTGCACTCCAAACGCCCGCACCAGCGCCCCATCCACCGGCCCATCCTGCAAAATCTCAAACGCCCCCTCCAGCGGCCGCCTAAACCGCGCCCCCGCCACCACCTTCCCCTCCGCCACCCACTCCAGCGTATGCTCTTCCGCCCCGCCCGCCAGCGCCACCGCCTGCCCCCCCGGCGCCGCCGGCAACTCCACCTCCCGCCCATCCACGCGCACCTCCATCCCCTCCGGATTCCGCACCCACGCCTCCGCACCCGCCCCGCTGCTGCGAACCTCACACGCCGGAAACACAATAGCCTTCCCAACAACCCCCACCCGCCACGCCGGCCGCGCCAACCCCGCCGCCGCCAGCACCGCCCCCACCGCCACCGCCGCCCACAACGGATCCACCCGCCGCCCCCGCCCCGCCGGCGCCTCCCCCGCCTCCCGCCACAACCACACCGCCGACACCCGCTGCCCCCTCACCCGCCCCCGCCATATCCCCACCCCCGCCAACACCCCCACCCCACCCACCCCCCACAACCAAGGCCCTGCCAAAAACACCAACAAGAATCACCCAACAAGAAAATGTAAACAAACAAAAAAAAACAGCATCACCCACCAGCGACACATACAAAACTACCAGCAATTTGTGCTAATTCGTGTGCATTTGTGGACAATTCCCGTCATCACCTTTCGTGCTTTTCGTGCCTTTCGTGGCCATTTACGTCGTCGTGGGGGGAGACCGTCGTCTCGTTTCTCCGTGCTCTCCGTGTGCTCCGTGGTTTTTTGGTTGCGGCTTCGCCGCGCCATGACTTTCGCCGCCATTTACGCCGGATCATGCCCCAGCAACCGCCACCGCAACAACGCCATCGCCATCTGCGCCGCTCGCAACCGCACCGCCCCGCGATCCCCCGGAAACACAAACGACCGCGCCGCCGTCCCCTCCGCGCTCGCCAGCGCAATCCACACCAATCCCACAGGCTTCGTCTCCGTTCCCCCCGTCGGCCCCGCAATCCCCGTCGTCGCCAGCGCAAAATCCGTCCGCGCAAACTTCCGCGCATTCTCCGCCATCGCCACCGCCACCGCTTCGCTCACCGCCCCGTGCGTGTCCAGCAGCTCCGTCGGTATCCCCAGCTCGTCATGCTTCGCATCGTTCGCATACGTCACCCACCCCCGCGCAAAATACCCCGACGCCCCCGCCGTATCCGTCAGCAATTTCGCCAGCAATCCCCCCGTGCACGATTCCGCCGTCGCCAGCGTCCGACGCCCCGCATTCAATAGCGCCGCCAGCGTGCTCTCCAGCGTCTCCTCATTCTCCCCAAACACCACCGGCCCCAGCCGCTCCCCCACCTCCCGCCGCACCCGCTCCGTCATCGCCGCCGCCTCCTCCGGCGTCCCTGTCGCATAAATCCGCACCGACACAATCCCCTCATGCACCGTCGTCCCCACGCCAGGATTCCCCCCCCGCACCATCAGCTCCTTGATCCGCTCCCCCAGCACCGATTCCCCCATCCCAAATGTGTTGATCTTCGTCACCAGCGTCACCTCCCCCGCCTCCCCCCCTCCCGCGCCGCCCGCCGCCGCCCGCCGCTTCTCGATCCGCGGCAAAATCGACTCCGTGAACATCTCCCGCATCTCCCCCGGCACTCCCGGCATCACGAAAATCCCCGGAGACCCCTCCTTCTCAATCCGCAGCCCTGGCGCCGTCCCCTTCGTGTTCTCGATGCACACCGCCGACACCGGCCGCAACGCCTGCAATCGGTTCGACGGCGACATCGACCGCCGCCGCTGCGCAAACCACCGGTCCAGAAACAGCACCGCGTCGGGATCTTCCACCAAAGGCTCGTTGAGCGCATCCGCCAGCGCCTGCCGCGTCAGATCATCCTCCGTCGGCCCCAATCCCCCCGAAATCAGCAGCATGTCCGCCTTCGCCGCCGCATCCTCCCCGATCACCGCGCGAATCGCCTCCACAATGTGCAGCAGCGAATCCCCCACCGTCAGGTGCGCTGTGATCGCGATCCCCCGCGCCATCAACTGCTCCGACAGCCACGCCGCATTCGTGTTGATCGTCAGTCCCGATACCAGCTCGTCCCCGATGGATAAAATCACTGCGCGCATGGCTCTCCTTCGCATCAAGCCGCATTGTATGCCGCCCCACCCTCCACGGGGAGCATTTCTCTGGAACGCTCCTCCATCTACAATGAAGCCTTCTGTCCGGGAACTTCCATGTCTGAATCCCCCACCACCTGTACCATCCCCCCCGACGGCCTCTTCGACGCCATCATCCTCGGCGCCGGTCCCGCAGGCCTCGCCGCCGCCGTCTACCTCGGACGCTACCTCCGCACCACCCTCGTCCTCAATGAAAAAAAACCGCAAACCCGCTGGCACCGACCCATCGCCCACAACGTCCTCGGTTTCCCCGCCGGCATCCACCGCAACCAGCTCCTCGACTGGGGTCGCTCCCACGTCGCCCTCTACGACTGCGTCCAGTTCCGCCACTGCTCCGTCGCCTCCATCCGCATGCACGGCCACATCGAAGGCGAACAGGGCGGCTCCTCCGGCACCTTCCTCCTCACCGACGCGGACGGCGACTCCTACCGCGCCCGCGGACTCATCCTCGCGCCTGGCGTCGAATACGAACTCCCCGACATCCCCGGCATCCTCGACTACGCCGGCAAATCCGTCTGGCATTGCCCCGAATGCGACGGCTACAAAACCCTCGGCAAAAAAGTCGCCGTCATCGGAAATGGCGCCGGCTCCGCCGAAATGGCCCTCGGCCTCACCATCTGGGCAGACTCCGTCTCCCTCTGCACCAACGGCCAACCCCACCAACTCTCCGACGACGCTCTCCACAAACTCGCCAACGCACACATCCCCATCCTCACCCCACGCATCACCGCCATCCGCGGAAACCCCGAACAAGGCGCCCTCGAATCCCTCGAACTCGCCGATGGAACCTTGATCCCCGCCTTCGGCGCCTTCACCAACCTCCCCTGCAAGCCCCCCGTCGATCTCTTCAAGCAACTCCCCCTCGAACTCCACAAAGACCGCTGGATCAATACCGACCACCGCATGCGCACCAACATCCCCCGCTGCTACGCCGCCGGCGACGTCGTCGCCCACGCCCAAACCCAACTCTCCGTCGCCATCGGCACCGGCGCCACCGCCGCCATCTGGCTCCACCGCGAACTCCTCCCCCCCACCCTCTGCCTCTCCGACCGCGACTGGTAACCGCAACGCCCTGGCCCCTGGCATGGACGATTCTCGTGGCTCTGTTTCCGCAAGCCGATGAAATGGAAGTGCTCGATAAAGGGGCGGAACTCCGCTTCACCCTCCCCCCCGCCGTCCGCGGTCCCGCGCGTCTCGCCGGCCTCCCCTTTTTCCTCTTCGGACTCCTCTTCGCGGGCTTCGCCCTCTTTTGGATATCCCACGCCGTCACCATGGCCCATGACCAGAACGCCCCCCACGTCCAGCCCGCCCGCCAACAAGCCCCTCCCAACGCCCGCCCGGCCCGCCGGAACCGCCGCCCGGCACCAGCCGCCCCCGCACGCAACGCCCCCGCCCCACCGCCCGCCAGCCCCGCACCCACCATCCTCCTCTACGCCTTCGCCCTCTTCGGCGTCCCCTTCTTCTTCGTTGGCGCCCTTTTCGCCATCGTCGGCCTCGCCGTCCTCTTCCCACGCCCCACCGTCATCACCCTCTCCGCCGACCACCTGAACGTCATCAACGGCGTCGGCCCCATCACCCTCCGACGCAAACTCCCACTCGACCAGCTCCGCGAACTCGCCATCTCCACCGCCGCCGGCCGCAATGCCATGCACGCACCCGCTTCCTCCATCATCTCCCTTACCGCCATGAAGCCCTCGGGCCGCCGCTTCACCCTCGCCTCCAACTACCGCCCCGAACTCCTCCAGGCCCTCGCCGAACGCCTCGTCGCCGAACTCGCCCGCCGTGGCCGCACCATCCCCCTCAACGCCGCACCCGCAGCCAGCGCCGCAACCCTCACCGCAACCGGCGCCGCCACCCCCCAGGACCAATCCCTCGAACCCCCGCCCGCCACCCGCGTCATCTGCGGCCGCGCCGCGGACGCCCTCACCTTCCTCATGCCCCGTGCCGGCCTGCGCTCCCCCCTCGTGCGTTTCCTTGCCTTCTTCACCCTCCTCTGGAACGCCTTCGCCTGGGTCTTCTTCGCGGTGGCGCTCAGAAACGTGACCAAAGACGGTATCGTGCCCCTGCTCTTTGTCTCCCTCTTCGTCCTCGTCGGTACTTTCCTGCTCGTCTGGACGCTCCGCTCCGCACTCCGAAAAGTCGTCATCCTCGCCGGCCCTGATGCACTGCTCCTGACCGAAAAGGGAATCCTCCGAACCTCCGAAAAGCACTGGCCGCGCGACGTCATGGCCGCAATCCGCGACGCCGAATCTCGCACCACCGTCCAAAACCGAACCCTCATGCAGCTCCAGATTCTCACCACCGACGGAAAAACCCACCGCTGCCTCACCGGCGCCGAAGACGACGACCTCGCCTGGATCGCCGCCACCCTCCAATCCTTCTACTCCCTTCCCCCCGATCTCCCCGTCAAAGTTTCACAACCCACCGCCTCCGCCACGTGATGGAAATCATCCCCTCCCTCCGTGCTCTCCGTGCTCTCCGTGGTTCATTCCGAATCCGCTCGCTCACACATGCGTCCTCATCGCGATTGCGACTGCGCAACAAGCAGCGCATGCAGCTTCTCCCACGTCGCCGTCGCCTCATCTTGCCGCTTCGCCAGCGTGTCATTCGCCAAACCGACGGGGGATACGCTGATGGACCACGCCTGCACGCGCTCGGAGTACGCTTGCCACGACTCGCCGGGATGCCGATCAAGATGGTTCTCGTCGTCTACGGCTGCCCGTAATCCCTTGGCAAAGCGCTGGTCCATCGCTTTGACGGCGCCTTCACGAGCAGGCCCGGCCGGCATGCGCTCAATACGAATGCACTCGTCCCAATCCGCATTGTCGCGCTCCAGGATGAGATTCCAGTCAAGATGCCCGCGGTTCACAAGCATGGCCACGAACGCAGGATCTTCCGCTGCGTCGGGATCCTTCAGGAAACTGTCGTGCGCGCCAATGGCGGTGAGCTGCTGGGCGCGGAGGTCCTCGTAGCGAAGCAACACATCAAGCGGTTCTATGTTGTCGACCGGTGCAATGTCGGTGGCCGCGGCGGCCAGTTGCTTCCACTGGCCCCGCGTGAACACCTGCGCTTCGGCGGCCGCCGAAAGGTCTTCCACCGCCAGCGACTGCGCCACATCCGCAATCACCCGCTCCAGCATGGTCGCCCCGTGCCCGCACAATTGACTCAATCGCAGCAACCCCAGCGTGTCCCCCTCAAACCCCGCGAAATCCTTACCCGCCGCCCGCTCCGTCGCCCGCGATGCCAGCGCTCGCAAAAGATCAGCCGCTCCGGCATACCGGGGCCCCGTGTACAAATACAGCCCGTCCGCGGTGATCACCGCCGGCCAAAACCAATGCGTCTTCCCTGACAAGTCCACCAGCCGATCCAGTAGCGGCCCCCGCTGCTTCACAAACGCATCCACCTCCGGAAAATCCGCAGCCCGCCAAAGTTGCTTCGCCGTCGTCGCAAGCTGCACCGGATCATTCTCGTCCGACCACACCGCCGTTCCCGTTGGCGCAAGCCTCGCCCCCATCGCCCTCAATTCCGCATCCCGCTCATCTCCCGCCAGAATGTCATCCCCCATCAAATGCAGCCACTCCACCGCCGCATTGTTCTCCGCCGTCACCCCCTTCCCATACCGCTCATTCAACGCCGCCGCATAATCCGGCAACCCATCCTTCCCCACCGGCCCCGTCACCACCGTCGTCGTCGGACCAATCGTAAACGGCACCCCCGGCGAAGTCGCCGGCGCAACCACCAGCCCCTCCGCGCGCACGCACCCCGCCATTACCACCACCAGAAACCCGGCACGAATCCACATCCCCGCATCTTACAAAATCCACCCCGGTCCGCGCCCTCCCCCAAAAAAAGAGGCGACCCCCTGAAGGATCGCCTCGAACACAAACTGAATTCCCGCCCTTTCACCGCCGCCGCTTCAGAAGCATCAACGCCCCCGCCGCCATCACCCCCAGCGACGCCGGTTCCGGCACAGGAGCCGCAGCCGCCTGCGCCAACACCAGACCGCCGAACACCGTCCCCGTCGGTGCCGCCGCGATCGCCGACATCGTGTCCGCCGCGCCCGCGTCCGTCACCTTGTAAAGCGCCGACGGACTCGACGCATACAGCGTGCCCGTGCTCCAGTCCACCGCCAGCCCCCGCAAACTGTCGCCGCTCGACGTCGTGAACGTATACACATTGTTCCACGTCCCGCTCTGCAGCACCCACTTCTCAATCCCCGCCGCATTCGCGCCCGTGCCGTCATCCGCAATGTACGCCACCGTCCCCGCCGCGTTGATCGAAAACCCATACGGGCTCCCGCCCTCCGCAATCACTTCCGTCGCCGTCGCCCCGCTCACCGTCGGCGTCCCGCTGATCTCATAAATCCCCGTCGTCCCCGATCCCGTCGAAAAATACAGATTCCCGTTGATCACGTTGATCACCCGGTTGTTCGCCGACGTCGTCGAAACCACCGTCCCCGTGTTGTCCGCCAGCACCACGCCCGAGTTCGCCCCCACGCCCCACGTGTGCGTCCCATCCGAAACGCTCGACCGCACATTATTCTTCGTGAAATTCGCCCCGTAAGTCCCCGTGAACGTAAACGCCCCCGTCGCCGCATTCACCGCTCCCGTGCCCCGCGGCACAGTCCCCGAATCCGTCTTCGTCAGCGATGTCGCGCTCGTCGCCTGCGGCGTGTTGTATCCGCTCACCGTGATCGTCTTGCCATCCGGCGAAACCGAAATCGCCCCCTCCGACGTCGCCGTCCCGCTCACGATCAGCGCATTCGCCCCCGAATCCGGGATCGCAATCGTATTGTTCCGATTCACCCCCGCCGTCGAAAACTCATCCAGAAACGTGCTGTTCCCCGTGTTCGCCAGCGTCTCGTTCCCATCCCCCACCTGCAACACCACCAGATCCCCCGTCTGAATCCCCGCCGCAAAACTGCTCCTGCCCACGCAAATCCCCGCCGCCGCCACCGCCATCGCCGCCATCACACGCTTCGACATCTTTGCCCTTTCGACAACATCGCCAGAAAAATTCCGCCGGCACAAAGTCACAACCCTCCACGCCGGAACTTCAATCTACCCCCGCCCCAGCCCCATGCATGAGCATCCCGTTAATCTTTCACAAGCCCCGCGCTCACCCTGCACATCCCTTTCCTGCCCTTCGCATGACTATCGCGCCAATTCTTCCCGCCTAACAAGATTTTTAGATCCACTTTCGTGCCTTTCGTGCCCTTCGTGGCCATTTACGTCGTCGTCGTCGGGGGGGGACCCTCGTCGTCCGACCTCCGTGCCCTCCGTGTGCTCCGTGGTTAATTTTGGTTGCTGCCAAGCCGCGCCGTGCCTTTCGTGGCCATGACAGTCGTCAATTCGTCACCGCACTCCCCGGATCCCACACCAGCACCCCCGGCTTGTTGAAATTGCTCTGATCCTGCTCCACAAACCGATACCCGAAAAACTCCACGTGCCCATCCGCGAACACCACGTTCCCCCCCTCCTCGTGCCGCGACGCGAACCGCTTCGCATCCGCCTTCATCCGATTCAACGAATTCGGCGCCGGATTCCCACCGATCGAAAACGGCGTCCCCCGCGGAGGCTCGCTCGTCTGCATCCGCTTCTCCACCATCAACGCCGTGCTCGCCGGATTTGGTATCGATGTCATCCGAAAAAACGCCGTCGTCGAATTCAACTTCGAATTCCACACATAACACACGAAGAACGGCGAGCTCGGAGTCCCCGTCTTGAAATACCCGTTCGCGTCCGTCTCGCTCGCCGCGTTCCCCATCGCCGTGCTCGACGCAGGACACACAAATATGCTGTTGTTCCCCCCCAGCGGCAGCTTGATGTTCTTCGTCAGGTAATCCTTCTGCAAATCCACGTACGCCTTCGCATTCACCAGCGGCGGCAACGCGTTGAACCACGCGCTCGTGTCCCCCCACACCGGGCTGTCCGCCCCATCATTCGGAAACCGGTTCTCAAACTGGTTCGCATACACCTGAATCGCCACACCCCACGACCGCAGATTCGTCGCGCATCGCGTCTTCTGCGCCATCGCCTTCGCACGCGCCAGCGACGGCATCATGATCGCAATCAAAATCGCTATCACCGCCACCACCACCAGCAGCTCAATCAGCGTGAACGCACCGCGCGCACGCTCACCGCCCCGCCCACTGCGCCTTTCACCAATCATGTTCCGCTCCTTAACTGGCCCCGAAAGCCTACGCCCCCTCTGTTAAGCCCCGATGGACCTCCGCGCTAGCGCACCGTTAGCCGTGCGCTCGCGCAAACGCCTCCACCGCCTCCCGCGCCTCCTCCGCCAACGCCGTCACCGCCGGATCCCCAACGAACGCCGCAAACCGCTCCTTCAACCGCCCCGCATACCCATCCGCCAGCCCCCTCAACTCCTCAAACCGCTCCCCCGCGCAACACCCCGCCAGCGCCTCCCGCGCCGCCGCTCCCGCCCGCCCATGACTCGCCCCCGCGCACGCCCCCAGCACCCGCGCCGCATGCACCAGATCCGCCTCCGTCCCCACCACGTCCGGATCCCCATCCTCCGTCCAAGGCTCATGCAGCGTCACCAGAAAATCCTCCCCATGCACCCGCGCCCACCCATAATCCCCCACCGCCGGATCCGTCAGCGCCCACGCATCCCGCACCAACCGCTCCGCCGGATTCGCCGCCGTCGGCTTCACCCCCACCGCCCGCTCCGCCGCCGTCGGTATCTCCCGCTTCAGATAAATCACAAAATCGCTCCCCAACGTCCCCGCAGATTTATCCAGCAGCACCAGATACTTCTCCTGCCCCTGGCTCCCCGCGCTCGTCAAATGCACCCGCCGCCCCATGTCCTTGATCGCCCCCTGCAGCCCCGCCGCGCTCCTCACCGAAAACAACCCCCGCAGCGCCGGCTGCTCCGCCAGCATCCCCGCCAGCCCCGCCGCCACCTCCCCCGCCGTCGGATCATCCGCCCCCGTCATCGGCACCAGAATCTCCTTCGGCGGCGCCCCCTCCATCTCCCCCGCCTTCACCGCCACAAACTTCCCCCCGCTCGTCATCTTCTCCACCATCTTCCCATACGCCTTCGCCTTCCCACCCTTCTTCATCGCCTCGCTCACCCACGGATCATCCCGCAGCAGCTCATTCGCCGTCTTCCCGCTCGTCAGCCCCTCCCGATACGCCCCCGCAAACGCCCCATCCACCGCCGCCGCCTGCTCCCGCGTCTGCACAATAAACTTGTCCGCCGCCAGCTCCCGCAACGTGATCAAACACTCCAGCGCCTCAATCCCCGCCGGCACGCTCGCCGAATCATCAAAATCCACCAGCCCATACGCCAACGTCCCCCCGCGCGCCTCCGTCAAATAACTCCCCGTGTTCCCCAGATGCACATCCGCATGCTGCAACACAAACGTCCCCGCATCCGTAAACCACCCCGGCCGCTGCCCCTTCACCCACACAAAAAAATCATCCTTCGACCCCCGCCAGAACTTGTACGCCCCCCCGCGCATCGCCGAAACCTTCGCCGCAAACCCAAACGCATCCTCCCGCACATATGGCCCATACGCCGCCCGCAAATCCCCCAACACCGTCCGCTCCGCCGGCGGCGCACCCAGCGCCTCGCCCGCCGCCAACAAACCCGCAACAAGAACAACACAATGACACGAAATGCGCATGCGGCTCTCGAAAATGCCGAGAACCCTACCCCTCCTCCGCTAAGATGCGATCACGAACTCGTTAAGAAAGAACGAAGGACGCCCAAGACACCCCTTACGCCGAGTGCGAAAGAGACGGAATCTCCTGGCCGATTTCGTACAGCCACTCCGGAGAAAAATCGGCGCCGTTTGGCCAGGTGATCGTCTCTGTATCCGGATTCACGCTGAACCCCACGAAATATGCCGGATCCAGAAGCGGAGCGAAAATCTCCCCCTGAAGGTGCGGCGCGAAATCCACCAGCTTCGTGACATCATCATCAAAAGTGATCGCCACCGTGTGCCCGGTGAGATAAGCGGCCCGTTTAACGAATCGCATAGGCCCTCCGATCATGGAAGTGGAGCAATGGGAACCAACGGACGCCGATCAACAGCACGTTGCCAGTTGTCCTGGAGTTCCTCCTGGTGAAGCACGGCCCACTCGCGTACCAGATCGGCGACGCGCCCGGAAAGTTTGCCGGCGTGAACCGACAGGTTGTCGAGCCGAACAGTCGCACGCATCTCATTATACCGCACGTGAAAATGCGGCGGAGGATGATCCAAATAGTACATCGTGATAATGATGCCATAGAACCGTGAAATCTCAGGCATGACCGTACCCCTCAAAACCCATACTCCCCCCACCGCTTCGTCACCTTCTCCACCGTCCCCGCATCCATCCGGATCTCCCCAGGCCACTCCCGCACCACCCCTTCCCCCGGCCACTTCTTCGTCGCATCGATCCCCATCTTGCTCCCCGCACCCTCATACGGCGCCGCATGATCCAGAATATCCAGCGGCCCATCCACCATCATGATGTCCCGCTTCGGATCCACGTTCCCCGCCACATGAAACATCACATCATCCACGCTGTGAACATCCACATCCTCATCCACCACCACGATCATCTTCGTCCACGCCATCTGCCCCGCCCCCCAGATCGCGCTCATCACCTTCCGCGCGTGATACGGATATTCCTTCCTGATCTTCACGAACGCACACGAATGAAATACCCCGAACATCGGCAAATCGTAATCAATAATGTCCGGCACCAGTATCTTCAGCAGCGGCAAAAATAACCGCTCCGTCGCCTTCCCCAGGTAAAAATCCTCCTGCGGCGGCTTCCCCACGATCGTCGTCGGATACACCGGATTCTTCCGATGCGTGATCGCCGTCACATGAAACACCGGATACTGCCCCGCCAAACTATAAAATCCCGTGTGATCCCCGAATGGACCCTCCAATATCGTCTGCTTCGGATCCACCCACCCCTCAATCACGATCTCACAATTCGCGCTCACCTCCAGCGGCACCGTCTTGCATGCCACCAGCTCCAACCCCCGCCCCTGCAAAAATCCCGCAAACATATGTTCATCAATCCCCGGCGGCAACGGCGCGGTCGCCGCATACGGCAACACGCTCTCCCCCCCCAGCGTGATCGCCAGCGGACACCTCTCCCCACGCTTCGCCCACGCCCGAAAATGCCGCGCCCCATCATGATGCATGTGCCAATGCATCGCCGTCATCTTTGGCCCAAACACCTGCACCCGATACATCCCCAGGTTCCGCGCCCCCGTCTCCGGATGCTTCGTCACCACCTGCCCAAACGTAATGTACTTCCCCCCATCCTCCGGCCAGCACTGTATCACCGGCAACTTCGTCAAATCCGCCCCCTCCGTCTCCACCACCTCCTGGCACAGCGCACCCCCGCCCCGCACCTTCGGCACGTACGACCCGATCTTCAAAAAATCAAAACCCTTCTTCACCTTGTTCCACAACCCCGCTGGCACCTCCGGCCGCGTCAACTCCGCAATCCGCCCCGCCAATTCATCAAAATCCTCACACCCCAACGCCATCTGCATCCGCTTGTACGACCCAAATGTATTAATCGCCAGCGGCACCTCACTCCCCATCACCTTCTCAAACACCAACGCCTGATTCTTCACCCCTCCCGCCCCCTTCGACACGCGATCGGTTATCTCCGTCACTTCGAGCACCGGATCAACGCTCGCCCTCACCCGCCGCACCTCCCCCACCCCCTCCAGCACCTTCAAAAAACTCTGCAAATCATCATACGCCATTCAACACCCAACGCGTCCGGAGTTCACGCTTCAGCGTGCCCAATTCCCCCGCATCATATACCCTGCCCACAATTCACGCTTGAGCGCCTTCCTGATCTCCGCCGCTCAGTAAGATTTCAACAATTGGTCATAATCCCCATGACTGCCGATCCAAAACCAGTACATCGTGTCCCCCCTCATCAATCCGCATGCACGCCAATGAATCCCAATGCGGACCGAATGAATCGGCAGCCGCGTATTCACACGCTTAAACTGCAAACTTCGATGCTGCGGATTATCCGCCCAAAGCAAATACGCGCTCTGCGCCTGTCTCTGTACCGCCTCAGGCAGTGCAAAAAGCAAATCCCGAAAGGCTTTAGTCGTGTGTGAATTCACCGTTCGTCATCAGCGGTTTTGTCGCCCCCGCCTCAATTTCCTTCAACGCTTCCTTCGCCAGTTCTTCCAGAACGCCCGACTTCTTTGCAAACAACTCCTCCCACTTCTTCTCCGCCAGCAGCTCCTCCCGAATCAACGCCGCCATCGCATCCTGCTCACCCTCAGGCAATCGCGTGAGATCCTCAAAAATTTCCTGCAACGCTTTCGTCATGTCCGCATTCTGGCAATCCCGCCAAACCGAGTCAATGAAAACTCGAGTCCACAATTTGCCAATCTGCCGACTTAACGACTTACCGACTTACCGACTTGACGACTTGACGACCGCCCCCCCACCCCTTCAACTCCCCCCATGCCCACCCCCCGCCTCCATCCCCTCCCCAACCGCCAGCTTCGCATCTTCGCCCCCGCCAAGCTCAACCTCGGCCTCCGCGTCCACCCCCTCCGCCCCGACGGCTTCCACGACATCGAATCCTGGTTCCTCCCCATCTCCTGGCACGACACCCTCACCTTCTCCCCCGATACGCCCTTCCAACTCCAACTCACTGGCCGCACCCAGAACATCCCCACAGACCTCGACAAAAACCTCCTCACCCGCGCCGCCCTCAAACTCGCTCAACTCGCCAATATCCCACCCTCCGGAACCCTCCACCTCCACAAAGTCCTCCCCCCCGGCGGCGGCCTCGGCGGCGGCTCCTCCGACGCCGCCAACACCCTCCTCCTCCTCAACCACGCCTGGAATCTCCACCTCCCACACCCAACCCTCCTCTCCATCGCCGCCTCCCTCGGCTCCGATATCCCCTTCTTCATCCCCCAAACCCCCGCCCTCTGCACCGGCCGCGGCGAAATCATGTCCCCCCTCCTCCCCCAACACCCCCTCTACGCCGTCCTCCTCATCTCCGACACCGGCTGCCCCACCAAGGACGTCTACCAGGCCTTCGATGCCGGTAACCAACACCCCCAGGAAATCCGCACCCAAAAAACCGACTGGCAAAAACTCGCCTCCCTCCCCGCACACGACCTCAACCTCCTCCTCCTCAACGACCTCGAACCCCCCGCCTTCCACGTCGCCCCCTGGCTCCGCCAACTCCGCGACCACGCCGCCGCCGCCGCCAACCGCCCCGTCCACATGACCGGCAGCGGCGCCACCCTCTTCTCCCTCTGCAACTCCGCCTCCGAAGCCGCCGCCCTCCAATCCCTCTGGTCCCACTCCCTCCCCACCACCCCCGCCATCCCCACCAAAATCCACCCCACCCCCTGACGCGCCCCCCAACCCCCAAAACCCCTCGCCTCCATTCACCCGCCCCCCGCCAACACCCGCCTCCTCGCACCCCGTCCGCCTATATTCACCGCCCCCGCCAACGCTTGCGTCGTCGCGACCCTTCCGCCTCTGTTCACCTGTCCCTCGCCAAATTTCCCTGCCTCGCGACCCCCTCGCACCCAGCTCGCATCCCCTCCCTCTACCAAACACCTCTCTTCAACTCCCTCGATGTTCACGCCTCCTCCGCCTCCCCGTTGTCATGCACGCCCCCCCCATCCAGCATCAACACCGCTCCCGCCTCCCCCGTCGAAAGTTCCTGCACCTCCCGCAATTTCCTCCCAATCGCCCGCGTTCGTCGCGCCGCATTGTCCACGCTGTTCGATGCCTCTTGCAGCTTCTTTTGCACCTTGTCCAACGCCTCCCCATAGTTCATCCACTCTGTCTTCACCGCCGCCAGCAGATTCCAGACCTCGCTCGATCGCTTCTGAATCGCCAGCGACCGAAACCCCATCTGCAGGCTGTTCAATATCGACCACAGCGTCGTCGGACCTGCGATCACCACCCGGCACTTGCTCTGCACGTACTCCGGCAAGCCGCTCCGCCGTATCACCTCCGCAAACAATCCTTCCACCGGCAAAAATAGAATGCCGAAATCTGTCGTCTTCGGGGGGTTAATGTATTTCTCGCAGATGTCTTGCGCACATTGCTTGATCCGAGCCTCCAGTTGGCTCGACGCCGCCTCCGCCGCAACCGGATCCGCCCGCTCCTGCGCCTCCACCAGCCTTTGATAATCCTCCACCGGAAACTTCGCATCGATCGGCAACCATACCACTTCATCCAGAACCCCGCCCCGCCCCGGCATCTTCACGCCAAACTCAACGCGCTCCCCACTCTCCTTCGGAGCGATATTCGCCTCGTACTGCTCCGGCGAAAGCACCTCCTCCAACAACGCCCCCAACTGCACCTCTCCCCATGTCCCACGCGTCTTTACGTTCGTCAAAACTTTCTTCAGGTCCCCCACCCCCGTCGCCAGCGTCTGCATCTCCCCAAGCCCCTTGTGTACCTGTTCCAGCCGTTCGCATACCAGCTTGAACGACTCCCCCAATCTCTTTTCCAGCGTGCCCTGCAGCTTCTCATCCACCGTCGCTCGCACCTGGTCAAGCTGCTTGGCATTGTCCTCCTGAACCGCCCGGAGCTTCTCTTCCACCGCCATCTTCAACGCGTCCAGCTTCTGTTGGTTCGATTCCGTCAGCTTGTCCAACTGCGCCTTCTGACTGTCACTGATCCCCGTCATCGCCTTGACCACCGAATCGTTGAATCCCTTGAGCGCGTTCGTGATCTCCTCCCGCATCGCCTTCGCATTGGCCGTGGCTTCCGCCTGCATCTGCTGCACGCGCGCGTCCATCGCCATGCGCTGTGCCTCCAGCTTCTTCTCCGTAGCTTCCGTCAGCTTCGTAAGTTGCCCCACCACCTCCGCAAGCTGCATCCGCTGATTGCCCCCCATCTCCATCAGCGTTTTCGTGCTCAGCTCGCCAAACGCTTCCAGCGCCGACGTTACTCCCTCACGCGTCTTCTGGGCGCCGGTGCCCGACTCCTGCCGAATCTCGTCCAGCTTTTCCCCGTTTTCCTTCTGAATCACCCCCAGCCGTTGTTCCACCACCTCCCGCATCCCCGCCAGCCTTTGCTCGTTGCTCTGCGTGAGCTTGTCCAGCCGTTCGGAAAAAATATCCAGTTGCGCCTTCTGCATTTTTCCGATCTCCCCCATGCTGCCCACCAGCGATTCGTTCGAACCCCTAAGCACGCTCGCCAGTTCCTCCCGCGTCTGGCGCGCCCCGCTTGACGCTTCCTCCCGGTTCTTCGCTATCTCCTCCCGCACCGAACGCTCAAGACGCTCATAGGACCGCTCCACACCCTGCATCGCCCCCTGTACCGGAGCCAGGTCCACCCCCACTCTTCGCCGCAACACCACCACCTGCAGCACAATCACCGCCACCAGCAGCCCCAGAACCCCCGCCAGCATGATCTCTGCCATGGCGCCTCTCCTCAAAAACCCGCGCGGAATATACGACGAACAGCCGCGCCGAGCCATCCGGCCACAACATTGCTACCGCCCACAAACTCAACAAGGTCCCCCGCGCGCACAACTTGGCGCCCCCCGCGCGCATTCAAACCAAAAAATGCGCCACACAACCCCCACAACCCCAACCCCTTACCGAAATTCCCCCCCCGTCTCTGTGCGCACAAACTGGGCGCACCACCCCTCTATAGACAAGAAGGAGCACTGCGCCATGACCCAATCCCCAAAAAACCTTCGTGGTCGGGGGGGGCTTCACCTCTTCGCAACTTCGTGTTTCCGTCGCCTGGCCGGGCGAGGGAAAGCTGTGTCAAATTTCCCCAAAAACCTCATACACAAGCACAAAAACCTCAATCCGCAAAAAACACAACGGCAAAAACCCACCCTTTTTCCCAAAACACCCCCGATACATCGAAGAAAACCCCACCTCCTCCCACCCCATTTCCCACAACCTTCACCAAGTTTCAAAAAGAATTGAAACTCCCCCCCTCTGCCCCTCCGAACTCCCCCCCACCCATCCCCCCCCTCACGTGTCTATCATCATGCACCAACCAGGAGACCCTCATGCGTACCTCCCCCACAACCGCTCTGCTCCTCTCCCTCACCCTCCTCACACCCGCCGCCGCCCTCGCCGCCCCCGAACCCCTCCCCACCATGGACCAGATCACCGCCATGGTCAACGCCCACCAATCCCGCGAGGCACTCGCCGCCATCGCCCGCGTCATCGATCTCCGCGGCCCCGCCGCCGCCCCCTACGACCGCCACAACCTCCTCATCCTCAAAGCCGACGCCCAGCTCCAAAACCACGACAACTCCGGCGCCCTCGCCACCCTCGCCCTTGCCCAGAAAGAAACCAACGACGACGACCAGATCGCCCAAACCACCGCCCTCACAGAACTCATCAAAAAAAGCCCCGGCGGCCACTACACCCCCAAAACCCCCGGCTCCGCTCCCATCGACATCGCCGATCGCGCCAAACGCAAAGACGCTTACCAGGCTCTCGCCACCGATGAACTCACCGTCCTCCAGGCCCAGGCCAAATCCGCCGCCAACGCCACCTCCCTCGCCCCCCTCGCCAACCTCGCCAAACAAGCCGCCCCCATCCGCGCACTCGAATTCGCCGCCACCGGCAAAACCACGCAGGTCGACGCCGTCACCGCACAACTCGCCGCCGCCGCCCAGAAACTCATGACCAACGTCCTCGAAAAACTCTCCCTCCAGGTCGAACAAATCTCCTCCAACGCCAACAAGCAAATCGTCGTCACCGTCCCCATGAATTTCCGCGGCGGCGCCAGCGCGCCCGTCCAGGAAGCACGCCCCACCGGCCTCACCCAAACCGATATCCAGAACCTCCACAACATCCAGAACGAATGCGACCAGGTCCCCCCAGCCGTCAAATCCATGCAACTCGCCTTCGGTGACGAAAAAGGCTTCGCGCCCATCTCCGCACGCGCCGCTCAAATCAAAGCCCGCGCGCAAACCATCCTCACCACCGACTACGGCGGCCTTGGCCTCGGCGGACCCACCGTCATCCGCTGATCGCTCATCGCTCAAACCGGGAGAAGGACCATGGCACCACCCCACCGCCACTCAGTTCCGCGGCGCCGCCTCGAACACCCGCGACGTCTGCGCATCCGCCCGACCCGCCGTCACGCTCACCACCAGAATCGCCGGCCCCGTCAGATTCTTCAGATGCGCATCCCACGTCTGCACGTTGTGCACCAGCACCGAAGTCCCATACCGCGGATCCGTCTCCACCACCTGCCGCGTCCCATCCGCCGCCGTCGCCAGCGCGTACGACACGTTGTACGCGTTGTTGTTCACGTCCGGCTGCGTCACCAGCGAAAAGGTCGCATTCCCCGATGCGTCCGTCGACACCACCAGCGACCCCGCCGCGCACGTCCGCACCTCCTGCGTGATGCGCCGCAACGCCGCATCCAGCTCCCACTCCGTGCTCGCCTCCGCGTTGATCACGCTGCTCGTCCGCGCCGCCGCCGACAGCATCGCCACGACCGCCGTCGACGTCACCGCGATGATCGCCAGCGCCAGCAGCAGCTCCACAAGCGTAAACGCACGCCGAATCCTCATGGCTTGCACACCCGCGTCTTGAGCGACTGCCCGTTGATCGTCACCGTGATCTCCAGAAAGTCCGCATCCGGGTTCCCGTCCCCGTCCGCATCCGCCGCCGCCACGGTCACCGTCCGGTTCGCCGTCTTGCCCTTCACCGTCACCGTGTCCGAAAGCGCATTGCCCGAATCGTCTTTCCCCGCCGCCAGCGACGCGAACGATATCGTCGAAACTTCCTCCATCTTCTGCATCAACAGCGTCTGCACCGACAGCCGATCCTCCACCCCCTCCGGCACGCGCGCCGTCGCCTGCAGCCCGATCCCCACGCCCACCCCCACGATCCCCAGGATCGTCACCAGGATCACCGCCTCCAGCAGCGTGAATCCGGCGCGCAGCCGACGCGCGTGTGGCGATGGGTTGCAAGTGCGCATCTCAAGACCCCCGGGCCGCTCCATAAAAAAAGGGCGGCATATGGGACCTATCGGCCACCTGGGGACGAGACTTTCATCGATCGCAATCGGGAAAAATGCGCCGGCCCGTTTACTTGGACTTCGCCTCCGGTGCGCCCGACGCCGCGGGCACGAACACCAGCACCGTCTCCATCGCCGGAACCTTGTCCGGATCGCTCAGCCACAAACTCCCCACGCTGAACGAATTGTCGTTCGGGCTCGTGGGCGCCAGCACCAGAAACTGGTCCGGCTGCAGCGTCGCCGCCATCCGCAGGTCCGGAAATCCCTCCTCCGCCGGCGCCTGCGTCCCCGTCACCCCCAGCGACGTGTTGCTTCGCACCACCGTCACCGTCCCCAGCGTCACCACCGGCTCAAGCTGCACAACCAGATCGGGCTTGTTCCGCACCGATCGCATCGCCAGCCGGAATCCGTCGTCGCAATGCTCAAACGCCCGACCGCGCTGCTCCAGGTCCCGGTCGATCGACACCACGATCTGGTCCGGAATCCCCGCCCGCGTCACCACGTTCAGGCTCGAATCCCCATTCGTCTCGCAGACGAACTTTTCCGTCGTCGCCGCCGGGATGTCGATCAAATTATGAATCGCCGGCCAGCGCGACAGCGGCCCCGTCCCGGCGCGCAGCCCGTTTTGCGCCATCAGCACGCTCGTCTTGGAATCCAGCGCATCTTCGTTGAGCTGCTGCCACACCTTGTCGTTCCCGCTGAACGTCCCCACCGGCGCCGATATCTTGTACACAATGATCGTCGGAGAATTCACCGCACCCTTCGCGGTCTCCCCCGCATGACCCGCCGGCGACTTCGATTTCGCCGATCCCGTCGGCAGCTTCAGCATGTCCAGCCACGAATTCCATACCTGGCATCCCGGCAGCGCCGAGGCCAGCCCCACCAGCAGCACCGCCGCGACCCCCACCCGCCTCGACCCGCGGCGCGCACGCCCCTCAAGCCCGGAGGCCGCACTGCCGGAGGAACGCAGGGGAGCCATCATCTTTTCCATCACGCCGCCTTGAGTATCCGTTGCGAAGGTCCACCGCCGGTCCCGGGTCTATCCGTGACACCCGCAGACGCGCTTCCAGTCGACATCCAGGCCCAGCGACCAGGGCTGTTCGCTGGTGCCGTCGTTGACCAGGTGGAGCGTAAAGACACGGTTGTACGAGTTTTCCACCTTCAAATCCAGATTGTCGTAGCTGCCGGCCGCCGCTTTTTTGTGCCAGGCCTCCAAATCCTCGAGCGCCTTCTTGTCGAATCCCAGCGATTCGAGCATCTGTTTCGCTTCGCCGTAAACCTGCTCCGTCGCTTCCGGCCCCGTCGTCGTCTGCACGCTCTCCACCAGGTTTCCCGTCTTCTGGCCGTTGACCTGGTGAACCCGCTGGTTCACGTCGTGGCCGTCCTGGAGCCGCAGGTGGAAGATGAAATCGCCCTCAATGGTGAAGGTGTCGTTCTCCCCCTGTCCCGTCGGCCAACCGACCTTCGCCGGATCGCGCTCCGCGCGAAAATCCCATTCGACCATCGGGACCTTCTGACCGGCGGGCGCCTGCACGACGGTTTTGTTGGGCGGCCCGGCATCGGCCGCCGGGACATCCGCGCGCGACGCGCCCGGTCCACCGCCAAGAACGAGGGCCGCCACGCAAGCCACCACGGCACTGAACGCGCATGGGCACGAACGCATAAGCATCCCCTTTCGCAAGCAAACCGCCGGGGATTGTACCACGCAGCGCGGAACGTCCATACAAGAAAGCCTCCCCACGGCCGCATGGGCCCGCCGCCCGAAGACGCCGCGCCAAGCGCCAGGCACGCTCCCCCGCTTCCCGAGTACAGGCCCACCCGGCCGCACGTAAACTCACTAAACGCTAGTCCGACGATACAGCAATCCTTAAGAGTCCATCGCTACAGTGCGGCCCGTGCGAATGCCCGTGCCCTCGAGAACCCGCCCGCCCCGGCGCTTCCTTCGAAGGCAACGGCCCCAGCCGTCGTGTATGCCCATTCTGCGAATTCTGATGCCGTCACATCAGGAGCGGAATGGCTTGTCCTGGACCTTATTGAGGAGAACCTATGGCAATTCGTCGAGGCTTTGTAGTGGGAATCGCCGCAAGCGTCGCCCTGGCGGCACAAGTGCGTGCGGCCTCGGTCGGCACCGTCTTTGTTATCGCGATGGAAAACCACGATTTTACGGCCGATTCATCGACCGCCCCCAACACGGCGCAACAACTCCTGGGAAATCCCGCGGCGCCCTATCTCAACAGCCTGATCACGCCGGGAAACGCCAACGCCGCACAGGTCTCCTACGCCTCCAACTACCTCAATGCCGGCGTCGGCGACCATCCCTCCGAACCCAATTACGTCTGGGCCGAAGCCGGCACCGATTTCGGCGTGCACACCGATAACGATCCGGGAACCTATCCCACCACCAGCACGCCCTTTAATTCCTACACCGCTCCGCACCTCACCGGCCTGATGAACGCCGCGGGCGTCTCCTGGAACAATTATCAGGAAGATGTGCAGCTCAGCACCAGCCCCCTGCACAGCGCCTCGGGCACCTCCGCCACCACCATCAATCCTTTCTACGGCACCGGTCAATACAATTACGCCGCCAAACACAATCCCATGGCTTTCTTCACCGACACCGCCACCCAGAACGTCAAGACCTTCAGCTCCCTCCAGTCCGACATCGCCGCCGATACCGTCAGCGTTTCCCATTCCACCGCCACGGACAACTTCGGCCAGTACAACTGGATCACTCCCAACCAGTACAATGACATGCACTCGGCGCTTACCGGCGGATTCACCTATCACGGCGTGAGCTACACCGGCGATCAAGCTGCCGTCGCGACCGGCGACAACTTCCTGGCCACGATCATCCCCGAACTCGAAGCCACCCAGGCCTACCAGAACAACGGCGCCATCGTCATCTGGTTCGATGAATCCGAAGGCGGCGACACCCCCGGCCAGACCATCCCCGAAATTGTGATTTCTCCGCTGGCCAAGGGAAATGCGTACGACAGCACCGAGCTGCTCAACCATTCCTCGGACATCAAGACGATGCAGGAAATCTTCGGCCTCGGACCGACCTACCTGAACAACCCGATCCCCTCCTCAGAGGTCGCCCCCGGATCGGGATCCTCCGGCCCGTACAATTCGGTGACTTCCGTGAATGACTTGTCCGACCTCTTCCAGACCGGCGTGATTCCGTCGGGCATCCCGGTGCCGGAACCGGCATCGCTGGCGATGCTGGGGATGGGCGCGCTGGTGCTGGTGAGACGCCGTCGCTGAGGCGGGCGGGTGTGGGGTACCGCATGCAGATGCCGGGGCCGGAGCGAGTCGCAAAGTTCGCTCCGCCCCTGTTTTTGCAGTCGGAGGGCGAGGAGGCGGGGGATTATCGGCTGCGCGTGATGGCGGCGCAGGCGTTGAGCCGATAGAAGAATCGGAGTATCGCCATGACGAACGAAGAATCGGTGGAGGGACTGCTGGATCAGGTGCAGTCGCAGGCGGATGCGGTGGCGGCGGTCGCGGGCGTCACGCCGCGCGTCGAAGCCCCCCCCGCCGGCGCGGGCGTCGACGTTCCGAGCCCGGCCGCGCCGGCGATGGATCCCTTCGCCGGCGCCATGACCGCGCCGGCGGAGTCGGATGTGGGCCGGCTTCTGGCTATCGAGGTGCCGGTGATCGTGCAGCTGGGCATGCGCCGCATGACCGTCGGCGAGGTGATGCGCCTGGCCGTGGGAGCGATCGTGGAATTCCACAAGCCCTCGGACGAAGAACTCGATCTGCTGGCCAACAATAAACCCATCGGCAAGGGCCACGCGGTGAAGGTCGGCGAAAACTTCGGCATCAAGATCACAACAATCGGCACGGTGAAGGAAACGATCCGCAAGCTGGGCGGGGCGTGAGGCGCTGATCGGGGGAGTCGGCGGATACAATGCGGGGAGGAGGTGTTGCATGGCCACAGGTGCGATGCGCGTCGAGAAGGATTCGCTGGGCGAGCTGGAAGTGCCCGCGGAGGCGTACTGGGGGGTGCAGACGCAGCGGGCGATCGCGAACTTTCCGATCTCGGGCACGCCATTGCCGCGGGCGTTTATTCATGCGCACGTGATGCTGAAAAAAGCGGCGGCGGAGGTGAATCGCGAGCTGGGCCTGCTGGAGGGGCGGCTGGCGGATGCGATTGTGCGGGCGTGCGATGAAGTGCTGGCGGAGGCGGAGTGGTCGCGCGATCAGTTCCCGGTGGATGTGTATCAAACCGGCAGCGGCACGTCGACGAACATGAACGTCAACGAGGTGCTGGCGTCGCGCGCGAATGAGATTCTTGGCGGGAATCGCGGCGACAAGAAGCCGGTGCATCCGAACGATCACGTGAACCTGGGGCAAAGCTCCAATGATACGATTCCGACGTCGCTGCAGGTGATGGCGGCGGAGATGCTGAAGGTGGGCCTTCCCGCTGATACGGCGGCACTGATGTTTGCATTGAAGGCGAAATCGGAAGAATTCTGGAGTGTCGTTAAAACGGGGCGGACGCATTTGCAGGATGCAACACCCATCCGGCTGGGCCAGGAATTGCAGGGGTATTCTCGCCAGGTGGCGGAGTGGCATTCGGCCGGGCGGCTGCGAGCGCTGGTTCGATTAGGGGAACTGCCGTTAGGCGGGACTGCGGTGGGCACGGGCATCAATGCGCATCCAGATTTCAGCCGCAAGGTCATCGCGTACTTGTCTGAGTGGACGAATAGCGATCTGAAGGAGACTGACAATCATTTCGGGGAGCAGGCATCACTGGATGCGGCGGTGACCGCGCATGGGGAGCTCAAGGGGCTGTCGGTGATTTTGACCAAGATTTGCAATGATATTCGGTGGATGGGAAGTGGGCCGCGGGCGGGGTTGGGGGAGATTGAGTTGCCGGCGGTGCAGCCGGGGTCGAGCATCATGCCGGGGAAGGTGAATCCGGTGATTTGCGAGAGCGTGCTGATGGTGTGTCAGCGCGTGATTGGCAATGACGCGGCGATGACGGCGGCGGGATGCGGGAATAATTTTGAACTGGCGATGTCCATGCCGCTGGCGGCACTGCTGCTGCACGAATCGATCACGCTGCTGGCCAACGCCTGCCGCAACCTCGCCGTGCAATGCATCGACGGGCTGAAAGCCACCGAGCGCGGGCCGCAGCTCGTGGAACAAGGGCTCATGCTTGCCACGGCCCTCGCGCCCGCGATCGGCTATGACGCCGCCGCCGCCATCGCCAAGGAGGCCGCCAAGACCGGCCGCACCATCCGGGAAGTCGCCCGCGAAAAAACCACTCTGTCCGACGCGCAACTCGCCGATCTGCTCGATCCTGAAAAGATGGTCGGCGACAATCGGCCCCGGAAGGGATATTGAGCCATGACGGGCGCGGAAGCATCGTTTCCCAGCCTGCCTGCCGGCCACCAGCGCATCGGCTTCTGGGGAATGCTGCTGTGCGTTCCCGAGGGGTGGAACCTGCACGCCTATCGCGGGGATCGGCAGGCGGGGATGCTGGTGTTCGCGGACATGCGCGAGCCGCGGCTGGAAGTGCGCTGGCGGCGGGCGCGGCGCGGGGATGCGGCGATGGGCGAGGAATTGAGGCCGATCCCCGGGCGACACGGCGGCATGGCGGCGCACGCGCATGATGCCCGCCGCGCTTACGAACTGCACTTTCCCCGCCACGCTTCCGATCCGCTGATCATGCGGCGCGTCGTCGAGGAATTCCGGCGGGCGGCGGCCATTCTTGATCAACGCCCGGTCGCCTCCCGGCGCCCCGCCCCTTCCGCCCCCTGGTACTGGTGCGTCTACGGGGCAGAGGGCTGGGTCGACAGCCACGCCCGCCTGCTCCGCGCGTCGCTCCTGCCCGGGGCCACGCGCCTCGACTTCCGCCTCCCCGGCCTGCGCCCGCGCTGGGCACGCCTGGGCAGCTTCTCCCGTGCCGAGCAACTCCGCGAAGACCTGTCGCTCAAGCAATTCGCCCTCTCCCTGATGCCGGAGTTGCGGACGCTTACCCAGCAGGATTGGACCGATGCCGGGGACCAGGCCACGCTCGACGCACGCTCGTGGGTGTGGCCTGTGGGGCGTTCGCACCGCCTGATCTTTCGCCACGACCGTGCCGACAATCGCATCGTTTACAGGCACGATTACGTCCTGGGGCAGTACAATGACATCCGTTCGCCGGGGGACGCGCCCGGGCGATCCGAACCAGGAGATTCGCATGTCTGAGCACCCGACCGACCCCGGCTGCATTTTTTGCAAGATCGTCGCGGGGCAGATCCCTTCGTTTAAGGTCTATGAGGACGACACGGTTTTCGCGTTTCTCGACATCGGGCCGCTGGTGAGGGGCCATACGCTGGTGGTGCCCAAGGCGCATCATGCGACGGTGATGGAGGCGCCCCCGGAGGTGCTGGCGGGGGTCAACGCGCGGATGCCGCGTCTTGCCCGGGCGGTGCTTGCGGCGACGGGCGCTTCGGCATGTCATGTGCTGGTGAATAACGGGCCAGAGGCGATGCAGTCGGTTTCCCATCTTCACTATCACATTATCCCGAGGCGCGAGGGCGACCGGTTTTCCATCCCCTGGAACCCCCAATCGTTGGATAAAGCCGAAGCTCCGGCCCTGGTTTCGGCGATGGAACGAGCCCTGCGGGGGGCTGGGGGAAGCTGACAGGGCCAGCATTATGGGCCATTCGCAAAGGCGATGAACAGGAGGACCTAACGCCGCGTGAACTGATTGCAAAGCCCCTCTTGCGTGATACACTACCCCGAACCTTTTCCGGGCGTTTGGCACAGGAGACTCACCCCTCGGGTGCAGCCATTGCGGGGAAGGGGCGGTGGTCCAGAGGTGTCGCTTGGAGTCCTATTCCTTATGCCGTCCATGATCGAGGCGCTCAACGCAGTCTTGGTCAGCCTCTACCTGCTGACATTGGGAATCCTGACGATCTACGGCATCCACCGTTACGTCCAGGTCTACCTGTATTTCAAGCATCACCGGAAGGAGCCGGTGCCGGCGGGCAAGTTTTCTGACCTTCCGCGGGTAACGGTCCAGCTTCCGATGTACAACGAGATGTACGTGGCGGAGCGGATCATTGAGGGGGCGTGCGGGTTGGATTATCCGCGGGAGAAGCTGCAGATTCAGGTGCTGGACGACTCGACGGATGAGTCGCGTGAGATCGCCCGGGAGTGCTGCGACCGGATGCGGCGGGGCGGTCACAATGTCCAGTATATTCATCGCACGAACCGTCAGGGGTATAAGGCGGGGGCGCTGGCGAACGGTTTGTCGCAGGCGACGGGGGAATTTGTCGTCATCTTTGACGCCGATTTCGTTCCTACGCCGTCGATGTTGCGGCGGTCGATCGATTTCTTTACCGATCCGAATGTGGGGTGCGTGCAGACGCGGTGGGATCACATCAACCGGACGCAGTCGATGCTGACCCGTTGCCAGGCTATTTTCCTGGATGGGCATTTCATGATCGAGCACACGGCTCGGAACTGCTCGGGGCGGTTCATCAATTTTAACGGGACGGCGGGTATCTGGCGGCGCAAGGCGATCGAGGATTCGGGCGGGTGGCAGCATGATACGTTGACGGAAGATGTCGATCTTTCGTATCGGGCGCAGCTTCGCGGGTGGCAGTTCGTGTTTTTGAAGGACCTGCTGGCGCCGGCGGAGTTACCGCCGGAAATTGTGGCGTTCAAGCAGCAGCAGCATCGGTGGACGAAGGGGCAGGTGCAGACGGCGGTGAAGTTGTTGCCGTCGATCTTGCGGGCGCCGTTGCCGCTGAAGGTGAAAGTGGAAGCATTTTTTCATTTGACGAACACGGCGGTGTATCTGCCGGCGATTGTGCTGTCGCTGATTTTGTTTCCGGTGTGGTATCTGGATCCGAGTTTGTTTGATACGCGGAGCGAGCTGATTGCGATGGCGATCGCGAGTTTCTGCGGGTTGCTGACGGCGTCGGCGGGGACGTTTTACATGCTTTCGCAGAAGGCGGTGGGACGGAGCCAGTTGGCGACGATCGGGCTGGTGCCGTTTTTGATGGCGATCGGGATGGGGATCAGCGTGATCAACGGGGTGGCGGTGCTGGAGGGGTTGTTCGGGCGGCGGGACACGGAGTTTGTGCGGACGCCGAAGTATGGGACGGCGGGGACGCGCGGGGGGTCGGACTGGAAGAAGAAGGCGGGGAGCTTCAAGAGCAAACTGTCGTTGTTGCCGTTCATTGAGGTGGTGTGCGGGGTGTATCTGGTGGCGTGCATTGCGGTGGCGGTGATGACGAAGGCGGCGGCGGGGACGGTGCCATTTTTGTGCATCTTTGCGTTCGGGTATTTGTATGTGGGGCTGCTGACGTTCCATAGCCGGTGGCTGGCGAACCGGGCGCGGGCGGAGGCGCGGAAGGCGGAGGAGCCGGCGGCGGAGATGCTGGCGGCGTGAGGGGGGAGGGAGTGCTGAGGGGTGAGTGCTGAGGGCTGGGCGTCGGGGGCGGGGTTAAATCGTCGAGTCGTGAAGTCGTCAGGTCGGGGGTGGGGAGGGGTGTTTGGGTTGCGCAGGTGCGCAAATTTTTATGGGTGCGAATGTTTTGTATCGGGTTGGGGATGCGGGGGTTGTGAATGGGGTGGGGAGAGGTGCGCAAGGTGCGCATCGATTTTTGCGCAGGGGGGAGCGACGGGGAGTCGGTGAGGCTGGGATGGGCGCAGGAGTGCGCGGGATGGGTGAGGGTCATGGTTCTTCTCCCTGCGAGCGGCGGATAAAGTCGGCCAAGGCCGACCGCTACAAGGCGTCGCATGAGAGAGAACGGATGGGAGGGGGGGAAGGTTCCCGGAAAGTTCGGGGAATTTTCAGTACCGTCCGGGATTTTTCTTAACAAAACGTTAACTTGCGCTCTCGCCCTAAAGATGGCATAGTTTCTGGCATGGGCCAAGCGCATCACGCCAGAGGGATTGCTGATCCGGGGGAGTTTCCCCTGGCCCCCGGTG
>DASZTO010000096.1:0-92207 GCA_035548175.1 Phycisphaerae bacterium | reverse complement strand
GTCAGTAGTCAGTAGTCAGTAGTCAGTAGTCAGTAGTCAGTAGTCAGTAGTCAGTAGTCAGTAGTCAGTAGTCAGTAGTCAGTAGTCAGTAGTCAGTAGTCAGTAGTCAGTAGTCAGTAGTCGTTAGCTTATCGGGCGGAGCCTACGGCGTTTGGGGGGGCTTGGGGGTCGGGTGGGGGGACATCGAGGGCGGGGAGGTAGTTGTGGCGTTCGAGCTGGAGGAAGGCTTCGCGGGCCATGGGGGCGGCCCAGGAACCGCCGTAGCCGCCGAATTCCATCATGGCGACGACGATGTACTGGGGCTTGCCGGCGGGGGCGTAGCCGACGAACCAGGCGTGGGTGCCTTCGGCGGTGGCCTGATGATAGAGGGGTTGGCCGTCGGGACCGATTTTGGGGGAGCCGTCGGGATTTTTTTCGGGGTGGGAGGTGTCCCAGACGGGGTTTCCGTTGTCGTCGTAGACGGGACCCCAGGCGGTGGCGCTGCCGGTTTTACCGGCGATGGGGAGCTTGATGCCTTTGAAAGGTTTGTAGGCGGTGCCTTCTGGGGAGGCGACGACGCGATCCATTCCCTGGCGGACGAGGGCGAGGGTTTCGGGGGCGAGGTTGATGCGGCGCGGCGGGAGGCCGCCGGTGTCTTCGGCGATGATGTGTGGCCGGACGGGCTGACCGGCCTGAAGGAGGGTGGCGTAGGCGGCGGCCATCTGGATGGGAGTGACGGTGATGGGCCCCTGGCCAATGCCCATCTGGGTGGATTCCATGAGGGCGGCATCGGGGTCGCGCTGGGCGTGGAGGTCGGGGATGCTGCCGTTTTGCTCGGGGAGCTCGAAGCCCGAGTCGCGACCGAGGCCGTAGGCGTCGAACCATTGGACCATGCGGTCCATGCCCATGTCGCGGCCGACGGTGTAGAAGAAGATGTTGCAGGATTCGGCGAGGGCGTCGACGACCTGGAGCGGGCCGTGGGTCTGGGCGCCGTGGGTTTCCTCGTAGATGGCGCAGCGGAAGATGTTGGGTTTTCCGGGGAAGAGGTAGCCGTTGCAGACGACGGTGGTGGCGGGGGTGATGACATTTTCGCTGAGGGCGGCGGAGGCGACGAGGGGTTTGACGGTGGAGCCGGGGGTGTAGCCCTGGAGGGCGCGGTTGGTGAGGGGCCGGCGGTAATCGTCCCTGATGAGGGTTCCGCGGAGGGAGTCGATCTGGTTGAGGTTGTAGGTTTCGGAGGACCAGAGTGTGAGTACCTGGCCGTCAAGGCTCATGACGACGAGCGCGGCGAAGTGGTCTTTGCCGTCTTCGCCGCGGAGGAGGTGCTTCTCGCGGATGGCGTTCTGGATATCGGCCTGAAGCCCGATGTCGAGGGTGAGCTGGACGTTGCCGCCGGGCGTGGGGTCGATGCGGCGTTCGGCGTCGGGGGTGGCGGAATCGGCGGCGATGTCCTTGACCTTGACGCCGCGGTCGCCGCGGAGGACATCTTCCTTGAGTTTTTCGATGCCGCTTTCGCCCATGAGGTCTCCGGGGAGATAGCCGTGGAGGTTTCCGCCGTGGATGGAACCATCGGCGGCGCCGGCGACGGCGGGCATGTCGAAGGGGTCTTTTTTGAAGGCGTCGGCGTCGACGTTGCGGAGCGTGCCGATGACCTGGCAGGCGACATCGTTGAAGCGGTATTCGCGGCGGCGGGAATCGATGATCGTGAGGCCGGGGTATTGATCGATGTTGCGTTTGAAGTAGAAGGAAACATCGTCTGGGATGTTGGGGACGATGGTGTGGGGGCTGACTTCTTCCTTGAGGACCATGTCGGTGTTGACGGTGGGCTGATCGTCGTCGTTGCCGTTGCCTTTGACGTAGGGATGCGACCAGAGGTTCTGCTTGAGGGTGGCGATTTTTTCACGGATTTCGTTGTAGCGGGCGAGGACGTCTTCGGTGGTGAGGCGGCAGACCCTGGCGATGGCGGCGGGCTCGGCGTCGATCTGGTCGGCGATCTGATCCTGGAGTTCGGCGAGGCGTCTGGCGCGGGCGTCGCGGCCGGTGACTTTTTCAGCGGCGAGGCGTTTCTGGGCGACGGCCTTGATCCAGGCGTCGTCCATGGCGATGGCGCGGTAGTCGATGGCGAGGTCGTAGCAGGGGACATCGCGGGCGATGGCGACGCCCTGGCGGTCGTAAATGGTGCCGCGGGAGGTTTCGATGAGGCTGGCGCGGTGGACGAAGGTGTCGAGTTCGCTGCGCCATTGGTCGGCCTGGGAGACCTGCATGTGGCCGAGGCGGAGGGAGAGCGCGAGGAAGGCGGCGACGATGACGCAGAAGAGGACGACGAGCCGGCGGTTGAGCATGAGGGGTCGGGGTCCAGGCGCACTATTGCGCAGTGGGGATTATCGGTCCTGCGGGTGGTGTAACGATACCAATTTTGAGGGGGGAAATCAGCGATCGGGGGCATAGAGGGGCCTGCGAGCCGCCAATGGCGGGACGGCCATGCCACGATTAGAAGCGGAGTTCGGCGGAGGGGCCGGCGGCGTCGCGGGCCATGCGGCTGTAGCTCTGGAGGTGATCGGGGAGGGCGTCGAGGCCGAGGCGGCGCTGCATGGCGCGGACGGCGGTTTCGGAGGCGTCGGGGCCCTGGGCTTCGATTTCGACGAAATGGCCGAGGCTGGGGAGTTCGTCAAGTTCGATGAGGCAATTGTCGAGTTGCCAGGTTTCGCGGTTTTTCTCAAAGAGGAGGATTTGCTGGAAGCCAAGGGCCTGGAGGAGCGGGACAAGTTGATCGACGGGATCGATGTGGAGGTCGAAGGCTTCGCGGGCGCGCAGGCCGGTCTGTCCGGGCGGGCCTTTGAAAGTGAGCAGGGCGGTGGGGGGACCGGCTTGGGGGTGGGCGATGCGGACGCGGAGACCGGAGTCTTTCTGGCGAAGCTCGCCGGAGGGTCGATCGAAGAAGATGTTGTGCTCGCGGACGCGGCCGAGGCGAGCGGCGCCTTCACGTTGCAGGGCGGCGCGGATGGCGTCGTGGGAAGGGATGCGGAGTTTGACTTCGATCTCGAGGGGCATGGGGGATTCCGGGTCACGTGGAGGAACGGAAAAGAGCGAGGACGGCGGTGTGGCCGTGGATGAAATTGCGGTCGCCGACGGGGCCGAGTTCGCCGGCGGCGAAGAAACCGGCGACGGGGATCGCGCCCAGGACCTGGCGGGTGAGGGAGATGTCGTGGTGGCGCATTTCGAAGAGGCGGGTGCCGCGGGCGTTGCAGGTGATGAGCAGTGCGCCAGCGGGGGGATCTGCGAGGATGGTTTCGCCTTCGAGAAGGAGGCGCATTTCCTGTTCCGCGGTGCGGGCGTCGCGGACGTGGAACTGGACGGTCTGGCCGGTGCGGACCATGTCGCCGATGAGGATGGCGCCGCTGTCGCGGCGGACGCCGACGAGGCTGCGGATGAGGAAATCGCCGCGGCCGTAATTGCCTTTGCCCTCGTCGATGACGCGACCGATGAGCAGGCCGCCGGTGGCGATAAGCTGGCGGTCATGGAGTGGCAGTCCGGAGATCATTTCCTCGATGGCGGCGAGGGCTTTTTTGCCGTCGAGCTGCTCGATGACGTTGCGGTTGCAGCGGGTGATGACGAGGTTTTCGCCGACGGGCCGGCATCCCTGGGAGACGACGCAATCGATTTCGACATTGCCGGAGATGGCGACGCCGACGGCGCCTTCGGAGTAAACGCCATCATCGAGGGCGAGGCGGGCATCGCCGGCGGCGCGCATGCCGGAGGCCATGCCGCCGATAACGGGAGCTTCGGGGAACTGGCGGGACCAGGCTTCGAGGAGCTGGACGACGGGGGTGGTGAAGGGGTCTGCAAGGATGATGAAGGCGCGGGTGTTGTCGATGGCGCCCAGGCGCTGGCGGAGGGCGCCCTCCTCGCCGATGGCGTCGGGCCAGTCTTCCTCGTGGAGATGGAACGGGTGGATGTGCACGTCGGCGTTTTTGAAAGAGAGCGCAAGGACGGAGGCGGCGGGCTGGCGTTCGATTTCCTGGTCGGTGCCGATGATGGATTCGGCGGTGATCGCGAGGATGTGGCCGCGACCGGCGGGGAGAAGCGAGTGGCGGAGCGCGGCGATGAGGCTCTCGAAGGAAGGGGCGAGGGAGGCGGCGACGAAAACCATCAGCAGGTCGATGGAATCGTTGGTGAGCGTCGCGCGCACCTGACGGGTCAAGTCCGCGGCGAGCGCCGGGGTATCTGCCGCACCGCCGCTCCCGACCGCCAATCCCGACGCGATGCGCATTCAAACCCTCCAGCCCTCCCCGCCCTCCTTCTCCCCCGAGCTTCCCAGCATTTTAGGCGTCAATCGGCTTTGAGGGAGCGCCGCCAGTAGCCCTGGCCCATCGCTTGTTTGGCCAGATAGAGGGTTTCCTCGGCGACGGCGTTGGCGCGGGCGGTGCCTTCCTTGAGGACCTTCAAAACGCCGGCGGGATCGGCTTCGAAGGTGGCGCGGCGCCGGCGGATGGGGTCGATCAGGGCGACGAGGACTTCGACGAGTTTCTTTTTGACATCGACGTCGCCGACGCCGCCGGCCTTGTACTTGGCCTGATACTCAGCGACCCACGGCTTGTCGGGGTTGAAGGTTTCGTGATAGGCCCAGAGCGGATTCTTTTCGGGATCGGTTTCGCCGGGATCGGTGGCGCGTTTGCGGTTGGGGTCGGTGTACATGGACATGACTTTTTTGCGGAGGGTGTCGGGGTCGTCGGAGAGGAAGATGGCGTTGTTGAGGCTCTTGGACATTTTGAGAAGCTGGCCGGTCTCGGGGCTGGGAGCGCCGGTGCCCACGAGACGTTTGACGCGACCGAGCTTGGCCTGGATGACGGGGAATACGCCGCCGGCCTTGATGAAATCTCTGTCCTCAGTGTGCGGATCGACGTGGCAGAAAAGCTGATCGAAGCGGCGGGCGACTTCGCGGCAGAGCTCGAGGTGCGGAAGCTGGTCCTCGCCGACGGGGACGAGCTCCGGGCGGAAGGCGAGAATGTCCGCGCATTGGCCGACGGCATACATGGGGAAGCCGAAGGAGTAATTCTCGCCGAGGCCTTTGTCGCGGATTTCATCCTTGAGGGTGGGGTTGCGCATGACCCGGTTGAAGGGGATCAGCATGGCGAAGAGGAAGGTGAGCTCGGCGATGGCGGGAACCTCCGATTGCACGAAGATGGTGGAGAGGGCGGGATCGATGCCGGCGGCGAGATAATCGGTGGCGATGTCGATGACGGACTGGCGGACTTCGTCGGGGTGCTCGAGCCGGGCGGGCGAGGTGAAGGCGTGAACGTTGGCGATGATGAAGTAGCAGTCATAGTCGCGCTGGAGGGCGACGCGGTTTTCCAGCGAGCCGACCCAGTGGCCCAGATGGAGGCGTCCGGTGGGGGTATCTCCGGTCAGGATGCGCGGCTTGGACACGTCAGATCCTCGAAAGGGGCAGGCATGGGAGGGATATTGTACACGCCGGCGGGCGATTCGCTGGGACAGCGCGCCGGCAGCATTTTGGGCGTCCAAGGCACGATTGACCATGCGGGGGTGGTATTGTACACTTCATTATTCGCCGTCGTGTTACCGACCTGTGCGGAAGCGATTCCGTACCGGCGGTTCATTTTTTCTTGCCGGCGGCGGGCGAACCGCGTGGAGCGGGTGTCGTTGCCGGCGTAGTAAGCGATGCACAGAGGGCGTTTCAGGCGCGTGGGCGGATGTGACCGCCAGCGCGGCCGAGACGGCGAGCCTTCTAAGAGATCGCTGCAGACCCTTGGAGTCGTCCCATGGCCGCCAATCCTCAGCTCGTCAAAGACCTTATTGATGCGGGCATTCATTTTGGCCATCGGCAGAGCCGGTGGAACCCGAAGATGAAGCCCTTCATCTATGGCAAACGCAATCTCATCCATATTATTGATGTGCGCGAGACCCTGAAGGGGTTGCTGGCGGCGAAGCGGTTTTTGAACCGGCTCGTCGCGTCGGGCAAGGATGTGGTGTTTGTGGGAACCAAGCGCCAGGCGCGCTCCGTGGTGGAGGAGGTGGGCAAGCGCTCCGGGATGCCCTATGTGGCCGAACGGTGGCTGGGCGGGACGTTGACGAACTATCGCACGATTCGCAGCCGGTTGCAGCGCCTGGAAGAGCTGGAAGGAATTCTGCAGTCGGCCGATGTGTCGAAGAATTACTCGAAAAAGATGGAAAGCTCCCTGAAGCGCGAGTACCGCAAGATCCTGCGGAACCTTTCCGGCGTGCGCACGATGGACAAGCTGCCCGGGGCGCTGTTCATCGTCGATGTGAAGCGGGAAAATATTGCGATCAAGGAAGCGCGGAAGCTGGGCATTCCGGTCGTGGCGCTGATCGACACCGATTCGGACCCCGATGAAGTCGATATCGCCATTCCGGGCAATGACGACGCCATGCGGGCGATCGAGCTGATCCTCCGGGAAGTCGGCGATGCGGTGATCGAAGGCAAGGCCGGACGCACCGCCAAGGATGATGGCGATCGCGAGGGCGGGCGGCGCGGCGAACGGCGGCGGCGTCCGACGACCTCGCAGCAGGCCGAACAGGAAGCGGCCGCCGCGGAGAAGCCCCAGCCGGTCGAAGCGCCTGCGGAGCCGGCGGCCGAGCATGCGGGGGTGGGCGAGCCTGCGGCGGCGGGCCAGGCTTGAAGTTCACGGCGAATCTGAAATGATGCGGGAGCGGTCGAGAGGCCGCTCCCGTTGTTTTTGCGGACGACCATAAATGGCCACGAAGGGCACGAAAAGCACGAAAGGGCGCGGGCGTCATTGGGTGTGGCCGCGTGGTTGCCACTGCGGGGCGAGGAGGAGTATCGGTGGCGGAGGTAAGGGATGGTGATGAGGGTTCAGCGGCGGGCGGGGGCAGCGGGGTGGGGAGCGTGGGCATTGCTATGGGTGGCGCTGGTGATCGTCGAGGCGGTGCTGCTGGCCAACCATGCGGCGGCGGATACATGGGCGTGGCGGGCGACGCGCTGGTTCATGGGGGACCAGGATGCGTATGTGGCGGCGACGTATGAGGCGGCGCATGAACCGGCGAATGCCGCGACGGCGCCCTTTTACGATCGGGTCCCCTCGCCCATGCACGGACGTGTATACAAGCGGACGGAGAACTTCTGGCGGCTGTTTCGGGACATGGGGGAGCCGTACATTATCGTGGGATTGATGGCGATCTTGTGGATTTATGATGCGCGCGGGTGGCGGGCGGCGGTGACGCTGCTTGTCGCCGGGGCGGTGGCCGGGGGAATCGGGGCGCTGATCGCGGTGACGGCGGGGCGGTATCGGCCGATCGTGACGGACGGGGCGAATGTGTGGCAGTTTCTGCGGGGATTCCATCCGCACGCGGGGGATTTGTCCTGGCCGTCCGGACATTCGACGCTGGCGTTTTCGCTGGCGGCGGCGTTGACGGTGCTGTCGCCGCGGGGGAAATGGTTGTTCATCGTGCTCGCGGCGCTGTGCGCGGTGACGCGCGTGGTGATGCAGGCGCACTTCTGGAGCGATGTGGCGTTCGGCGGCGTGCTCGGATGGACCGTGGGATGGTGGGTGGCGGTGGGGGTTGAAAGAGGGTTGGTAAGAACCCCCAGCAATTGACGCGTTGCGCCGTGGGTCAATTACCCACCCGAACGATGGTCTGCGGTCGTAGGTCGCTGAGCACTTGGAGGATGGCACGGATCAGTGGCTGGACGTGTTCAACGGCGTTGCTCTCTGCCTGGATCACGATAACAGAACAGGGAAGCGCTGCCAGGTTTTGCTGGTATTGGATGCCCGCGTCCATGGTAATGACCGCATCAAACCCTGCCGCGGCGGCTTTGGCGAGAAGCGCTCCGTTTTGCGTGCCGCGCCAGCCCATGTAGCTGACCGTGAAGACGTCGTGACCGGAGAAGTAGCGGCGCAGGCGATGCGAGAAGTGTTCGTCCAGCAGAAGCTTCATGCCGCCGCATCACCGGCGAGAGCGGGAGCTTTGCGTTCGAGGAGCGAAAGGAGTTGCTCGACCTGGGCGCGCTCGACGGTCGGGAATTCGTCCAGGAACTCATCGATGGAATAGTCGAGTTTCAGATGATCGAAGAGGGATTTCACGGGCACGCGGGTGCCCGCGAAGCAAGGCGTTCCGCCAAGGATTTGCGGATCGATTTTGACAACAGGCTGGGACATGGCTGGTCTCCGCACGCACCGCATCATTGTATCAGATATCAGGCGGGAGTTTGTTTGTCGGGCGAGGGTTCCATATTGGCGGCCGGGGCGGGCGCCGATTCGACGGCCGGCGGTTTGATGCGGGTGCGCATCGTGAGGGCCCAGAGCGAGACGACGATGCAGAGGGCGGCGGAGACGAAGTACGGCGCGGAGCCGGCGAAGCGACTGTTGACCCAGACGTACGCGAACAGGGCGCCGGCGAGGAGCGGCCCGGCGCCGCGCGCGAAGGAGGCCATGCCCTGAAAGGCGCCGAGGACTTCGCCCTGTTCCTTGTTGGAGGCGTGGCGCGAGACCAGGGATTGGATCGAGGGTGTGAAGAGCGAGGAGCCCAGGGCGAGGCAGGCGCTGCCGAAGATGAAGGCGGTCCACACAGGAATCCAGATGCCCGCGGAGCCGACGATGACGAGGCCGGCCGCGATGATGATCGGCCCGGTGATGGCGAGGGCGGCTTCGCCGAACGCTTTGGTAAGCCGGCCGATGAGACCGCCCTGCACCAGCGCGATGATGATGCCGATGCCGCCGAAGAGATAACCGCAGGCGCCGGAGGCGGCTTTGGCGGCTTCGATGGGATTGCTGGCGGTGAGCGTGGCGTAGGCGCGCTGCTGGATGAGGAGCGAGAAAGTTTGCTCCATCCCGGCGAAGGCGAAACCGTTGACGAAGGACATCAGGATCAGCATGCCGATGATCGGACGCACCAGAGTGTGAAAAATGGAGGCGGCGTTGTAGCGGCGGAGGCCTTCGGGGGAGGCTTCGCCGGGGTGGTGCGATTCGGGGAGGGTGAAGATGGTCAGGAGCAGCGCGGCGGCGGAGAAAAGAGCGGCGGCGACGGGGACGTAAGGCAGGCCGAGATGCTTGGAGCTGCCGACGAGGCCGCCGATGAAAGGGCCGAAGACGAAGCCGATGCCGAAGGCGGCGCCGATGACGCCCATGCCCTTGGCGCGATTTTCGGGCGTGGTGATGTCCGCGATGTAGGCGGATGCGATGGAGATGTTGCCGCCGGAGATGCCGTCGAGGACGCGGGAGAAGTAGAGCAGGAAGATGGCGAGGCCCTGGTTGACCGGGACGAGGAAGTGCGCGCCAAAGAGCAGCAGGAAACCGACGAGCGTGCCGATCTGGGAGAGGATCAGGACGGGGCGGCGGCCGGCGCGATCGGACCATTTGCCAAGGATGGGCGCGAAGAGGAACTGGCAGAGGGAATAGGCGGGCCCGATGAGGACGAGGAAGAAGGTGTTGTGGATGCCGAAGATTTCGCCATAGTACTGCTGGTTGGGCAGGAGGATTCCGAAGCCGATGAGATCGATGAAGACGATAAGGAACAGCGTGAGGAGCGAGGCTTTTTTCATGAGAGGTTCCCGGGAGGCGGAAACCACTAGTGTAGGGCAAGGCGTCGGAGGGTCAACGCAGTTGCGATGGAAAACATGAGGCGTGTGTGCTTGAAACCGCGGGCGGCGTTCGTATGCTTGATGTGTTTCCCCCGGCGCAGTCCCGAAAGGCAGGGTGTGTGATTCGCGGCAACGACTATCCCCATTCCGATGCGATCAATCAGCTTCTCGATTCGGCGGGCATCGCCAGGGGCGGGGACCGGGATCTGACGGCCGAGATGATTCAGGCGGCGCTGAAGCTGGCCAGTGACGATCCGGGACGGGCCGAGATGAAGCTGATGGCGCGGTCGTTCAAGGAACTGCGCTATGCGTTCAAGATCTTCAAACCCTATCGGCAGCGGCGGAAGGTGTCGATCTTCGGCTCGGCGCGCACGCCCGCGGCGCATCCCAACTATCAGCTTGCGGTGCAGTGCGGGAAGCGGCTGGCGGATGCGGGGTTCATGGTGATCACCGGGGCCGGTGGGGGCATCATGGCGGCCGGGCACGAAGGCGCCGGACAGGCGGCGAGTTTTGGCGTGGCCATCAAGCTGCCTTTCGAGCAGAAGACCAACGAGTTTATTGAAGGCGATGAGAAGCTGATCCACTTCCGCTATTTCTTTTCGCGGAAGCTGGTGTTCGTGAAGGAAACGCATGCTATCGTGCTGTTTCCCGGCGGCTTCGGAACGCACGATGAAGGCTTCGAGGTGCTGACGCTGGTGCAGACGGGGCGGTGCGATCCGCTGCCGATCGTGCTGATGGAGCAGCCGGGCGGCACCTATTGGCGGTCGTGGGACCGCTACATTCGTGAGGAACTTCTGGGCGGCGGGCTGGTGTCGCCGGATGATACCGCTTTGTATTACATCACCAACGATGCGGCGGACGGGGTGGCGCACATTGAAAAGTTTTACCGGAATTATCATTCATGCCGGTATCTGCGCGATGAGCTGTTCTTGCGAGTGAAGTATAAACCCACGCCGGAGGAGCTGGGGAAGATCAACGTGGATTTTGGGGGCATCTGCATGAGCGGACGGATCGAGGTGCGCGACACGCAGACGATCGATGAGGAAACTCTGGTGCCGCAGTATCCGCGCGTGGTGCTGAAATTCGACCGGCGGTCGCTGGCGAAGCTGCGGCTGTTGATCGATCGGCTGAACGATCTGCCGAGTTTGCCGCCGATGGAGGCGGAGAAGCCGCAGATTGCGGATACGCAGGAGCATCGGTCGGATCGGGGTGTATCGGAGATTGCGGAGGAGGAATCGGTGCGGCTGGTGGATCCCGTGAAGGAAGGATGACTTCGTGGCATGGGCATCCCGCCCATGTTTTCCGCCGCCGTGGCATGGGCATCCCGCCCATGTTTCCCCCCCCCCCGCCGAACACGGGCAGGATGCCCGTGCCACGCGCGCGCTTAGTTGGCGCGGGGGTGGGCGGCGTCGTAGACCTGCTTGATGCGGCTGGTGGTCAGGTGTGTGTAGATCTGGGTGGTGGAGAGCGACTGGTGGCCCAGGAGCTCCTGCACGCTGCGCAGATCGGCGCCGTGGTTGAGCATGTGTGTGGCGAACGAGTGACGCAGGGTGTGCGGGGAGATGTCCGGATCGAGGCCGGCTTCGATGAGATATTTGTCGAGCTTGCGGCGGACGGAGCGCGTCGAGAGGCGCTGGCCGTGCTTGTTGACGAAGAGGGGGCCGGTGGGCGGGGTCTGAGGCACGGCGGCGGGAGCGGGCGCGCGGTAAGAGAGATATTTGCGGATGGCGCTCAGGGCGGTGTTGCCCATCGGCGCGAGGCGTTCCTTTTTGCCCTTGCCGCGGACGCGGATGACGGCGGCGGTGAAGTCGACATCTTCCATGTTGAGGCCGACGAGTTCCGAGACGCGGATGCCGGTGGAATACATGCATTCGAGCATGGCTTTGTCGCGGGCGCCCAGCACGTCGCCATCGCGCGGCGTGTTGAGGAGCTTGGTCATCTGGTCTTCGGTCATGAACTTGGGCAGGCGTTTTTCCTGCTTGGGGGTGCGGATGGTGATCATGGGGTTGTTGCTGGTCATGCCGCGGCGGTTGCAGAATTTGAAGAAGCTGCGGAGCGTGGCGAGCTTGCGGGCCATGGTGGCCTTGGAGTAGTTGTTCTCGCGCATGAACTGGAGGTAATTGCGCACGTCTTCGGCGGAGGCGTTGAGCAGCAGGGATTCGGTGTTCTCCGGCGAGGTGTCGACCTTGGGAAGCTGCTCGATGACGACGGTGCCGGCGCCATTGGCGGCGGCGCCGTTGGCGTGGGCGACTTCCGCGGCGGGATCGAGATCGTCGGGCATGATTTCCGCGGGCACGCCGAGGAGGAACTGGCAGAACTGGCGGAGGTCGGCGCCGTAGCAGCGGCTGGTGTAGGCGGAGAAATGGCGCTCGAACTGCAGATAGTTGAGGAACTGCTGGACGCGCGGGGGATGCACGACGTGGTCCATGACGGATCGCCTTAAGGGGGCCCTGGGCCATCGGCGGCGTGCGATTCCATCGCTCGACGTCGTGGTTGGGCCGGTGTTTTCCGCGAGAATCAGGCGGCGTCCGCCGCCTTTTTATAGCCGCCAGCGGCGGCCAGTTTGGTCTTGAGCAACGCCTGGAGTTCGCCGGCCATGCGATGGCCCATCTGATGGGAGAGCACGGCGGCGTCGAACCAATCGAGGGGGCATGCGGGGTCTTCGGCTTTGGCGATCAGGCTCTGAATGACGGCGGCTTCATCGCCGGGGCGGTAGCGGAAGAGGAAGTAGCGTCCGCGTTTGATGAGAGTCAGTTGTCGAGCGTCATCTGCCATAGGTCTCGCCTTGTTGCACTGCCCATCCCATCGGCTCGTTTTTCGGTCCTGTTAAGCGTGCAGGTCCGAATTTCGAGCGGACCCCCATAAATGTTGTGGCCGGCGGGCGTGTGAACGCAGCGGGCCGTCACTTTTATCGGTCAGAGGGCCGCGTCCGCTGCACTTCCATCAGACGGCGCACCATGGCGTGGCAGACGAAGCGCATGTAGGCGTCGGAATCGACGAGGAATTTCTGGTCGCCGAAAGCGGAATCGGCCTGGGTGCGGCCTTGTGCGAAATCGCGAAGTTCGCGGAGGACGGATTCGTTGGTGGCGTTGAAGACGGCGGAGACCTGGAGGTCGGGCTGCGCGGCATCGGCGGCGGCAGGGCTCATGGCGCCGGGGGCGGAGGCGGGCATGACGTTGTAGAGTTCGAGGGTCATGCCGACGAGGGGTGGGTTGTAGGGATCGTAAGCGGTGATCGCGGGGATGATGATGCCATCGGCGTTGAGGGCGGCGGCGACTTTTTCGGCGGCTTCGGGGGAATTGATCGCTCGCAGGTTGAGCTTGTGCATGGCGAGAAGGGTTTTGTTGAGGGGCAGGGCGGTGAGGCCGCGGACCTGCTGCATTTCGGCATAGAGGGTGTCGGAGACGACGAGGGGATCGAAATCGCGGCTGCCGGAGAGATTGACGGCGGGCGCGACGGCGAGGACGTGGCCTGGGGGATAGGGGCTGGTGACGATGTATTCGACGGGGGCGGGTTTTTGGGCTTGCTGGTCGGTGCAGGAGGCGAGGCCGGCGGCGGCGAGGAGGGCGGGGAGGAGTGACAAGCGAGGGGAGGTCACGGGTGGCTCCGGAAATGCGATGAGGGGATTATCGGACATCGGCGGGCACGGACTTGAGGGGGGAGTGGCGGGAGGTTTTGCGAGTTTTCCTCGATGTTTTTGGGGTGTTTTGGGAAAAACGTTGAGTTTTTGCCGTTGTGTTTTTGCAAATGTGGGGTTTTTGTGCTTCTGTATGAGGTTTTTGGTGGAATTCGACACAGGCCGCCCGCCCCCCCCCACGGCCGACGACGGAAACACGAAGTCACGAAGAGGTGAAGGACCACGAAGATTCTTTTGGTTTTTGGTCATGGCGCAGTGCTCCTCTATAGAGGGGGAGTCGCGCCCAGTTTGTGCGCACACAGGTCGGGGGTGATTGGCGCTAAGGGGTTGTTGGGGTGGGGGTTGGGGTGGAAATTTTTTGCGGGGAATAATTCTGTGGCGCGCCAAGTTGTGCGCGCGGGGGGGGAGGGGAGCTGACGCGGCGACAGGGGGGCAGGGGAGCGGGAGGGGGGATGTTTGTGGATGTGGGTCACGGGTTGGGCGGGGTGGCGGCTTCGACGAGTTGGATTTCTTCGGGGGTGAGCTGGTAGAGGTCGTAGACGAGAGCGTCGATTTGGTTGTCGGTGGCGGCGATCGGGCGTTGGATTTGTTCGCGGCCGCACCCCCCCGTTTTGGCTTTGGCGAGTTGCTGGTGAGGAGTTATGGTGTCGCCACTTGAGCGGGGTGATTCTTCTCGATTCGCATTCCATTACTTGAGGAATTGATGCAGTTTTGTCTCGAAGGCCGGAGTGGCGATTTGGCACTCCCACACGACTAGTATTTTCCAGCCATCCCGTTTCAGGGAGCGGATATTTCGAAGGTCTCTTTTCCGGTTTCCCTTAAGTTTGTTTTCCCAAAATTCGACACGTGACCTAGGCAGTCGTCGGCCATTTGCGCAGTTGTGGCGATGCCAGAAGCAACCGTGGATGAAAATGACTTTACGACGGGAGGTGAAAACAATATCGGGACTGCCGGCGAGGTCAGATTTGTGAAGTCGATAGCGGTATCCCATCCGGTGGATGATTTTCCGAACCAGAAGTTCCGGGCGTGTGTTCTTACTTTTAACGAGCGACATGATTCGGCTGCGCTCGCTCGGGGTGAGAGGATCCATCCTGTGCCTCGTGGTTTGAAGACTTCGCGACCTCCGCGGATTGAATATAGCGTAGACTTCGTCTAGTGTGCCGTTCTGATTCAGAGTTTCCAAGGAGCGCTTGAATGGCCTCAACTGAGGGTAGTCCGCACGCTTTTGAGTTTGATTTGGATCGCGGCATTCGCGAACAGGCCGTCGAGAAGTTGAATCAGAGCCCGTTGCTTGATTTGGCCAAGAGTGTGGGGCCGCAGGCTAGTGGAATTTACGCACTATATTTTCGGGGCGATCTGGTCTACATTGGAAAGGCGTCTAAAGGCACTACGAAGAGCGGAAGAACCCTGCGTGCCAGGCTTAACGAACACGTTGCTAAAATCAGTGGGCGGAAAAACATTTCGCTTTCGGATGTTCAGTGTCGATATTTGACATTCTCAAGCGAGTGGTGGGTATTCGCAGCCGAATTCGCCCTGATCACGCACTATCAGCCCAAGTGGAACGCGAGCGGTTTTGGTAGCAAGGTACCCGGTATTGGCCGTCCGGGAACGGATCGGGTGGGTCGGTGGGACAGCGATTTTCCGAGGAAAGCCTAACGGTCCGTCGACCCGACGGGTCGTCAGCCGAGCGGGTCGCGTGTAGCCGGAGAGGATCGAGTTGAGAGTTTGACCCGGGCAGCCGCCGCGAATTGGTTGGAGAGTTTCGCCGCCGGGCGGAGCACTTCCGCGAGTCGGGACGCAACGACCTGCCCCAACAACACTGGAACCGCATTGCCTAATTGGCGCATACTTTCGGTCCACGATCCTTCGAAAGTCCAGTCATCTGGGAACGTTTGAATGCGGGCGCACTCACGAACGGAGAAATAGCGCACGGCCCCATTTGGTAGCCTGAGCGTATTCTCTCCTCCTGGAACACCGTGGTCACCTGCCTTGAGCGCCTTGGCGGGTTCATCCAATGGGCTCCCGTCGTGTCCGGCGTAGCTGCGCGCGCCCGGATTGAAGAAATGATTGGCGTATTTCTGACACGTCTGGCCAGGGGACAATCTTGGAAGATCCGATATGGCGTCTCGCACCGTGCGCCATGGCTGCCCCAGCATAACTGGCATTAAATCGCGGAGCGCGTCAACTCGCTTGGTGAGAGCAGCCGGCATCGTTGGTCTGACGGCTCGCGCCACGCGATGGCGCTCCCAATAGTCACCGGTAACCCATTTTGCATGAAGAAGTGCATCTTCGGTGTGCGTGGGTTGCGGGAAGCTAAACTCGATTCCAAGATCGGATCGGATTCCCACGATGATGACACGATGCCGATGCTGAGGGACCCCAAAATCGGCAGCATTCAATAGTTGAAAAATCACGTTGTACTTCAGTCCGCCAAACTTCCCAGCAGTTATGCGTTTTTCCAAACGAGCCAAATGGTGCATCCACTCCTCGTCACCTTTCGGGATGAGAGTGGGGAATCGGAGTTGGTTTATGATGTAGCCGTAGTAATTCGCGAACGCCCTGCGGAGCAAGCCGCGTACGTTTTCGAACATGAATGCTTTTGGCGCAATTTCCCGAACGGCGCGGATCGCTTCGGGAAACATGTTGCGGGCATCGTTAGAGCCTAGGTGTTTGCCGCCGAGGGAAAATGGTTGGCAAGGGGGACCCCCAATTACAACATCGGCTAGTTCGCGATGCTGGGAGAAGTCATAGTCGCGGACATCCCCTTCAACAATATTCCAATCCCGGACATGTTCAACGCCATCAGCCTTGTTTCGTCTTAAGGTCTTGCACGCATTGTGGTCCCACTCAATCGCGGCTTGATGCTCGAATCCCGCCCTCGCGGTCCCAATGGCCAATCCCCCCGCGCCTACAAATAATTCGACGGATTTCACACCGGTCCTCCGTGGGTGTTGTTCGCATATTATTTGGTTTCGGGGTCTCAAGCAAGGGCGACGCTCTGGCTGCCTGCCGCATCGCCGATATTTTTCGTCGAGCGACCAGATTGAGGTGCGGCGGAAAGTTTGGAGAATGGCGCGCGGCGGAGGATTTGTCGGTGACGGCGGGCTTGACGCGGGTGTCGTAGATGGCGAATTCTTCGAAGTCGGAGAGGACGGAGATGGGGAGCTTGGCGGACCAGGCGTAGCGTCGGAGCTGGTAGGCGGGGGAGGGGTCGCCTTTGATGTCGATGGAGGGTTTTTTGGCTTCGAGGAAGAACTTACGGGTGCCGCCGATGCGGAAGCAGTAGTCGGGGGCTTTGGTTCCGCCGCCGGCGCCGGTGATTTTGATGGAGTCTTCGTGGATGACGTCTTTGTAGGCGTCGGCGTAGCCGGCGGTGTTGGTCATGTCCCAGCCGAGTGCGGCGAAGAGGGGGTCGAGGAATTCGCGGCGGAGCTGGGTTTCGTTGTAATCGGTGGAGGTGTAGGTGTCGGCGTTGCGGGAGAAGCGATCGATGAGATCGGCGATGGAGGGGGGAATGGGCATGGCCTTCTCCGGGAGGGATCAGAATGCCGGCAAGGATGCAGGGATGATACGGGGAGGCGGGGCGGGATTCGAGGTTGGTGCGGCACGCGAGAAAAAAGAGGGGATGCAATGTGTGATGGCACGGGTCGCGACGACGCAAGCGTTGGTGGGCGCACAATTGCTCGGGGAGGGTTGGAGTTGGTGGTGGGGGTTAGTTTTTTTTGGTGGCGTCGCGGTCGAGGAAGAATTGTTTGGCTTCGCCGACGAGGTAGAAGGAGCCGGTGACGGTCACGAGGTCTTCGCGGGAGATGGCGCGTTCGGCGACTTCCATGGCTACGGGGAAGGAGTCGGCGACCTGGGCCATTTTGCCGTAGCGTTCGGTGTAGAGGTTGGCGAGTTCCTGGGGGTCTGCGGATTTGGGGTTGTTTTGGGAGCGGGTGAAGATGACTTTGTCTGCGCCGAGGGAGATTTGTTCGAGCATGCCGTCGATGTCTTTGTCGCAGTTACAGCCGAAGATGACGACCATGGAGTCGTAGGGGATGTGCTGTCCGATGCCGCGGAAGAGGGCCTGGACGGAGGCGGCGTTGTGGGCGCCGTCGATGATGACGTGTGGTGTTTTGGAGACGACTTCGAGGCGTCCGGGGATTTTGACGGTGGCGAGACCTTCGAGGGCCTTGGAGTCGTCGAAGGCGAGGCCGCGCTGTTTGAGCTTGTCGAGCATGGCGAGAGCGAGGCCGCAGTTGACGGCCTGGTGTTCGCCCATGAGGGGGACGGCGAGGTGTTCGAAGCGGGAGGTTTCGGTGGTGAGGCAGACGCGCATGTGGGGGCCGATGGGTCGGGTGATTTCGAAGCGGTAGGAGAATTCGATGTCCTGGCCGACGACCTGGAGGGCGGTTTTGGCGGCGCCGGCGACGCGTTTGAGGACGTTGGTGACGTCGGGGTCCTGGATGCAGGTGACGGCGGGGATGTCTTTCTTGAAGATGCCGGCCTTTTCCTCGGCGATCTTGGTGGTGGTGTTGCCGAGGACGGACATGTGGTCTTTGGAGATGGAGGTGATGGCGGTGACTTCGGGGGTGATGACGTTGGTGGAATCGAGGCGGCCGCCCATACCGGTTTCGATGACGGCGATGTCGACTTTCTGGTCTGCGAAGTAACAGAAGGCCATGGCGGTGAAGATTTCGAAGAAGGTGGGTCGGTCGCCGGGTCCGCCGGCGGCGGCCATTTTTTTCAGGACGGGTTCGACGCGTTTGACGAGGTTGACGAGTTCGTCGTGGGGGATGAGGTCGCCATTGATGCGGATGCGTTCGCGCATGTCGATGATGTGGGGGGAGGTGTAGAGGCCGGTTTTGAGGCCACCGGACTGGAGCATTCCGGCGAGCATGTGGCAGGTGGAGCCTTTGCCCTTGGTGCCGGCGACGTGTGCGGTTTTGAAGCGGGTGTGGGGGTTGCCGAGGTGTTTGAGGAGGGTGCGCATGCGGTCGAGTGAGAAGGTGGTGGTGTTGTAACGGACGACGCGCATTTTCTCATAGTCTGTGTGGGACATGAGAAAGTTAACTGCTTTGGTGTATTGGGGATGGGGATCGAGCGGCGGGAGCGGCGCGGCGGCGCGGACGAGGACGCGCGGGAGGGTGCGTCTGGCCGGGGAGGCGACGGAAATGCGTTTAGGCGCGACCGTCTCCTTTTTGCGAAGAGAGGATTTGGTCTTGCCCTTGGACCCGGGGGTCCGACGCTTGGTCTTCAAGGTGGTCGCCATAGGGGAGGAAACTACCATAAGCTGGGGCGTCAATGCAATAGCGGACCTGAGGAGGGCGGGCATCGGTGGAGGCAAGTTTGGGTTTTACTGTGGCTTACAGAAATATTCATGTAAGCGAAGTTTATGGCAGTGGGAGCGGCTGCCGCAATAGGTGGGAGAGTGGGCAATTTGCGGGGTTAAATTCCGCCCGGAATAGTAGACGATGGGGGGATCGGGGCCTCGGCGTGGGGCGGGGTGGTGAGGGGCGGCGCGGATTTGGCGGGGCCGACGATGAGGGGGTTGAGGGCCTGGTTGGTGGCTTTGGGGGTAGACTGTGAAATCATTCCCAGCTTGAAGGCGGCGACGATGATCCAGCCGAAGAGCACGAGATAGATGCCGACGGCGAGGCGGGTGGGGACGATGACGATCACGAGTGCGAAGGAGACGAAGACGGCGGCGACGAGGTAGGAGAGGAGGACGGCGCGGCGGACGGTGAAGCCGCGTTTGACGAGGAAGTGGTGGAAGTGGTTGGAGTCGGGGGAGAAGATGGGTTTGCCATTGAGTTTGCGGCGGACGATGGCGAGGAAGGTGTCCATCATGGGCAGGCCGAACATGATGATGGCCGAGAGGAACCAGCGGACGGTGCCGTTCTGGCCAAAGAGGAGGATCATGGTTCCGCAGATGTAGCCGAGGAACATGGAGCCGGTGTCGCCCATGAAGATGGAGGCGGGGTTGAAGTTAAAGGGGAGGAACCCGAGGACGGCGCCGAGGAGTGCGAGGGAGAGGGTGATGCGGGCGGGGTCGACGGGGCTGCCGCCGTCGGAGGAGATGCCTTTGGAGGCGAGATAGACGGCGAGGATGAGGTAGCCGATGGACATGACGCCGGTGACGCCGGAACAGAGGCCGTCGAGACCGTCGAGGAGGTTGGTGGCGTTGCAGGTGGCGATGATGATGAAGACGGCGACGAGTGCGGAGAAGGCGGCGGCGGGATACATGGCGTGGAGGGGGAAGGAGGCGGGGAGATAGCCGAGGCGGACGAGGGGGTCGATGATCATGGCGGCGGGGCCGGTGCTGACTTTGTTGATGCCGAGGAAGAAGTCGCTGCCGATGCCGAGTGCGCCCGGGACGATCAGGAGGAGGGCGGCGAGGAACTGGCCGGCGAGCTTGATTTTGGGGGAGAGGGAGTAGACATCGTCCATGAGGCCGAAGAGGACGACGACGGCAGCGCCGGCGAGGACGCCGGGGGGGATTTGGACGTTGTTGAGGAGGAGCTGGTCGGCGTTATGGGGGCGTAGGAGGACGGAGATGGAGACGCCGACGAGCCAGCCGAGGAAGATCGACACGCCGCCGAGGTAGGCGATGGGCTGGGTGTGGACCTTGCGTTTGCCGTCGGGATCGTCGACGACGCCGTGCTGGTGGGCGAGGGCGCGCATGATGGGTGTGAGGATGAGGGTGACGAGGAAGGAGGCGTAGAAGACGGGCATGTAGGGGGTGAGGATTTCGGAGACGCTGTAGGTGGGGGGTGAGGCGGCGGGGGGAGAAAGTTGTGCGAGGAGGTGGAGCATCGGCAGTGGGTTCCGAAGGAAAAAGCGCGTGGCCAGCGGGGTTTCGGCGCGGGGCGTTCGGTCATTCCCCCCCTACCGGCGGCCATAAGCAATTGCTGTGGCCACTATAGCGGACGGGTGGGGCCTGACAAAGTTATCGGCGTTTTTGGGGAGGTGATTTGGGAGGGATTAGGGCGGCGCGAGGCGAATTCAGGCGGCTTCGTAACCGCCGGCGTCGTCGGCATCATCCTGGAGGTAGGGGTGGAGGCGATGGTACATGCCGAGGGCTTGCTGGATTTTTTCGCCGAGGACGGGTGCGATGGTTTCGACGAGCGCGTGGGAGAGGGGGTCGTTGGCGACGGCGGAAGAACCTGGGAGGCCTTCGGTCTGTTTGCGAAAGACGACGAGGACGGCCATGGAATCGCGTGCGCCGGCGGCGGGGACGCAGGGTGCGGCGAGCCAGAGGCGGCCTTTGAGGCGGCGGGCGTCGTCGCCGAAGAGGTCGTCGAGGGTTTGGTCGGCGTCGGCGGCGATGGGGCGGGCGGCGGTGTCGGCGTGCTTGACGAGGGTGTCGCCGATGGCGGTGATGAGGGGGGCGTCGGCATCGGTGTCGAGATTGAGGTAAGCGCCGAGGGCGAAGTGGCGGTCGGCGTCGGGGAGGTAGATGGCGGCGTTGACGGGGCCGAACTTGCGGAGGATCCACTCCATGGTTTTGCGGAGGAGGCCTTCGACTTCGAGTTCGGGGCCGACGGCGGCGGCGAAGTCGGCGGCGACTTGCGCGGCGTTGAGCTGGACGGCCATGTCTTGATAAGCCCGGACGAGATCGTTGCAGAGGAGGTCGACCTGTTGGCGGATCTCGTGGCGGGCTTTGTTGAGTTGTTTGCAGACGCGACGGAGGCGGGCGCTGCGGTAGGCGGCGCGTTCCTCGGCGGCGCGGCGGCGGGCGATGGCGGCGAGGGATTGCTGAAGCTCGGTGGGATCGGCGGGGCAGGCGAGGACGTCGGCGGCGCCGGCGCGGAAGGCTTCGAGGGTGATTTCGTGACGGCGGGAGCGGGAGAGGGCGACGACGGGGACGGCGGGGAACTGGCGGCGGAACTGGCGGAGGAGTTCGGCGCCGTGGTTGTCGTCGATCTGGAGATTGAGGAAGACGGCTTCGGCGGGGCGGTGTTTCATGGCCAGGAGGGCGAGGTCTGACGAGGCGGCACCGCGGAGGGAACCCGTCGGCCGCAGGCTTTTGAAAGCGGCGAGGGTGGCGGGGTCGGCGTCGACGACCAGGATGTCCTGGGCGAGTGCCGGCGTCGCGGTGCTGGGGGCGGACTTCATCAACGACTCCTGAACGGCGGAAGGTGCCTTGGGGAAGGCAGGCTTCTTATCGTCCGGCGGGCGGTGGGGCTTGGGAGGTAGGCAGTGGAAAGTGCGTGACTTAGAGAGGGGGCGGGAGGCACCGAATCAGGGCCGAAAATGGCGGCGTGAAGCAGTGGCGGGTGAGGGGTCTTTCTGGGACGTGTGCGGGGGCTTAGAAGGGGTACGAAGAAGCGCCTATGGGGCGGAATTGGCGGCGGGAAATGCGCAAGCGAAAACGCCGCGCGTAGAAGGCGCGGCGCGGGGCTGGCGGGCTCGAATGGGGCAGGTGTTACTGCGAGGCGGCGGGGAGGAGGAGGATGGCGGTGGTGCCGCGGTCGGGTTGGGAGTCGAGGCGGATGGTGCCGTTGTGATTTTCGACCCAGCGGAGGGCCTTGGCGAGGCCCATGCCGCGGTTGCGGCCGGCGGCTTTGGCGGAGAAGAAGGGAGCGAAGGCGTTCTTCATGACATCGGGGGTCATGCCGACGCCTTCGTCGGTGACGCGGAAGAGGAGCTGCTGGTCGAGGGGATCGAAGCGGACCTGGAGCTGGACTGGGCCGGCGTGGCGATTGTCGGATTCGACGGCTTTGGTGGCCTGGAGTGCGTTGAGGAGGAGTTCGACGAGGGCATTTTTGATCTGGCGGGGATCGGCGTGGACGGTGGGGGTGCCGCCGGCGGGGAGGTCGACGTGAATGGAGGCGGGGGTCATGCCGGCGCGTTCGGCGGCGGAATCGACGGCTTCGTTGACGAGGGCGTCGATGGTGAGTGCGGCGGGGCGCGGGGATTGGGGCCGGGCGAATTCCATCATGTCGGTGATGATCTGTGAGAGGCGTTCGCCCTGGGTGGCGATGAGGGAGGCATCCTGCTTGAGGGCGGGATCTGTGAGGCGTGCGGCGAGGAGCTGCGCGCGGCCGCACATGATGGCGAGGGGATTGTTCATTTCATGGGCGGCGCCGGCGGCCATTTCACCGACGGAGGCGAGGGATTTGGCGCGTACGAGCTGCTGCTGAAGCGCGCCGAGCTCGCGGTTGGCGGCGGCGAGGGATTCGGTGAGGACGGCCTGCTGCTCGCGGATTTGCGCGGTGCGGAGGGTCATGCCCCAGGATTGGGCGACGAGGGGAAGGTCGGGGACATGGGCCATGGAATTGGGGAAGGAGGGGCCGCCGTTGGCGTTTTCGTCTTGATCGCGTGCGACCCAGAGGATGCCGCCGACGGGCTGTGCGCCGCAGAGGAGGGGCATGAACCAGCAGGTGCGGGTGCCGAGGAAATTGTGGACGCGTTCGAGGAGCCATTCGAGCTGGGGGAGTGCGGGGCGGGTGAAATTCTGGTTGGGTTTTCCGACGCGTTGATCGCCGGCGTATCGGGGCATGGGCATGAGGAAGGAATCGTGCATGGCGGAGGCGCTGTCGAAGAGGAGGACCTCGCCGATGCCAGTGTGTGGGGCGGGGGAAGCGGGGGCGGCGGCGGGTTCGACGGCGAAGGTTTCGTCGACGGAGGGGTCCTGGGAGAAGAGCACGAGGCGCTGGGAATCGAGGAAATCGTGGGCGACGTGGCCGATGTCGGTAAGGAGCTGCGAGGGCGAGGCGGCGGGGACGATGCGCGAATAGAAGGCGGTGAGGAGTTCGAAGCAGGTGGAGCGGACGGCGAGCTTGCGGTTCTGGAGTGCGAGCTGCTGATTGGCGCGACCGAGTTCGACGTTGGCGTTGGCGATGGATTGGAGGTAGAGCTCGCGTGACTCGATGGGATTGAGGCCGATGGCGCGGGCGCGGACTTCGACGGCTTCGTTGAGGCGAGCGGTGGCGCTGGTGACGTCGGCGGCGGTGAGGCCGAGGTGCGGGAGGAAGGCGTCGGGCTCGAAGGGGAAGAGGTAATTGCCGGAGAAGCCGATGTGCTGGCGGCGGACGAGGAGGTCGCAGAGGCCGATAAGGAGGACCATGGCAGGATTGACGAGGCCGGGGGTTTTCCAGGAATTCGGGCCGGAGGCGGGGGCTTGGGGTGGCGGGGGCGGCGCGCCGTGAAGCCAGATGGTTTCGGTGAGGAGCTGGGGGAGGTTCCAGGCTTCGGCGAGGCGTTTGCCGGCGAGGGCGTGATCGAGGCCGATGATGCGGCGTTCGACGTCAGCGAGATCGCCGCGGGTGAGGGTGGCGGCTTCGACGACGCGTGCGAAGCTCTTGGGCATGGCGGTGTCGAAAGCGACTTTGCCGATGTCGTGGAGGAGTCCGCAGACGAAGGCGTCGTGGTGGCTGATTTTGGGTTTGCAGCGCGGGGCGAGAAGTTCGGCGAGGGTGGCGACGGCGAGGGAGTGCTTCCAGAATTCGTCGCGTTTGAAGGCGCGGGGCTTTGGCGGTCCGCCGGCGCTACCGGGAGCGGCGTCGGCATCGTCATCGGGGGGTTCCTGGAAGACTTCGAAGACTTTGACGGAGAGGATGAGGTTGCGGAGGGCGTCGAAGCCGAGGAGGACGACGGCCTGCTGGAGGTTGGTGACCCCCCCACCGGCACGTCCGGCGGGAATACCGCCGACGGCGGCGCTGCTGACGAGGCTGAGGAGTTTTCCGGTGAGGGAGAGATCGGCGGAGACGAGGCTGACGATCTCGTGGATTTTGGATTCGGAATCGCCGGTGAGGGCGAGGAGGCGGAGTGCGATGGCGGGGAGGGTGGGCAGGGAATCGAGCTGCTGGAGGACCAGTTCGACTTTGCGAGCTTTCATGTCATCGGGAGAGGGTGCGAGTGCGGTGGGCGGCATAGAGGTCTACCTGAGCAAAACAAAACGCTGCACCGGGGAGAGGGCGATGCGGGCAGGCCGCGTATGCGAAATTTACGTGAGTTGGAGGAGTTCGGCCATGCGCTCGATCAATTTTTCGATATTGAAGGGTTTTTTGACGAAGTCGTCGGCGCCGGCCTGGAGGAGGTCGTTGATTTCTTCCTGATTGACGACGCCGGAGACGATGATGATTTTCATATGCTCGAACTTGGGGTTGCTGCGGACGGTCTGGCAGACGACGTTGCCGTTGATGTCGGGGAGCATGTAATCGAGGATCATCAGGTCGGGCTGGAATTCCTGGGTGAGCACGCCGGCGTCGTAACCGGAGGAGGCGGTGCGGACTTCGAAGCGGCCATCGCGATTGAGGACGTCGACGAAGAGCTCGACGATTTCGGCGTCATCGTCGACGACGAGGATTTTGCGGCGTCCGGACTCGAGGTTGTCGAGGGGGATGCCGTTTTCTTTCATGAACTTGATGAGTGCGTCGCGTGGGATGCGGCGGAACTTGGAGCCGGGGACGCGGAAGCCACCGAGACGGCCGGCGTCGAAGCAGCGGATGATGGTTTGCTGGGAGACCTTGCAGATTTCGGCGGCCTCACCGGTGGTGTAGACGTCCTTGACGGGGACGTTGGCGGGCGGTGTGGGGGGCGTCTGGGAGTTCGGCGGTGTTGGGGGGTTGGTGCTCACGGCGAAGCTCCAGTTGTGGGCCAGCGCGGAGGTGGCCTGTAAAGCTGAGCAGGCCTCAAAGTTTACCCGACTTTCCGGGTCTGCTCATGTTTCCCAGTTTTACATCGGTTGGGGGGGGCCGATAGTTTACCGCCATCGCTTACGATCGGCCGGTCCTATAACTGGGGAGGCAAATCATTATTGCAAAGGAAGATGCGTGGCTGAGGCGATTTCGCGCCGGGAAAGATAATAGCGGGGGAGAGCGGCGGCCGGAAATGTGGGGTCGGGTGGGGCCCGGCGATGGGCATGGCAAGGTCCGTGTGGCTGGTCCAGACGAAAACGCGAAGGCACGACGGAAGCAAGGACCATGGCGCGGCGAGGTCGGCAAACCAAGGGCGAGGGACCGCAACCAAAGAGGAGGCGCTGTGCTTGGGGGAGTGTCCCGGGGATTTTCAGCGCGGAGGGCGCGGAGGTCGGGAGTGCGCGGAGGGACGATGCCGGGTTCCCCCCCTCGCCCCCACGACGACGTAAAGTGGCCACGAAGGGTACGAAACACACGAAAGTTGTGGGCTGAAAATGCTGTCAGGGCGGGATGAATTGGCGCGTTAGCAGCAGAAGAGATGGGCGCGCCGCCGCGATGTGGGGTGGGGAGAAGTTCTGTATAATGGGGTTTTACCGTGCGGAGATTGCCGTGGCCGTGCCCCCCGTTCACACGCCGACGTTTGAGGATTTTCAGCGGATTGCCGCGATGCCCATGGGGGTCAATGGAAGCAACGGGGGCGGGGGCGTGGCGATACCGGTGTATCGCACGTTGCTTGGGGACCACTTGACGCCGGTGACGGCGTATGAGCGGTTGGCGCGGCGGTCGGAGTATGCGTTTCTGCTGGAATCGGTGGTGGGTGGGGAGCGGATCGCGCGGTATTCGTTTGTGGCGGCGGGGCCGCGGACGGTGATCCGGGCGTATGGGCAGGAGGTGACGATCGAGCAGCATGGGGGCGGGGGCGGCAATGGGCGGGGGGCGGCGGCGAGCAAGACGTTCACGGCGAGCGATCCGCTGAAGGAGCTGGAGAATCTGCTGGCGCCGGTGCAGGGGGTTCGGGGGTTGGGGGCGGCGGCGGGGGGAGCGGGGGGCGGAGCGACGTTGCCGAGTTTTGTGGGCGGGGCGGTGGGGTATGCGGCGTATGACACGGTGAGGTATCTGGAGCCGGAGAAGCTGACGGGGATGCCGCGGGACGATCGGAGGCTGCCGGACTTGCTGTTTGGGATATATGACGACCTGGTGATATTCGATCACGTGCAGAAGACGGTGCTGGTGGTGGCCAATGCGCGGATCATGCCGGGGGATCGGCGGACGTATAAGGAGATTTACGGGGAGGCGGTGGGACGGATCGGGGGGATGATGGATGCGCTGGAATCGCCGATGGCGTTTGAGCTGGCGAGCGTGGATCTTTCGCGCGAGGGGCGGCCGGCGTATACGAGCAATTTTTCGAAGGAGGAATTCGAGAAGGCGGTGCTGGCGGCGAAGGAGTACATCAAGAGCGGGGACATATTTCAGGTGGTGCTGTCGCAGCGGCTGGAGGCGGTGACGAAGGCGCGGCCGTTCGACATTTACCGGGCGTTGCGGGTGATCAATCCGAGCCCGTTCATGTTTTATTTGAGCAGTCCGGAGTGCATATTGGCGGGGAGCAGCCCGGAGATCATGTGTCGGGTGCAGGATGGGGTGATCACGAATCGGCCGCTGGCGGGGACGCGGAAGCGCGGGGCGACGGAGGCGGAGGACAAGGCGCTGGAGGAGGATTTGCTGGCGGATCCGAAGGAGCGGGCGGAGCATATCATGCTGGTGGACCTGGGGCGGAACGATGTGGGGCGGGCGGCGGAGTTGGGGACGGTGAAGGTGGACCATGTGATGACGGTGGAGCGGTATTCGCATGTGATGCATATTGTATCGAACGTGACGGGGAAGCTGGCGAAGGACAAGACGGCGTTCGATGCGTTGCGGCTGGCGCTGCCGGTGGGAACGGTGAGCGGTGCGCCGAAGATTCGGGCGATGCAGATCATTGATGAATTGGAGCCGACGAAGCGGGGGCCGTATGCGGGGGCGGTGGGGTATATCGATTACAATAGGAACGTGGATACGTGCATTGCGCTGCGGACGATGGTGATTACGAAGTTGCCAGCGGGCGGCGGTCAGAGGTCAGAGGGGGAGGGGTGGAAGGTGTATGTGCAGGCGGGTGCGGGGCTGGTGGCGGATTCGGTGCCGGCGAGCGAGTGGCAGGAGTGCATGAACAAGGCGTCGGCGCTTTTGAAGGCGGTGGCGTTGGCGGAGCAGGCGTTGTGAGGGGGCTATGATAGTGGATTCGATGCTTGGAGGTGCTTTATGCGGCGCGGGATGGTAGTGGCGGTGATGGCGGTGTTGGCGGCGGCGGGTGGGGTTGGGCTGGGGGTGGCGCGGGGGCAGGTGGGGGTGAAGGATTTTGTGCATAATTCGATCGACAACGCGGTGCAGGAGCACAATCAGGCGTTGGAAGATGAGATGGATCAGGATTCCAAACCGCAGCAGCAGCAGATGCAGCAGGTGAGCAACGCGGCGGCGAAGGCGGGGTGGATTACGCGGAAGTCGCAGGATGGGAAGGATGTGCGGCTGTATTTTGCGGAGCCGGCGAATTTGAACAAGGCGCATCCGGCGGCGGCGGTGATTCTGGTGCAGGAATGGTGGGGGGTGAATGAGGACATGCAGGAGCGGACGCGGGAGTTTGCGCAGCACGGGTACTATGCGGTGGCGCCGGATCTGTTTTATGGAAAGACGACGGACGATCCGACGAAGGCGGCGCAGTTGAAGGAGGGGATGACGGAAGCGGCGGCGATGACGGCGATGAAGACGGGGCTGGATTTGATCAGCGAGGAGGCGCGGAACGGGGTGGTGAATCCGCAGCGTGTGGGGGTGGTGGGATGGTGCATGGGGGGAACGGAGGCGCTGGACCTGGCGATGCACGATGGGCGTATTCATGCGACGGCAATTTTCTATGGGCCGCTGGAGACGGACTGGCTGAAGCTCAAGCCGATTGACGGGCCGGTGCTGGGGATTTTCGGGAACGATGACAAGGCCCCATCGCCGGCGGATGTGAACAAGTTTGTGGTGGCGCTAAAGCAGGCGGGCAAGCAGGGGGACAACGTGACGATTTACCGGTTTGATGGCGTGGGGCATGCGTTTGCGAGCAAGAGCGCGGCGAAGACGGGTGCGTATAACGCGGAGAAGGCGAAGGACGCGTGGGGGAAGATGTGGGCGTGGTTTGCGAAGAAACTTCCGACGAGTTGAGGGCTAGAATGAAGGTCAGCATGGCTTCTGACCGCGCGGGCGTCGCGGCGGGGGATGCTGTTGTTTGTGGAATCGGCGCGTCTGCAGTTTGCGGGTGATATGTCGCATACCTTGTACATCATCGACGGGCATGCCCAGATATACCGGTCGTATTATGCGGTGATGGGATTGCGTTCGCCTTCGGGGGAGCCGACGAATGCGACGTTTGGCTTTGTGGCGATGCTGCTGAAGCTGTTTCAGATGCGCAAGCCGACGCACGTGATATTGGCGATGGATGCGGGGACATCGGGGCGGGAGGCGGTATCGGAAACGTATAAGGCGCAGCGGAAACCGATGCCGGAGGACATGCCGCCGCAGATCGATCGCATTTTGCAGATTTGCGATACGGTGGGGATTCCGCTGTTTAAGGCGGATGGGTATGAGGCGGACGATGCGATTGCCACCGTGGTGCGGCGGCTGCGGACGGATCCTGAGTGCCCCGATTGCAAAGTATACATGTGCACGAAGGACAAGGACCTGGACCAGCTGATTGATGATAAAGTTGTGATGTACGATATTCAGCTTGGCGAGGAGATCGATGCGGCGAAGCTGATGGAGAAGAAGGGGTATTCGCCGGCGCAGGCGCGGGATGTGCTGGTGCTCACGGGGGACACGGTGGACAACATTCCGGGGATTCCGGGGGTGGGGCCGAAGACGGCGGCGAAGTGGATTGCGACGTATGGGTCGCTGGATGGGGTGATCGCCAACAAGGAGAAGATCGGGGGGAAGATCGGGGAGGTATTTCGGAACAACCTGCACGTGCTGGAGAATTCGCGCAAGCTGGTGGAGCTGCAGTTCGATGTGCCTGTGCCGGCGTTTGAGTGGGCGGCGGCGGAGGTGCATCCGGAGTTATTGCCGAAGCTGGCGCCGATTTTTCAGCAGCTTGGGTTTTCGAAATTGCTGACGATGCTGGAGCAGGTGGTGGGGATGTATCGCGGGGGCGAGGGGCCGGCGGCGCCGGTGACGCTCAAGGCTCCGCCGCCGGCACCGCTAGTTTCGCAGGGTCCGGCGCGTGCGGCGGCGGCGCCGCAGAAGATCGAGGGGGGTTTGTTTGACCAGGGTGCGGCGACGCATGACGCGCCGACGGAGGAGGACCAGGTGACGCTCGCCACGGCAGCGCCGGAGCATGCCCTGCAGACGGATTCGGACATTGCCCCCCCACCGGCGCCGGGGGGTCTTCAGCCGGTTATCGGCGATTATCAGTTGGTGAACACGCCGGAATTGCTGGACGGGATGGTGGCGACGTTGCGGCGGCAACTGGCGGAGGTAAAAGCGCGCGGGGATCGGCCGGCGTGGCTGGCGGTAGACACGGAGACCGATGCGCTGGGATCGATGGCTTCGCACCTGTGCGGGATTTCTCTTTCCGCGAGGACGGGAACGGGCTTCTATGTCGCGGTGAAAGGAGCGGGCGACGGGGTGCTGGACGAGATGGTGGTGCGCGAGTGTCTTGGGCCGCTGCTTGCGGATGCTGAGATTCCGAAGCTTGGGCAGAATCTTAAGTATGATATCAATTCGTTGCGTAACTTCGGGATTCAGTTAAACGGCGTGCATTTCGATACGATGGTGGCATCATATGTGATTGATTCATCGCGGCTGTCCCATGGCATGGATGCGCTGGCGGCGGATCATCTGGGGCTGCGGCCGATTCCGATTACGGACCTGATCGGCAGGGGAACGAAGCAGATTTCCTTCGCCGATGTGCCGGTGTCTCGAGCGGCGCATTACGCGGCGGAAGATGCGGACGTCACACTTCGGCTGGCGGAACGGCTGTATCCGCAGTTGAGGGAGATGGGGGCGGAGAAGCTGTTTTACGAGGTGGAAATGCCGCTGGTGCAGGTGCTGGCGGATATGGAGTACTTCGGGGTCACGATCGACGCGTCGCTGCTGAAGGGGCTGAGCGTGGAGATTGAGAAGAAGCTGATCGACCTGCGCGGGCGGATCAAGATCGCGGCGGGGATTGACTTCAATCAGGATTCGCCGAAGCAGCTTGCGGACGTGTTGTTCAAGCAGTTGAAGCTGCCGGTGATCAAGAAGACGAAGACCGGACCGAGCACGGATATAACGGTTCTTGAGAAGTTGGCAGATCGGCATCCGGTGCCGGCGCTGGTGGTGGAGTATCGGTCACTTGCGAAACTGAAGAACACGTACCTGGACGCGCTGTCGGGTCTGCCCAATGCGCGGACGGGGCGGGTGCATGCGCATTTCAACCAGACGGTGGCGGAGACGGGGCGGCTGTCGTCGAGCGATCCGAACCTGCAGAACATTCCGGTGAAGACGGAGATCGGGCGGGAGATACGGCGGGCGTTTGTGGCGGCACCGGGGAATGTGCTGATTTCCGCGGATTATTCGCAGATTGAGCTGCGGATGCTGGCGCATTATTGCCAGGAGAAGGCGCTGGTGGAGGCGTTCGCGGCGAACAAGGACGTGCATCGGATGGTGGCCGCGGAGATCAACAACGTGGCGGAGAGCGAGGTGACGCCGGAGATGCGCGCGGTGGCCAAGACGGTGAACTTCGGCATCATTTATGGGCAGACGGGGTTTGGTCTTTCGCAAGTTTTGAAGATACCGCAGGAACAGGCGAATCAGTACATCACCGCATATCGGCGGCGATTTCCGGCGATTGAAGCGTTTACGCACGAATGCATCATGGAGGCGCAGACGAACGGGTATGTGACGACGATTCTGGGGCGGCGGCGGGCGATACCGGACATCAACTCGCCGATACAATCGCGGCGGCAATTCGGGCAGCGTGCGGCGTTGAATTCGGTGATTCAGGGATCAGCCGCCGATTTGATCAAGGTGGCGATGGTGAAGATTCATCGCAGGATTGTGAATCAACCGGAGGTGGTGCGGATGCTGATGCAGATTCACGACGAGCTGGTGTTTGAATGCCGGACCTCGGCGGCGGGGGAGATTTCGGAGCTGGTGCGACGGGAGATGGAGGAGGCGATGCGGTTGCGGGTGCCGATACGTGTGGATCTGGGGGTGGGTCCGAACTGGGTGGAACTGGAGTAGCGGTGTTGCGTGGCGGATTTTTTTGATGTGATCGTGATTGGGGGCGGGCACGCGGGCGCGGAAGCGGCGTGGGCGGCGTCGCACATGCTGGGCGATCGGGGCGGCGTGGCGATGGTGACGATGGATCCGGAGGCGATTGGGCGCATGTCGTGCAATCCGGCGATTGGCGGACTTGCGAAGGGGCAGATGGTCCGCGAGATCGATGCGCTTGGGGGGCTGATGGGACGGGCGATCGATGCGACGGGGATCCAGTTCCGCATGTTGAACCGTTCCAAGGGGCCGGCGGTGCAGTCGCCGCGGGCACAGGCGGACAAGTATCGCTATGCGCGAAAGGTTCAGGAGATGCTGCGCGAGCACTGCGGCAATCTGTCGATCATTAGCGGCATCGTTGATCGCTTTGAAACGTGCGAGGAGGGCGACGCCGCTGGGGAGGGGCGGAAGACGATTCAGGGCGTGGTGCTGCAGGACGGCCGGCGTTTGGGCGCGAGGGCGGTGGTGGTGACGACGGGGACATTTTTGCGGGCGCTGATGCATACAGGCGAGCGCAAGACGGAGGGGGGACGCGTGGGCGAGCAGACAGCGCGAGGCCTGTCGGGCAGCCTGCTGGAGATGGGTTTTGAACTCGGGCGGCTGAAGACGGGGACCCCGCCTCGGGTGGCGAAGGAGTCGATCGATTTTGGGGGATTGCAGGAGCAGCCGGGCGATGATCCGCCGACGCCATTTTCGGATCTGACGGCGGCGGGGGCATTTCCGGCGTTGCAACAGGTGCCGATGCATATCACTTATACCAACAATCGCGTGCATGAGATGATTCGCGCGAATCTTCATCGAGCGCCAATGTATTCAGGGCAGATTCATTCGCGCGGACCGCGGTATTGCCCGTCGATCGAGGACAAAGTCGTTCGCTTTGCCGATAAGGACGCGCATCAGGTCTTTCTGGAGCCTGAGGGTCTGGAGACCAACGAGATCTACTGCAACGGGATTTCGACGAGCCTGCCTGAGGATGTGCAGATCGAGATGATTCATTCGATCACGGGGCTGGAGGGGGCGAAGGTGCTGCGATGGGGATATGCGGTGGAATACGACTTTTCGCCGACGCACCAGGTGGACGGCACGCTGGAGACGCGGCGGGTGTCGGGGTTGTTTTTCGCGGGGCAATTGAACGGCACTTCAGGCTATGAGGAGGCGGCGGGACAGGGGATCGTGGCGGGGATCAACGCGGCCCGGCGTGTGCGCGGCGAGGGGCGATTCACGCTTGCGCGCGATCAAGCGTATATAGGCGTGATGATTGACGATCTGATCACCAAGACGCCGACGGAACCTTATCGCATGTTTACGAGCCGCGCGGAATTTCGTCTGACGCTGCGCTCGGACAATGCGGATCAACGGTTGACTCCGGTGGGCGCGGCGCTAGGGCTTGCGTCATCGGCACGGACGGAGCGGCTTTCACGAAAGCTATCGGACATGGCGGCGCTGACGAAAGCCCTGCAATCGACGCGTGTACGGATGGAGCACAACGGGATTACGGCATATGAGTTGCTGCGGCGGCCCGACACTTCCGCGCAGGAAGTGCGGCAGATCGCACTGGAGCGGGGCACGCCAGTGGGGCGATTTGGCGATGCGGTGTGGGGGCAAGTTGAGATCGAGGCGAAGTATGCGGGTTATATAGAAAGAGAGAAGCAGACGGCGCAGAGGCTGCGTGAACTTGAGGATAAGGCGATTCCCCAGGCTTTCAATTTTGGAGGGATTCGCGAGCTTCGGAATGAGGCGAAGCAGGCGCTGGAGCGGTTTCGCCCGGCGACAGTGGGACAGGCGGGTCGGCTGGAGGGCATTACGCCGAGCGATCTGACGATCCTGATGGTGCATCTGCGTGGGAAGGTGTAGGAGGGGCAGGCAGGCGCAGGTGATCAGGACCACAGTTCCGGGTTGACCGGCGTGGGCGGCCGGCGACCGGAGAGCATAGCGACAAGATTTTCGGCAGCGAGTTTGGCCATGGTGGAGCGGGTGAGTTCTGTGGCAGAACCGATGTGGGGGAGGAGCACGGCGTTGGGGAGTTCGGCAAGGCCGGGATGAAGCCGGGGCTCGTTTTCGAAGACATCAAGGCCGGCGGCGAATATTCGCCGATGGAGGAGGGCGTCGACGAGGGCGGCTTCATCGATTACAGGGCCGCGCGCCGTATTGACAATGACGGCATTTTTCTTCATCAGGGCGAATTGGGGACCGCCGATGAGGTGGCGGGTTTCGGGGGTGAGGGGGACGTGAAGGGAGACGAAATCTGACTGTCGCAGGAGGTCATCAAGGGGGACGAGCCGGGCGCCGAGCGCTTCCATTGCGGGACTCGAACGGCGGTTGGTGTAGAGGACCCGCATGTCGAAGCCGGCAGCCATTCGGGCAAGTCGAGCGCCGATGCGACCGGCGCCAATGACGCCGAGGGTTCTGCCGACGACGTCGACACCGAGGAACTGAAGGGGCCCCCAGCCATCCCATTGTCCCGAGCGGAGCGAGCGTTCGGCCTCGCCAGCGCGGCGTGCGGCGGCCATGAGGAGCGTCCAGGCGATTTCGGCGGTGGCGTTGGTGAGGACATCGGGCGTATTGGAGACGCCGATACGGCGCGCCGTGCAGGTGCCGACATCGATGTTGTTAAACCCCACGGCAAAGTTGGCAATGGCCTTCACGCGCGGGCGAGCATCTAGAAAGTTCGCATCGATCTTATCGGTAAGCATGGTGACGAGGCCATCCACGTCCTGGGAGGCGAGGAGGAGTTCGTCGGCGGTCAGTGGCCGGTCGAAGGGAGATACGCGCACGGCGATTCCGGCCGCTTCCAGCGCGAGCGGGCCAGCGGGGGGAATTGGGCGCGTGATCAAGACGTCCATCAGGCGACTCCGTGTTATAGAAAGGGCGGCGAATATTTCATAGTGAAAGCATGCGTCATTCCACCACAATTCGTTTCAGGCGAGGGCCAAAGTGGGTCGCCAGTTCGTAACCGATGGTGCCAATGGAATCAGCGAGGGCGTCGAGGCTGTTGGCGTCGCCGACGTTCCACGACACGACGGTGACCTGGTCGCCGAGGGCAGCGGGTATGCCGGTGACGTCGATAGTCATCTGGTCCATGGAGATGCGGCCGACGAGCGGAGCGGCATGGCCGTTGAGCTGCGCGATAAGGCCCCGGTTGGAGGCGAGGCGTGGATATCCATCGGCATAGCCGACGGGCACGACGGCGATATGGCTTGGGCGATCGGCGATAAAGGAATGGCCATAGCCGACGCCGGTGCCGGCGGGGCGATGGTGAACGGCGAGGACGGGCGCGGTGACGCGGGCAATGGGCTGCAACTGAAGGATGGGCGCGGCGGTGGAAGGTTGGAGGCCATAGAGCGCGATGCCCGTGCGGACCATATCGAGCGAGGGATCGTTGAGCGACCACGCGCCGCCGGAATTCTGCAGGTGGAGGAGCAAGCGGGGCCACTGGCGCTTGAGAGGATCGGCGAGGGCGTGAAAGTCAGCAAGTTGCTGCGAGCTGGCATCGTGGTGTGGGACATCGCCGTGGGAGAGATGCGCGAAGACGCCTTCCAGGTGCAGACCCGGGAGGTTGTGAATTGCGGCGGCGAGGTCGGCGGCATCGGCTGGGTCGGCGCCGCCGCGCGTCAGGCCGGTATCGATCTGAATGTGGACCGGGAGCACGGAGCCGGGACGATCATGTGAGACCATTTCGGACAGGCGGCGCGCGCTGGCGAGATCGATCAGCGTCGGACGGATGCGGGGAGCGTTTGCAAGAAGGGGGGCGAGCGCTTCGTCTGTGGAACTTTCGAGGACCAAGGGCGCGAGCATGAGAATATGGAAGTTCGCCGCCGACGCGACATCGAGCGCTTCTTGCAAAGTAAATACGGCGGCCCAGCGGATATCGGCTTCCGAGAGAAGGGGCGCGATGTGTCGAACGCTGTGACCATAAGCGTCGGCCTTGATGGTGGCGCAAATCTGTGCGTGGGGGGGGATTTGCCGGCGGATCTCGCGCACGTTGTGGGCGAGGCGCGACCGGGAAATTTCGAGGATGCCGTGTTGGGGAATCATGGGATCATCCATGACAGACGATTGGGCATTTTACGGAGGCAGCGGCTCGGTGGCGCGTTGGAGTCTATCGGCGATCGCGGCCCAGAGACCGGCGTGGGAATCCGGCAGGAGGACCAGAATGGCGCGCAGGTTTTTGGCGTCGGCATCGCGCATGGCGGCGTAAAGGGAGCGGGCGTACTCGGTCTGATCAGCGGAAAGACGAAAGGTTTCGTGCGGGGCAGGGAGATGGAGATCATCGGCGAAGGATAGCAGCGCGACGGGTTCGAAGCGCTGCGCGAAATTCTGCGCCGCGGCCCATTGGGCGCGTGCGAAGCGATAGGCGGGCGTGTGGGGAGCGTAATGGCGGGCATGCTGTCCGGGGCTGGCGGCGGAATCCTGGGTGCGGACGGTGGTCATGCCGAGCTGGACATCGCCGATGGCGTCGCGGAGCATTTCGACGGTCACAGCGCCAGGGCGGAGGACGGTGGGCACGGCTCCGGAGAGATCGACGACGGTGGATTCAAGGCCGATGTGGCAGGCGCCGCCGTCGATGATGAGTGGGATACGGCCATCGAGTTCGGCGCGCACGTGAGCGGCGGTGGTGGGGCTGGTGAAGCCGGAGCGGTTGGCGGAGGGCGCGGCGAGGGGACCGGCAAAGGTGCGGAGGATGGCGTCGGCGACGGGGTGTCGGGGGCAGCGGAGTGCGACGGTGTGGCGGCCGCCGGAGACGAGTTCGGAGAGGCGAGGACCGCGGGGCACGATAAGCGTGAGGGGGCCGGGCCAGAATCGTTTGGCGAGTTTTTCGGCGAGGCCGCTCCAATGGGCTGTGAAGCCGACGGTCGGTCGTGCGTCGGCGGGGTCAGCGATGTGGACGATGAGGGGGTTGCCGCTGGGGCGTCCCTTGGCGGCGTAGATTTTTCGGACGGCGTTGTCGCGGCGAGCATCAGCGCCGAGGCCATAGACGGTTTCTGTGGGGAAGGCGACGGGCTCTCCAGCGCGCAGGTATTCGGCCGCCAAGAGGATTCCCGTTGCCGCCGGCTCGACCCGCGTGTGCATTGCCGCCTGCCGTGAGAGAGGTTTCACCGAGACGCCGGCGAAGGGTGGGTTACCAACCGACGATGTTGTATCCGCCATCGACGTAGACAGTTTCTCCGGTGACGCCGGAGGAGAGTTCGGAGGCGAGCCAGAGGGCTGTGCGTCCGACATGCTCGGCGGCATCATCGGCGTTCCAGGGGAGGGGAGCCTTTTCGGTGTAGTGATCCATCATTTTGTCGATGTCGCCGATACCGCGGGCGGCCATGGTTTTGATGGCGCCGGCGGAGATAGCGTTGACGCGGATGTGTTTTTCGTGCCGGCCCATTTCGGCGGCAAGATAGCGCACGGTGCATTCGAGCGCGGCTTTGGCGACAGCCATCACGTTATACATGGGAATGAATTTTTCGGCGCCGAGGTAGCTCATGGTGATGATCGACCCATGCGGATTCATCACCGGCTGGGCCGCGCGGGCCATGGCGAGGAGCGAATAAGCGGAAATATCGAGGGCGGTTTTCCACTGGTCGCGGGTGGTTTGGAGGAATGGATTGTGGAGGGCTTCGGCGGGAGCAAAGGCGAGCGAGTGAATGAGGATGTCGAAGGAGCCGAACTCGTCGCCGGCCTTTTTGAAAGCGGCGTCGATGTCGTCATCTTTGCTGACATCGCAGGGGACAAGAAACTTTGGAGCGAACTTTTCAACGGCCTTGACGACGCGTCGTTCGATTTTCTCGCCCGGGAGGTGGGAAAATCCGAGGACACAGCCGTTTTTGTGGAGGTATTCGGCGATGTGATATCCGATGGAATACTCGTTGAGGACGCCGAAAATAAACGCTTTTTTTCCCGCCAGAATTTCCATGGCACTCTCTTCGAAAGGAATCTGAAACACACGGCACGCCGGGGTCCGCACCTGCCGGAGGGACCGTTACATCTTGGGATAGTCGCCGCGCAGCAGCTTGATGGTGCTGGGCCGATCGGGGTTACGGAAGACGGCAGCGCCTGCGACGAGGACATCGGCGCCGGCTTCGAGGGCCTGGTGGGCGGTGCGGATGCCGATGCCGCCGTCGATTTCCAGGCGCTGCTGGGGTCCGAGTTCATGGCGCAGGAAGCGGACTTTATTGAGGACCTCGGGCATGAAGGACTGGCCGGTGAATCCGGGGTGGACGGACATGACGAGGATCACGTCGGCGAGCGTCATGACGTCGGCGAGGTCGTCGACGGCGGTTTGGGGGTTGAGGCTGACGCCGGCGGTGCAGCCAAGGTCGTGAATTTTCTTGATCAGGTCGACAGCCTTCTGGGCGGGACAGACTTCGATGTGAAAGGTGAGGTTCTGCGCGCCGGCGTTGCAGAAGGATTCGATGAAATCCTGGGGATTCTGGACCATCAGGTGCACATCCTGCATGAGGTTGCAGGAGCGCGCCAAGGCCATCACGATGTCCGGCCCCATGGTGAGGTTGGGGACGAAATGGCCGTCCATGATGTCGACGTGGAGCAGGTCGGCGCCGCTTTTTTCAGCGTCAGCGGCCTCGGCTCCAAGCCTGGCGAAATCCGCCGCCAGGATCGAGGGTGCGATCAGGGGCAAATGCGGGGGACGTTTGAATACATTTTCAGGCATCTTTGATGCAAATATCCACAAAAGTAGAATGATTGACACCGCATACGGGGCGGATCGGCACTGTTTCGCGGGCGATCAGGCGTCGTCAAGGATGTCCAGGCAAGCGAAGCCTTTGCCTTCCAGGAACTCGAGGCTGGCGCCGCCGCCGGTGGAAACGTGGCTGACCTTGTCGGCGAGGCCGAACTCCTCGATAGCGGCCGCCGAATCGCCGCCGCCGATGATGGTCGTGGCGCCATTCGCGGTGGCCGCAGCCATGGCGTCTGCGACGACGCGCGTTCCGTTGACGAAGGGCTTTTTCTCGAACACGCCCATGGGCCCGTTCCACACGACGGTTTTGGCCGATTTGATTTTGTCGGCAAACATGGCAGCGGTTTTGGGTCCGATGTCAAAACCTTCCATGCCGTCGGGGATGTCGCCTTCGACGATGCGCGTCTGCGCGTCGTCGGTCATCTTATCGGCGATCACGGTATCGACGGGCAGCATCAGCTTCGGCCCCGCCTTTTGAATGAGGCTGCGGGCGAGATCCACCTTGTCTTTTTCACTGAGGCTGTTGCCGACCTTTTTTCCCTGTGCGAGAAAGAAGGTGTAGGCCATGGCTCCGCCGATGAGGATTGTATCGGCCTTGGCGAGGAGGTTTTCGATGACGGCGATTTTGTCGGAGACTTTCGCGCCGCCGAGAATCGCGACGAAAGGCCGGTGCGGATGCTCGAGCGCGTCGCCCAGGAATTTCAGTTCCTTTTCGATAAGGAAACCGATTCCGCGTTTTCCGGGGCCGAGGTTTTCGGCCACGCCATAGGTGGAGGCGTGCTGGCGGTGCGCGGTGCCGAAGGCGTCGTTGACGTAAACATCGCCGAGCTTCGCAAGCTGCTGCGAGAAGGCGGGATCGTTTTTTTCCTCCTGCTTGTGAAAGCGGGTGTTTTCCAGCAGCAGGACGTCACCGTCGCGCATTGCCGCAACCGCCGCTTCGGCCTGGGGCCCGACACAATCCTCGGCGAGTTTCACGGGCTTTCCCAGCAGCTCTCCGAGTCGATCGGCGGCGGGTTTCAGGGAGAATTTTTTCTCCGGTCCCGCCTTGGGCCGGCCGAGGTGGCTCATGAGGATGGCCTTGCCGCCGCGATCGGTGATGCTGCGGATCGTCGGCAGAGCGGCGCGAATCCGGCGGTCATCGGTGATATGAAGTTGCTCATCGAGCGGTACGTTGAAATCCACGCGCACCAGGACGCGCTTCCCGCGAACATCCATCTGGGCCACGGTCTTCTTCGGCATGAATCGAATTCCTCCCGGTCAAACACCCCGCGCCCGCGCATGCGCACCCGAGGAATGAATATGCTAGGGAAAGGGGCAAAAGCGGTCAACCGGCGCCCCGCCATCGGCCTCTGATTGATGGAGGATCAAGCGGAAGGTTCGGTCAGTCTGAAGGCGCAAAGCCGTTCTTGTTGATCGGGCTGGCCTGGCTGATATCCAGGGTTGCGGGATCAACGGGGGGCGGCGGATTCTTTTCGGCGCACTTGACGCACATGCGCGTCCAGGGGAGCGCCTCGAGCCGGGCAGGCGCGATGGGCTGGCGGCAGAGATCGCAATAGCGCTGGTCGCGGACCTGCGGCGTGGGGGATTTTTCCTGCGGATTGCGCACCATAGGGCACCTCCATGCACAGGTGGGGGGCAAACGCCGCGCCCGCAAAACGCAAAAGCCCGCGGGCTCTTGCGAAGCCGCGGGCTGGGTTGCGTGGGTATTTCAGCTCAGGCCGCGGCCGGAGCCTTTTCTTTTTTCCTGGACCGCGGCTTGGGCTGCACCTTGGCGATGCCCACCAGCTGGACGATGACGATATCGCCGGCGTCGCCGATGCGCCATTCGGAGGTCTTCACGATGCGCGTGTAGCCGCCGTTGCGATCCGCCATGGCGGGGCCGATTTCCTTGAACAACTTCTGCACGACGGTATCGTCGGCGAGCATTTCCGGATCGTTGGGGTCGGCCATCAGGCGGTCCTGAAGCCGGGAGATCACCAGCCGCCGGGCGTGCAGAGTGCCTTTCCTGGCCTGTGTGATGAGAGGCTCGACGAAACGGACGAGTTCCTTGGCCTTGGGGAGGGTGGTGCGAATTTCGCCGTGCTCGATGAGCGACTGGGCCAGGTTTCGGAGCATCGCCTTGCGATGGGAGGGCGTCACCGACAACCGGCGGCCAACAACTCTATGACGCATAAATCACCTGTTAGTAGTCAGAAGTCAGTAGTCAGAAGTCAGGAGTCAGAGCGTGCGGCGATCTTTTGACGACCGTCGGCCAGCGACCCGTGGCAACTTATCTATGCGCCCGCCTGTGCGTGTTCGGGGGCGGCGTTTCCGCCGAGCGTCATGCCCAGCGACAATCCCAGATCCTGCAATTTCCGTTTGACTTCGCGAAGGCTGGTCTTGCCGAAGGAGCGGACCTTCAGGAGATCGCCCTCGGTCATTTTGACGAGGTCGCCGATGGTGTGGATTTTCGCGGATTCGAGGCAGTTGCTGGCGCGAACGGACAAATCCATTGTGCTGATGGGCTGGTTGAGGCGGTTCTGCAATTCCTCATTCATCTGAGGCGTGGCGACGGTGTCGCGTTCCGGCAGCTCGGCATCCATGGATTCGCCGGGCTCGAAATACTGGACGAACGCATTGAGATGCTTGCGGAGAATCTTGGCGGCCTCGACGAGGGCCATCTCGGGCGTGATCGTGCCGTTGGTCCAGATTTCGAGGATGAGGCGGTCGTAATTGGTTTTCTGGCCGACGCGCGTGTCCTCGGTTTTGTAGCGGACGCGCGTCACGGGCGAGTAGACCGAGTCGATGGGGATGACGCCGATGATCTGTTCTTCGGGCGTGTTTTCCAGGGCGGTGACGAATCCGCGGCCCTTGTGGATTTCGAGTTCCATGCTGAACTCGTTCTCGTTGGTGAGCGTCGCGATGACCTGGTTCTTGTTGTGCACCGTGATGGACGCATCGCCGGTGAGATCGCCGCCGGTCACGACGCCGGGCCCCTTTTTGGTGACCGAGAGCACCTTGGGCTGATCGCCTTCCATCGAGATGACGAGCGACTTGATGTTGAGGATGATGTCGGTGACATCTTCCATCACGCCTTCGAGCTGGGCGAACTCATGGTCAACGCCGGCGATTTTCACGGACACCGCGGCGGCGCCTTCGAGGGAGGAGAGGAGGATGCGCCGCAGCGAATTACCGACGGTGGTGCCGAAACCGCGTTCGAAAGGTTCAACGACAAATTTACCGAAAGTATCGGAGAGCAGGTGCTCATCGGGTTCCACCCGGGTCGGCAATTCCAGGCCGCGCCAACGAATACGCATATATTTCCCTTTCACATGATCGCCGCCGGATTATCGCTCATCAGAGCATCTATCACGGTAGCGGTTAACTTGCTGGTTGGTGATGGTGTATCGATAAGGTGTTAGACGCGCCGTTTCTTGGGCGGGCGGCAGCCGTTGTGGGGCAGCGGGGTGTTGTCCTCGATGGCGGTGATTTTCAGCCCGCTGTTCTGGAGGGCGGTGATCGCCGACTCCCGGCCGGAGCCGGGCCCTTTGACGCGCACTTCGACTTCCTGCAGGCCATACTTCTTGGCTTTGGCGGCGCACTGCTCCGCGGCGCGGGTGGCGGCGAAGGGGGTGGACTTGCGGGCGCCCTTGAAGCCGACGGTTCCGGCGGAATCCCAGGCGAGCGTCTCGCCGTTGACGTCGGTGATGGTCACCTGGGTATTGTTGAAGGACGCCTTGACGTGGGCGATTCCTTTGACGACGTTTTTCCGAATTTTCTTTTTGCCAGCTTTGGCCATTGTGCAAATCCTTATCTGACGGGCTTCCAACGGATTCGGCCGGGCGACGCGCCCCGCTAGTCCTCACCCAACATAGTTTTCAGTTGTCGTTGGCAGATTCTCGAGCAGCCTGATGGCCGGCCGCAGGCCTCTGCCGACGCGGTTATCCATGCAGCTCTTTGACGCCCTTCTTGCCGGCGACGGTTTTGCGGGGCCCCTTGCGGGTGCGCGCGTTGGAGCGGGTGCGCTGGCCGCGGACCGGGAGGCTGCGGCGATGGCGGGACCCGCGATAGCTTTGAATGTCCTTGAGGCGTTGAATGTTCTGCTGAATCTGCCGGCGGAGGGCGCCTTCGACGGGATAGGAGCGGTCGATGATTCCGACGATGCGGCCGACTTCGTCTTCGTTAAGTTCGCGCGCCCGCTTCATGGGGTCGATGTTGGCCTCCTTGAGGATGGCCATGGCATTGACGGGGCCAATGCCATAGACGTAGCGGAGACTGATGCGAATCTGCTTATCCAGGGGGATGTCGATACCGGCGATACGGGGCATGCTGACTCCTTGCGGCGACCGCTATCGTCTAAGCCTTCGGCATCGAGCGACGCAGCCAGAATTGTAAACGTGTCTGTTCAGGCCAGTGTTCGCGCCCGTCACTGACCACTGACCCCTGGCCACTGACAACTGGAGCGGGGGCTTTACCCCTGCCGCTGTTTGTGTCGGGGATCGGCCTTGCACACCACCCGCAATACGCCGTTCCGGCGCACGATCACGCAGTGCTCACAAATCCGCTTGACGGAGGACCGAACTTTCATGATTTGCTCCCTGTTCCAATCTGCTGACGATACCGCCGTCCGGGCACACCGATTAGGTTTGGGCCTGTTCTTAACGTCAGCAGCTCGGTGCGCCGCGGCGAATCAATTACTATACCAACTGTTCCGCAAAATGAAAAGCCCGCCGCCCCAACTTTCGCCGCCCGCCGCCCGACCGCCCCCCCCCGCCCCCGGGGGGAACACGCCGCGATCCGCCCAATACACCCCCCCTGCCGCCCCCCTCCGTCTAGTTCCGCATCACGATCCGGCCGCGGGCCAGGTCGTAGGGGCTCATCTCGACGGTCACCCGGTCGCCCGGCAAAATGCGGATGAAGTTCATGCGCATCTTTCCCGAGACGTGCGCGATCAGCACGTGGTTGCTGCCATTCTCCAGTTTCACGCGAAACATGGCGTTCGGCAACGATTCCAACACCGTCGCTTCCACCCTTAATGCATCTGCCTTCGGCATGTTCATCCTTACGTATGGCCCGCCGCTCCCGCGTGCTGCCGCGGGTGCGCGTGGGGCTTGACACTTTATCGTCCGTCCGTCAACACGTCACTGCCCGTTGCCGTGACCGCTATTGTGTGCTCATAGTGCGCCGCGGGCGTCGAATCCTTGGTGACCACGGTCCAGCGGTCGTCGAGCACGACCACATCCGCGCTCCCCAGAATCACCATGGGCTCGACCGCGAGGGTCATTCCGGGCTGCAGGTAAAAGTCACCGCGCTTGAGGAAATCGCCCGAGACGAAATTCGGCACCTTAGGGTCTTCGTGCATGCGGGCGCCGATGCCATGGCCGACGAATTCCCGCACGCAGGACATTCCGTTGGATTCCACGTGCTCCTGCATCTTCGACGCCACATCCGACCAGCGCCGCCCGGGGCGAATTTCCTTGACGGCGATGGCCAGGGTTTCCTGGGTGACCTGGCAGAGGCGTCTGGCTTCGGGGGAGACGTTTCCGATAAGCAGCGTGACGGCGGAATCTCCGCAGAATCCGCCGAGGCGAATTCCGCAATCGACGCTCACGATATCGCCATCCTTGAGCACGCGCTCCGAAGGGATGCCATGGACGACTTCGTCGTTCACGCTGATGCAGGTGTTGCCCGGAAAGCCCTTGCCCGGCTCATAGGTGGGATACCACTTGAACAGGCCCTGACCGCCGGCGGACGTATAAGTATCGTACACGATACGGTCCAGTTCAAGGGTGGTCATGCCGGGGGCGGCCATCTCTTTGGCGCGCGTCAGGGCGCGATAGACGACCCGTCCGGCGGCCCGCATGAGCTCGAGGTCCCGCTTCGATTTCAAAGTGATCTTCATACCACATCTCAAAACCCCCCTTCCACCGCGTGATCATCACCGGCAAGCGGCGACAGAGTGACTGGCTACAGGTTTTGTGAAACTACTCATCCTCAAAGTGCCGGCGAATTTTTTCGAGCACCAGGGAGGTGACCTCGTCGACCGTTGCGCTGGTGTCGACGGTCTTGAAGTTGCCGAGCTGCGCATAGTAGGCGATGAGCGGCGCCATCGTCTCCTGGTAGGTGGCGATGCGCTTCTGCACGACCTCGGGCTTGTCATCTTCCCGGATGATGAGCTCGGCCCCATCGAGATCGCAGACTCCGGGGGCGACGGGGGGCTTGGAATCAATGTGATAGACCGAGAGGCAGACGGGGCAGATGCGCCGCCCTTCGAAGCGCCGCGCCAGGATCTTGGGATTGACGACGAAGTTGAGCACGAGCATCAGGGGCCGATCGACATCGAACAGCATGCGGTTGAGCGATTGGGCCTGGGGCAGCGTGCGTGGAAAACCGTCGAGGACGAAGCCGGTTTTGAGCCCGAGGATTTTCTGCTTCATGAGCTCGATCATGAGGTCGTCGGGAACGAGCAATCCGTTGTCGATGAAGTCGCGGATCTGCTTGCCCATCGCGGAACCGGAGGCCTTCTCCGCCCGAAGGATGTCGCCCGACGCCAGGTGGGTCAGACCGAAGTTCTCGCAAATCCGCTGGGCCTGCGTACCCTTGCCGGAACCGGGCGGCCCCAGGAGGGCAATTCTCATGCAGGCAGCCCTTTCGGGTGATCAGGGTTATATGCGGCGGGCTGCGGCTGCACGGGTCCGCGTCGCACGGGTCCGCCGGAGGGCCGCTTGACCTTGGCGGTCGAACCGCCCTTGCCCCCATCGGAGAAGCCGGAGTAGTTTCGCATCACGAGGGACGCCTCGATGCGATTCACGAAATCGAGCATGACCGAGATCACGATCAGCAGGCCGGTGCCGCCGAAGAACTGGGACGCCTGGAAGGCCTGCGGGCTCTGGCCGAGCATGCCGATGGTGATGACGGTGGGCACCACGGCGATCACGCAGAGGAAGGCGGCGCCGACGTAGGTGATGCGGCTCATGACGTTTTCGAGGTATTCGGCGGTGCGCTTGCCGGGACGCAGGCCCGGGATGAAGGACCCGTAGTCACGAAGCTGATCGGCCATCTCCTTGGGCTGGAACTGCACCGTGTTCCAGAAGTAGGAAAAGAAGAAGATCAGCGCGCAGAACATGACTTCGTAGAGGTAGGTGGCGTTGGCCATATTGTCGCGCAGGAAAAAGATCGTGTTGGCCCACCAGGTGTGCTGCGACCCCTGGCTCAGCGATTTGGCGAGCCAGTCCAGGCCCATCACCGGAAAGATCATGAGGGAGGAGGCGAAAATGATGGGCATCACGCCGCCGTGGTTGACGCGCAGCGGCAAATACTGGTTCTGTCCGCCATAGACCCGGCGGCCGCGCATGTGCTTGGCCTGGGTGATGCGTATGCGCCGCTGCGCCTCGGTCAGCAGAATCGACCCGGCCACGACGAAGACGAAGCAGCAGGCGAGAAACGCCAGTTTGCCCGGTCCCAGCGAGCCGCTGTTCTGCCCGTTCATCCGCAATGACGCGTTGCTGATCAGATACTCCAGCGAGGTGGGCATGCGCGCGATGATGCCGGCCGTGATGATCAGCGACACGCCATTGCCGATGCCGTACGCGTCGATCTGCTCGCCGAGCCACATCAGGAACATCGACCCGGCCGTGAGCACGGTGATATTGGAGAGGACAAAGAGCGTATAAAAATGGCCGCGGACCTGCGGAAACAGGAGCGACTGGCTGTCGGTTGTCGCGAGGGTGTGAACGTACAGAGCTGATTGGATCAGGCAGACGATCAGGGTCAGCTGCCGCGTCCAATCGTTGATCTTGCGAATCCCCGGCTCCCCCTCCTTCTTGAGTTTTTCGATCGAGGGCACGACGGTGCCTAGGAGCTGGATGATGATCGATGCCGAGATATAGGGCATGATCCCCAGCCCGAACACCGTGGACTGCGAAAAACTCCCGCCCGAAAACACCGACATGTAGTTCGCCAGCGCGCCCAGCGCTGAATCGGACCCGGCCGAGGCCTGTTCCCGCATCCGCACGGCGTCGATGCCCGGCAGCGGAATGAAAAACCCGATGCGGTAGACGCACAGCAGCGCGATCGTGAACAGGAGCTTCGTGCGAAGCTCCGGGATGCGGAAAATATTCAAAAGTTTGCTGAGCAAGGCGCCCTCGGGGATAAGGCTTCGTTTCGACTGCGGAAGACAACCATTGTAGCGGCGACCAGCCGCCAACCCAAACGCTCCCGCTCCCCGAAAATCCCCAGGGCCGCCCCCCCGGCCGCATCATTTCGATGCGGCGCCCTTGCCCGCGTCCTTCCTGGTTTCCGCCGGCTTCTGGCTCTTGAAGCGCCCCGTCCTGGGGTTCACCTTGTTCTTGTTGCGATCCAGTTCCAGCGTCTGCACCGTGCCGCCGGCCTTGGCGATTTTCTCCGACGCCTGCTTGGTGAACTTGCCGGCGACGATCGTGAGCTTCTTGGTCAGCTCGCCGTCTCCGAGCACCTTCACCGGGTGTTTCTCATCGCGGATCAGACCCTTGGCAATCAAAGCGGAGGCGTCAACGGTCGCCCCGTTCTCAAAATGATGCTCCAGATCGCCGACGTTGATGATCGAAAATTTCTGTGCGAAGGCGTTGTTGTTGAAACCGCGCTTCGGCAGGCGGCGGAACAGCGGCATGTTTCCGCCTTCCGAACCCAGGTGAATTTCCCCACCCGCGCGGGCGCCCGAGCCCTTTGTACCCCGGCCGGAGGTCTTGCCGTGGCCGGAAGATTCCCCGCGTCCCACCCGCATGCGTTTCTTGTGCGCTCCCACCTGCGCCGTAATCTCGTGAATCATCATGGTTTGAACTCCTTTCGGAGAAGCGAAGGACCGATGTTTGGGAAGCCGCAGCTTGCCGCATCCGTCCCGTCGTCCGCTTCCCCTCGCTCTTCACTAAAAAAAGGGGCGGCCGACACGCGCCAGCCGCAACCCGCTAAAACTTCTGTCTACTGTCTACTGACTTTTGCGTCAGGCCACTTCCACGCCGCGCTGCTCCGTAATCGCCTGCTTGGTTCGGAGCGACTGCAGCGCCGCCAGCGCGGCTTTCGACAGGTTCTTCTTATTGGTCGAGCCGTAGGCCTTGGTCAGGATGTCCCGGATTCCCACCAGTTCCAGCACGGGCCGCACGTAGCGCCCCGCCTTGATGCCGGTGCCCGGCCGCGCCGGCACGAGGCGAATCATCGACGCCCCGAACTTGCCGGTGACTTCGTGGGGGATGGTCCCGCCGACCAGCGAGACGTTCACCATCCGGCGACGCGCGTCCTTGGTGGCCTTCTCGACGGCCGCCGGCACTTCCTTGGCCTTGCCATAGCCGATGCCGATGTTCCCCTGTTTGTCGCCAGCCGCCACCAGGGCTTCGAAGGCGAAGTTTTTGCCGCCCTTGACCACCTTGGCCGAGCGGAACACGCCGATGGTCGACGACTCCACGCCCCGGTCTTCTTTATCAAATCCACGATCTGTCATAGGTCACCAAAAAAACTTTCGTCTTTCGTCTATTTGTCTTGTCGTCGTTGCGTCAGAACTTCAGGCCGGCCTCGCGCGCCGCATCGGCCAGCGCCTTCACGCGGCCGTGATACTGATATCCGTTGCGATCGAAGGCCACCTGCGTGATTCCTTTGGCCGCCGCCTTGGCTGCAATCGCCTTGCCGATCGCCGCCGCCGCGTTCTTGTTGCCGCCGTGCTTCAAGTCGCCCTTGGCATCATCCCTTGAACTCGCCGCCGCCAGGGTTTTGCCCGTCGTGTCGTCGATGATCTGGGCGTAAATGTTCTTCACGCTCCGGAACACGCTCAGCCGCGGACGCTCCGTCGTGCCCCGCACCGATCCCGCGGTCCGGCTCTTGCGCTGCGCCCGCCGCGTCAGCTTCAATGTGTTGATCGTCTGGCTCATGTCTCTATTCCTTTTTTCGCCCTGTGCGCCCTCAATGGGGTTCCAGTGCTACTTCAATGATCTCTCTTACTTGGCGCCGGCGCCGGCGAACTGCTTGCCGAGCTTCTTCTTCACCTGCTCGCCAACATACCGCACGCCCTTGCCCTTGTAGGGCTCGGGCTTCCGCAGACGGCGAATCTCGGCCGCCAACTGGCCCACGACCTGCTTGTCCGCGCCGCTGATGTTGATGCGCGTGCCCTGCGCTTCGATCTTGACGGCGACCCCATCGGGCACCGGCACCTTCAACTGGTTCGCATAGCCCAGCGACAAAAGCACCATCTTGCCCTGAAGCTCCGCCTTGTATCCGACGCCCTGGATTTCCAGGTCTTTGACGTAGCCGGTCGACACGCCGATCACGTTGTTCTGCACCAGCGCCCGCGTCAGCCCGTGCACCGCGCGCGAAATCTTCTCATCGTTCACCCGCTCCACCACCACCGTCCCGCCTTCCACCCGAACCTTCGCATTCGGATGATGCTCGAACGACAGCTTCCCCTTGGGCCCCTCAAATGACAACATCCGCCCGTTGATGGCGACCTTCACCTTCTCCGGGATCGTCACAGGCTTCTTTCCAACGCGACTCATCACATCACCTCTTTAACGCCGTCCGGTCTCATCCGCCCCTCGGCGGGCCATCCGGCAAAAACATTCGTCTTTCGTCTTCCGGTTTTTAGCTCACCGTCGCCAGCAACTCGCCACCGATGTTCTGCTGCCGCGCCTGCCGATCCGACAGCACGCCCTTGCTTGTCGACAACACCACGACGCCCAATCCCTGGATCACCCGCGGCAAATCCTTCACCGACCGGTACACCCGGCAGCCGGGCTTCGAGATGCGCTTCACTTCCCGCAGCACCTGCTCGCCCGTCGGCGTATACCGGATCGTCAGGCGGATCAGCCCCTGCTTGGTCCCGTCGTCCAGCACCGAAAAGTCGTCGACGTAACCCTCCTCCTTCAGCACGCGGGCAATGCCCTGGCAAATCTTGGAGTTTTTCACGTCCACCGTCTTGTGCTTCGCCGCCGCCGCATTCCGCAGCCGTGTCAGCATGTCCGCGATCGTGTCGCTCATAATCAAACCCTATTTCGTCCGACTTTCGTCTTTTGTTCTTTTGTCTTTCGTCGTTCGTCTTTTACCAGCTGCTCTTGCGCATCCCGGGAATCAGGCCCGCGTGCGCCAGCTCCCGCAGCATGATGCGCGAGATCTTGAACTTGCGGTAATACCCGCGACGCCGGCCCGTGAGCTCGCAACGCCGCGCCAGGCGCGTCGGCGACGAATTCCGCGGCAGCTTGGCCAGCGCCGCGTAATTCTTCTCTTCCTTCAGCTTCCGGCGCTGCTCCGCATACTTCTGCACCAGCTCCAGCCGCTTCTTATACCGAACATTCCAAGCCGTCGTCGCCATCTATCTACCCTTTGCCTTGCGTCTTTCGTCTCTCGTTCTGCGTGTTTTTCTCAGCCGGCTTTCTTCTGCTGCGCTTCATCCTGCCGGAAAGGCATCCCCAGGTGCTTGAGCAGGCTGAAGCCCCGCGCGTTGTCGCCCGCCGTCGTCACGATCGTGATGTTCATCCCCTGGTGGAACGTCACCGCCGCCGAATCGACTTCCGGAAATACCGTCTGCTCCGCGATCCCCATATTGTAGTTCCCGCGCCCGTCAAATCCCTTGGGATTGAGCCCGCGGAAGTCCTTCACACGCGGAATCGCCAGCACGATCAACCGATCCAGGAATTCCCACATCCGGTTGCCACGCAGCGTCACCTTCGCGCCGATCTCCATGCCTTCACGCAGCTTGAAGTTCGACACCGATTTCTTCGCCTTGCACACCACCGCCTTCTGACCGGCAATCGCCGTCAGTTCCTTCACCGCCGCTTCCAGCCGCGGCTTCTCCGCGATCGCCTTGCCCAGGCCCATCGAGATCACGATCTTCTCGATCCGCGGCAACGCCATCTTGTTCTTCAGCTTCAACTCCCCCATCAGCCCCGGCGCGATCTCCGCCTCGTACCGCTTCTTCAGCCGCGGAACGTAATCCTTCGGAAACGCCTGCGCCTCCCCGCCTTCTTCCTTCTTTTTCCCGCCGCCCTTGCCGCCCTTCGCGGGCTTGCCCTCGGGCTTCGGCGCCTCTCCGCCTTCCGCAGGCGCAGCCGCCGTGCCGCCGGCGACGGCTTCCTTCGCCTTGGCCGCCATCTCCGCCTTCTTCGCGACTTTCGCCGCCTTCTCGGCTTCGATCTGCTCGGGCGTCTTGGCCGCCTTCTTTTCTTTCTTCTCTTCTTTCGCCATGACTTATTTCCTTATTCGCTCTCGGGCCCCAAGCCGGCTCTCACCGCTTGGTTGCCTCAGCGTCAAAATGCCTCAGGCCTTGCCCACGAGACCCAGATCGTTGCCCGTCTTCGCCGCCACTCGGTGCTTCTCACCGTTGTCAACCGTGAACTTCACCCGCGTCCCACGGCCCGTCTTGGGATCCACCGGCTGCACCTTCGACATGTGAATCGGCGCTTCCTTCTGAATCCGGCCGCCCTTGGGCGCCTGCTGCGTCGGCTTCAGGTGCTTCCACACCACGTTCACGCCTTCGACAATCACCTTGTCCCCGACGATCCGCAGCACCTTGCCGGTCTTCCCCTTGTTGTCGCCCGAGCGAACAAACACGATGTCATCTTTCTTGATCCGAGCAGCCATATCTCAACGTCCTATCTGTTCTGGCCACTGACCACTGGCCACTGACCACTACCAACTCGTCAAACCACTTCCGACGCCAGCGACACGATCTTCATCATGTTCTTCTCGCGAAGCTCGCGGGCCACCGCGCCGAAAATACGCGTGCCGCGCGGATTTCCATCGGCGTCCACGATCACCGCCGCGTTGCGGTCGAACCGCACGTAGCTGCCGTCCGAACGCCGGATCGGCTGCTTCGTCCGCACGATGATCGCCTTGGCCACATCATGCAGCTTCACGTCGCCGTTGGGGGTGGCCGTCTTGACCGCCACCACGATGAGGTCCCCGACGCTCGCCACCTTGCGCGTGAACTTGCCGCGCGCCGTCGAGCCGCCAAGCACCTTGATGCACATCGCCGTCTTGGCGCCCGTGTTGTCCGCGATGTCGACTCGTGTCTGCTGCTGAATCATCTCTCGTTACCTCGTAAGGAGTGCCGCTTTCGGGCGGTCCTCCGCCGATTATTCACCCGACTGTTGCGCTTCGCCGCCGGTGGCTGCCGGCGCTTCCTCGCGCTTCTTCTCAAACATTTTCGACGCCTCGCCTTCCAGGATGCTCGTGTCGATCTGCGTGCCCTTGACCACGATCCGCACCAGCCGGTACGTCTTGGTTTTCGAGATGGGCCGGCAGCTCATCACTTCCACCTGGTCGCCAACCCGGCTCTCGTTCTTCTCGTCGTGCACGTGCAGCACCGTCTGCCGCTTCACGTACTTGTTGTACTTCGCATGCCGCGCCAGGTATTCGAACACGACCTTGCGGGTCTTGTTCACCTTGTCGCTGGTCACCATGCCGATCAGCCGGTTCCGCAGTTTGCGGTTCTGCCTGGATTCGGAGCTCTGGGTTGGGGTCGCCGTCGTCATATCTCTCAATCCTGCTTACGCCTGGGCCTTCGCGTTCTTCAATTCCTGCTCGCGCTGGATCGTTTTGATCCGCGCAATGTCCTTTTTGATCTTCTGAAACTGCGACACGTCCTTCACCTTCTCGCTCGAGGCCGTGGTCCTGAGCTTGAACAGTTTCGTTCGCAGCTCCTCTTCATGCTCGTGAAGCTGCTCCCCCGACATTCCCCGATATTCTTTCAACGTCTCGCTGGCCATATGCTCACTCGTCTTCTACTGACTACTGCCTTCTGTCTTCTGACTTCTCGTCACAGCGTATGCCGCCGTTTCACGAACCGGCACCGCACCGGCATCTTGTAGGCCACCCGGGCAAACGCCCGCCGCGCCACCGTCTCGTCCACGCCGGCGATCTCAAACAGGATCGTCCCGGGCTTCACTTCCGCCGCCCAGAACTCCGGCTCGCCCTTGCCCGTGCCCATACGCGTTTCCAGGGGCTTCTTCGAAAAGCTCTTGTGCGGGAAGATCCGGATATACACCCGGCCTTCACGCGCCAGATAGTGCGAGCACGCCATGCGCCCCGCTTCGATCTGCCGGCCGTTGATCCGGCCCGGCTCCAGCGACTGGATCGCGTACTCTCCGAAGCTCACCTTGTTGCCCCGGGTCGCGTTCCCCTTCATGATCCCGCGCTGCTGCTTGCGCCACTTCACTCGTGATGGCATCATCGCCATGTCTGTATCTCCGTCTCGGAACCAGCCTCATTGCCGGCCCATCGTTGACTGTCCTCATTACCGGCGACGCGGACGCCGCGGCTGATTGCTCCCGGCCACCGCCGCCTGCGCGTCGGTCTCCGCATACGTCCCCTGGTAAATCCACACCTTGATCCCGATCACGCCGTACGGCGTGCGGCAGTGCACCTGCCCATAGCTGATGTTCGCCTGCAGCGTGTGCAGCGGGATCGACCCGTTGATCATCTTTTCCACCCGCGCGATTTCCGCACCGCCGATCCGGCCCGAAAGCTGGATCTTGATCCCCTTCGCGCCCGCATTCCGCGCCGCGTCGCTCTTCTGCTTCAGCACCCGCCGGAACGCAGACCGCTTCTTCAACTGCTCCGCGATCCCCTCGGCCATCAACTGACCGTTCAGGTCGGGCCGGCCGATCTCCGCGATCTCGACCTTCACCTTACGGCCGGTCAAATCCTCAAGCTGGTTCCGCAGCTTGTCCACTTCCGCGCCCTTGGGCCCGATCACCACGCCCGGACGGGCCGTGTGCAACAGCACCTTGAGCTCTTCCCGCGTGCGCTCGATTTCCACCTTCGACACCGCCGCGTACGGCGGCTGGCGGTTCAGCTTGTTGTCCACGTACTCCCGGATCTTCTGGTCTTCCACCAGCAGTTCCCCGAACAGCTTCTTGGGGGCAAACCACCGGCTGTTCCACCCCTCGGTCACGCCAACCCGGAACCCATTTGGATGTATCTTCTGACCCATGCTGACCTCTTATCAGTTCGGACGCCGCCTTGCCGCGCCCAGTCGAATTACTTGCTCTCTGCCGCTTCCGTCTTCTTTTCGCCAGCCGGCTTCTTCTTCGCCAGGCGGTCCCGGCGAATCTCCAGCTTCCGCCGCTTGCCCTTCGTCATCTTCGGCGTGCCCTCATCCACTTCCACCGTGATGTGGCACAGCCGCTTGAAAATCGAAAAGCTCTTGCCCCGATCCTTGGGCTGGAACCGCTTCATGATCGGCCCGTCATCGCAGAACGAGCGCGACACGAACAGCGACTCCGTGTCCGCTTCCTTCGCGTCCGCGTTGGCGATCGCGCTCTTGAGCACCTTCGCCACCATCACCGCGCCGCGCTTCTTGTTGAACTTCAAAAGGTCCAGCGCTTCGTCCACCGGCTTGTTCCGGATCAAATCCGTGAGCAGCCGCGCCTTCCGCGCCGTGATCCTCGCAAACCGCCATTTCGATACATACGCCATAACCAGCCTCAGACCGTCTTTGCTTCCGTCTTCCGTCTTCCGTCTACTGACTTCTGACTTCTGTCTACTGACTACTGCCTTCCGTCACTTCGCAGCTTCTTCTTTCTTCACCGCCGTGTGGCCCTTGAACGTCCGCGTGAACGAAAACTCGCCCAGCTTGTGGCCCACCATGTCTTCCGTCACGAACACCCGCTTGAAGTCCTTCCCGTTGTGAACCTCAAACGTGTGCCCCACGAAATCCGGGATGATCGTGCTCGACCGCGACCACGTCTTGATCGGCGTCTTGGCGCGCTGCGCGTTCAGCTCGTTCACCTTCTTCAGAAGGTATTCCGCCACAAACGGCCCTTTTTTCGTGCTCCGACTCATCTCTGTCTTCCTAGTCTCTATCTTCCATCTTCTGTCTACTGTCTACTGACTACTCGCCGCTCACTTCCGCTTCAGCACCGACTCGCCATACCGCACCGTCATCCGGCGCCGAATGATCTTGTTGCTCGAGTTCTTCCGCGGATTTCGCGTCTTGCCGCCCTTCGCGGGAACGCCCCACTTGCTCACCGGGTGCCGCCCGCCGCCGGAACGCCCTTCACCACCGCCCAGGGGGTGGCTCACCGGGTTCTGCGCCACGCCACGCACCGTCGGACGAATCCCACGATGCCGCGTCCGTCCCGCCTTGCCCCACCGAATGTTGATCCAATCCGAGTTCCCCAACTGCCCGATCGTCGCCCGGCACTTCCAGTGAATCTGCCGCACTTCCCCCGACGGCAACTGCACCGTCGCAAACCCCGCATCCTTGCCGATCAGCCGCGCCACCCCGCCCGCGCTCCGGCACAAACGGCCGCCCTGCCCAGGCACTACCTCAATATTATGAATCTCCATGCCCACCGGAAGAATCTCCAGCGGCATCGCGTTCCCTACCGTCTTTTCAATGTCCGCGTTCGTCCCCGATTCAATCTCATCCCCCACCTTGATCTGCTGCGGCGCCAGAATGTACCGCTTCTCCCCATCCTCATACTGCACCAGCGCGATGAACACCGACCGGTTCGGATCGTATTCGATCGTCGCCACTTTCCCCTTCACCCCGTCCTTCGTCCGCTTGAAATCGATCTTGCGGTAGAACTGCTTGTTCCCGCCGCCGATATGCCGGCACGTGATCCAGCCGCGGTTGTTCCGCCCGCCGGTCTTCTTCCGCCGCTCCAGCAGGCTCTTCTCCGGCTCGTTCGTCGTCAGCTCCGCGTACGCGTTCACGCTCGAAAAACGCCGCCCCGCGGATGTCGGCTTGTAAGTCTTAATCGGCATATCTAAACCCTACTGTCTTCCGTCTACTGACTACTGACTTCTGACTTCTGACTACTCACCACTCAAAACAAATCGATCTTGTTATCCGCTTCCAGCGTCACCAACGCCTTCTTCCACTCCGGCGTCGTCTTGTAGCCCGATCGCGTCCGCCGCGGCTTGCCCGCCACATTCAGCGTCCGCACCGTCGCCACCTTCACCTTGTACAGCTTCTCCACCGCCGTGCGAATCTCTTCCTTCGAGGCCTTCTTGTCCACCTCGAACGTGTACGCGTTCCGCACCGCCGCCTGGTACGTCGACTTCTCCGACACCACCGGCGACTTGATAATCTCTGTCTCGTGCAGTTCCATGATTCGTCCTCAAAAACACGAAGGCCGAAGCCTCCGGTCTCTTTATCCCTTCGCTTCGGCCGTTTCCGCCGTCTTCACTTTGCTCGGCTTGGCGCCCTTGAGCACGCCCTCAAGCGCCGCCTTCGTCATGATCATCGTTCGCTTCGAGAGCACATCATACGCGTTGATCTCCGCCGCCGGCTTGATCAGCGTCTTCTGGATGTTCCGCGCCGAGCGATACAACTGCTGATCCAGCCCTTCCGTCGCGATCAGCACCGAACGGTCCGCCTTCAGCGCCGCCAGCACCTTCGCCACTTCCTTCGTCTTCGCCGCCGGCAACTTCAATCCATCGAGCAGCACCAGCGTGTTCGACAAAATCTTCGACAAAATGGCGTTGTTCCGCGCCAGCCGCCGCTGCTGCACCGGCATCTCCTGCCGGAAATCCCGCGGGGCCTTCGCGAACGCCATGCCGCCGCCCTTCATCACCGGCGTGCGGATGTTCCCGCGACGCGCGTTGCCCGTGTGCTTCTGGGCATAAAGCTTCTTCGTCGAGCCCTCAACTTCCGCCCGGCTCTTGGTCTTCACCGTCCCCTGACGCTGGTTCGCATGATGCCGCACCAGCGCCTGCTTCAACAGCGCCGGACGCACCGTCGTCCCCAGCAGCGCCTCGTCCACCGAAAACTTCCCCACCTCTTTCCCCTCGATATTCATCACTGGCACATCAATCATGGCTCAACCCGCTTCTGTCTTCCGTCTACTGACTTCTGACTACTGTCTTTGACTTCTCACTTCGTGTTGTTCAAAATCGTCTTCGCCTGCCGCACAAACACCACTTCGCCGTTCGCGCCCGGCACCGTCCCTTTGATCAGCAGCAGGTGCTTCTCTTTATCCACACCCACCAGCAGCAGGTTCCGCGTCGTCACCTGCTCGCTCCCCAGATGCCCCGCCATCTTCTTGCCTTTCTTGATCGCCCGGCCGTGACCACGAGTGCCCTGGCCGCCACCGATACCGCCCGGCGAACGGTGCTTACGTTCCGTCCCGTGCGACGCCGGCTGACCGCCGAAGTTCCACCGCTTCATCACGCCCTGGAAACCCTTCCCCTTCGAAATCCCCGTCACATCCACCCACTTGATCGTGTCGAAAATCGCCACGTCCAGCGTGCTCCCCGCAGCAATCCCCGCCTTGTCCTTCAGCCGCACTTCCCGGAAGAAACGCTTCGGCGAGGTCTGCCCCGTCTTCTTGCAGTGCCCCACCACCGGCTTGGTCGACCGACGCTCTTTCACGTCCTCGTACCCAAGCTGAATCGCGTTGTACCCGTCTTTTCCGTCTTCCGTCTTGACCTGCGTCACCACGCACGGACCCGCCTGCACGACGGTCACCGGCACAATCGTGCCCTTCTCGTCGTAAATCCGGGTCATGCCCACCTTGCGTCCCAGCAAGGCGGCTAACGGGGCAATAGCAGTAGCGGTACCATTCTCGCTCATGGCATTCCTCTCTCTCCGGCTGCCTCATCTGAACCCGTATCTCTCCAGCGAAGAGAGTGTCAGGTTCACCGCGATATCCCGTCTGGTCTCGCCACCCGTCCCTCTTAAAGGATCGGGAGGAGCCACCAGCCTCAGAACCAGGACCCGTATTAGGCGATCTTCAATCTCGCAGCCGCCTCTCGCCCTCGGTCACAGCCACTAGTCCGCCGTCACTTCTGACTACTGACTACTGACTTCTGACTCCTCGGGGGAGGGGGGAGACCTCGCCGTTTCAGGCCCGGTCGGGATCACTCTGGTTGGGCGATCCGAAGAAACTCCAGTTGTTCATGCCGGCGTCAATCGACGCCTCTTGCCACCCATCTCACGCACACAAGCACGCCAAATCAGCAGCAAGATCGGCCACTCTAACGCCCCACCCCCCGCACTGTCAACGCCCATGCCCTCATTTTTCCCCCTCTGAGCGCCCGATCCCCCTCCTCCGGTCCGCCGGTCATCCGATGCACACTCTCCCCCTCCGCCGCACCCGCACCCCCAGCAACCCCACCAGCACCGCCCCACCCCACACCGCGCTCGGCAACGGCGCTGCCGTCGCGGATAACGTGATGTCGAATCCGCTCAGCTTGATCCCCGGAGCGCTTGCCCCCGAAACTTTGTTGGCCTGGTACACCCCGAAAATGTTGGCATTCACCGGCGGCGTAAACGTCAAATCCTGCCCGTCAGCGCTCGGCGTAAACGTCAGGTCGTGCCCCGATGCATCCAATAACCCACCCGCCTCCCCGACATCCACATTCGTCAGCGTCACCGAATCGATCGTGTACCCGCTCGCCGGCGAGATCGTCACCCACAACACCTCGGCAAAGCTGCTGTACACATTGATCCGCCGATTATTCGTCCCCGTTTCCGTATTCACGCTGTCCGAATCCACCCCCAAGGTGTTGTCAAATCGATTCACAGCCACCAGCGTCCCCGACGCATATGCCGGCGGGTTCGTAAACGAAGTCACCGATCCAAACAGCACGCTGGCCGCGTAAGTCTTCCCCGTCGCCGTCGCCATAAATGCGGGATTCGACCCCGTCACCGTCACACTGGACGACACCCCTGCCGTGCCCGAAAAATCGAAACTTACGGTCGCGCCCTGCGCCCGACTCATACTCCACAGCGCCAGTCCGCACGCGACACCGATCGACCAAAGCCCACGCATGTGTTCGCCTCCTTCAATCGCCCCGCCAATTATCAGTAAATGGCAACAAAATCGTGCTTCCCGGTCAAGATGTAATTGGCCGCTTCGCTTTTCCGACGGCATTCCCTGCACTGCGCCCTAAATTTCCCAAACTGCCATACCAGCGCGGCGAAGGTTTCGACCCACGCTGACCACAATCCCTCAATGCGCCGGTCACGCACTGAGATGCAGTTTCCTGGCGTACGCGGTGAGGTCCGCCGGAAGCGGCGACGTGAAGTGCGTCCATTTGTCCGTCGCAGGGTGCTTGAAGCCCAGGCGGGTGGCATGGAGGCATAGCCGTGGGGGGTGAGGATACGCCCGCGGGTCGATGTTCGGCGGGCAGTAGACGGGGTCGCCCAGGACTTGGCAGTTCAGAAAAAGCATATGGGCCCGGATCTGGTGGAGCCGGCCCGTCTTGATGGTGAGGTGGACGAGGGCGGCGGGCGGGGTTTGGCCGTGCGATTGGACCTTGTAAGCGGTGAGGGCTTCCTGGCCCTGGCGGGAGATGACGACTTTTTTGATGGAAGCGTATGTGGATCGGGCGTTCGGGATTTCCACTTCCTTGAGCCTGGCCTGGATGACCCCCTGGGCGGGTGTCGGTATGCCGGCGGTCAGGGCGAGGTATTCCTTATCGATGCGGCGGGCTTCAAAATCCCGGCGAAGCTGGTCGTAGGCGTTCGGGGTTTTGGCGATGACGAGCAGCCCGGAGGTCTCCTTATCGAGGCGATGAAGCAGACCGAAATCGCGCCGCTGGCCCAGGTTCTGAAGGAGCTTTCCGATGAGTCCCTCGCGCAGCGCGAAAACCGCGTTGAGCAGCGAATCCGAGGCGTGGCCTTTGCCGGGCTGCGTGACCAGGCCGGCGGGCTTGTCGACGATGAGCAGGTCAGGGTCTTCGTGAACGATCGCCACGGGAATCGCGGGATTCGCGGTGACCGCCGCACGGGCCGGCGGACGCTCCGGGGGGTGTCGCGGATGGTGTTTCACCAGAGGATCACTCCGACAACCATGCAAAGGGAACCGGCGAGCGTGAGCATCCAGCCGATGGCGTTCTGGCCGGCCCGGCCAGCGGCCGCGCGGCGGGAAAGCCGCACCTGCTGGCGCCCCAGAGCGATCAGCGCGACGGCCAGCACCATGAAAATGACGGAGACGGCGCGCATGGTTATCGCCGGCGCTCGAACTGCGCGTCAAAAATGATCTCGCTCCCCGCGAAATCCAGGCGCCGGACGAAGGCGGCGGCTTCGGCTGCGCCATGCTCGCGGTCCATGTTCTGGTCTTCCCACTCGACCGCGAACGGCCCCCGGTAATTGGCGAAGTTCAGGCCGCGGATGACCTCCTCGAAATCAACCGATCCATGGCCCAGAGAGCGGAATTCCCAGTACCGTTCGGGATCGCCAAACGGAAGGTGCCCGCCGAAGACCCCGGAGCGGCGCGCGGCGGCCGACTTCCAGGCGTCTTTCATGTGGACCCGGTAAATGCGGTCGGCGAATTCGCGGATGAACTGGACGTAATCCACCCCCTGGTACACGAGGTGCGAGGGATCGTAGTTGAAGCCGAAGGCGCGGCGATTGTCGAGGGCCGCTAGAGCGCGGTGGGCCGAGACGATGTCGAAGGCGATTTCGGTGGGGTGCACCTCCAGCGCGAAGCTGACGTCGTGCTCATCGAAGATATCGAGGATGGGGTTGAAACGCTGGGCGAAATCCTGGTAGCCGGCATCGATTTGCGCGGGAGCGACGGGCGGGAACGCGTACACATAATGCCAGATTGAAGAGCCGGTGAAACCGGGGACGGTGAGTTCCATGTGCTTGCCGTCGCCAAACGATTTGAGCTGGTTCTGGATGGCGCGCGGGGCGGCGTCGAAGAATTTTCGAGAGGCGCGGGCGGTGTCGGCAAGTTCCGCGGCGGCGCGGGCGCGCACTCCTTCCGGCTTGCCATCGCCCCAGACGTGCGCCGGCAGGATCGCTTTGTGCCGGTCGTCGATGGGATCGCACACGCACTGCCCGACCAGGTGGGCGGCCAGCGTGTAACAGGTAAGCCCGTGCTTCTGAAGCGTGGCCCACTTCTTCTTCACGTAGCTTCTGTCGTCAAGCGCCTCCTGCACGTTGAAGTGATCGCCCCAGCAGGCCAGTTCAAGCCCGTCATACCCGAACCGTTTGGCCTTTTGGCACAGCTGCTCAAGCGGGAGGTCGGCCCATTGGCCGGTGAAAAGGACGACGGGGCGCGGCATGAAGGGCTCCTTGACGGGCGGCAGGTGTGCGTCGCGAAGGATGATACTGCCGCAAGCGAACGACCGGCAATTCAAACTTCACGACCCAGCGAACGGGATCCGTCTAATTGTCCCCCTCTGTTTCGGACCATTCCCGCTCCCAGAGGCATCGCATGCCATCAAGCCTGGGCGGCCCTATTGGAAGAACGACAGGACAACCCCGGCCACGCGTTCCAGCTGTGAATCGGTGAGCTCGGGAAAGATGGGAAGGGCCAGCACTTCTTCGCACGCTTTTTCGGTAACCGGAAAATCGCCCTTTTTATAGCCAAGGTTGGCGAAGCAGGCCTGGAGGTGGAGGGGTTTGGGATAATAGATGTTGGAGCCGACGCCGTTTTTGGAGAGGTGTTCGCGCAGCGCATCACGTTTCCCGTCTGCAACGCGGATGACGTACTGGTGGTAAACGTGCAAGGCGCCGGGAATTTCCGCGGGAGGAATGATGGCCCCCCGGGATTCGCTGGTGAAACGCCGGGTGTAATACCCGGCGATGGCGCGGCGGCGGTTGTTCCACTCGTTGAGCCATTTGAGTTTGACGTTGAGCACGGCCGCCTGCAGCGCGTCCATGCGGAAGTTGCCCCCGACGAATCCATGGTGATAGCGTTCGGTTTCGCCATGCTGGCGGGTCTGAAGGAAACGCGTCGCGAGGGCGGGATCCCGCGTGACCAGCGCGCCGGCGTCTCCGGCGGCGCCCAGATTTTTGGTCGGATAGAAGCTCAGGCAGGCGCAGGCGGCGTTCTCAGCGATCTGGTGGCCGTGCTGATCGCGCGCGCCGATGCACTGGGCGGCGTCTTCAATGATCGCCAGACGCCGTGGCCCGGCGATGGCCGCGAGCGCGGCGGTGTCCAGCATCTGGCCGTAGAGATGCACCGGGACGATGGCGCGCGTGCGGGGCGTGATGGCGGCGGCTGTCTGCTGAAGGTCCATGAGAAAAGTCGCCGGATCGATATCCACAAACACAGGCCGCGCGCCGGCCCGCACGATGCACCCGGCGGTCGCGAAAAACGTAAAGGGGGTGGTGATGACCTCGTGGGGCCGGTCCTGTTCATCGCGACCGACGCCCAGGGCCATCATCGCGGCGAGGATGGCGTCGGTCCCGGAAGACAGCGCGACGACCCGGGCGTTGAGAATGGCCCCGAGATGTTCCTCGAACCGGCCGACGAACGGCCCGGAGGAGGCGCCGGAGGTGTATTGCTGGGAATCCAGCACCTCTTTCACCGCCGCTTCCACGTCATTGCGGATGATCTGCCACTGGGTCGCCAGCTCGAACAGCGGGACCGGACGCGCTGCGGCCGGAGCCGCGGCGGAGGATGGGGAGGATGCAGAAGGCGGGGAGGATGGCGGCATGGATGCGGGCTCCGATAAAACGGCCGATTATAGGGGAAAGCGCGCTTCGATTTTCGATTTTTGATTCTCCCATTCTCGGAACCGTCCCCGCAGAACTCCTCTGGCGGAAGCGCAGCACGGATTGTTATCGGCCGAACACGCCGCCCGACTACCCCCCTATTCGATCGGGAAAAAGCCAAAAATTTCCTCGTTTGGGGGGTGAAGTTGCGCGAAAGGGGCGTCCGGGGGCTACCGATAATTTTCCCGGACCCCCACACCGGGAAGACACATATGTCGGCACGGCAGGCGATTTTGAAGAAGCTGCTCGCATCGCGCAATGTCGCGGTCGAGCGCATGGCGGACCGCGTCCTCGCTGCCGCGCTCCCCCACCAGCAGCACGAACTGGCCCAGTTGCTCCTCGAGCGCAACAAGCGCGGCGGCTGGGTGGCGCTCATCCGCGCCTTCAACTCGCTCGACGAAACCGTCCGGCGAGACATGGTGGCGCGCCCCCGCGAATTGTTCGGACCCCTGGCCGAGACCATGCAGGATTCCGACGGCCCCTCGCGCGAAAATGTGATCACCATCGTCCGCGAATGCGCTGATGCCAAGCTGACCTATCTCCTCGTCGAAGCCCTCATCGACGCCCGCCAGGCGGTCCGCGAACTCGCCGGCCGCGCGCTGCTCGAGGCCGTGCGCAAGCATCTGACCACCTGCTGCGAAGGCGACCAGGCCGAGCAGATGGAAAAGGCCGTCGAGCATGGTCTGCGCACCTTCAAGACCCACCGGCAGACGGCCGCTGTGACCGCGGCGCTGGCCCTCGAACGCAAGCAGGATGGTCACACCTGGGCCTGCTTCGGCGACACCTACGACGAAGCCACCCGCGCCGCCACCCTCGTGCTGCGAAATCCCAGGGATCCCATGATCGCCCGCGGCACACTCCTGGCGCTCGGATCGACCCTCAAGCCCGCCGCCATGGCCGGCCTCGCGGCGGCGGATGATCCCGCCATGCTCCACGCGCTCTGCGGCGAAGCCTACCGGCTGCTCGATCCGGTCCTCGCGCAGACGGCCGCGACCGTCGCGCAGGCCAAGTTCGTGACCGCTTTTAAGAAAGGCGCCGGACGTGGACTGGTCAATGAAGACAACTGGCCCGGGTGGCTTCGCATCATCGAAAAGGTCGGGATCCCCCCAGTCCAGAAGGCCGCCCTCTTCCAGAGCATGCTCCAGTTGTCCCCGGTCGGACCCGAAGGCGTGGCGTGGCGGCTGGCGATCGCGCAGGCCGCGGCGCGGGCGTGCGCCGGAGAGGCCGGGGAACTGCTGGTGCGGCTGGCGGATGATCCCGACGAACGCGTGGCGCGAATCGCCGCACGCACCATCATGGGCCGCCGCACCTCCATGGTCGGCGTCGGCACGGATTACCGCGGACTCGCCTCGCGGCTTTCCAGCAGCCGCCATGATTCGGTCCGCAAAATCGCCCGCGGCGGCGTCGGAGTGGCGCGAATCTCTGTCATGACGACGGCCGTCGAATCGGCGGCGTCAGGTCACATCGGCGCCTTTGAAAAAGCCTGGGAACGCTTCTCCCAGGTGCCCCCCGCCATGCGCCACACGCACGCTCGCGCCGCCGCGACCGATCCCGCCTTCATCGACGCCCTCCGCCTCCGCCTCGCATCCACGCAGGTGGCCGAGGTCGCGCAGGGCCTCAAAATGCTCTCCTCGCTCGACAACGTCGCCGGTTTCCGCACCCAGATCATCGCGCTCTGCGGCCATGCCGACGTCCGCGTCGCCGCCATCGCGGTCAAGCTCGCGGGACGCCTCGAGGATCCCCGCCTCAAGGATCTTCTCGAACATGCCGCGCATCACACCGACGCGCGCGTCCGCGCCAACGCCATCGAAAGCATGGAAGCGCTCCGCATCGCCGATCGCAGCCAGCAGGTCCTTGCCATGCTCAACTCCCGCCACAACCGGGAGCGGGCCAACGCCATCAAGGCCATCAGCCGGTTCAACTTCGAAACGGCCCGCGAATGCCTGCTCAAAATGCTGATGGATCAGAACCCCATCCATCGCATGTCCGCGCTCTGGGTCGTGCAGGAACTCCAGCTTCTCGAGATGGTGCGCCAGGTCTCCGCCATGGCGCGGCGCGACCCCAACGTCCGCGTCCGCAAACGTGCGGCAACCCTCCTGGACACCCTCGCGACCCATGTGACGGCGGGGACCTGATGGAGATCCCTCACATGCACACCCTGATCATCGCACAGGCAGTCCCGCCCCCCTGGGATGACACCCCGAGCGCACCTCCGGCGACCGCCGCGCCCGCGGCCCAGGGCGGCGCCCATACCCTCACATTCAACGATTTCACCAATGGCCTGCGCGATTACAACACCGGCAAGGACCGCGGCAGCGCCGGCTCCGGCGTCCTGATCGGCGTCGTCGCCGTTGTCGTGCTCGTGGGCCTGCTCCTCCACCTCCGGCAGCGCCGCCGTGAGGCCGGCCCGCCAGACAGCGATCGAAAACTCGCCTGGGAACTCCTGGGCGCAGCGGGATTAAGCTGGCGGATTCGCCTCCTCCTGCTCTGGGTCGCCAGAACAACCGGAGCGCCCGTCGCGGCCCTCTTGATCAGCACCACCGCCTTCGACAGGGCCGTCGGAGATTGGGCCGCACGTTCCACCTTCGGCCCCGCCCGCCGATGGGGCAAGGGAGCCCTCGACGGCGCCCGCGCGCAGCTCTTCGGCTGACAAACCAAAAGCCAACGCCCGCCACACACGAACCACTCCGCCGACGCGCATAGTGAAACACCCGCGACTGATGCGCGGGTGTTTCGATCTCGGAGCGCCCCACGTCGGCTCAGAGATGGGGCCGGCGCTTCACGCGACCGGCGAACAAAATTGTTGAGACCCCCCTTGTTCCAGAAAGGCGCCGGCAGGGGGGGCCATCGCCCCCGCCTGCCGGGAAAGCTTAGCGGTTGTTGGCGTTGGTGTTGTTGCGGTTGTAGTTCGGGTTATTCGGGTTATTCGGGTTATTCGGATTGTAGTTGGGGTTGTTCGGATTGTTGGGATTGTTCGGGTTGTAATTCGGGTTGTTGTTGTAGTTCGCGTTGGCGTTGCCGTTCATCGGGATGCCCAGGCCGTTGACCGTCACATTGGCGGAGGACTGGACCCAGCGGCCATTGCCGGCGTCGGCAGACGCCGTGATCAGGTACGTGCCCGGTTGGTTCGCCGTGAACATGGCGATCAGGCCATTGTTGGCCCGCGGGGTGATGCTCCCGGTGTCCGGCGTCACCGTCCAGCGAATCGCCGACGTGCCCACCAGATTAACCGTCTTGGCGGTCACGGCAATCGTTTCGCCGGACATCATGGTTCTGTGAGCGGGGTTGACGTTGATATCCGGCGCGGCCACATCTTCGCTGCGCGGCGCTGTGGAGCAGGCGGCCAGCCCGGTGACGGCGAGGAGGGTGACAAAAAGGGCGGGACGTGAAAACTTCATGGAATAGCTCCTGAGCAATGGTCAGCGACTCAAAGAAATGGCCCCTCAACAGTGAGGGAATTGCTGCTCAGGATCACAGCAGCGCACATGCCAGCCACCGCCCGAGGGACCCATCAAGGGCGCGAAAAGTCGCAAAAATGAGGCAGAATTCTGGCGGAATGCGATAAACGAGGGTATCACCGCAGGTTACGGCTGAGGCGCCCGCCCCAGGTTTCGCGGCCGGGAATTTTCGCGGAGGCGGCAGAGTGCAGGCGGGCAGGATGACAGCTTGGCGCGGTGCCGATCAACCGGCCTCCCCTCATCCACGGGCCAAAGCACCATGGACCGGCCCCACCGGCAAAGCCGCCGCACCCCCCCGCCCCGGTTTGTCAGCACACTTCGCCTTCCGGATCGTACGGATTGAGAATGCGCGTCTTGCTGAAGTTGATCCCCAGCCGGCGGAGGCGGCGGACGATTTCGTCGGCGACCTGAACCGGCCGCGCCGCATGAGGCGTCCTCACGGCCGGGGCCGCAACGGGTGCCGGTTCCGACGCCGGAGCGCTGGCACGCGCGGGAACCGGAGCGACGCTCAGAAACGCGAGGGCGGTCAGGACCAGGACGGTGGCAAGGCCAGCCCCGAAACGGGGACTCGGCAGGCTGGATGGAAACACAGCATGCTCCAAACAGGCGGCGCAGAGGGGACTTGCGCCGAAATTCATGCCGGTGAAACGGCACCGGCGATAGCGTGTGGCTTTACTCCACTCAACGTACGCACAAGGCGAAAGGTTGCAGGAGATTCAGATTTTTTTTCGGCGGGTGCATGGAAGGTTCTTGAGGCCGCCTGCCGGGAATTCCCGAAGGCCGAAAAAAGGGGGACGGGCGACGCTGTCACGCGAGGCCCTCAACGGAGCGGCCATCAGGCGTGGCTGAGCGCGATGAAGCGCTCAAGGGTCTGGCGCGCGGCACCTGAGTCGATTGCTTCCGCCGCCAGGGGAACGCCGGCGGGCAGGCTGTCGACTATCCCCGCGACCCACAGGGCGGCGGCGGCGTTGGCCAAAACGATATCGCGGGCGGCTCCCCGGCCGCTGCGGTGGCCGCCGAGGATGTCGCGCATGCGGGCCGCGGCATCCTCGACCGAGCGGATTTGCAGCTCTGCCGATGAGCCATGCCGGGGCAGGCCAAGGTCCTCCGGATGGAGGGTATAGCGCCGCGGTTCCCCCCCGCCCACCCCCCCGGCTCCCCCCCCGCCGTCAGCCACATCGAACGAGGCGACGCGCGTGGGCCCCGTCACCGAGATGTCGCACAGCGTCCCCAGCGTGGGATCGGACCCCGCGACGACCAGGGTCCGCTGCGCGCCCAGCCGGATCAGGACATCGAGGAGCTTGTCGGCCAACTCCGGCCGCGTGCCGACAACCTGCCGGCGCGAACCCGCAGGGTTGGTCAGCGGCCCCAGCAGATTGAACACCGTGGAAAAGCCCAGCGCCTGGCGGATGGCCGCGACATGCTTCATGGCCGGGTGATGGCGCGGGGCGAACGCAAAACAGATGTGCGCTTCCCGCAGGCACCGAGCGGCTTGCCCGGGGCTGGTGTCGATGTTGACCCCCAGCGCCCGAAGAACGTCCGCCGAGCCCGAGCAGGAGGTAATCGAACGATTGCCATGCTTGGCGACAAAAGCCCCGGCCGCCGCGGCGACGATCGCCGCCGTTGTCGAGATGTTGAAGAGCGTCGATCCGACCCCCCCGGTGCCGCAGGTATCAATGACGTTTTCCGGTGCGTCGATCGCGACGACGTGCCTCCGAAGAACGGTCGCGGCGCCGTGCAGTTCCTCGACGGTCAATTCGCCGCCTCCCGTACCCCCCCCACCGCCCCGGGCGGCCATCAGGGTAAGAAGCGACGCCGTCTGAATGGGGTCGGCCGTCCCGGCCATGATCTCGGTAAAGGCGGACTCTGCCTGCTCAAAGGTCAGCGGCGTGCCGCGAAGGAGTTGCTGGAGGAGCGCCTTCATGCGAACGATTGTACCGTCGCGGCAGCGGGTTTGCTGGACGCTGGGATACAGGAGGTGCCTTATGGCGGACGTGACGCGGCGTGATGATGAGCTGAAAAATGATGCGGGGATGCAGGGACGGGTGAAGGAAGAAAAAAAGGCGGAAGAGCAGGATCGGATGCGGGATGCGGGGAGTGCGGAGGCCAGGGCGGTGCGGGGGATCGATGCGGGGCCGCGCGGGGAGCCGGGGGATCGGCGGGCGGTGGAAAGTCCGGACAAGAAGTTGGAGCAAGTGTCGAGTTATACAGGGTCGCTGGCGAACGGGCCGCAGAAGACGAGCGGGAGTGAGGGGCGGAAATCGAGCGAGGCGGGCGGGCAGTTGGAGGGGGACGAAGGTGTGGTGGAGCAGGAGAAGGATCCGTTGGAGTAAGCACGGACATTGCCGATTTGCCGGTTGCCCGTTGCCGATTTGGGCAGTCAGTCACCGGCTGGCGAGGGTGCCTGAAGCGCAGGCGCTTGTGCCAAAATTTTGACATTTTGCTTGACATGCCGCGGATGTGCCAATATTTTGGCAGTTGTGCGTCTACATTCGGAGCCCTCGCATGGCGGATTCTCCTGAGCTCTCTCGCCGGGAACGGCAGATTATGGATGTCGTCTACGCGCGCGAAGAAGCGACCGCGGATGAGGTTCATGCCGGCCTGAAGGACGCGCCCACCCGCACAGCCGTCCGAACGTTCCTGCGCATCCTCGAGGACAAGGGACTCCTCACGCACGAAAAACGCGGGCGGGCGTTTGTCTATCGGCCCGTCCGGGCGCGGGAGAAGGTCGGCAAATCGGCACTCCGGCGGGTCCTCGAAACATTCTTCGGAGGAAGCGTGGAAAAGGCCCTGGCAGCGCATTTCGCAGACCCCGCGAGCAAACTTTCACCCGCAGAAGCCGATCGCCTCGCAGCCCTGATTGCCGAGGCGCGGGAACAGGCTCCGATGCGAGGAGGTTCTCATGGCGATTGATTTCATACAGGTGCGCGCGCTGGCGGAGATCGCGGTGAAGTCCACATGCCTGCTGGCGGCGGCGGGCATGGCGACGGTCCTACTGCGGCGCGCCACGGCCGCAAGCCGCCATGCGTGCTGGACGTCGGCGATGGCGGGGCTGCTGCTTCTGCCGGCGATGATGGTGGTGCTGCCGGCGGTGCGGATTGTGCCGGTGCGGCACGATGCACGGCCGCAGGCGGCGGCGCCTCAGCCTGCCGACGTGTTACATCCGTCCCCGCTCAATCCCACGCCTGAAGCCGCGACTGGCGCGCCGGCCGCGCCGAGCCTTGTCAATCCGCCGCCTGCCGCGAACGGAGCGCTGCCGTCGTTCGTCCCGGTGAAGGCATCGATCGACTGGCTGCTGATTTTAGCGTGCGTGTATGCAGCGGGCGTGATTCTTTTCAGCGTGCCGCTGCTGATGGCGCCGTGGCGCGTGCGCCGGGCGCTACGCCGTCTTCCGGCTTGCGAATTGGAGGAGGGGCCGGTGGCCCGGGCTCATCAGGCGCTGGGCATGGCGCGGCGTGTGCGCGTGGTGGTGAGCGATGCGTGGAAGATGCCGGTGGCGGTCGGGTTGCTGCGGCCCGCGATTGTTTTGCCGCTCGGCGCCGCGGACTGGCCGGAAGAGCAGTTGCACGCCGTCTTGCTGCACGAACTGGCCCATGCGCGCCGCCGCGACTTGCCGACCCAGGCTCTGGCGCTCTTGGCGCGGGCGGTCTATTGGCCTCACCCGCTGGCGTGGGTGGCCGTGCGGCAGATGGAAATCGAACGGGAAAAAGCGTGCGACGACCTGGTGATTGGCCGCGGAGTGGATGCCCCGGGCTACGCACACACGCTTCTGGAAATGGCGTTGACCTATCAAAGGAGACCGCTCATGCGTTATTCAGCCGTGTCCATGGCCCGGCCGTCGTCGTTGGAGAGTCGAATTCGGGCGGTGCTTCGACCGCAGGGGCGGCGCGGGGCGATTGGGAGGTCGGCGCTGGTGGCGCTGGCCGTGGCGACGCTGGGGGTCACGGCGGGGCTGGCGACTTTGACGGCGGCGCCGCCGGCATCGTCTGACCAGCCTGCGCCGCGGGCAGCCGCGAAGAAGGAAGCGGGTAATCCGGCGGCGGGGGCGGTAAGTGAAGCGGCGTTGCCGGCGGGATGGGTGTCGATCATCGCGGTGGGGGCGAATGCCGGCGGGCCCTTCTGGACCGTGGATGGGCAGCCCACGTTGCTGCCGGGGTCGATCTATCCGGGACCGACGGATGACGCGGGCCGGCTGTGTATCCTGAAGGTGCATCAGGAAAGTCCGGACGTGTCGTTCCCCGTGGTGGAGTTGCGGCAGGGCAGCGCGGTACGCGATGCGTCGGACCTGAGGCTTTTGTCGCGGGTGGCGGAGAATTCGACGATGCCGGCGGGGCCGATGGATGCGTATTACGAGTTCAAGTACCCGGCCGCGGGCAACACGGCGGTCTTGGTGGGCATTGCGCGGTCGGCGTGGAAGACGTTTGCTGAGGGCGATCATGCACAATCGGGCAAGACAGATACGGGAACATATGTGATCGGCGATCCGGTGGTCTATGAACCGGCGCCGCCGCTTGAAGGAAGCGGAGGCGGCGGCGGACGGCGGATGGGCGGCGCGGGGATGGCGGTTGAGCCGCACATCGAAATACGGATGGCCTACACGATGGCGAACGCGGACATGCGCGTGGTGGCCGTGTTCGTGGACGGCAGCGAGCATCCGATGACGACCGGTGCGACGGGACGGCAGGGATCGTTGTGGCAGGTGAGTGCGTACCTGGAAGGGGCGACGCGGAAGGAAATCAAGACCTTCCGCTTTCAGTCCCGCCCGATCGAATGGACGACTTTCGACCATATCGCGACGGAGCCGGCGGCGGATGGTGCGGCGGGAGCGGCCGCCCGTGCGAACGAGCAGCCGGCGGCGACGCAGCTCGAGGCGGCAAGGGCGCGAGACCAACTGGAGAAACTCCAGCGGGAGTTGGAAGCACTGAAGGGGCGCGCGGATGACGTCAGCGCCGCGAAGATGTCCATGCTGGCGGAGCAGGCGGCGCAGTTGCGGGCCCTCTCGTCGCATCTGGCGGCGGCCACCCAGCCGGCGGATGTCGAGAACCTGTCGACGCAGGACCTGGCGGCGGGGATTAGAAAGCTTCAGGAGCAAATGGAGACATTGGCAACAGTGCCGCACGGACCGTACATAGCGGGGCCGAACGGGCCGGAGGAACCGCCAGGGTACAAGGCGCATGTGGCGCAGATGCATGCGGAGATTGCGCGGATGGAGGCGGAGTTGGCGAAGCGGGCGGGCGAGTGAGCGGCGAGTCAGCTTTCGCGCAGCGCCACGGGCGGCCCGAGGATTTCCGCCAGCAGGATCGCCTGGCGAAGCGTGGCCGGAGTGCGGAGGTTCTGCCGGATCGACGAACGGCTCGACCGCATCGGCGATACCGGAGGAACGGCGGCTGCGAGAGGCGCGAGCGCCTGGCGAGCGGGCACGGGCAAATTCGCGGCCGGAGGCGCCGGCGGCGGCCCGGAGGGGGGAAACGACCGCGATGCTGGCCGACGTTGCGGCGCGGGCGGCGCCGCTTTGCGGGACTGCGGTTGACGCACCGGTTGAGGCGGCGGCGGACGACGCACCGGCTGCTGCGGTAGTTGCCGCGGCAACGGAATGCGATCCGGAAGCTTCTGCCGCTGAATGCCCCCCGGACGCGCCTGCGGCGGCGGCAGGCCCGCGCGGCGCGCCTGCTCGCGCGCCACATCTTCCAGAGAAATCTTCCCGGCAAGGATGTCTCGCGCCAGCTGCCGGGGATCGCGGGGAATGTCGGCCATGGGACGCCTGTCCAAAAAAACGTGCCTGCATCACACTGCGGCCGGCGGAGAAGGCGGCGGCGGGGGAGGCGGGGCCGCAGGAGGCATCGCCGAGGAACCCGAGCGCCCCACCGCCTTGGCGCGGCGATCCGCCAGCGCGATCAGAACCAGCTCCACCAGAATATACACCACCGCAATCCCCAGACACACCGGAGCCAGCAGCCCGCCCAGCGGTATGCCGGCATCCCCCGCCATGTCCAACGTCCCCGCCAAAGGCGCCCCCGCCTCAACAGACTCCTTCACCACGCCACGCGACGTAATGAGCTGGCACACCCCGCTCGTGCTCGCACGCACCACCGGCACCCCATACTCGGCCGCGCGAACCTCCGCCAGATGCGTCCGCTCTTCACGCATCTGAATGTTGCCCGGCTCCGCGTCAGGGTTCAGCACGATGAACGCCTTGGCCCCTGCTTTCACCGACCGGTCCGTATCCCAGCGACGCGCCAAATCGTGAAACGGCATCAACGCGATCTTCCCCCACGGCGTATCCGCCAGGTCAGGCTCGGCGTCCTCGGGTGGCCCCGCCCCGAGTTGCCGATTGACCACCAGCGCCGTGTCGCCCCTGCTATCGGTGACCACCAGGATGTCCGTCGCCCGCCCGGAGTGACGATCACCTTCACGCGTCGCGGTGACCACGAATTTCTTCTGATTTTGAGCCCACCGCACGACCGGATCGTTGCGCGACAGCGAATAATCCGGCAGCACGACGATCGCGCTCTCCGGGTGCTCCTTGACGGCTTCCGCCAGCGCGGCGGAGATTGTCCGCGCCGTGAAATGACCCGGCACAGTCACCACCGTCGGCAACCCGCCTCCCGCCGGCGCGCTCGCCGCCGCCGAAGCCGCCACCGCCGCCGCCCCGGACGCAGGCAGTTGCCACAGCGACAACCCCCACGACGCGCCTATCGCCACCAGCATCGCGATGAATCCCGGCAGCCCCCGCACGCCCGCGGTGATGGCGGCAATCAACATCAGGATAAACGCCAGCCCATACACCCCCACCAGATGATGCAGCGCTTCCGCGGGCATCGCCACGCCGGCGTCCAGCCAGCCCCATTGCGGCGGGCAAACTTCCGTCAGCACATATTCCAGGCCCACCCACAGGAACGGAAGAATCAGCAGCCCAAGGCCCGCCGCACCCCGGCGCCACGCAAGATGCCCGATCCACGCCACCACAGCGACACCGAGCGGCCACGCGACCATCGTCAGCGTCACCCCCGGGCCCATGCCGCCCGCCGCATAGAACGCCTGCGGGATATACGCCAGAATGCCCAGAAGCAGCCCGAGAACCAAAGCCCGCGCCGGCGTCGCCTGCCGGCACAATCGCGCCACGCAGAAAAGGAACAGCACAATCAGCGGTCCCGCCTTGGGCGCCATAAACGCCGCCGCGAAACTCCCCGACCCCACAATCACCAGCAGCAGCCCCTGAATGACCGAGATCGAGCCCGGCTTGATCCGCCGCGCCGGCCGCGCTGCCGGAGCGGGTGATGCGGGCGTCGGCGAGACAACCGGAACAGATGATTCCGCCATGGATACCTCTGAAGTGAACACACGCAGGTCGATATGACTTCCCCCCGCCGCCTATTGTGGCCTCAGCCCGGCGTTACCGCCAGCGCTTTTCGCCGCCCCATCCGGGAATCCGCCACACGACGCCGCGCCGCCAGCGACAGCTCCACCACCCCATCACCAATCGCCGCCCACGCGCACCACCGAGCCGCCACGCGATCCGCCGGAAGCCGCCCCGTCGCGCCCATCGCAACCCTCCCCGCCAGCATCGCGCCCGGCCCGGGGAACGGAGCGCTCGCCGTGACCTGCCCCGACCGATCGATGATCTGCGAAATACCCGAGCTGCACACGCGCACCACCGGTATGCCATATTCCGCAGCCCGCATCGGTCCGATCCGCGCGTGCAGTTGGTGTTCGTGCAGTCCCCACGACGTCACATCCATGGCCGGCACGATGAGCATCGTCGCGCCCAGCTTCACCAGCCGATCCGTCACCCGCGTGTAACTCAGGTCGTAGCAGATGCACACCCCAATGTCGCCCCACGGCGAATGCCAGAGTTGCTGCCCCGCCGCCGGAAGGCCGTCCGACATGAATTGAATCGGCACGGATTTGGCCTGCTCGAAAACGAGTGAGCCGTCCGGCCCCACCACAAAAGCCGTGTCGCGAAAGGCGTCCCGAGGTACGCCCGGACCCGGATCGAGATAGCGAATGCCCCCGGCCAGCAGATATTTCTGATGCGCCGCGCACCACGCCCGCACCGCCGACGGCGGCGGAGTCTGAAAGCTGTATTCGCTCAGGATGAACAGGTCGGCGTTCGGATAGGCCGCCAGCGCCCGGTCCAGGCAGCCGGGAACCGCCGCGGACTGAATCCCCACGATCAACGGCCCGGTGCGACCTGCCCCCGCACGCCCGCCCTCTCCCCCACGATCCAGCAGCGGCGCGCACCCCACAATCGCCACGGCCGCCGCCAGTGCCGGGAATCTCCACGCGCGCCCAACCAGCAGCGCCCCCGTCGCCAGCAGCATCAGCAACCCGCCGATGCCATACACCCCCACGACCCCCGCCGCGCCCTCCGGCGGAAACGCCAGGCCCGGCGTGAGCCACGCGAAACGCAGCGGATAAAGTTCGCTCCGGAAATACTCCAGCCCCATCCACAGGATCGGAAAGATCACCAGGCTCGCCCAGCGCGGAAAGCGCCGCCGCGCGTAGTGCGCCAGAAGAACAAAGAAACCCACCCACACCGCCAGAATCAGCCACAGCGAGATGGCGAAAAAGTGAAAAATGCGCGCGAAGAAAAACAGGTGCGGAGCGTATATCGCAAAACCAATCCCCAGCCCCAGCCAGAAAGCGCCCCGCGCGCTGTCAATCCACGCCGCGCCGGCAGTCCCCGCAGCAAATATCACCATCAGCGGAAAAAACGCCGGCATCGCATACGCCGCGTGGAACGACCCCACCGCCGCCAGCGCCCACACCATGGCCGTCAGCCGCGGCCCCTGAACCGCGCTCGAAAATACCCGCCTCCCCGCCGCCGCCGTCTGCCCCATCGCCTTCCCTCCGGCAACCCTCTACAGGGCCACACGCGGCAAGGCGAAGAAAGTTGTCTCCTCCCCCGCTCACGCCCGCGGGCTCTGGTCGGGACGATCGGCGCCAAGGCTGTCGCGCATCGCCGTGTCCGCCTGAATGTTGCGCATCTTGTAGTAATCCATGATCCCCAGGTGCCCCGCGCGAAACGCTTCCGCCATCGCCAGCGGAATCTGCGCCTCGGCCTCGATCACCTTCGCGCGATTCTGCTGCGCCAACGCCGTAAACTCCTGCTCCTGCGCCACCGCCAGCGCACGCCGTTTCTCCGCCTCCGCCTGGAATCGCCGCTTGTCAGATTCCGCCTGGTCCGCCTGCAGCTTCGCCCCCACATTGTCCCCAACGTCCACGTCCGCGATATCGATCGACAGTATCTCGAACGCCGTCCCCGCATCCAGACCTTTGTGCAGCACGGTTTTGGAGATCGCATCCGGGTTCTCCATCACATGCTTGTACGTGTCGGACGAACCGATCGACGTCACAATGCCTTCGCCCACGCGCGCGATCACGGTTTCTTCCGTCGCGCCGCCGATCAACTGCTGAATGTTCGTCCGAACCGTCACCCGCGCCTTGACCTTCAGCTGAATCCCGTCCTTCGCCACCCCGTCGATCGTCTGCCGACCCGACTGCGCGTTGGGCACGTCGATCACCTTCGGATTCACCGACGTCTGCACCGCATCCAGCACGTCGCGACCCGCAAGATCGATCGCCGCCGCCCGGTTCCACGGCAGCTCGATGTCCGCCCGGTGCGCCGCGATCATCGCCCGCACCACGTTGGGCACACGACCCCCCGCCAGATAGTGCGATTCCAGCAGGCTCGTCGTCAGCTCCGTCAGCCCCGCCTGAACCGCCGTGATGCGCGACGTCACGATCTGCCGCGAATCCACCTTCCGAAACCGCATCCCGATCAGCTGGAAATAGCTCACCCCCGCCCCCGCCGAGAACGCCTGCAGCCACAGGCTGAAAAACTGCGCGATCACCATCACCACCACCAGCGCGATCGCCCCCACGATCAGTATCCCGATCCACACCAGCGTGTTCGAATCCGGCGGTGCGGCAGCGAGCATGTTCATGGCACAGTCCTCGGCAGAGTGGAGTGATTTGCGAAGAATAACGGCAGGGCCGCCGTTTGAACATCCGGAATCGCCCCTCCCCCGCCCCGCCGCCCCCTCACACCCGCCGCAGCGGTTGATCCAGCGGCTGCGCGCCCCGCGCCCACAGCCCGCGCCGAAACACCAACGCATCCACTGACACCAGCCCCGGACCCGCTATCAGCAACGCACCCGCCATCGCGATCAGCGCCACGTTGTACTCATAACCCTGCGGCACCGAAAAACCGCTCGCCCCCGTCACCGTCGCAATCGCCACGAACATCACAATCATTATCGGAATCGTCGCCAGTCGCGTCAGCAGCCCGATCAGCACCAGCGCGCCGCCCATAAACTCCGCGAGCGCCGCAACGTACGCCCACGCGATCGCCGGCAGAAACCCCGGCATGTGCAGGTACTTCGAGAATTTCTCGATCCCCGGCCCGTCAAACGCCCCAAACAGCTTCTGCGCCCCATGGAACACAAACGCCCACCCCAGCGACAACCGCACCAGCAGCAACGCCACCGACGTCGCAAATGCCGTGTTCCCGACGCGCGCCACCGGACCCAGCGGCGCCGCGCTACCCCCTCCGCCCGCAAACGCCGCTCCCCCCGCTCGATCCGTTCCACTCATCGCGATCTCCTGCCAGGCCCCGCCCGCCTCCTCACGAAATCATCTTCACCCACATCAACGACCCGATCACGGCTCCCACAATCCCCAGGATCAGGCCCGCGATCGCCATCCCCTGCCCGCTCGATTGCCCCGACGGCGACGTGTTCGTCCGCAATGCCATGAACGCAAAAATGATCGCCAGCACCGGCGGTACGATCAGGCACATGCCCCCCACCAGCGACACGATCCCCAGCACCAGCGACGCCACCGCCCACGTGTTCGTCCCCGACATCGCATCCCCCGCCGTCCCCTCCATCGTGAACGGCAGCCCGCACCCCAGGCAGTTGTTCATCGCCAGCGGATTCAGCCGCTGACAGCGCGGGCACCGGATCTGCCGCTCCCCGTTGGGCATCGCAACGATCTGCGGCGCCTTATGCCCCGCCGCCGCATACGCGTGCACCGGATGCGGATCCTGCTTGATGATCTTCCCCGACGTCGGATCGATCAGCTGCCCACGCGCATTGAGAATCGGTATCAGAATCGTGTTCCCGCACGTCGGGCATGTCCCCGATTGACCCGCCATCGATTCCACCGCCTCCAGCCGCGACGAACAGTACGAGCACAGAAATCCGTAACGCCGCCCCCACATCGGCGGACGCTGCGCCTGCGCCGCGGGGGCGCTCGCCGACGCCCCCACCGTCTGCACCGCCGAAGCCGCCGAAGCCACGGCCGTCGCTCGTTCCGCCGGGCCGCCCGGCTGCCCTCCTCCCGCCCCTCCCGCTGCTTCTGTCGGCGGTCGCTCGTCGCTCATAGCGCTCCCATTCGGATCGGCCCCATCATACCACGCCGCCGCTCCCCCGCACCTCGCCCGCCACGCCGCCAGGCCCGCTCCCCCGCGCCGCTCCCCGGCGCAGTAGAACCTTCCCTCTGCGGATGTTACAACCCCCCCATGGCCACCCCTCCCGCCCAAGTCTGGACCATCGGTTCCCTCCTCACATGGACAACCGATTTCTTCGCCCGCAAAAATATCGACGAGCCTCGCCTCTCCGCCGAACTGCTCCTCGCCCACGTCCTCAATTGTTCCCGCATGGCCCTTTACACCCAGTACGAACGCGTGCCCCCCGACGCCCAGATCGCCGCCTTCCGCGACCTCGTCAAACAGCGCTCCAGCCACGTCCCCGTCGCCTACCTCATCGGCAAGGCCTGGTTCTTTTCCCTCGAGCTCGCCGTCTCCCGCGACGTCCTCATTCCCCGCCCCGACACCGAAACCCTCGTCGAGTTCGTCATCCAGCACGCCCGCCAGCGCCCCGATTGGGCCGCCCAAAACTCCCCGCGCATCCTCGACCTCTGCACCGGCTCGGGCGCCATCGCCATCGCCCTCGCCAAACATCTGCCCACCGCCGCACTCGTCGCCACCGACATCTCCGCCCCCGCCCTCGACCTCGCGCGGAAAAACGCCGACGCCAACGCCGTCGGTGGAACGCCCCCCGCACCGGTCTCCTTCTTCCAGGGCGACCTCTTTGCCGCCATCGAGCACATGCCCGCCCCCGCCCTCTTCCACGTCATCGCCTCCAATCCCCCCTACATCCCCTCCGACGACCTCCCGCGCCTGCCCCCCGGTATCCGCGACCATGAGCCACGCCTCGCCCTCGACGGCGGCGCCGACGGCCTCGACTTCCACCGCCGCATCGTCGCCGGAGCGCGCCACCATCTCCATCCCGGAGGCCTCCTCATCATGGAAATGCAGCTCGACCAGGGTCCCGCCCTCACCGCCCTCCTCGAAGCCGCCGGCTGGCTCGAAAAAGTCCGCATCATCAAAGACGCCGCCAAGCTCCCCCGCTGCATCATCGCCTTCCGCCCCAGCGAACCCTGACCCCTCCAGCCCGCGCCCGACATCCCCCCGCCCCGCCATCCTCACGCCTCCGCGTACCGCTCCTCCGCAGCCGCCTCTTCACGCGGCGCACCGTTGGCCTGCCCCAGAAATAAATCCCGCCCCTTCACCATGTTCGCCATCTTCGCGTCCGCCACCGACCGCTTGTGCATCCAGAACCCGCAGTCCGGGTGAACATATTTCAAACGCCCCGCTCCCAGCACCCGGTCCGCACGCTCGATCGCCCGCGCCACGTCGTCCGGCGATTCCACCACCGTCGACTTGATGTCGATCACCCCGATCCCGATCCCTATCTCCGGCTTGATGTCTTTCAAAAACGTCAGCTCGTCCGGGCCCCGATACGCCAGCTCCAGCAGCACGTGATCCACGTTCAGCAAATTCAGAAAATCCACAAGCTGCGAATAATGCCCCGTCTGCACCACCTGCCCAGCATAATTCCCAAAGCACAAATGCAACGCCGCCTTCCGCGGCACCACCGCGAACATCCGGTTCAGCGCCTCGGCAACCCACGGCCCATCCCCGGGATTCCCCGTCAGGTTCTCCTCCGACACCTGCACCACCTCCGCATCCACCTCCCGAAGCTGCGCCGCCAGCACATCCGCCAGCGCCGCCACCAGCGCCTCCTTCGATTTGTAATGCCTATCCAGCAGCGTCCGCCCCAGCATGTACGGGCTGGTCACCGTGAATTTCAGAGGCCGCGCCGTCAACTCCCGCACCTTGTCGAAATCATGCGCCAGGTTCAGCCGCCCCTCGCCCAGCTGCCCCTCCACCACCCCCGCCGGTTTGTGCCGGAACCGCAGATACGTCAGCTCCGCGTACTTCTTTTCCTCCGCCCGCGTCACATCCCCCCGCACGTTCTGCAGCGGCCGGATGAAATAATCGATCATCCCGTTCGTCTCGGGATGGTTGATGTCGTACCGGTTCAATTCCCCGTCCGTCAGCAGGTCGATCCCCGCGATCTCCTGCGTCTTGAGCACCACCAGCATCGCGTCCCGCAGCGCCCCTTCCGTCGGATGGTGGATGAGCCAGTCGGGCGTGGGATAGCTGCCGATCACCGTGGTCAGAATGTCGTGTGCCATATCCTCGCTCCTTGCAATGGGTGAAGAAGCAAGAAGCAAGAAAGCAGAACCAAGATGACGCGCGGACCTGATCCCTTGATTCTTGTTTCTTGTTTCTTGTTTCCGGTGTCTCCTTGTGTCCTACCGGCGCCGCAGCGCCTTGTCCATGCTCCGCCGATCCTCCCGTTCCTTGATCGCCTGCCGCTTGTCGAACGCTTTCTTCCCCTTCGCCAGCCCCAGAAGCACCTTCGCAAACCCGCGTTTGAAGTACATCTCCAGCGGAATCAGCGTCGCGCCCTGCTCCTTTTGCAAACGCTGAGTCAGCCGCCGAATTTCACGCCGGTGCAGCAACAGCCGCCGCACGCGCGTCGCGTCATGGTTGAACTGGTTGGCCTCCACGTATTCGTCGATGTGGCAGCCGTACAAAAACACCTGCCCGTTCTGTATCCGCGCGAAACTCTGCGCCAACTGCACGTGCCCACGACGCACGCTCTTCACCTCCGACCCCACCAGCTCCACGCCGCACTCCACACGGTCCAGTATGTGATAATCAAAATGCGCACGCCGATTCTGTATCCGCGGCGTCACCGGCTCCTTCCGCTTCTTCGGCGCCGCCGCCTGACCCTTCCCCCCCCCGGGCTGCGACAATGGCTGCGGCGATCGTGCTGACTTGCTCATACGCCCCTAGTATACGCCGTCCCTCCATCCGACACGACCGCCCATAAATGCCTACCCCCCGCGCCGCCCCACGCCCCGAACCACTTTCTCCTTGCATCTGTCTTCGTGAATACGATACTGTCCGATGATGCACACCCTGCTGGCCCGCTCGGCCGACATCTTCGCCCAGCTCGCCCACGCCTCCCCCGCCGAAGGACATCCCGTCCGACCCCTCATCGAAACCCACGACGCCTGGCTCCATGCCCCCAGCGCCCAGCTCTCCATCACCCCCGACCTCTGCCGCCTCATCGAAAACATGCCCCGCCCCGCCACCCTCCAGGCCCGCATCCGCCGCCAGCGCCAATCCCTCGCTCCCCTGGTCGTCCACCTCCGGCCCCAGCCCGCCGCGACCCACTGACTCACTCTTTTCTCCGCCGCGCGACCCGCTCCAACGCCGCGTCCATCACAGATTGCGCGACCCAGCAATTCGTCTCGTCCCGCAACTTTTTGAATGCGTCGGCCAAATCAACCAGATTCCGCAATGCCGCCCGCTCCAGGACTCCGATGGTTCCCATGACGCGCAGCCCCCAGGGTTGTCGCCATCTCTCGCGCCTCGGCATCGTCCGCCAAAACCAGATCCGCACGCATCTCAAGCGCCAGGGAAATGGCTTCCGCTTCCCCGGCGCCAAGGTCGCCCATCGCTTGAACGGCTCGCGGTGTGCGAACTTCCAGCCATTCTGGCGGGGACACCATCCAGGTTCTCACCGTCGGCGGCGTCTTGACCTGCTGCAGTTCTGCCGCCACCGCTTGTGGAAGCACAATTCGACTGAAGAGCGCCGAAAGCACATCACTTTGACGAATTAGCACCAGATAGTGAATCGGCGACGTGTCGGCGATAACAATCATGCGCTCTCGCCAAACAACTCATCCATCGTCCGACGGTCTTGTTCCAAATCGTCAACCGAATAGTTTGCCGGAATACCGCGCTCCCGCAGCCATGCCTCCGCCTCCACCACTCCCATCCCCAGCATCTTCGCCAGAAAACCGATGCTGATCTTCCGCCGTCGATAACCTTCGATTGCAAGCCCCTCCTTCGCCGCCAGCGACAAGTCCCCCAACTGCAAACGCAGCGCCGCCTCTATGGGCTCCGGAACATCCACCACAATCGCCATTCGCCACCTCTGGGCCCATTATAGCCCCGACACCCGCTCCACCCCAATTTCACCAGTGGAACCGGTACCCCAATCGGACCAGTTCAACCAATTCTTCCAATTCCCCCCCCCGCCCTCACATCGGCGCCAACACCTGCGCCGTCCGGCTCGGTAAATACATCTGCACGCTCTGCCCCCGGCCATACATCCCCACCTCCTGCTTCGGATACACCGCGAACTCCGGCACACGCGCCTGCCCCCCAAACTGCGGCGAATCCGAATTCAACACCACCCGATAGTCCCGCGCGTCCGGCACCGGTATCCGCAGCCCCACGTAGCTCTCCGTCGGATGAAAATTAAACGCAAACACCAGCGGCCCGCGACGGAACACCAGCTGCTTCGTGTCCTCATGACACGCCAACTGCTCGATAAACGGATCCTCCAGCAGCCCGAACTGCTCGTCCAACACCTGCATCGCACGATCAAAATTGTTCAGCCCCGAATAGCGCAGATGCTCCGTGTCCACCAGCGACCACTGCCGCCGCGCATGGTGATACGACCAGTTGTTCCCCACCCGCGGAAAATCGATCCACTCCGGATGCCCGAACTCGTTGCCCATGAAGTTCAGATACCCCTCCCCACCCAGCGCAAACGTGATCAGCCGGATCAGCTTGTGCAGCGCGATCCCCCGGTCCACGATCAAGCTCGGCGTGAACTTGCTCATGGAAAAGTACATCTCCTTGTCCATCAGCCAGAACGCCAGCGTCTTGTCCCCCACCAGCGCCTGATCGTGCGACTCCGCATACCCCAGGTGCTTCTCGTGCGCCCGACGATTCAGCAGCGTCTGGTAGATCTGGTTCAGATTCCACTGATCGTCCGACTTCTCCTTCAGCAGCTTGATCCAGTAATCCGGTATCCCCATCGCCAGCCGGTAGTCGAACCCCAGCCCCCCCTCCTTCACCGGCCGCGCCAACCCCACCATCCCCGAGACGTCCTCCGCAATCGTCATCACCCCCGGCCGCACCGCATGCGCCACTTCATTGGCCAACTGCAGATACGCCAGCGCGTCCCCATCCGTATTCAGCGTGAAATAATCGTCATACGAGCTGAACCCCTTCCCCATGCCATGATCCAGGTACAGCATGCTCGTCACCCCGTCGAACCGGAACCCGTCAAACCGGAATTCCTCCAGCCAGTACCGCACATTCGACAGCAAGAACCGCTGCACCTCATACTTCGAATAATCAAACACCAGCGAATCCCACGCCGTATGCTGCCCCCGCGCTCCCGCATGGAAATACTGGTGATCCGTCCCGTCAAACCGGTTCAACCCCTCATGGATGTTCTTCACCGCGTGCGAATGCACCAGATCCATGATCACCGCCAGCCCCAGCGAATGCGCCGTGTCGATCAGCTCCTTCAGCTCCTCCGCCGTGCCGAACCGGCTCGACACCGCGAAAAAATTCGACACGTGGTATCCGAAGCTCCCGTAATAGGGATGCTCCTGGATCGCCATCAACTGGATCGCGTTGTAATGCAGACTCGCTATCCGCGGCAGAACGTTCGCCGTGAATTCCTTGAACGTCCCCACCTTCCCCTGCTCCTGCGCCATCCCCACGTGCGCCTCATACACCCGCAGCCCCCCCTTCCGCGCCGCACGCTGGTGCTTGAATACGTACGGCGTCGGTGGATTCCAGTAAATCCCCGTGAAGTTCGGCGAGTCCGGCGGGTCCTGCACGATCCGCTTGATATACGCCGGCAACCGATCGATCCGCGTGTCGTCCGCACCATGCACGTGTACCTTGATCCGCGAGCCATGCACCAGCCGATGCTGCGCCTCATCGTCCGCCAGAAACAACTGCCACACACCCCACTGGTCCCGCTCCAGCTTGTGCGACTCCCGGTTCCACCCGTTGAAATCCCCGATCAGCGCCATCCCCTTCGCCGCCGGCGCCCACTCCCGATACCACACCCCCGTCTTCCCGTCCCGCTCCCCCCGGTTCAATCCGAAATACTTGTGCCCCGTCGTCATCTCCCCCGACACCCCGCCATGTTGCTCCAGAACCGCCCGGAAATGCTTGTAGTGCAGATACCGGTTCCGCAGGTGCGCCGCATAAGGCTCCAGCCACGGATCCAGCAACACCAGCCCCGTGCCGTCATCTCCCCCAAACGGCGGCTTGCCGCTCGCCGCTCCACCGCCGCCCGCCCCCCCGGCGCCCGTCCCCGCAGCTCCACTCGATACGGTGTCCGTCATGAGGGCACTCCAAGGCCGACTTCCCGCGCACGCCGCGAAACCCAATCCCTCCATTCTCTGCCCCCGCGTCCCCATCCTCAAGCGACCGCCTCCGATTTCTCCAGCTTCCCTCACCACGCCATTGGCCTTCCCTGACGCCTCACACCTATCATGCTCCCATGATCTCACCTCCCGACTCCACCGACATCGCACTCATCGGCGCCGGCCCCCTCGGCCTCGAAATCGCCGTCGCGCTCAAACAGGCGCAGCTCCGCTACACCCACTTCGACGCCGCCCAAATCGGCGCCACCATCCAGTGGTGGGCGCCCGCCACCCGATGGTTCTCCTCCCCCGAACGCATCTCCATCGCCGGCGTACCCCTCATCACCCCTCACCAGGAAAAAGCCTCCCGCGAGGAATACCTCGCCTACCTCCGCTCCATCGTCCTCCAGTTCCACCTCCACATCCACACCTACACCCGCGTCACCGCCATCACGCGCACCACCGACCACCGCTTCCACCTCACCCTCCAACAATCCGTCCGCGGACTCCCCCTCGGCCAGCCCGCCTCCCTCACCGCCAACCGCGTCATCCTCTCCACCGGCGGCACCGAACGCCCCAACCTCCTCCACGTCCCAGGCGAAGACCTCCCCCACGTCTCCCACTACTTCCAGGACCCCCACGCTTACTTCCAGAAAAATCTCCTCATCGTCGGCGGCCGCAACTCCGCCGTCGAAGCCGCTCTCCGCTGCCACCGCGCCGGCGCACACGTCCACTTCTCCTATCGCCGCGATTCCGTCGACCCCAAAGACATCAAGTACTGGCTCTACCCCGAATTCTCCTCCCTCATCAACTCCGGCCAGATCACCCCCCACTTCAACACCACCGTCGCCGAAATCTCCCCCACCCACGTCACCCTCTCGAACTCCCAATTGCCCATCACCACTTACCAATTGCCAATGGATTTCCTCCTCCTCATGACCGGCTACGAAGCCGACATGTCCCTCGCACAAATGGCCGGCGTCCACCTCACAGGCGACCAGCTCCTCCCCACCTACAACCCCGACACCATGCAAACCAACATCCCCAACCTCTACGTCGCCGGAACCGCCATCGCCGGAACCCAGTGCCGCTACAAAGTCTTCCTCGAAAACTGCCACGCCCACGTCCCCAAAATCCTCGCCCACCTCACAGGCCACTCCCCACCCCCCGCCGCCGCCCCCACACCCCTCTACGAACGCCCTGAATCCTGATTCCTCTTTATACCTCCAGCAATTTCCTACCTCCCTTTCCCTCCCGCTGTTCCCTCGCATACCATCCCGCCATGTCTCTTCCCCCCACATACACGCAGCGTCGCTGGCCCCTCCGCCTCGCACTCGCCCTCCTCTTCCTCGGCTTCCTCTCCAACCTCTTCTACCTCTACCACAACTGCCCCCTCGATCTCTCCGAAGACGAATCCCACTACTGGGAATGGGCCCGCCACCTCGACTACGGCTACTACTCCAAGCCCCCCGGTATCGCGTGGGTCATCGCCGCCGCACTCCGCCTCGGCCAATTCCTCCACCTCACCGGCGACAACTCCGGCGCCGCCCTCATGCCCGTCATCCGCACCCCCGCCGTGATCTTCGCCCTCTGCTCCGGTCTCCTCTCCCTCTTCCTCGCCCGCCGCATCTTCAACGACAATCGCGCCGCCCTCGCCGTCATCCTCCTCTCCGCCGCAGTCCCCATGTTCGCCGTCGGCTCCCTCCTCATCACCATCGACTCCCCCATGTACCTCGCCTGGGCCGCCACCATCTACTGCCTCTGGCGCACCGTCGATACCCCCGCACATCACGCCCGCTGGATGCTCCTCGCCGGCCTCGCCTGCGCCGCCGGCATGCTCTTCAAGCCCGTCCTCATCGCCATCCCCCTCTGCGCCCTCGTCGCCGCCGCCATCGATCTCCCCCTCCGCCGCGCGTTTTTCACCAAAGCCGCCCTCGCCGCACTCCTTCTCGTGCTCCTCTCCCAGGTCCCCGTCATCCTCTGGAACGCCCAGCACCACTGGGTCACCTTCCTCCACATCGGCAACCAGGGCTTCAACACCGCCGACCAGAAACACTCCCTCCTCGCACCCCTCTCACGCCTCGCCCAATTCGTCGGCGGCCAGGCCGGCGGCATGGGCGGCCTCCCCTTCGTCCTCCTCGTCTGCGCCGTGGTCTATGCGATCCGCACGCTCCGCTCGGACCGCCGCGGCCTCCCCCCAGCCGATACCGCTCCCCGCCCTGCTGACCACTCGCCACTGACCACCGACCACGCCACCCCCTACCGCTTCCTCCTCGCCTTCTCCCTCCCCCTCTGGCTCTTCTACTTCCTCATGAACCTCTGGAAATCCACCGAGGTCAACTGGCCCGCCGCCGCCTATTTCACCGCCATGATCCTCCTCGCCGGCATCGTCACACGCCTCTGGCCCACCCACAAATCCTGGCGCGTCTGGACCTCCACCACCGTCATCGTCGGCTTCCTCCTCACCGCCTTCGCACTCAACATGCAACGCCTCTATCCCCTCCTCGCCCCCAAACTCCAACCCCTCCTCGGCACCCCCGCCTACGAAAAATCCCTCCTCTTCCCCGGCAAATGGGACCCCGCCGCCAAAAAACTCCGCGGATTCAACGCCCGCGCCCAAGCCCTCCAAACCCTCCGCGAATCCTTCGCCCACCAGACCGGCCAGGACCCTCTCATCATCTCCGGCCGCTACGATCTCTCCTCCTCCCTCGCCTTCTATCTCCCCGGACACCCCTTCGTCTTCTCCATCATGTCCCAGGTCGGCGGCCGCGAATCCCAGTACGACCTCTGGCCCGGCCTCAACCAGAAATCCCCCGGCGGACAACTCCTCCACGCCGGCCAATCCGCACTCCTCGTCGGCAACTTCGACCCCGCCCCCTTCCAGTCCGTCCTCGTCCCAGCCTTCGACCACATCGATCCCCCCATCGACCTCCCCATCTACGTCGACGGCATCCTCCTCCGCTCCCTCCAGGTCCGCCGCGCCTACCACTTCAAAGGCCTCCCCGCCCCAACCACTCCAGCCCACTACTAACACCGCGCTCGCGCAACCGCTAATGGGTACCTGCTAATGCGCGCGCGCAAACAAATGGCACCCCCGCCCCGGCGACAGCCATTCACCATTCACCAATTCCCATTTACCAATTACCAACTCCCCCTCTTCCGGCTACATTACCCCCATGCACCTCCTCCCCCTCATCCTCGCCCAATCCCCCCCCGCCACCCGCCAATTCACCCCCGCCGAACGCTACCACCTCATCATCGAACTCGCCATCCTCATGCTCATCGTCGTCATCGGTTTCTTCTTCATCATCATGATGCGCCGACGACTCCACGCCCAGGACGCCGACGCCTCCTCCGGCGCCAACACCGGCTTCTCCCTCGCAGACCTCCGCGCCATGGTCGACCGCGGCGAACTCACCCCCGAAGAATACGAACGCACCCGCCAACGAATCATCTCCAAGGTCCGCACCGCCGCCAACAAGCCCAATGCGCCCAAGCCCCCGCCCGACACCGACCTCCCATGACCGCCATTACCACTCCGTCTCGTAAACAATTACCATAGCGCCCACACACCCCTGAGGATCACGGATGATCTGCACCTCTGCCACCTCCTACAAACGCAAACGCTGGCAACTCCCCGACGCTCCCCCCGACCCCGCCGCCGTCGAGCACCTCGCCAACGCCCTCCGACTCCCCCCGCTCATCGCCCAGCTCCTCATCCAGCGCGGCCTCACCAGCCCCGCCGCCGCACTCGCCTTCCTCGAACCCAAATTCAAAGACCTCCACTCCCCCTACCTCCTGCCCAACATGCACGCCGCCGCAGACCGCATCGTCGCCGCCGTCCGCAACCACCAGAAAATCACCCTCTACGGCGACTACGACGTCGACGGCATCACCGGCACCGCCATGCTCTGGCATACCCTCACCGCCGCCGGCGCCAACGTCCACACCTATATCCCCCACCGCGTCGACGAAGGCTACGGCCTCAACACCGACGCCATCAATGCCCTCGCCGACTCCGGCACCCAGCTCCTCATCACCATCGACTGCGGCTGCTCCGCCATCGACCCCATCACCTACGCCCGCTCCCGAAACCTCGACGTCATCGTCTCCGACCACCACGAATTCCCCCCCAACGGCCAACTCCCCCCCGCCACCGCCATCGTCCACCCCCGCCTCCCCGCCACTCAGGACTCAGGACTCAGAACTCAGGACTACCCCAACCCCGATCTCTGCGGCGCCGGCGTCGCCTTCAAACTCGCCTGGGCCGTCGCCCAGAAACTCTGCAACGCCGAACGCGTCAACGACACCTACCGCGCCCTGCTCATGGAATTCACCGCCCTCGCCGCCCTCGGCACCATCGCCGACGTCGTCCCCCTCACCGGCGAAAACCGCATCATCGTCAAGCACGGCCTCGACCAGCTCGCCCGCACACAGCTCCCCGGCCTCCGCGCGCTCATCCACGCCGCTGGCTATGGCCGCGATTCCGACCGCACCCTCGACTGCACCGCCGTCGGCTTTGCCCTCGCCCCGCGCCTCAACGCCGCCGGCCGCATGGACCACGCCCGCGAAGCCGTCGAACTCCTCACCACCGCCACCGGCCAGCGCGCTGAAGAACTCGCCGCCTGGCTCGAAGAACAAAACCGTGACCGCCAATCCACCGAACGCAAAATGGCCGACCTCGCCAAACAACAAATCGGCGATCGCCAATCCGCCATCGGCAACGACCTCGACCTCATCCTCGTCGCCGCCCACGATTCCTTCCATGCCGGCGTCGTCGGCATCGTCGCCTCCCGCCTCGTCGACGCCTTCCACCGCCCCGCCTTCGTCCTCGCGCAAGGACCCACCGAACTTCACGGCTCCGCCCGCTCCATCCCCAACTTTGACCTCCACCTCGCCATCGATCACGTCCGCGACCTCCTCCTCTCCGGCGGCGGCCACGCCATGGCCGGCGGCGTCAAACTCCCCCTCCACCACCTCGACGAATTCCGCCAGCGCCTCAACGACTACGCACGCCTCCATCTCTCCGAAGACGATCTCATCCCCACGCTCCCCATCGATGCCGTGATCACTCTCGCCGATTGCACCCCCGCCGTCATCAGCCACCTCGAACGCCTCGAACCCTTCGGCCGCGGCAACCCACGCCCCCGCTTCCTCCTCGAAAACCTCCGCCTCTCCGCCCCCCCGCGCCGCGTCGGCGTCACCGGAAACCACCTCCAACTCACCCTCTCCTCCCCCCCGCCCACTCCCCGCCTCGCCCGCGCCATCGCCTTCAAAATGGGCGACCTCGAACCCCAACTCCCCCTCGGCACCCCCCTCCACCTCATCGTCGAACCCAAACTCGACACCTTCAACCACATCACCAAAGTCGACCTCGTCATCCTCGACCTCGCCCGCTGCGACAACGAACCCTTCACCTCCCCGTGATGCAGCCCCTCCCAACCGGCCGTCCGACCCCGTGAAGACCCCGCCGCTGCGACTTCCTCGGTGAGCATCTCCGACAGGCGTTGTCGTTTTTTGATGACCGACGCCTGCGAACACAATGTATAATCCACTTGAGGTGAACCATGACTTATCGCGGACAGGTAACCAAGGGCCAGATTCTGCTCGACGAACCCGTTCCCTTGCCGGACGGCGCCGTCGTGCGCGTGGAGATCACCGAGCCGAAGGTGCGAATTACCCGCCCAAAGCGCCCGGAGCGCCTGCGGAAGTTCGACCCGATCACGATGCCCGGCGGCTCTCTCACCGATGAATTGGTCAGCGAGCGTCGGTGAAATCCATGGCCATCTATTTTGCCGACTCCTCCGTCCTCGTGAAACGATATCGTCAGGAAGCCGGCTCAAAGCGTACCTCGGAGCTCTTGGAGAGTGCGGAGCGAGTGCTCATCGCCCGGCTCACGATCGTGGAAGTCTCCGCGGCGCTGGCGCGCCGCGCCCACGCAACCAAAACGGAACAAGAAAATCTGCTGGCCGCGCTGTCGGCCTTTGACCGCGACGTCGCCGGCGCATTGGACATTGTCGAACTCGATGAGCCCCTGATGGAATACGCCGTAAAATTGGCCCGCCAGCACGCGCTACGAGGCGCCGATGCCATCCAGCTTTCCGCTGCGCTCCTCGCCGGGCACGAACTCTCTGACGCGCGCATCACCCTCTTGAGCGCCGATTCTGAGCTGAACGCCGCAGCCGCCGCCGAAGGTTTGGCGGTGGTTGATCCAACCGCATGATGCAAGGCCACCTCCACCTCATCGTCGAACCCAAACTCGACACCTTCAATCACATCACCAAAGTCGACCTCATCATCCTCGACCTCGCCCGCTGCGACAACGAACACGTTCTCCACATCCGACCCTTGCCCCGGACCCTCCGCGACTAAAGTTACATCGTCAGAGCCGTCCAAGTCGGTCTCCTTTTCTACGTCGACTTACTGTACTTGGGAAACCCAACCGCAAGCGCGAGGATCATTTAATCATGGGCGGAGAGTCAGATGGAGCGAATTGTCGGACGGGTCAAGGTGTGCGTCGATGATGCTGACCTTTGAGGCTTGCACGAACTGGATAGTGAAATGGCCGGGATCGGCGGGATCGGAATGGCCGCAGTAGATGGTCAGCGGGGCCGAGCCAATAGATATCGACCCTTCGGAATGGACTGCGGAAATTCGTGCGCCGGTGATGGGAGAATAAACAGCGAAGGCATCGGCCCACCATAGGATTTCCGTTGAGTCCTTAACGTCCCTCACCGGGGCCGACGTGAGATGGACCGTCGCGAGAAATGCCGTCCCTGCGGGACTGCGTACTTCGTGGACAAAGGCGAACGCACTACCGTCGCCGTAGCTGCAAATCGCCGAGCGACTGTGAGAGGGAAGATTATCTGAGAAGCGGGACCAGACTGGCGCGTCGAGACGCAAAAGGCGCGGGCGGCTCATGGAGGAACTGATGTAGAAGACGGGATTGGCGCGAAGGGAAGCCACGATTGCAGGGTCGTCGGAATAGGCGATGTCGGCAGGAGCGAATTCGTGGGTGCGACAAGCCCTCTGACCAAGCCAGAATTCAAGGCGCGGCCGCAAGCAGCGGAACGTCTCCCATGCGGTGCCAATGATGACCAGGGTGATCAAGCGCCATAGAATCAGCCGACGGAGTGCTCGCGGGATGAATCCCTTCTGGATGGGCTGGTAGTGGAGAGATTCCGACATGGTTGGCATCATTTTCATGGACGAGGAAAGGAAACAAATTCGATTCGCTCACCCCGATCACATTCGCCGGACGTTGCCTCGCCTTCGCTGTCACCGCGCTCACGTGCCGACCGCCTGGAATACCCGCCCGATTCTCCGCAAATAAGCCACATCGCCCGCCGCAGTGTGTCGCGCCACTTCGTCTAGCCAGCGCACCGTCTGCGGCTCCAACGTCGCCTGTTCCGGAGCGTCCTCCGGATAGACCACTTCGACTTCCACTTCCACGGCATATTGACCGCGTTGGACCCATCGCTTTCGTTTTTCGCGTCGTTCGTTCATATCAGTTCACCCAGTAAACTGTCACCAGCACGGCGCGCCGCGACGCTTCCAGCCAGGCCCATACCACTTCAACTTCCGATCCGTCGGCGAGCAATTGGCGGACGATAACGGTCGGGTTCGGCTGGCTGTGCGGCCGCGCCTGCATTAAGCGGGCACTTTCCAAACCCACGGCGATCTGCCAAGCCGTGATTGCTCGCTCTTCGCAGCGCTCATCGGCGTGCCAGGACACCAGGAACCGCTCCTCGCGGACCGCCTCCTGGATTGTATCAAAAATCGTCGGCATGCCAGAAAGATATCGCCCTTATAAACCCCTGCCAATCGCGGCAGCGCAACGAAGGCCGCGCACCCACAATGCACCCACCCATCCCCCGCCTCAGAACTCCCGAACGCTCACACCCGAGCCGGTAATCCGCACCACGCTCCCCGCCCGCACCACCCGCCTCCCCCCCAGCATCCCCGCCACATCCTTCGACTCAGGCCCCATCACCACCAGCGCATCGCACGTCTCCCCGCTCTGCTCCCACCGCCACACCGCCCCCGTCGCGCGCCCATCCACCACCACCACCCGCCGCCCCGCATACTCCCACACAAACATCCCCGCACCCGCCGCCCGCACCCGCACCTCCCCCATCGTCATCACCTCCCCCTCCGCCAGCGCCCGCACCCGCCTCCCCGCCACATCCTCCAACACCCCGCCCACACGCGTCTCCCCACGCCGCGCCCACGCCTCCGCAGGCGCCACCACCTCCTCAGGCCCATACCGCTCAATCACCGCCCCCGCATCCCGACCATGCACTTCATCCAGCGCCATCACCATCAGCCCCTCGATCCGCCGCACCCCCGCCGCCCGCAGCGCCGGCGACACCGCCCGCTCCATCGGCGTCAACATCTCCCGCGAACCCGCATCCACCACCCACACCCCGCCCTCCGGCGTCCGCACCACCATCGCGCTGCCCGCCTGCCCCACCTCCAGCACCTCCATCTCCAGTCGCCCCACCGGCGCCGTCCACGCATACCACCCCGCGCACACCACCACCCATCCCACCGCCAGATTCACCACCATCGCCCGCGACATCCCCACCGACCGCCGCAGCGCCCATGCCGCCCACACCACAAACGCCAGCGCCACCAGCCACCCCGGCGGCGCCCGCAACGCCACCGCCGCCCCCGGCACCTTCGCCAAGTGCTCCACCACCCAGATCATCAGCCGCCCCGCCCCCGCCGTCACCGGCGCCGCCCACGCCCCCGCCGCCGCGCCGCACGTCTCCGCCGCCACCTGCACCGCACCCGCCACCATCGTCAACGCCACAAACGGAAACGCCACTATCCCCGTCACCACCCCCAACGGATTCACCTGCCCAAAATGAAACGCCACCAACGGCATCGTCGCCCCCATCCCAATCCCATTCACCACCAGCACCGCCGCCAATCCCTGCAATCCCCGAACCCGCACCCGCGCCCATTGCGTCCCCGCCAACCCCGCCAGCGCGCGCTCCCGCTCCACCCACCCCCCAAACACCCCCCGATACGCCCGCTCCGCAAACACCACCAGCCCCGCCGTCCCCACAAAACTCAACTGAAACCCCGCCCCCACCAGATCCGCCGGCCGCCACAACAGCACCGCCGCCGCCGCCACCGCCAGCAAATTCAACGTCACCCGCGGCCTCCCCAAAAACCGCGCCGCCGCCACCGTCACCACCCCTATCGTCGCCCGCACCACCGGCGGACCGCACGGCGTCGCCAACGCGTACCCCACCACAACCACCACCACCGCCGCCTCCCGCCACCGCGGCCGCATCGGCGCCAGCAACAACACCCCCCACGCCGCCACCGCCACCAGCACCACATGCAGCCCCGATATCGCCAGCAAATGCGCCACCCCCGCATCCGAAAACGCCCGCGTCACATCCCCCACCACCGGCTCCCGCACCCCCAGCAACACCGCCTCCATCGAATACCCCGCCTCCACATCCTCCCGCGCCGTATGCTCCAAAAGCTTCCCCCGCAAATCATCCCGCACCCCCGCCAGCCACCCCGCCCCCGCCCCGCCCCCCTCCTCCACCACCGCCACCCCACCCGCCCGCGGAACCCGTATCTCCGCAAATATCCGATCCCCCGCCAGCACCTCCCGCATGTCCACCGCCCCCGGATTCACCGCCCCCTCCGGCCGCCGCAACCACCCCCGCACCTCCACCAATTCCCCCGCTCGCACCTCCTCCCGCCCCGCCGACCGCACCCGCACTCGCCCCCCGCTCGCCTCCCACCCCCCCGTCGTCCAAAGCCGCTCCACCTCCCCCGTCCACAGCGAAACCCCGGGCCCCGCCTCCACCCCATCCACCAACACCCGCACCCGCGCCCTCACCGGTGCCTCCACCTCCCCCGCAACACGCCCCACATCCCGCGCCCCCACCGCAT
>DASZTO010000095.1:0-12955 GCA_035548175.1 Phycisphaerae bacterium | reverse complement strand
GGTGACACGGTGATAAGGTGGCAAGGTGGTTCGGGGCGGGGATGAGGAGTGGGGGTGTCTGGATGAGGGGATTTTTGTGGATGTTGCGCAGGTGGAGGAGCAGGGTGGTGGGCGAGGAGAAACAGCTATGGTGAGCGGGTGCGATTACGGGCGAGGGCGTAGCGGGTTGGCGCGGCGTTGGCGAATGGAACCATCGAAGTCATATATTATTTACAGATATCCATTATATTATTACTGGAGGGCGAATTTGCCCCTGGACTTCCTGACCCCCTTTTTCGCCCCCCCCCCCCCCCACCCAGTTATTTATGTGCAGGCCTCAAGTTGTGAGCCACCTGCTCGACTTCTTTCACGAACCGGCTCAAGTCTGATCGAAGCACCATTTTCACTGGATAGTCCGCCATGACACGCTTGATCCGGTCAGCCGACGAATCGCCGGTTTTAGAATCCTCAAACCCACATATGACAATAAGTTGTTTATCGAGGTGTTTGTCGAGCTGGACGCCTTCGCCACCGAGTCTGAAGGCGACATTGGCCAACTTTTGTTCGTTGGCCGGGAACAGGGTTGGACGTATGAGGTTCTGCCGCCCGTTGTTGAAGGCGTAGCGGTAATGCAACTTGCTGCCGATGCTCGGCAATTCCACTTCGACGTCGCGTTGCAGCTTTTCCTTAAGCGCGGGGACATTAAACGTGTCATCAATCCCCTGTAGAAAGTGCCGGCGATTGTTCGGCGTGCGGGCCTTCCCGCCCACCAGTTCCTCGTAGAGCTTCTGCAAGTCGGTTTCGGGGTTGAACACCTTTACCGGGCGCGGCTGGGAAATGATGATGTCATTGGCGCGAGATTCAATGAACCGGTTGAGGTCATCCATGGTCTTGAAGTGCTGGTGGTAAAGGCGCACTCGGTCTTCGATGAATCTCTTGAGCGTTCGCAGCCGCTCGGGATCGAAGCTGTCCCTGCCGAAAAAACGGGCGACATGCTGATTCGACGCGGTAGTCCGCACGTCGATAAAATGCTTGTCGGGACAAAACAGCAGAACGCCGACGTTCGCGGCTTCCGCACGGGACAGATCGGGGCAGTATTGGACAAGGGAGTAGTAGCCTTTCGCAGAGGCTGCCGTCTTCTCGGGTGAACTGGCGCCAGCAATCATGGTTCACCGCCTTCCGGGAAATTGAACTCGCCCTGCGGCCAGCACTTAGGAGCGAGCAGATCCACCATTTTATCCGACAGAAACGCGGCCCGCGAGCAGATGAACTCCGCGAGGGCTGCCCGCGTCGGGGCGTCGACGCTCCATTCCTGCGGAATTGATGCCATCAACGCGGCGACGTCATAATTTATTACGTTGGCCAACTTGTTTGCGGCGGATTCCACCACCCTTTTATTTATTTTCGGGATAAATGCCTCAAACAGCCCAAAAATCGTTTCGTCCTGCCAATTCAGGATGTTCGCTATGGCGGGGGTGAGTGCCCGGCCGTTGGTAAAGCAATGGGTGTGATCCATTGCCAGCAGCCGAAAGTGTCCGGCACTGGCACCCTCTGCGGAAAAGAAGATGTTTCGCGGCTCTTTGCTCGGGGGGCACCGATCGAGATTCCGCAGCCAGGTATCGAACACCACGAGACGGGAAAGGTCATCGGGGTTATCCAGCAAATCAAGATGCTGTGGGTTGCCGCTCCATTGGTCTCCCTTGACGGCACGGGTGACAAACGCGGGCCCGGGACGGGCCTTTCGAGTCCGCTTGCGATCCAGCCAGATTTCATCCGCCGCCTCCACCCGCATGATGGCGAAGTCGAGTGTAGGCAGTCCGAACCATTGGGCCAAATTCGTTCCCACCCATTCACATGCGAGCGCGTGCTCACCTTCCGGGTTACCGATGGCTTTTATGTACGCTCGCCCTGCATCGGTCACGATTCGGGCGACCATCGTGCTAGTGCGAGCAGTCATTTCGTACCGAAGAAACGTCGTCGGCTGCCATGGCTGTGAGGTGGCCTGTGTCAGGGCCGGTCCTTTCGTTTCAAGGCTTCGGCATGTTGCGGAGTATCTCGGATGTGATGTCCTCCGGAAGGGAATTTTGATTTTGTCCGGCCTGTGGTTGAAATACGGGTTGCCCGATGGCACCGAATTCTGAGTCCGGGTGGGCTTATGATCTGTTTTGGCAAGGAGACGACATCACGAAAGGGTATCTTCGCACGCGCGCACCCTGCAAGTGGGCGAGCAAGAATCCTTTGCCAATACGCCATGAACTTTTGGGATGTCAGTTCCAGCCTTGGCTGATGAGTGTGTTACGTTTCGACGGAGAGGGTTTTTAGGCCGGGCCAGGAGTGGTCGGGGAGTTGGCCGAGGAGGTAGATGAGGATGCGGCGTTCGCCGATGCGGAGGACGGTGGGGGTGGTGAGGGTGGATTGGAGGGTTTTTTGGAGGGCGGGGAAGCGGGGGTCGTCGGTGAGGTCGGCGAAGAAGGCTTCGAGGGAGAGTTGTTCGATTTTGGCGCCGGGGGGGGGCGGGGCGTTGGCGGCGAGGGCGGCGCGGGCGTCGGTCGGGCCGGGGGGCCAGTGGAAGGGGGTGAAGGGTTCGTCGCTGTCGCTGGGGTAGAGGAGGTCTTTGGAGGCCTGGGTGAGGGTGTCGAGGATGGGGTCGGGGGGCATGGTCAGTCTCCTGGTGCGGATTTGTTGCCGTTGTTTTCATCGCCGTAGACGGGGTGTTGTTGCTGGGGGATGTCGGTGGTGTCGATCTGGGCTTTGAGGGCGGCGGCGAGGGGCGCGGGGAGTTTGTCGAAGAATTTGAGGCCGGTGACGGTTTCGATTTCGTTGACGGAGGTGCGGTACTGGGCCCAGGAGAAGCTGACGGAGTTGTCGTTGGGCATGATGACGGCGAGGACGCGGGAGGTGGGGGTGATTTTCTGGAGGTCCGCGGGTGCGCCGCCGGGGCCTCCGGGGAGGATGAGAGCGATTTTCCAGCATTGTCCGGGAACGTGGACTTTGCCGTTGGCGATGGAGGTGCGGAAGCCCTTGGAGCCCCATCCGCCGCGGCCTGCGGGACCGGCGATGATGTAGATGTGAGCGTCCTGCTTTTCGACGAGGTCGCGGAGGTAATCTTCGAGCATGGCCCAGGCTTTCTGGTTTACGGAGGGGGCCTGGGGGATGATGTTGGTCATGATGAAGGTGTTGTAGGACATGTCCTGGTCGTGGGCGCGGTCGGAGTGGGGGCACATGTGTCCGCGGTCGAAGCCGGAGCCGGTGTAATCGGCGGTGAAGATGCGGGAGAGGTCCGGGGGGAGGGCGGGGTCGTCGTCGAAGGAGCGTTTACGGGGGGAGGTGCCGAGGTAGTCACGGGTGAGTTGCCAGGAGACCCAGCGTGGAATGCCGGCGTCGGAGTCGTAGGCGAGTGCGTAGTAGGGTTTGGAGAGGAGGAAGTTGTCCTTGTTGCGGGGGTCGGAGGTGGCGTTGCTGGGGTTGCCGAGGAGGAGCTGGGGGGAGGTGGCGGGGTTGACGAGGACTGGAGGGGAGGCGTTGGGGGCGGCGGAGCGGGGTTGTGCGAAGGCGGTGAGGATGAGGGAGAGGGAGAGGAGGAGGATGGGGAGGCAGCGTTTGAGGGACATGAGGATTCCTTGCACGAGTTGGGTGACTATAGGCGGGGGGATGGGGCGGGGCATGCGGTGGTCAGCTGTGGGGTGGTGGATGTGGATGGCGTGCATGTGTGGGCGGATCGGCTGCGGCCGAACATCGGCGGGACGCCGATGCCACGTCACGGGGTTTTTGCTTCGATGAGGGTGAGTGCTTCGTCGAGTGTTTGGGCGAGGTAGGCGGCGTCGTCTTTGGTGAGGCACATGGGGGGCTTGATGCGGAGGACGTTGCCGAAGAGGCCGCCCTTGCCGAGGAGGACGCCGCGTTCACGAGCGAGTTCGAGGAGCTGGAGGGTTTCGGTGTTGGCGGGGGTTTTGGAGCGGCGGTCGCGGACGAGTTCGACGCCGAGCATGAGGCCGAGACCACGGACTTCGCCGATGAGGGGGTGCTTGTCCATGAGGGCGGAGAGGAGGGATTTGAGGTACCCCCCCACCGCTTTGGCGTTTTGCTGGATGTTTTCGGAATCGATGACTTCGAGGGTGGCGAGGCCCTGGGCCATGGAGACGGGGTTTCCGCCGAAGGTGTTGAAGTGGATGCGGTTTTTGAGGACGGCGGCAACGTCGGGGCGAGCGGTCATGGCACCGAGAGGGCAGCCGTTGCCGATGCCTTTGGCCATGGTGACGATGTCTGGGGTGACGCCGTAGTTTTGGAAGCCCCAGAAGTGTTCGCCGGTGCGGCCGAAGCCGGTCTGGACTTCGTCGGCGATGCAGAGGCCGCCGTATTTGCGGACGATGTCGTAGACGATTTTGAAGTATTCGGGGGGCGGGGTGATGGCGCCGCCGACGCCCTGGATGGGTTCACCGATGAAGGCGGCGATTTGGCCGGAGGTTTCGTAGCGGATGACGTCTTCGGTATCACGGGCGCACTTGACGTCGCAGGAGGGGTAGGTGAGGCCGAGGGGGCAGCGGTAGCAGTAGCCGGGGGTGGTGTATTTGTTGTTGGGGGTGGCGTTGGATTTGAATTTCCAGGAGGAGTGGGCGGTGGCGCCCATGGTGTTGGAGGTTCCGCCGTGATAGCCGTTGCGGAGTGAGAGGATGTCGATGTTGGCGGTGAATTCACGGGAGGCGAGGAGGGCGAGTTCGTTGGATTCGGAGCCGGAGTTGGTGAAGTAGGTTTGGGTGAGGTTGGAATTGGGTGGGAAATGTTCGGCGAGTTTTTTGGCGAAGAGGGCGATGGTGGGATGGAGATAGATGGTGGTGGTGTGGGTGAGGGTGGCGAGTTGTTCCTGGACTTTGGGGGTGATTTTGGGGTGGCAGTGGCCGACGGAGACGGTGACGATTCCGGCGAAGGCGTCGAGGTATTGCTTGCCGGTGTCATCCCAGAGGTATTGCATGTGACCTTCGACGAGCATGAGGGGGTCTTTGTAGAGGTGGAAGAGGGCGGGGGAGAGGTATTGGTGGCGCATGGCGAGGACGTCGGCCTTGGAGGGGCCGGTGTAGGGTCGGGGCTGGTGGGGGGATTGTGGGAGGGAGAGTTTGCGCGGGGAGGTGGCGACGGGGGCGGAGGGGCGGGGGTCGATGGCGGTCATGGGGAGCTCCGGGGGCTGGGGACGATGCGGGCAAACCGTGTCACGATACAAAGATCGGCGGGGAAAACCCAGCGGGTGGAGAAGAAATTGGGGGTGGGTTATGGGCGGGTGGGGGCGGTGGCGGGGCGAGGGGCGTGGGTGGATTCGGGGTTGGGGATGAGGCGGTATTGGATGGGGTGGGGGTAACCTTCGACGACGCTCATGAGTTGCCGGCTGGCGGGGATGGGCTTGAGGGTGCGTAGAAAGGGGATATGCCAGGCGTCCATGCGGCCCTGTCCGGAGACGGCGAATTCGTCGAAGAAGACCAGAACGGGTTGGGGGGATTGAGCAAGTTGCGCCAGTTCGCGCCGAAGGGTGAGGGTGGAGCGGGTTTCCCAGGCGAGATGGACGGCGGCGACGATGAGGGCGTTGGCGAGCAGGCCGGCCAGGAGGGTCCAGGCGGCGGCGGCTTCCCAGCGTTGGAGGGCGCCGGCGAGGAGGAAGAGGGCGGGGAGGGCGGGGAGGAGCCAGAATTGCGGGCCGTAGCGGGGCCACCAGAAGACGGCGCTGCTGAAGATGGAGGCGAGGAGGGTGAGGGCGACGAGGGTCATGGCGATACGGGAGACGCCGGGTCGGCAGAGGGCGTAGAGGAAGAGGAGGGTAGAGAGGATGAGGAGGCCGCTGAACCAGGGTCCGAAGCCGGCGACGCGGGTTTCGTGGTAGTCGTAGAAGCGGAGGTCGGAGGGGGCGGCGGCGAAGGGGGGCATGAGCTGTGCGTTGGTGGGGCGGTGGGGATAGGGGGCGTTTCCGGGGCGGCCGAAGGTGACGAAGAGGAGTCGGTAGAAGCGGTTGTGGGGGATGAGGTTGGAGGGGGTTTCGAATTTTTCGATGTCGTGCTGGGCGTCGTCTTTCGTGCCGATGGCGGGGTAGAAGGGGTTGTGGCGGAGGAAGGTGTTGGTGACGTAGGGGTTGTAGCCGAGGACGCCGGCGCCGAGGAGGAGGGCGGTGGCGCTGACGGCGAGGAAGGGGAAGAGGCGGCGGCGCTGGAAGAGGAGGCACCAGAGGGCGGCGGCGGTGAAGATCATGCAGAGGAAGACGAGGCCGGTGAACTTGGCGTTGATGCTGATGGCGGAGGCGCAGAGGATGATCCAGGCGAGGAGGGGTCGGGGGCGGCGGAGGTAGCTGAAGATGGCGGCGGCGGTGGTGAGGAGGAAGGCGGCCATGACGGCGTCGACGAGGAAGGTGGTGAGCTCGCTGATGACGACGGGGTTGAAGGCGAGGACGAGGGCGATGATGGCGGCGCGGGCGCGGGTGAGGCCGGCGTCGAGGGCGGCGGCGAAGAGGGCGAGGGCGGAGGCGGCGAGAGCGAGGAGGTTGATGGACTTGCCCCATTCGACGTATCCGGTGGCGTCGAAGATGGCGGCGGCGAAATACCAGGGGCCTTTGGCGTAGTGGTCGACCCAGGGCTGGGTGCCCTGGCTGTGTTCAAAGGTGCGGAGGGGGTGGAAGAGGACGTTCCAGTCCTGGGCGAGGGCGTAGATGGCGGACTGGTGGTAGTTCTGGCCGTCCCAGGAGAGGTCGAAGTAGAAGGCGGAGAAGGCGGTGGCGGCGAGGAGGATGGCGAGGGCGAGGAGGGCGGGGAGGGCTTGACGCCAGCGGCGGCGGCCGGCGGCGCGGGCGGCGGCGATGCCGATGAGGAGTGAGAGGGCGAGGGCGAGCGGTGCGGCGGCGGGCATGGCGAGGCGGCCGAGGAGCATGCTGAGCATGACGGCGGCCTGGGTGAGGCAGATGAAGGCGGCGAGGGTGAGGACGATGATCCAGCAGGTTTTTGAGAGGGGCGTGTTGTCGGGCGGGTGCGGCGTGTGCGCTGGAGTGGAAGGGACGGTCATGGAATACTCCGGGCGCGAAGGGGATTTTCCATTGGCGAGACGGGGGGCAGGCTGCACTCTACCGCGCCGCATCCATGCGTGCGGGATTGCAAGCTATGACTTTTGAAAGGGGTGCGGCCATCACTTGGGGGAGTTGCGCGTGGCATGGGGTCCGCGCCGGTGGCGGCGCGCGGGCCGCTGTGTTGGGAATAACCATCTGCGCGTTCAATGCATGGGGCTTCGGCTGAACATCGGCGGGACGCCGATGCCAGCAAGGCGTCGAACTTGTATAGTGGATGTTCGGAATTGGAATCGGATCTGTAAGAGTGGAGTCGTGTATGTCGATGGTGGATGCCGGCGCGCCCGGGGTGGAGAGGGTTTCATTTCTTTCCGGTGGACAGTGGCGTGCGTCGGCGGGGACGCGGTGGGGGGAGGTGTTTAATCCTTCGACGGGGCAGGTGATTGCGCGGGTGGGTTTTGCGACGGCGGAAGAAGTGGATGGGGCGGTGGGGGCGGCGGCGGAGGCGTTGCCTGGGTGGGCGGAGACGCCGGTGGTGGAGCGGGTGCGGGTGTTGTTTCGGTATCGGGAATTGCTGCTGAGGGATTTTGAGGAGCTGGCGCGGACGGTGACGCGGGAGCATGGGAAGACGGCGGTGGAGGCGCGGGCGAGCGTGCAGCGGGGGATCGAGGTGGTGGAGTTTGCGTGCGGGATACCGTCGCTGATCATGGGGCAGACGCTGCAGAACATAGCGAGGAATGTGGATTGCGAGACGATTCGGCATCCGGTGGGTGTGTGCGCGGGGATCACGCCGTTCAATTTTCCGGTGATGGTGCCGCTGTGGATGTTTCCGATTGCGCTGGCGTGCGGGAACACGTTTGTGCTCAAGCCGTCGGAGAAGGTGCCGCTGTCGGCGAATTTTCTGGGCCGGTTGATGATGGAGGCGGGGATTCCGGCGGGGGTGTTTAACATCGTGCATGGGGACAAGGAGGCGGTGGATGGGCTGCTGGGGCATCCGGCGGTGAAGGCGATCTCGTTTGTGGGATCGACGCCGGTGGCGAAGCACATTTACGAGATGGGGACGCGGAACGGGAAGCGGGTGCAGGCGGCGGGCGGGGCGAAGAATCACCTGGTGATCATGCCGGACGCGGATTTGGATCAGGCGGTGGCGGCATTGCAGGCGTCGGCGTTTGGCTGCGCGGGGGAGCGGTGCATGGCGGGATCGGTGGCGCTGCCGGTGGGCGGGATCGGGGATCGGCTGGTGGAGGCGGTGGTGGAGAAGGCGGGGAAGATGCGTGTAGGGCCGACGGACGGCGGGGCGGATGTGGAGATGGGGCCGGTGATTTCGCGGGAGCACATGAATCGGGTGGCGGGGTATCTGGATGTGGCGCGGGGGGAGGGGGCGACGGTGGCGCTGGATGGCCGGGCGAACGCACCGAAGGGCGAGGGTTTTGTGCTGGGGCCGAGCGTGGTGGATCGGGTGGCGCCGGGGATGCGGCTGGCGCGGGAGGAGATATTCGGGCCGGTGCTGTCGGTGGTGCGTGCGAAGACGCTTGAGGAGGCGCTGGCGATCGGGAAGCAGTCACCGTATGGGAACGGGGCGTCGATCTTCACGCGGGACGGGTATGCGGCGCGGGAGTTCAAGCAGCGGTTCAACGCGGGGATGATCGGGATCAACATTGGGGTGCCGGCGCCGATGGCGTGGTTTCCGTTCACGGGCTGGAACCAGTCTTTCTTCGGGGATTTGCACATCCAGGGGACGGAGGGGGTGCAGTTTTACACGCAGCAGAAAATGATCATGACGCGGTGGTTCGCTTCGAGCGCGGAATCGCACGCGGATCCGGTGTGGCGCGGCAAATAAAACCCCACACTCACTCGAGTTCTTCCATATGCTCACGCAGGATCTCGGCAAGGCCATCGCGATCAAGTTCCCCGCGGGCGACGGCCATGGCGACGAGATACATGAGGGTATCAGAGAGGGTGAATCGCCAGCCGTTTTTACGCACGAAGATAGAAGCCGCGTTTAGTGCTATGCGTTTGTTGCCATCCATGAATCCCTGCGTCGTGGAGAGGCCATAGAGGTAATCCGCGGCAAGGTCCGCGAGATCAGCATCGGGATCATATTGAGCCGTGAATTGGGCGCGGCTGAAGGCTGAGCGGACAACCCCCTCATCGACAAAACCATCCTGACCGCCATAAAGCTGGAGTTGATGGAGGTGTTCTTCAATCAACTCGCCCCATGTAAGAAACTCGACGTTTTCCATCTCCGTGGTCCTGTGCAAAAAAAAACGAGGCCGGATATTGCCGGCCTCATATCCCGTGAAAGCTTAGCGGCCTGCTCATTTTGCCAGGCGTGCCAACGTCTTTGCGTATTGCTTGTTGGTTGCTTGCGATGCCGCCTTGAAAGTCTGACTTTTAGCGGGCTTGGGGAGAATTTTCTTGGACGTTTTGGCGGTGGTACTCATCACATACTCCATGCGTTCGTATTCGCATATCGTATGAAACAGCGACCGTCTGTTCAATTATTTTTCACCGACATCGGCTACGCCCCGCTATCGTCCGTACGCCTTCCCCGCCGAGCACCGCCGCGGTTATGATAGCCGGCTGCTTTCCTGAGGATTCTTTAGATGACGCATCGGGTTGTTCCGGAGCTTTTGAAATTTGCCCACACGCTTGGCGATCCGGCCAAGGAGTATGTGATTCACGGCGAGGGGGATTGCTCGGCGAAGGTGGATCCGAAGACGTTCCTGCTCAAGAGCGCCGGGAGCCACATGCACTCGGCGCGGGAGGAGGATTTTGTTTCGATGGCGTTCGGGCCGCTGCTGGAGATGGTGGCGAGCAAACCCAACGCGCGGGGTGCGGGGGTGGATGAATGCCTGCGGACGGCGTGTCCGCCGAAGAGTCCGCCGCCGTCGCGTGAGGCTTTTTTCCACGCGGTGCTGCTGGATTTGCCGAACGTGAATTTCATCGGCCACACGCATCCGACGTATGTGGCGGGGATCATGGCGTCGCCGAAGGCGGAGCCGTTTGCGGCGATGCGGCTGTTTCCGCAGCACGTGCAGTTGTGCGGGCCGCGGAGTTTGTACGTGCCTTATATGGATCCGGGCTTGCCGCTGGCGGTGGAATTGCGTTATCGGCTGGAGGGGTACATGAACACGTGGGGTGAGGCGCCGATGACGATATTGCTGGGGAATCACGGGATGATCGCGCTGGGGCCGACGAGCGAAGCGGTGCTGGCGGCGACGGGAATGATGCAGAAGGCGGCGCGGGCGTATGTGACGGCGCAGAGCTGCGGGGGTGCGATTCCGTTGCCGGAGGCGGACGTGGAGCGGCTGGTGAACGAACGGTGAGTGGCGAAGCGCGCGGCGGGAGGGGGAACGGAGGATCGAACACATGGACCTGCAGAAATATGCCGCCGTCGATCTGGGCGCGGAATCCGGGCGTGTGATGGTCGGGGAGGTGTCGGCGGAGGGGATCCATCTGACGGAAGTGCATCGCTTTCCGAACCTGCAGATACGCGTGCCCGTCGGCAGCGCCGGGGCGGAGCGGCTGCACTGGGACATCCTGCGATTGTGGCACGAGATAAAGACGGGGCTGGCGAAAGCGGCCGATGAGCATGAGCTGGCGGGCATCGGGGTGGACACCTGGGGCGTCGATTTCGGGCTGCTCGATGGCGACGGCGAATTGCTGGGCAACCCGGTGTGCTACCGCGATGGGCGCACGCAGGGCGTCGTCGAAAAAGTCTTCGCCGGCATGTCGCAGCAGGCGATTTATGAAACCACCGGCATCCAAACGATGGCGCTCAACACGCTCTTCCAACTGGCGAGCCTGTCTTTGGGAAAATCGGGACAGCTCGCGGCGGCGAAATACATACTGTTTCTGCCCGATCTGCTGACGTACTGGCTCTGTGGGAAAATGGGGACGGAATACACGATCGCGTCGACGTCGCAGATGCTTGATGCGAAATCGCGCAAGTGGTCCGAGGAGGTGTTCGCGGCGATCGGACTTTCCCCGGCGTTGTTTCCGCCGATCGACATGCCGGGGGAAAAGACGTCGCTGCGCGGCAAGGTGCTGGCGTCGGTGAACGAAAAACTCGCGGCGAGGGGGACGCCGGTGTTCGCGGTAGGCTCGCATGACACGGCTTCCGCCGTCGCCGCCGTTCCGGCTCAGGGTGAGAGCGACTGGCTTTATCTCTCGAGCGGGACGTGGTCGCTGCTGGGGGCGGAGACGAGGGAACCAGTGCTGACGGCGGCGGCGGCGCGGTACAACGTGACGAACGAAGGCGGCGTGGGAGGCAAGATTCGGCTGCTGAAAAACATTGCGGGACTGTGGCTGCTGCAGGAATGCAAGCGGCAGTGGGAGCGGGAGGGCAGGGAGTGGGACTATGCGGCGATCACCCGCATGGCGGGCGAAGCGGCGCCGCGCATGGCGCTGCTCGATCTGGACGATCCGGCGTTTGCGACGCCGGGCAATATGCCCGCGAAGATCGTCGCTCAGTGCCAGCGCACCGGGCAGCGCGCTCCGGCGACGCCGGGGGAATTTGCGCGGGTGATTCTGGAATCGCTGGCGGCGTCGTACGGGAAAGTTATTGCGATGCTGCAGGAGATCACGGGCAAAACGTTTCGCCGGCTGCACATCGTCGGCGGGGGAAGCCGCAATGAGCTGCTCAACCAGATGGCCGCGGACGCGACGGGTCTCGAGGTGCTGGCGGGTCCGGTGGAAGCGACGGCGCTGGGGAACATTCTGACGCAGGCGCTGGCGGCGGGACAGATCACGTCGCTGGATCAGGGGCGCGAGCTGGTGGCGCGCACGGCGGGGGTGAAGGCGTATCATCCCGGCAAGTGACGCGTGGCGCGGCGCGGGGGTGGTTGTCGGTTTATTTGACGGGCGAACTGCTTTTCCGGCCGCGGCGTGCGGGACCTTTCTTGTTGGCCTTTCCGCGGTTGGGCTGAATGTCCTGTGCGGATTCGCGGGCGGCGAGGTTCGGGCCATGCGGGCGGCCTTTGCGGCGTTGCTCGGCCTTGATGTTGTCGCGGTTATGGCGGGAGCCGAACTGATCCTGTTGTGCTTCGGGGTTGATGGCGGCGCGGGCGTCGTGATCGTGTTTGAGCTTGTCTTTGTTGCGAGCGGTGGCGCCGCGGAGAGCGCGGGTGTCGGCGCCGCGGGAGCGGCTGCTGTTGCGCTGGGATTGGGTGGTGGTTCGCATGAGGCCTCCTTCGTATTGCCATGGGGCGTGCATGCAAACGCGATGCGCCGTCAGGGTTTTTCGTTGTCGCCGGCGTTGAATTTGTTCATGGCGGGGGTGATTCCGGAGGTGGCCCATAGTTCCATGGCTTCGGCCGCGGATTTGAGGGAGGCCTCCAGGCGGGGTTTTTGCTCGGGGGTGAAGGCGGTGAGGACGTAATCTTTCTGCGGCACGCGGCCGGGGGAATCGACGCCGATGCGGAGGCGCTGGTAGTCCTGGCCGGTTTTACCTGCCGCGGCGGCGAGGTTGGCGAGCGCGCGCTCGATGTCGCGCAGGCCATTGTGCCCCCCCGCCGAGCCACTGGCGCGCAGGCGGATCGTACCGACGGGGAGGGCGATGTCGTCCACGACGACGAGGAGGTCGTCGATCGCGAGTTTGTAGAAGGCCATGGCGGAAGCGACGGCGCGGCCGGAGAGGTTCATGTAGGTTTGGGGTTTGAGGAGCAGGATTTTTTCGCCGGGGAGCAGGACGTCAGCCATGAAGGATTCGTGGGCGACGCGGAAGTTGGCGGCGCCGTGTTTTTGGGCGAAGAGGTCGACGGCCATGAAGCCGGCGTTGTGGCGTGTGCGTTCGTATTGGCTGCCGGGGTTGCCCAGGCCGGTGATGAGTTTCATTTTGACCAGTGGTCAGTAGTCAGTAGTCAGTAGTCAGTAGTCAGTAGTCAGTAGTCAGTAGTCAGTAGTCAGTAGTCAGTAGTCAGTAGTCAGTAGTCAGTAGTCAGT
>DASZTO010000094.1:0-22437 GCA_035548175.1 Phycisphaerae bacterium | reverse complement strand
AAACGGGGGGAGGAGGGGGAGGAAGGGGGCGGGGCGGCACGGCTGGATTTTGCGGATCTGGAGCGGTTGACGCAGGGGTTGCTGGTGGGTGATGAGGGAGGGGTGCGGGCGGAATTGCGGGGGAAGTATGTGCAGGTGCTGGTGGATGAGTTTCAGGATATCAATCCGTTGCAGGCGGCGATTCTGGAGGCGCTGAATCCGGCGGCGGGAGATGGGGAGGGGGAAGGGGGGATGTTTGTGGTGGGGGATGTGAAGCAGTCGATTTATGGGTTTCGGCTGGCGGAGCCGGGGTTGTTTCTGGAGCGGGAGCGGCGGGCGTTGGCGGTGATGGGGGAGAAGCGCGGGCATGTGTTTTTGCCGCACAATTTTCGGTCGGGGGCGGGGTTGATCGCGGTGATGAATGGGGTGTTTGAGCGGGTGATGACGGTGGAGGTGGCGGGGGTGGCGTATGGGGAGGGGCACCGGTTGGTGGCGGGGGAACGCGAAACGTTAAACACGAAACATGACACTGGGGCGGTGGAGGTGCGGATGGTGGGGGTTCGGTCCGAGGATGAAGATGAGGATAAGGATGAGGAGGGAGGCGGGGAGAATTTGACGGCGGTGGAGCGGGAGGCGCGGATGGTGGCGCGGCGGATTGAGGAGATGATGGCGGAGGGTCGGCGGGTGCGCGGACGGGATGGAGGGTGGCGGGCGATGGAGTATCGGGATGTGGCGATACTGCTGCGGACGATGCGGAACAAGGGGATGATTTTTGCGCGGGCGTTGGCGAAGCGGGGGATACCGGCGCATGCGGAGTTGTCGACGGGGTATTTCGATGCGCCGGAGGTGCGGGATGTGCTGGCGCTGCTGGAGGTGATCGACAATCCGCGGCAGGACATTCCGCTGGCGACGGTGCTGGTGGGGCCGCTGGGGAGGTTTTCGCATGATGATCTGGCGGTGGTGCGGCTGGCGTTTGATCGGGAGCGGGTGAGTTTTGCGGAAGCGGTGGCGCGGTTTGGGAAAGACGAAAGACGAAAGACGCAAGACGAAGGGGAGTTGGCGGGGCGGTTGGTTTTGTTTTGGGAGAAGATCGGGCGGTGGCGGGAGATGTTGCGGACGCGGGCGGTGCATGAGGGGCTGGCGGAGATTTATGGGGAGTCGAAGATTCTGGCGTATGTGGCGGGGCTGGAAGCGGGGGCGCAGCGGGTGGCGAATCTGGAGGCGCTGCATCAGCGGGCGCTGGCGTTCGGAAATTTTCGGCGGCAGGGGCTGCACCGATTTTTGCGGTTCATCGAGCGGCTGCGGGAGGCGGAGGGGGATTTCGGGGAGGCGCCGGTGCTGTCGGAAGCGTCGGATGTGGTGCGGATCATGAGCGTGCACCGGAGCAAGGGGCTGGAGTTTCCGGTGGTGATCGTGGCGGGGCTGGGGGGGCCGCTGCGGATGGAGGGCGGGGGCGGAAGGAACGGCGGGCATGCGGTGAGCGTGCATCGGGATTTGGGGGTGGGGCTGGCGGTGGTGGATGTGGGTCGGAACATTTATTACCCGTCGGCGGCGGCGGCGTGCATTCGGGAGGCGGCGAAGCGGGCGGCGGTGGCGGAGGAAATCCGGCTGCTGTATGTGGCGATGACGCGGGCGCGGGATCATTTGATGTTGACGGGGCACGTGCGGGATGAGGCGGAATTGCGGACGCTGGCGGAGCGCGGGGCGGCATGCGAGGGCGCGCTGGGGGAGGATGTGCTGGTGGGCGCGCGGCGCGGGGTGGAGTGGGTGATTGGGGCGCTTGGGGGGGAGGCGGGGGAGGGGTTGCGGGTGCGGTGGCCGTGGGAGGGGGAGCGAAAGGATGCGCAGGTGGAGGTGGTGCTGGAGGGTGGCGGGCGGGAGGCGGCGGATGCGGAGACGGGGGCGCGGGATGCGTTGGTGGAGCGGGTGGTGGCGGGGGAGGCGTTGGGCGTGCGGGGAGGGGAGCCGGAATTGGCGGGGTTGGAGCGGCGGGTGACGGGGGTGTATGGGCATGAGGCGATGACGAAGCGTGCGGCGGTGGCGGCGGTGACGGCGCTGGCGCGGGATGAGGAGGAGGGTGTTTTAGAGGCGGCATGGGTGCCTGGGGCGCGTGGGGCAGGACTGGGCGGGGAGGAGGCGCGGCTGCGGGGGACGTCGACGCATCGGGTGCTGGAGAAGCTGGATTTTGCGGAGGTGGATCGGGGGGCGCTGGTGGCGGAGGCGATCGAGGGGCTGGCGGCGCGCGGGATTATCACGGCGGAGGAGGCACGGGCGGCGGATGGGGCGGGCATCGCGTGGTTCCTGGGGACGGATGTGGGGCAGCGGGTGATCACGGCGGCGAAGCGCGTGAAGGCGCTGGACCGGGCGGTGAAGCTGCGGCGGGAGATTGCGTTTGCGTGGGCGGGCGGTGACGAGGTCGCGACGAGCGCCGGGGATTTGCAGACGGTGCGCGGGGTGATCGACGTGCTGATCGCGGAGCCAGGAAGGGGCAAGGCGGAGATTGTGGATTACAAGACGGACAGCCAGTGGACGTGGCAGGGGAACGTGGAGGGGCATCGGCGGCAGATGGGGATTTATCTGCGGGCGGCGTCGGAGATTCTGGGGTTTGTGGTGGAGAAGGCGACGCTGGTGTTTCTGGGGGCGCGGGAGGTGGTGGAGGTGCGCGCGGATGAACCGGCGGCTCAGGGATGATCGGTGCGGCGCCAGTGGGTGGGCGTGCCGTCGGTGAGGATGAAGGCGGGCTGATCGTCGGCGACGTGGATGCGGCCGACGTCGTCGAAATCGATCTGGACGATGCCGGGCTTCTCGCGGAAGGGGGCTTGTTCATCGTTGCCGAAGAAGCAGCAGAACCAGCGGCCGTCGTTGTCCTGGAAGTAATCGGTGCCGCCGCCACAGGGAACGGCTTCATGCCAGTGGGTGTAGGGTCCCCAGATATTGTCGGCGATGCAGACGACGGAGTCGTAGCGTTGGGAGCGCTGGGTTTTCCAGAAGGCGGCGGCGCCGAGGTAATACTTGCCGTTGCGTTTGAAGAGCGATGCGCCTTCCATGCCGGTTTCGGCGCGGGCGAGCAGGTCGGGGGGGATGTTGGCGGAGCCGTCAGCGGCGCGGGCGTCGGACTTGTCGATCTTCACGGTTTTCATGGGCACCGCCCAATCGGAGAGATCGTCGTTGAGCTGGCCGATGGAGCCGCCGCGGCCGGCGGTGACGTACATTTTGCCGTCATCGTCTTCGAAGATGGTGGGATCGATGCCGCCGAGGAGGCGGGTGTCGGATTTGAGCGGGTTTTTGTAGGGGCCTTCGGGTTTGCCGGAGGTGGAGACGGCGATGCCGCAACCGCCGCCGCCGGCGAGGGAGTACATGAGGACCCATTTTTTGTGTTGCGGGAGATAGTGAAGTTCGGGGGCCCAGATGGCGCGGACCTGGTGTTCGTGGGAGATGCCCCATTTTTTCTGCCAGGTGCCGTCTTTTTCAAAGGACCAGACGAGGCCGAGGTAATCCCAGTGCTGGAGGTCTTTGGAGCGCCAGAGTCCGATGCCGTCGTTGCGGTCCCAGATGTTGTCGCCGGAGGAGCCGGTCATGTAATAGAGCTTGTCGGGCCCGACGCAGATGACGGTGTCGCGGAGGTGGAGGTCCCAGATGGGTTTGATGGGAGGGAGGAGGCCATCCTTCACGATGGAGCCGGTGCAGGCGAACTGGCCGAGGGGTTGCCAACCGGGTTTGGGGTCGGGGCCGTCGTAGCGGAGGACTTCCTGGTTGGAGCGCCAGCCGCCGGCGCCGTTGCCGACGACGGGATTTCCGGGGCCGGAGATGCCGGAGTAGACGGCAGCGGGGGAAGTGAAGGGGGGCGGGATGGCGGGGGCGGTCTGGGCGCGGGCTACGGAGATGGCGGTGAGGAGCAATGGTGCGGCGAGAAGAAATGTGATTCGCGGGGTCATGGAGTCACTCGTGGGTAAGCGTGTTTACGTAAGGCTGCCGTGGGTGATGAGGTGAATGATGATATAGGCGACAGCGGCGAGGAAGGCGGCGCAGGGGAGAGTGAGGATCCAGGCGACGACGATGCGTTGACCCCAGATCCAGCGGACGGCGCGGAGGGACTTGGTGGTGCCGACACCGAGGATGGCGCCGGTGATGGCGTGGGTGGTGGAGATGGGGACGCCTCCGAGGGAGGTGAAGCCGATGATGGTGGCGGCGGCGGCGGTTTCAGCGCAGAAGCCGCCGACGGGCTGGAGGCGTGTGATGCCGGAGCCCATGGTTTTGACGATGCGCCAGCCGCCGGCCATGGTGCCCAGGGCGATAGCGCCGTTGCAGGTGAGGATGATCCACCAGGCGATGTGGTGTTCGTTGCCCATGATGTTGAGGTAATGGGTCCAGTGGTGTGGGCCGGCGGGCTGTGCATAGGCGGCATAGGAGGGTCCGGCGGCGGCGAGGAGGACGGCGATGATGCCCATGGTTTTCTGGGCGTCGTTGCCGCCGTGGCCGAGGGAATAGATGCCGGCGGAGAAAAGCTGCGCCCGGCGGAAGAAGGCGTCGACGCGGGAGGGGGTGGAGAAGCGAAAGATCCAGGAGACGGCGATCATGATGAGGGAGCCGAAGATGTAACCGAAGACCGGTGAGAGGACGATGCCCAGGAGCACGAGGATCCAGCCGGCGGGCTGGATGACGCCGAGGCCTGCCTTGGCGATGGCGGCGCCGGCGAAGCCGGAGATGAGGGCGTGGGAGGAGGAGGTGGGGAGTGCGAGCAGCCAGGTGATGATGTTCCAGATGATGGCGGCGATGAGGCCCGCGAAGATGACGTGGACGCGTTCGGTGGGCGTGCCCAGGAGGTTGACGTTGATGAGGCTCTTGGAGATGGTGTCGGCGACCTTGGTGCCGAAGAGGAAGGCGGCGGCGAAGTTGAAGAAGGCGGCCCAGACGACGGCCTGGCTGGGGGAGAGGACGCGGGTGGAGACGACGGTGGCGATGGAGTTGGCGGCGTCGTGGAAGCCGTTGAGAAAGTCGAAGACGAGTGCAACGATGATGATGACGAGGATGAGGGTGAAGCCGACGGCGGGGGCGGGGCCGGAGGCGGTGGCGGCGGCGGTGGTGGTCTGGGCGAGGAGCATGTACTTCCTTTGATTGCCAATTGCCGATTGCCTATTGCCGATTGGGAGGAAGGGCGCCGGTAAGAGGTATCAATTGGCAATGGGCATGGGTCAATGGGCAATGGTCGATGAATTATCCGTTTTTGAGGATGATGCGTTCGATGACGTTGGTGGCGTCTTCGCAGCCGTCGATGGCGGCTTCGATGAACTGGAAGAATTCCTTCCACTTGATGACGTGGAGGGGATCGGCGCCGCCTTCGAAGAGCTTGGAGAGGGCGGCGAGGTGGTTGTCGTCGCCGACGTTTTCCAGGCGGTGGACTTCGATGATCTGGGATTGAAGGTCGGTGAGCTTGCGGGTTTTGCGGAGCATTTTGACGGCGCCGGCGAGGGCGGTGGCGGCCTGGGCGAGAATTTCGGCCTGCTTGATGAAGGCGGGCTCGATGGTTTTGACGTGGTAGGAGGAGAGGCGTTTGGCGAGGGCGTTGATGTTGTCGACGATGGAATCGAGCTCGCCGACGAGGGCGTGAATGTCTTCGCGGTCGAAGGGGGTGATGAAGGTGCGGTCGAGGCGGTCGAGCGCCTGGTGGGTGAGCTGGTCGGCATCATGTTCCTGCTGGCGTATTTTGACGATCTGTTCGGCGCCGTTTGGGAAATTGGCGGCGAGGGCGTGGAGATGGGTGGCGGAGGCGACGACGTGGTCGGCGAGGCCTTCGAAGAGGTCGTAGAAGACGGTGTCCTTGGGGAGGAAGTTGAACATATCGTTGGGCCTCCAATGGCGGAGGGATTATCGAGGGGGATGGGGAAAACGCAAAACGCAAAACTCAAAAGTGGAAACGCGATTGCAGTCGAAACGCGAAAGGGGAGGCCGGGAATCCCGCATGGATGGGGGGAGCGAAGCGGGGGGCGGGGCTGGCGGCCGGGCGGGGGCGGGATTTCTCAGTAGCTGAAGCGGCGGCATTGAGGTTGCGCTGGTGGAAGGGCAGCGAGCCTCGTGCGCAAAGCGTCCGGGCAAAGTGGCCAAAGCGATGGGCAAGAAGCTGTGCGCATGCGGGCAGGTCGTCACCTGAGGCCGACAAAAAGGAGTATCCCTGTGGGCAGCAAGCGTGGATTTTCGTCGATGGATCCCGCCAAGCAGCGGGAAATCGCCAGCAAGGGGGGCAAAGCGGCGCATGAAAAGGGCACAGCGCACGAGTTCACCTCGGAAGAGGCGCGTGCGGCGGGGCGCAAGGGGGGTGCGGCGTCACGACTGCGGCGAGTGAAGCACCAGTCGGACGGGAACGGTCAGAGTGGCCATGAGGGGCACGAGATGGCGGGGCAGGAAACGGAGCCGGCGATGGCGCATGGCGAGCTGGGGGAGCGGGGCGGGTAAAGGGGGGCGGGGGAAAAGGGTTGCGGGCGGCGCGGCGCAAGGGTCAGGCGGGCGGGGCGTGAGGGGGTATCGGGGGGGCGGTATGGGGAGCTGATTCCGCCTGCCAGCGAGCGGAGTGCTGGTAGTGTTCGCGCTTCCAGATGGGGACGGTGGCTTTGAGCTGGTCGATGAGATAGCGGCAGGCGTCGAAAGCGTCGGCGCGGTGCGGGGTGGCGACGGCGATGACGATGCTGGGCTGGCCGACGTCGACGGGGCCGAGGCGGTGATGGATGGCGGCGGCGAGGAGCGGCCAGCGCCCGGCGGCGGCGTCGAAGAGGCGGCGGGTTTCCTTCTCGGCCATTTCGGGATAGGCGTGGTAATCGAGGTGGAGCAGCGGGCCGAGGGTGGGATGGGTTTCGGCGCGGGTGGTGCCGAGGAAGAGGGCGATGCCGCCGGCATGGGGGCGAGAGACGGCGGAGATGGCGCGGGCTGGATCGAGGGGATCGGGAGAGAGGGAGAAGTGGAAGTCGGGCATGGGGGTCGCTTTCGATGGTCGGTTTTCGAATTTGGGCGAAGGGCCGTGGGTGAGCCGGAGGGGTCAGCCGCCGCTGACGGGGGGGATGATGGCGATTTCGTCGCCGGGCCGGAGGCGATAGGTGGGCGGGACGTATTCCTGGTTGACGGCGAGGAGGGTGGATGCGGGCCAGGGCATGCCGGGGAAGCGTCGCAGGAGGAGTGCGGGGAGATCTGCGAGCGGCAGGGCGTCGGGGAGGTCGAGGTCGGGGCGGTCGGCGTCGGGGCCTGCGAGATCGCGGGCGTGCTGGGCCATGTGAGCGAAGAGTCGGACGCGGACGGTCATACGGCGTGGAGGAGGTCAAAGAGCATGCCGAGGGTGGCGACGCCTCCGTCGGTGCGTGGAGCGGCGCCGGAATTGGCGGCGGCACTGGCGTTGGCGCGGTCGGCGCCGGCGCGGGCGACGGGATCGTGCGAGGTGCCGGAGGCTTTCTGGCGGAGGGTGACGACCTTGGGATCGGTGCTGGACATGAGTTCGGCGTAGAGGCGGCGGATCATGGGCATTTCGCCGGCGTCGAGCCAGGAGCAGCCGCAGGGTTTGCAGCGGTCGATGGTGACGGGGATAAGCGCGTGGAAGCGGTCCTTGACGAGGATTTTGTTGCAGGAGGGGCAGCGGAGTTCTTTTTTGGTGTCGGTTTCGGCGACGACGGCGGCGAGGTCGGTGAGGGTGGCGGCGACGGCGGCGTCACCGGCGGGCGCGGGCGTGCTGCCGGCGGGGGCGTGGTCGGGAGCGGGCTCGCCGAGGTGGGCGGCGGCGCGTGCGGCATCGAGGTTGGCGCGGCGCATGAGCGCGACGTGAGGGACCCAGGTGCCAAAGCAGGTCTGGCAGACATGCGACTTGAGCATGGCGCCGCCGATCTGCTCTTCGACGCGCGTCATGGGAACGAAGCAGGCGGGGCAACGGGGCATGGCGGGCCTCCAGGAAGGGGGGATATGGGGAAGGCGGCATTGTAACGTGAAGCGGGGGTGGAAGGGCGTATTTGTGGAGGGGGAGATTTCGCGGCGCGGGGAGTTGCGGTTAGGCTGCTGGGGTTCCGTGTATTGAGGAGTTTTGCGATGCTCAAGATGCCGATACTTCATCCGCAGATACTGGGGGCGCTGGGGCGTGCGGGGCATTCATCGAAGATTCTGATAGCGGATGGGAACTATCCGTTTCACACGAAGCGGGGGCCGAACGCGGAGCTGGTATTTTTGAATTTTGCGCCCAATCACATGACGGTGACGGACGTGCTGGCGGGGATCGCCAACGCGGTGCCGCTGGAGCTGGCGGAGGTGATGGAGCCGCTGCGGACGGGACCGTATGCGATGAAGACGGATCCGCCGATATTCGAGGATTTCCGGAAGCTGCTGCGGGCGCGCAACGCGACGCTGGACCTGACGCGGCTGGAGCGGATGGCGTTTTACGAGGCGGCGGGAACGAAGGATGTGGCGTTGACGATCGCCACCGGCGAGCAGCGGATTTATGCAAACATCCTGCTGACGATCGGCGTGGTGATGTGAGGGGGGGGTATCGGATCAGGGCTGGCTGGCGGAGGGGCGCGTGGCGGCGGGGGCGGACGGCTGCGTTTTGAGAAAGGCGACGACTTTTCGGAGCGTCTTGTCCTCGTCATCCTGCTGTCCCGGCACGGCGTAGCGGTTGTAATTCATCAGGCGGACGATGCCGTAATCGTCGGGCGATTCGTGGAGGAGGGTGAGGGCGACGGCGGCGACATCGATGCGGCTGGACATGCGGTACATCTTGCCGTTCATTTCGTTCATGTAACCGTCGTTCATGGAGCCGGTCTGGAGGAGGGCCATCATGCAGGGAATGGCGTGCGGGGGAGCGTATTGTTCGATGAGTCGCTGGAGTTCGAGGGCGGCGTCGCCTTCGTAGTTGGGGGAGAGGGCGCGGGCGAGGGCGTAGCCGTCGGAGCGCGGTGGGGAGAGGGCGGTGAAGAGGGAATCGAGGCGCTCGCGCATGCCGGTGGCGTCGGCGTGGATCAGGAGGTCGGCGGCGAGGGGCGCCAACTGCTGGCGGGTGGACTGTGCGTAGGGATTTTCGCCGACGACGAAGGCCTGTCCGCGGATGGTGATCGTGCGCTGGACGGGCGGCGGGGGTGCTGAACCGGAGAGGCCTGCGAGCTGGCGTGGATCGATGCCGGCGCGCTGCAGCTGCTCGGTGATCACGAGGTCCCAGAGGGCGTCGATCAGGGAGCTGCCGAGGGGACGGTCCCAGAGGGCGTCGAGGGTGCGGCCGACGACCTCGCCGTCATCGTCCTGGAGCAGCATTCCCAGGAGGCGGTCCACGTGATCGCCGGAGCGCTCGGCGAGACTGGCGGCGGCCTGGGCGCGGACCTGGGGGTCGGCATCGAAGGCCTGGGCGACGAGGCGCACGTTTTCGGGGCGCAGGCCCCATTGCATGAAGGCGTCGCGTTTCCGCGGATCGGGGATGGCGGCGGCGCGGGCGAGGAACTGGCTGACGGCGGCATCGAATTCCATGACCTGGGTGGCGCGAAGCTGCGCTTCGAGATCGCGCTGGCGGACGAGTTCGGCGGTCGATTGGACCATCTCGCTGCGCATCCGCGCGGCGATGCCGTTGACATAGGCGGCGTCGCCCTGAAGTTTTTGCATGCGCGCGGCGAGGTCGATGGCGGCTTTGGCGGCCTGGCGGGCGTCGAGCTCGATGGTGGGCTGCGTCGCCGCCGGTTGCGTGGCGGAGAGCGGCGCGGCGGCCAGGTGGAGCACCGGAGGCGCGGCGCCGGCCGATGGCAGCGCGGCGCCGCCCCAGAGGCCCCCCCCACCGGCGAGGGCCGCAGCGATCCACTTCGGAGATGGCCGTTTCATCGCGATCTGGAGTCCCTTCGAGAGAAAGGCACAGTATACCGAACATCGGCGGGAGGCCGATGCCACGGCGGGGATGCAACAATGCCCGTTCGCCTCTCCCCCTGTCGTTTCCCGCCGCTCTATACTGTTTCGGATGTTCACGCGATTTGTGCGGCGATTGTTCCTGGCGGTGATCCACGTGTACCGCTTTGCGCTGAGCCCGTTTCTCGGGGGCCAGTGCCGGTACGTGCCGACGTGCAGCGCGTATGGGTTGGAGGCGATCGAGCGGTGGGGCCCGTGGCGGGGCGGGTGGCTGACGGTTCGGCGGATCGCGCGGTGCCATCCGTTTGCCAAAGGGGGGATCGATCTGGTGCCGGGGCGCGAGGGGACGCCGTCAATTGGCGATTCCGGCATCCTTCTTGCTTCTGAGAGTGTGTCAGAAAAAGGAGATCCCATGGTAGCCAATGCCTCTTCCGCGACGCCTGCCGACATGGCCAAGATTGCCGAGCTGATCAAAGATGTGCGCGTGTGCATGCTGACGACGGCCGAGGGGGACGGTTCTCTGCGCAGCCGGCCGATGGCGACGATGGAACAGCGTGGGGCTTTTGACGGAATGCTGTGGTTTTTCACGGAGCTGGGCTCGGGGAAGGTGGAAGAGCTGGCGCAGGAGCGGCATGTGAATCTGGGTTATGCCCGGCCGTCGGATCAGGTGTACGTGTCGATTTCGGGCCTGGCGATCGTGGTGCGCGACCGGGCCAAGGCGCGCGAGCTCTGGACGCCGATCCTGAAGGCGTGGTTCCCCGGGGGCGTCGAGGATCCGAACCTGGGGCTGCTGCGGGTGCAGGCGACGGAGGCGGAGTATTGGGAATCGCCGCACGGAACGCTGGTGAAAGCCGGGGCGCTGATCAAGGCGTTGACGGGGGGCGAGAAATACGAGCCGGGGGAAAATCGGCGGGTGGACATGCCGGCGCATCACGCGACGTGAGGCGGCACAGCGCGGCGGGCGACAATTCAAACGGAAAGGCGTTGTGCGTGGGCGCGTGTCCCGGGAAGTTCAACGCGGAGGGCGCGGAGAGACGACGATGGTCCCCCCCCACCCCCCGACGACGTAAGGTGGCCACGAAGGGCACGATGGACACGAAAGTTGTGATCTGAAAATCTCGTTGCGGCGCGAAGATGGCGCCATGGTGAGTCGAAAGGCACGAGGTGATGACGGGAAATGTCCGCGCGTGCTGGGATGATTTTCCAATTTTTCGCGTCCGCCGGTATGCTTGCGCTCAGTGGGAAAATCGCGGAACCGTGGGAGGTGCGCATGAACTGTCCGAAGTGCGACGCCGAAATGGAATTGGTCACGTATGAAGGCGTCACCGTGGATCGCTGCCTGGGCTGCAAGGGCATCTGGTTCGATGCCAACGAGCAGAAATGGCTGAAGGAAAAGAAGGGCTCGGAGGTGATCGACAGCGGCGACGCGGCGGTGGGGCGGAAGATGGACAAGATCAACAAGATCAACTGCCCCCGCTGCCACACGCCCATGATCCGGATGGTGGATGTGGACCAGCACCACATCGATTACGAAGCGTGCACGACCTGCTACGGGATTTTTCTGGATGCGGGGGAATTCCGCGATCTGAAGGATTACACGATGTCGGAGTATCTGCGCGGGATGTTCGGCGGGCACAAAAAAGAGTGAGAGGCGCGACGCGTGGTTGCGGGGGGGGGGGGGCGGGGGCGAGCGGGGGGGGGGAGAGAAGGTGCAAGAGAAGGGGTGGAGCGGGCGTTTGGTAGTGGGGCGCGGGTGCGGGGATGGCGTGGCAGGATTGTTTTGGATGGAAGGATGGCTATGAGGCGGATTCTGGCGGCGGCGGCGTGTGTGGCGGCGGTGGCGATGGTGGGGGTGAGCGGATGTCAATCAGCGGGCGGGGCGGACGGGGCGGATGCGGGTGCGGCGGGCGGGACGGGGGCGACGGGCAAAGGGATGACGGTGGAAGAGCGCAAGGCGTACGCGGCGCATCTGGCGGAGATTTTGCCGCCGGTGAAATCGTTTTCGGACTGGCAGGCGAAGACGGGCGAGTTGCCGCCGGATTTTGATGCGTTGCCGCGGTCGAACGAGGATCCCGACCCGCTGAAGTTTTTGAATGGCCGGCCGGTGAAGACGGCGGCGGACTGGCAGGCGCGGCGGAAGGAGATCATCGCGCTGGAGGAGAAGTATGACATTGGGAGCATTCCGCCCAAGCCGACGCTGGACAGCGTGACGGTGCTGGATCCGGCGGCGGTGGAAGCGGCGGCGACGCAGGCGGCGGCGACGCGCGCGGCGGCCGCGGGGGGAGGGCCGGGGCGGGGCGGAGCGGCGGGGCGTGGCGGCTTTGCCGGGCGCGGCGGCTTTGGGGGGGGATTCGGCGGGCCATTCGGGCGCGGGGCGGCGGCGGCGCCCGGGAGCGTGACGAAGATGGTGGATTTGAAATATGGGCCGGTGGTCAATGGCGAGCAGATCACGACGCGGGTGACGCTGCGGATCCCGCCGGGGAAGGGGCCGTTCCCGGTGATGATCGCGGGCGGGGCGGACGTGACAGCGCGGGGGTACATCTCGTGCACGTTCCCGGGGAGCGTGGATGCGCCGCCGGATGTGGCGCGTTTTTATCCCGATTACGACTGGGGGTCGATGGCGCGGATGGCCTGGGTGACGCAGATGGTGGTGGATTATCTCGAGACGGTGCCGGAGGTGGACAAGGGGAAGATCGCGATCACGGGGTATTCGCGCAATGGAAAGATGGCGCTGATCACGACGGCGCTGGATCAGCGGATCAGCGGGTGCATCGCGGGGAGCACGGGCGTGGGCGGAATCTACACGTGGCGTGACGGATCGGAGCGGAACGGAAGCGAATCGATCGAATCGACGACGCGGTCGTTCCCGATCTGGTTCACGCCGCGGCTGCGCTATTTTTCGGGCCGTGAGGATCGGCTGCCGGTGGATGGGAATTTGTGGATTGCGCTGTGCGCCCCGCGGGCGGTGATTGCGCTGTGGGGAGACAACGACGAAGTCTCGCAATCGTGGGGGATGGAGCACTCGGTGAAATCGGGCGAGACCGTGTATGCCTTCCTGCACAAGCCCGAGGCGCTGGGGATGATGCACATTCCGGGGTATCACGGGGCGAACGACACGGAGCGGTCTTTCGAATTCCTGGATATCAACTTCGGCCGGTCCAGCGCGAAATGGGCGGATGACTGGATGTTTCCGTGGGATTACGACAAGTGGCATGCGCAGGTGAAGGGGCCGGTGGCGAAGCCGGGCCCGGCGGCGAAATCAGCGATTGACGGGGCGACGAGCGTTGCGGATTGGGAGAAGAAGAAGGCGGGGGTGTTGGCGGCGGTGAACACGATGCTGGGGAGCGATACGCCGGGGACGCTGGCGCATCCGTTTGCGTTGCCGAAGCTGCGGGATCCCAGCGAGCCGGCGGCGCCGGCGCGCGGCGGTGGTTTCGGACGGGGCGGCGCCGGTGGCTTCGGCGGGCGCGGCGGACGTGGTGGACGCGGCGGCGCCGCGACTGAGAGCGCTGCGTCCGAACCTGCCCCCGCGGCGCCGAGCACGCCTCCGCCGACGCTCACGCTCTCGGAGGACATCCGCAACAAGGCCAAAGGTCCCTCCTACGGCTGGCCGCAGCAAGAGGCGGCAAACGTGACCTCGCGCAAGCTCTCCTTCACAGGGGCCGCGGGGAACACGATCGTCGCCGACCTGTACATTCCCAAGTCAGCCGCCGCGGGCGGCAAACTTCCGGTGGTGATCTGGGAGCACGGTTACTTTTATTCGCTGGGCTATAGCTGGGTGTACAACAGCTACGTGCATCCCATTCTGGCTTTGGCCAATTCCGGTTATGCGGTGCTGGCGTATGATCAGTCCGGTTTTGGCTCGCGCATCAGCGAGGCCGCGCCCTTCTACAACAAGTATCCGCACTGGTCGCAGCTGGGCCACATGATTGGGGATACCGAGGCGGCGATCGACGCCTTGGGCAAGGACGACCAGATTGATGCGAGCCGGCTCTATCTCTATGGATTTTCCATGGGCGGCGATATCGCCCTATACACCGCGGCGCTCGACCCGCGCGTGAAAGGCGTCGTGGCGATCAGCGCCTTCACGCCGATGCGCACGGACACCGCCGACAAAGGCACCGGCGGCATTGCCCGGCTGTTCCGCGACAAGGACATCCTGCCGAACCTCGGGATTTACGAGGGACACGAAGCGAGCATTCCGTATGACTACGACGAGTTGATTGCGGCGATCGCGCCGCGGCCGGTTTACATCGTGTCGCCGACGCTGGATCGCTCGACGACCCCGGCGGACGTGCATAACGCGGTGGAGCGTGCCCGGAAGGTGTTTGCGTTGTACGGAGCGTCGGACAAACTGGCGATCGATGAGCCGTGGGATTACAGCCGCCTGCCGAATCCGACGCAGGACCGGGCGATCGGGTGGATGAAGGCGAATATGAAGTGAGGGAAGAGCGGTAAATGGCTACGACAGACACTCAAGCAGCCTTCAAAGGAGTCCTCGCCATGAAAACACTGCCTCTCCTTTTCACCCTCGCCGCCTTCTGGTCAACCTCCGTCGCCCGCGCCGCCGACGCCCCCACTCCCCCGCCCCTCCCCCAGATCCCCGCAAAAACCTTCTCCATCGCCGACCACGCCGCCAAGCCCGACGCCCAATCCGACAACGCCAAAGCCATTCAGGACACCATCGACGCCGCTGAAGCCGCCGGGGGCGGAACCGTCGAAATCCCCGCCGGCGAATATCTCAGCGGCCCCATCCGCATCGCCAGCACCATCAACCTCCAGCTTGACAAAGGCGCGATGCTCAAAATGCTCCCCATCGACCGCTATCCCGGCGGCACGCAAAATCCCCAGAGCTTCATCACCGGCCAGGGACTCCACGATGTCGAAATCTCCGGCGAAGGAACCATCGACGGCCAGGGCGCCCCCTGGTGGCCCCTCGCCAAAACCACCCCCACAGCCCGCCGCCCACGCATGATCGCCCTCAGCGGCTGCGACAAAATCCTCATCGACAACCTCACCCTGCAAAACTCCCCCATGTTCCACATCGCCATCAGCGGCCACTCCACCAACGTCACCGTCCGCGGCGTCACCATCAAAGCCCCGCCCTCCACCGACCCCACCACCCCCAGCCACAACACCGACGCCTGTGATGTCTCCGGCTCCCACGTCCTCATCGAAAACTGCAACGTCAGCGTCGGCGATGACAACTTCACCTGCGGCGGCGGCACCTCCGATGTCCTCATCCGCAACTGCACCTACGGCTACGGACACGGCGTCTCCATCGGCAGCCCCACCTCCGGCGGCGTCTCCGACATCACCGTCGAAAACTGCACCTTCACCAACACCGAGGCCGGCATCCGCATCAAGTCCGACCGCGACCGCGGCGGCACCGTGCAGCACATGACCTACCGCAACCTCAAAATGACCAACGTCAACATCCCCATCCTCATCTACGCCGAATACAACGCCAAGGAAAAGGAATACCGCGACCTCAACAACCTCACCGCCGACATCGCCGCCGCCTATCCCTCACAACCCGTCGGCCCGCGCACCCCCATCTACAAGGACATCACCTTCTCCAACATCACCGCCACCGTCGCCAGGGGAAAACGCGCCGGCCTCATCTGGGGCCTCCCCGAAGCCCCCGCCACCAACATCACCCTCCAGAACGTCGACATCACCGCCGACAAACCCTTCGGCATCTACAACGCCAAAAACGTCCACATCGAAAATTGCAAAATCACCACCCCCGATGGCGTAAACAAACTCTCCACCGCCAACGCCCAGATCACCATCTCTCCATGACCACGCGGCCGATATCCCCCCGACCGCCCCTCACTTCGGCGCGCTCGTCCCCGCCGGATCGATCTTGATCCGTATGTGCGTGTCCAGCGTCCCCGGCCACACCGACACCGCGCAATTCTCGTTGTTCTTCGTGAAATGCAGCGTGATTTCCTTGTGCACCTGCGACTGGTCCACCAGCGTCCACCCCCGCTGCGGCAACTGATCCCGATAAAACCGCACCACCGGCAACACGTCGTCATCCCCCGTGTACTGATGATCCACAAACCGCAACCCCGATGACGGTATCACCTGGCTCGTCGAATTGCCACGCATCGAAAAACCCGCCGGCACCGGCACGTCCGCGATCGGCGACGTGATCGACGGTATCAACGCCGGCTGCGTCGTGTCCGCCGCATGATTCGACGAACACGCCCCCATCCCCGCCGCCATCGACATCCCCACAACAGCACCGATCAATGCCCACCCCGCGCGGCGCTTCACACCCATAAAACCTCCGATGCCAGTTAGCCATTCCTGAATCGCCGAATTCTACGGACGCCCCGCGCCCTTGTCGAACCTCTTGTCCCTTTGACGCGCCCGCCCCACCGTGCGACATTCCCCCCCATGCCCAAACGCCGCAAAATCCACCAGGCCAGCGACTCCGTCCGCTTTGCCGCCGCACTCATCCTCCTGCTCCTGATCGTCGCCACCGTCGCCATCGCCCTCTACCGCGCGCAACATCCCGCTCCCGCCCCGCAACTCTCCGCCACCGCCCCGCAATCCCTTATCTCCGAAAATGGCATCGTCTTCGCCGGACTCCCCGCCGCCGCACCCGACCTCGGCCCCGTCCAAATCCTCCACAACTCCGCCTACATCTCCGGCTACTCCGACTCCCGCAAAGACCCCCTCTGGGTCGCCTACCACGTCATCCACACCGACCACCCTTTCCACCTCGATCGTCCCAAAGGCAACTTCCTCACCGACCTCCGCACCTCCGCCCGCGTCACCCACGACGATTTCACCGGCTCCGGTTTCGATCGCGGCCACATGGCCCCCAACTCCGCCATCGCACACTGCTTCGGCGAAGAAGCCCAGCACCAAACCTTCCTCCTCTCCAACATCTGCCCCCAATCCTCCGTCCTCAATCAAAAAGTCTGGGAAGCGCTCGAAAAAGAAGAACTCGTCTACGCCGACAATCCCGCCGGCCCCGGCGACGTCTTCATCCTCGACGGCCCCATCTTCGCCGACCTCAACGGCGGCAACACCCGCAAGCTTCCCGCCGGCATCGCCGTCCCCACCGCCTTCTACAAAATCCTCATCGAAGCCCCCCCCAACGCCGAGCCCCGCGTCTTCTCCGTCATCATGCCCCAAACCGTCAAAGCCACCCAACTCCCCGCCCAATTCCTCACGTCCATCGCCCAAATCGAAAAAGAAACCCATCTCACCTTCCTCCCCAACCTCCCCCCCGAAGAACAATCCCGCCTCAAGCAAAAACCCTGGCCCATGTGGTAACCCGCACAGCCGTCCACCAATGAACACAAATCCCCACCAATAAAATCCCAAAAACCCATTCGTGATCATTCGTGTGCATTTGTGGACAATTTATCCCTCAGTCCACCGCCTGCGCCCGCGCCAACTCCGCCGCCACCCGAAACCGCGAATCCCCATGCATCGGCCCCACCCCCGGATCGTTCATCAAATCCGCCGCCGTCTTCGGATCCGTGATCGTCAACCGCGACACATACGCGAAAAAATCATCCCCCCGTTTCGCCTGCGCCAGCGCCAACGCCACGTTCATCTTCGTCGCACGATTCGCCGGATCCAAAGCCAGCGACCGCTCATACGCCTCCGCCGCCTCCCCCGGCCGATGCGCCGCCCGCAGCGCATCCCCATACGCCGCCCACGTCCCCGCATCCGGATGCCCCGCAATCCGCTTCTCCAGCGCCGCCAGGTCCTTCGACCCGCCCCCCGATCGAAATTGCCCCGTCCCCGCCAGCGCCGCAGCCCCCGCCGCCAACGTCAACAGAAGCGCCGCCACCGCCGGTTTTCTTGCATGCTGCGTCATTCGTTCACCGTTGTTACTCTAACCAAAACGCCCCCCTCCGCATAAGGTTGCCAAAAACCTGCAACACCCGGGGCACAACCGCGTGAGTCCCAACGCCCGACGGAAACGTATCGGAAGGCATCGGGGGGCGCGACATCACCAGGGGCCGGGGACGTGCTGGTAGTATTGACGCACGAAAGGGCGTCGTCGGACGAACGATGGATGCGAATATCATCGAGCCGGCGGGGATGGGCGGAACCTCCGCACCCGGATTGCACCCCCACGCGCCCTCTCGCCCTGCCGTCCCCCTCTGGATCGGCCTCGCCCTCTGCCTCCTCCTCGCCGTCGCACAAATCGCCATCGCCGGCTACCAGCTCGGCGTCGGCAACCAATCCATCCAAATCGCCTTCGTGAAGGCCTGGGCCAACCCCACCCTCTTCGCCAACGACGACATGGTCCGCCAGACCATGCCCCTCTACCCCAGCTACTTCTTCCGCGCGCTCGCCCCCCTCGCCCACACCTTCGGCATCGCGCCCCTCTACCTCGCACTCCAACTCCTCACCAGCTTCCTCACCCTCGCCGCCGTCTACGTCCTCGGCCGCAGCATCTTCCGCTCCCACGCCGCCGCCCTCGCCGCCGTCGCACTCCTCCTCGCCGGCCACCACCAGGCCCTCGCCGGCGATGGCCTCTATTCCGCCGGCTTCACCCACACCTACTTCGCGCTGCCCCTCGCCCTCTTCGCACTCGCCCTCGCCTACCGCCGCCGCATGATCGCCGCCGCCGCTCTCCTGGGCATCCTCTTCAACATCCACGCCCTCACCGCCGCCTACGCACTCCTCATGATCGCCGCCGCCCTCCTCGCCGATTTCCCCTGGCGACGCGATCCCGCCGCCCGCACCCTCCTCCGCCGCTGGCTCCTCCACACCTCCCTCGCCGCCGCCGCCTTTCTCCTGCTCGCCCTCCCCACCCTCCTCCAGATGGCTTCCCAACACCAATCCTTCGACGCCCAGTGGATCCACCTCATGCGCGTCCGCTCCGCCGACCACTCCTTCCCCTCCACCTGGTGGGCCGCCGGCGATCCCGATCTGCCGCGCTTCGTGCTGGTCTTCGCCCTCTTCGTCCTCTCCTGGAGTTTCGCCCCCGTCCGCTGGCATGGCTTCGCCGCCCGCACCGCCCGCGTCACCCTCTTCATGACCGCCGCCATCCTCGCACTCTTTGCCGCCGGGTATCTCTTCTCCGAAATCCTCCCCTGGCCCACCATGATCCGCCTCCAGCCCTTCCGCGCCTCGCGACTCCTCCTCGCCCTCATGCTCATCCACATCGCCCACGCCTCCGTCATGGCCATCCGCGCCGGCTGGACCGGCCAAGCATCCCGCACCGCCACCGACTCCATCACGCTCGCCCTCCCCGCTCGCATCGCCGAAATCACCGGCGGCATCTTCGTGCTCCTCACCCTCGCCATCCCTGCCCTCCTCCCCCTCCTCCCCGCCGCGCTCGCCGTCGCCCTCATCGTCGCCCTCATCAGCGGCCGCCTCTGGTGGGGCCAAGCCCTCATCGCCGCCGCCGCCCTCATCATCGCCCTCCTCGCCTACCTCCAGATCAACTTCCCCCTCCCCGGCCTCTCCCACGACTGGCTCGGCGCCCAGCCCGGCCATTGGCATGCACCACTCGCCTGGCTTCCCCTCCTCCTCGCCATCGCCCTCGCCCTCACCGCCGCTCTCACCCGCCGGCGCGCCCCACGCGCCGCCGTCGGCGCCGCCGCCGCACTCGCCGGGCTCATCCTCGCCGCCATCCTCTACGCCCAGCTCCTCGCCGCGCCAGCTCCCGATCCCGCCCTCGCCGACATCTCCGCCTGGGCCCAATCCCAAACCGATCCCGACGCCCTCTTCCTCACCCCCACCGGCATGGCCAACTTCCGCATCGACTCCGACCGCCCCATCGTCGGCGACTGGCGCGATGGCACCCAGCTCTATTTCTCCGCCGCCTTCGCCCCCGACTGGCTCGCACGCATCCGCGACCTCGAACCCCACCTCATGCTCTCGCCCGACGACTCCCGCCTCATCGCCCGCGGCGATTCCCTCGACTCCCTCGACGACCAGCAACTCCTCGCACTCGCCAAAAAATATGATGCCGACTACATCCTGCTCCCCAACACCCCCGGCGAAAAGCGTTCCCTCGCCGTCGCCCACGCCAATAAACGCTACACCCTCTACAAGCCCGAAGTCGCCGTCGTCGCCAACGCTCCCAAGCCCCCCGAAGGCGTCATCAACCCCGTCGAATGGGCCGCCATGGAGCGGTTCATGAACACCACCGTCGCCGACAACATCGAAAAGTACCGCAAGGCCGACCTCACCCTCCAGATCGTCGACGCCGCCGGCCTCCCCGTCCAGAACGCCGACGTCACCCTCGAACAAACCAGCCACGCCTTCCACTTCGGCATGTCCCTGGGCTTCTTCGAACCCAACAACATCATCCCCGGCGGCGACGAAAAACCCGCCCCCGTCACCCAGAAAGAACTCGACATCGCTCCCACCATCTTCAACGCCTCCATGATCCCCTTCTCCGGCAAGTGGTGCTACGTCGAGCCCACCCCCAACGACATGCGCTGGAGCGACCTCGACAAATACGTGGACTTCGCCACCCAGCACCACATGACCCTCGAATACCACTACCTCTCCGGCATCCAGCCCGCCTATGTCCGCGCCAACCCCACTCAGGCCGAATTCGACCAGCACGCACTCGCCATCGTCGGCCGCTATGCCGACCGCATCAAATACTGGCAGGTCGAAAACGAAGGCAATCTCCTCCGCCTCACCCCCGAAGTCTTCAAGCTCCTCCACCAGAAATTCCCCAACATCAAGCTCGGCATGTCCGACTGCATCCGCCTCTGGGATGGCGATGGACCCGGCGTCCACCGCGGCTGGGATCAATGGCGCGGCTGGGATGATTTCCTCTGGCTCAAATCCCAGGGCGTCAAAATCGACTTCTTCGGCGCCCATGGCCACAACCCCGCTGGCCTCTGGTCCGATCCCCGCGAGGAATACCAGATTCTCGACCGCTTCCAAAAAGAAGGCGTCCGCGTCCACCTCACCGAGGAATACCTCCCCCCCGTCGGATACAACATCATCGGCCCCGTACGCCGCGGCCAATGGACCCCCGAGCTCCGCGCCGAATACTTCGTCCGCTACCTCACCGTCGCCTTCTCCCACCCCGACGTCGACTTCGTCAACCTCTGGGGCATGACCAACAACGGCTGGGGCCCTTCCGGCGGCATGGAAAACCCCGACGGCTCCCCAGGCCCCGCTCTCGCCGCCATCAACAAACTCCTCCACCAGACCTGGCATACCCACGTCCAACAAAAAACCGGCCTCGACGGCAAAATCACCACCCGCGCCTTCCACGGCTCCTACGACATCTCCATCACCACCCCCGACGGCCAGACCACCAAATCCACCCTCACCATCCCCCAATCCCCCACCGCCTCCCTCCGCCTCACCCTCTCCCACAACACCCTCACCCCCTCCCCATGACCCGCCCCCAACACCCCCGCAACCCCGCAGTAAACCCTCCTCGATCCGGCCAAAACTCCGAGACGCGACTGTAAGGGAGCGTGGGGGAGGGGGGGCTGCACGATTGGCATCCATATGAACGCATACATCGGTTCGCACGTGCAGACGGATCGGTATCCCTTCCAGGATGAGACGGAGTATCCACAAGCGGGGAGATGGATCGCCGAACATGAGCCCGACGCCATGGTGATGTGCCGGAATCCTTGGGAGCTGGCATTCTATGGAGGGAGGCACAATAAGTACGTCGGTCTACCGTATGTCGGGCAGGGGCCGGCAGGAATGAATGCCGGAGCGATTACAGAATACTATGGCGTGACTCATGCACTGGTGGATGATCCAAGAGCATCAGCTCTCATAACTTCAGGGACCAAGGAAATCGACGAACCTTTTTTGCTAGGGCGGTTAAAAATGCCCAACTGATACGGCTTCATGTCCGCCACACTCCTACCGCCGCCGCCACCCTGCGCCCCCTGCGTGCCCATTGCCTTCAAAACTGCTGGGGCCGATGAAGTTGTCAACCTCTTTTTTCAGTGGTAGTCGGCTGGCGAGAAAATCTATGAAACAGCGCAAGCAGGTCGGCGACGGCTTCCTTGGAATCGGCGTCCCCCCGAAATTGAGCAGTCTCTCGCGTGATGAGTTGCGCGATCTCGTTGGCCATTGCGTCTCCTGTCGCCGTGTGACCCGCGCTAAATACCATCGCGGTAAGCAGGCCTTCCGCTGATCGCGAGTCGCTGTTGGCGGGAATCAGCGACTCGACAATGGCTGTGACGCCCGCCCTTCGCTTCTCCGGGCAAGACCGAAGAATCTGCTGGAATTCCGCCGCCTGAATGAGGTAGTGCCGACCCGCCATCGCTTTCTTGATCACATCGTCAGGAGGAAAGGCGCTGCCGCACAGCAAGCGACACGCAGCCACGGCAAGCAGGTCATTGTCACCAACCGCCAGTGCCGTAAGCTCCGCCTGATGGCTTGCGGCCAGCTTGGTATCAAATAACTCCGGATGCGCGATGGCCACAGCCGCAGCTTTCTTCGCCACGTCCACATACGACTTGTCAAGGGGAAATAAGGGGTCAGGAGTGCTCTGTCTCAACCCTCCTCATAATTCGCGCCAATGAAATTTGCGCAATAGACGCTCGCTGGTTACATCATGCAGGATGGAAACCTGCAAATCACCGCGGATGGTGCTCAATGCCGCCTATGCGCTGGCGACGGCATGCG
>DASZTO010000093.1:0-21919 GCA_035548175.1 Phycisphaerae bacterium | reverse complement strand
CGCTCATTGAATCCTTTCACGCCGGCTTCCACATTGCCCGAGCCAATCGGCCAGCCGCGGCTCCGGTATACGTCATACCGCATGTGCTGCTGGTGTTTTTCAAAATAGCCGATGTTCTGCCGCAGCACTTCACGCGGATGGCTCGGCCCATCGCCCGCCTGGACCGTAAGGGAGCGGTGCGCGGCGGAGCCTTGCCACCCTGTTCAATGTCCCCTCCCCCCGCCCCGAAAAAAATCCAAACTTTTCGGGAACCCTCGCCGCCTCCCATCCGTTCTCTCTCATGCGACGCCTTGACATTTGCGATCGGCCTTGGCCGACCGCGCCCGTCGCGCCGGGAGAAGAACCATGCACACGCCAACAACACCCCGCGCGCCCGCACTTACCCCATTTATCAACCACACCCTCCACCCCGCGCGCGCAAAAACAAATGAGCGCCTTGCCCTCCGCCTTTCACAACCGCCCCAAAACCGCCACCTTATGAAAACCGGCAAAAGTCAAAAAAATGAGCGCCTTGCCCCCCCTATGAGCGCCTTACCCCCGCAACCCGCAAATTTTCCCCTTGACTTCCCCCCATCCCATCCCGCCCCCCCTTGTCCCCTTGTCTCCTTGTCACCCCCCGGCCCTCCTTCCCCTACCCCCCACTCCCCTCGTACCATCCCTCCGATGTTCACCATCCACCATCGCGACCCCCACACCCGCGCCCGCCTCGGTACCGTCTCCACCCCCCACGGCTCCTTCGACACCCCCGCCTTCATGGCCGTCGGAACCCGCGGCTCCATCAAAGGCGTCGCCCCCCAACAAGCTCGCGACTGCGGCTGCCAGATCATCCTCGGAAACACCTACCACCTCCTCCTCCGCCCCGGCCCCGAAACCGTCCGCCAACTCGGTGCCCTCCAAAAATTCTCCGCCTGGAACGGCCCCATGCTCACCGACTCCGGCGGATACCAGGTCTTCTCCCTCTCCGATCTCCGCTCCTTCGACACCGGCAACATGGGGGGGGGAGACGGCGTCACCTTCCGCTCCCACATCGACGGCCAAATCATCCGCCTCACCCCCGAAGAATCCATGCGCGTCCAGCACCTCCTCGGCGCCGACATCATCATGGCCTTCGACGACTGCCCCCCCGCCGACTGCCCCCCAGACCGCCTCGCCGAATCCCTCGACCGCACCCACCGCTGGGCCAAACGCTGCAAAGATGCCCACACCCGCTTCTCCAACAACCCCGCCCAACTCACCCCCAATGACCGATTACCAATTACCAATTACCACGCTCCCGCGCTCTTCGGCATCGTCCAAGGCGGCACCAACCTCGACGCCAGAAAACACTCCGCCGAAACGCTCGCCGCCCTCGACCTCCCCGGCTACGCCCTCGGCGGCCTCGCCGTGGGCGAAGGCCACGACCGCATGGTCGACACCATCGAACACACCGCCCCGCTCCTCCCCGACGAAAAACCCCGCTACCTCATGGGCGTCGGCTACGCCAAAGACATCCTCGAAGCCGTCAAACGCGGCATTGACATGTTCGACTGCGTCCTGCCCACCCGCAACGGCCGCAACGCCCTCGCCTTCACCTACCAGGGCACCCGCCGCCTGCGCAACGCCAAGTACGCCCTCGACAACCGCCCCCTCGAAGAAAACTGCGACTGCTACTGCTGCACCCACTTCTCCCGCGGATACCTCCGCCACCTCTTCTCCGTCGAAGAAATGCTCGGCCCCACACTCCTCTCCATCCACAACCTCCGCTTCTTCCAACGCTGGATGTCCGACATCCGCACCGCCATCAAAGCCGCCACCCTCCACACCCTCACCGCCCCGCCCAACGACATCGTCGAAGAGTAGCCCCTACTTCTCCATCCGCAGGGGAACGTAAGAATGCGGCATCACCGTCACCTCAAACCGGCTCTCCTGGGCCGCGCCGCCCCCGCCGCGCCCAAACCGCCCGCGCCCCGCCGCCGCCGGCTGCGCCTCAATCACCGAATCATCCACCAGATTCCGCAAATGCCCCACCCCTGCTTTCGCATTCACCATCACCTTGGTCTCGGTCGGCAGGAACGACTCCACAATGAACGTGTCATTGTCATACGCAAACTCGCTCACCCGCGCCGGACCATCCACCCGCACCGGAAAATCCTGCATCAGATAACTGCGAATCACCCGCGTCACCCCCGCCGGCAAATTGTACAAATCCCCCATGTTGTCCGGCGTCACCAGCACGTAAAAAATCCCCTTCGAATACTTGTTCATCAGCAAAATTGGAAACCCCTTCCCGCTCGCCACCCCGCGCACCAGCACCCACGAATCATTCGTGTAAAACCGCATCTCCGGAAACAGAATCGCAGGAGTGGTCTTACCCTCCGCATTCAACCGCTGCCCGCTCCCCGCCCCATACGCATTCAAAAAATCCGAAATCGCCACCCGATGATCCGTGTACTCCAGCTCGCAGATATCCTCGATCCCCTTCCCCTGCAGCGCCCGCCACAGCCCCGACGTGATCATCACGTTCCCGCCCTGCGTCAACTGCTTCTTGATCTTCGCCACGATCTCCGGATCGGCTTTCGCGCTCTCCGTCAGCAGCACCATCTTCGCATCTTCCGGAAACGTCGGCTGCATCTCGATCGGAATCCCGATCATCCCCAGATAGTTGTGCAGAAAATCATCCCCCGAAGACTGGTACGGCTTATAGGCCGCAATCCCGATCGGCTTCCCCAGCTTCCCCAGAAACCCATCCACCTGCTCCAGCGAGTATCCCGCCACCCGCGCATACCCCGGCGCGCCAGGCCCCTGAAACCCCTTCACCATCGCATCGTAATCAAAGCTCGTCTTCACATTCGCCCACTGCTGCCGCTCCCCCGCCGCCACCGCTTGATTCCCCCGGCCGCCGTTTGCCAGCGTCGTCCAGTTGAACAGCGTAATCTCCGGCGCCTTCGCAAACGCCGTGTCCCACAACTGCTCCGCGTACCGATCTACGTACGTCACATTGAACGTGTCCACCCATCCGCCATGATTCCCCCCGTTCGGCTTGATGTTGTTGAAATACCGGAAAATCTCATAGCTCTCGTATTGCTGCAGCAACTGATCGGTCACCAGCGGATCGCGCGTCTCCGTGCCCGTATAAATCCCATCGAACGCCTTCGCTTCCTGATCCAGGTCATACCCCGACGCCTGAAAATGCTCGTACCAGTTCGGATACTTGATCACCATCTTGATCTTCGGATTGATCGCCCGCGCCGGCTTAAGCACCAGGTTCTCCGCCGCGTCCCGCATTGCCTCCAGCCGGTACTGCGTCCACGAGCGATTTCCCTTCGCCGCGATGTCCGCATCCGTCTTGGTCGCATAGAAAAAGAAATCATCCAGGATCACTTCATCAAAGTGCCGCGCCGCCATCTCCACCGCTTTCTGGCACTCCGCGCGATGCTCCGGGTTGGCGAACGAAAATGTCTCGAATTGCCCCGAATCGTTCCACGTCAGCGTCACCCCGCCCGCCACCTGAATCCCCCGGTCCGTAAAAAATTTCTTCACCGGCTCAATCGCGTTCTCATCCGCAAACCGCCGGCTCCGATACACCTCGATATACACCTTGTCGATCTTCACCTGGCTGGTGATGCGGTCGAACTGCTGCTGCAATTGCTGCTCATTGTACTGTTGCGCGGCATTCACAAAATACACCGCCACGCGGAAATTCTTGTAATTATCCGCCCGCGCCGCCGCCGTCGCCGCCAGCAATGCCGTGATAACCGCCGCCGCCCGCATCACCCGCTTCATGCCGTCGCTCCGCTTTTGTGCCGCCGCTCAAAGCCCCAACACATCGCGCATCGTGTACCGTCCCGGCCCCTTCCCCGCCAGAAACGCCGCCGCCCGCAACGCCCCGCGCGCGAACGTATCGCGATTCGTCGCCACATGCTTCAACTCAATCCGCTCCCCGCCCATCCCGAAGTACACCGTATGCTCTCCGACCACATCCCCCATCCGCACCGCGTGCATCCCGATCGTGCCCCTCTTCCGCGGCACCTCATGCCCCGCGCGCCCATGAACCAGTTCCTTTCCATCCCCGCGCCCTTTCCCCACCGCCTCCGCCAGCGACAATGCCGTCCCCGACGGTGCATCCTTCTTCAGATTGTGATGCACCTCGACGATCTCCACATCCACCGCGTCCCCCAGTCGCCGCGCCGTTTGCTCCACCAGCGCCAGCAGCACATTGATCCCCAGCCCCGTATTGGTCGCCTGCAAAATCGCGATGGATGTGGCCGCCGCATCGATCGCCTTCTGATCTTCCGCCGTCAGCCCCGTCGTTCCGATCACCAGCGCGATCTTCCGCTCCACGCACTGCGCGATCAGCGCCCGCGTCGCCGCCGGAACCGAAAAATCGATTACCACCTGCGGCGTCGTCTGCAACTGCGCCGTCACCGGCACCCCCAGCGCCGCCACCCCCGCCAGCGTCCCCGCATCCTGATTCTGCGCCGGCGAGTTCGGCGCATCCAGCGCCGCCGACACCGTAACCTCCCCCGGCCGCTCCCCCGCCAGCGCAATCAACCGCTTCCCCATCCGCCCCGCCGCGCCGGAAATCGCCAGAGAAACCGGGCTCTTCGCCGCCGCCGAATCCGTCATGACCGCAACTCCCAAGGAATCAAAGCCGCGATTCTAAGCGCCCGCCGCCAACCCGCATACTCCCCGCGGGAACTTCTCCGCGGCAGGCGCATCTAACAGGCGCGTTCTCTTTTCGAAAGGAAATGCCATGCGCCCCATGCTGTCCATCGCCCCCCTGATTCTTCTCGCCGTGGCCGCGCCGCTCTCCGCCGCCGACGAGCCGCCGTCGATCTCCACCGCCGGCGACTCCACGGTCTACGTCACGCCCGACAAGGTGATCGTCGGCTTCGGCGTGGAAACCCAGGACGCCAATCTCGATACCGCCAAAGCCAAAAACGACAGCGAGTCCAAGCGCCTCATGCAGGCCATTCTCGCGCTCAACATCGACAAATCCGACGTCGCCACCGACAACCTGCAGGTGGAGATCCAATATCAGCCCAACACCTATTATCACGCGGTCGCCGGCTACAGCGTCCGGCGCGGATATGCCGTCACGCTCAAGGACGCGACGCTTTTTGAAAAGCTGGTCGATGCCGGTCTGAAGAATGGGGCCAACGAGCTCAACGGCGTCTCCTTTGAAACCACCGAGCTGCGCAAATACCGTGACCAGGCGCGCGATATGGCCGCCAAAGCCGCGCGCGAAAAGGCCGAAGCCCTCGCCAAGGACCTCGACGTATCCGTCGGGAAGCCCCTGCACATCACCGAAGAGGGCGGCGGCATTTACTTCGGCGGCTACCGGTTCAACAACTACTCGAACGTCAGCCAGAACAGCATGCAGGTCGTGCAAGGCGGCGCCGACACCAGCGAAACCCTCCCCCTGGGCAAAATCGCCGTCCGCGCCGCCGTCTCCGTCACCTTCGAACTCAAATGAGGAGCCGCCCGCCACCCCCCGGGCCGTCACAAATCGAGTTCCTTCTGATCGACACGGGTGATTTTCGCCCCCACCGCATTGAGGCGCGTCTCGATTCGCTCATATCCGCGGTCAATGTGATACACGCGCATCACGGTCGTCGTTCCCTTGGCCGTCAGACCCGCCAGCACCAGCGCCGCCGACGCCCGCAGATCGCTGGCCATCACGGGCGCCCCGGTCATCCGCTTCTGGCCCTGGATGATCACTGTCGAGCCTTCCTTATGCAGCCGCGCCCCCAGCCGCGACAGTTCCGCCACATGCAGGAACCGATCCGGGAATATCTTTTCCGTGATCACCGAATTGCCGTCCGCGATCGCCAGGAGCGCCATGAACTGCGCCTGCAGGTCCGTCGGAAACCCGGGATGCGGCTGCGTCGTCAGGCTGCTGGCCTCCAGGCGCCGCACGCTCGCCACCGTGCATCCCCCGTTGTTCTTCTCCACGATCACGCCGATGTTCCGCAGCTTGTCCACCGCCGCCATCAAATGATCCAGCCGGCAATTGTCGATGTGCACCTCCCCGTTGGTGATCGCCGCGGCAACCATGAAGGTCCCCGCCTCGATGCGATCCGGGATCACCGTATGCGTCGTGCCCGTCAGCTCCGCCACCCCCTCGATCACGATCCGCGGCGTTCCGGCCCCGGTGATCTTCGCCCCCATCGCATTGAGGTAATTCGCCAGGTCCACAATCTCCGGCTCACAGGCCGCGCACTCAATCGTCGTGGTCCCCCGCGCCAGCGCCGCCGCCGACATCACGTTGGCCGTTCCCAGCACCGTCGATCCAAAATTCCCGCCCAGGAAAATCTCCGTCCCCACCAGCTTGTCCGCTTTGACAATGATGTCCCCGCCCTCGAGCTCCACGTGCGCCCCCAGCGCCTCCAGCCCCCGCAGATGAATATCCACCGGCCGATCGCCGATCGCGCAGCCCCCGGGCATCGACACCCGCGCATACCGCCGCTTCGCCAGCAGCGGCCCCAGCACGCAGATGCTCGCGCGCATCTTCCGCACCAGGTCATACCGTGCGTGCGAATTATTCTCATCGGTCACGTTGATCATCAGCCCCCCGTCCGCCTGCCGCTCCACCACGCACCCCAACTCGCGCAGCAAATTGATCTGGTGGTTGATGTCCGAGAGATTCGGCACATCCTTGAACACCGAAGGCCCCCGCGCCAGAAGCGCCCCGGCCATGATCGGCAACGCCGCGTTTTTCGAGCCGTTGACGCGAATCGACCCACGCAAACGTGAACCGCCTTCGATGACCAGTGAATCCATGGTGCCTCCGTGCCTGCAAAATATCAGATGTGCCCAGCGGGAATTATCGGCCAGCTCGCAACGCCAACCCCACAAAACCGTCCACGAGCCTACAACATCACGCGCTCGCCTCCAACCACGCCGCACCGCTCCCCGCTACCCGCCTCAGCCGTCCCGTCCGCCTTCGTCGTACGCTTCCATTTCAAACGCATTCCCCCGGTAAAAGTGCCGCCCGCGCGCCATCGCCACAACGCTCGCCCACACATACGCCGGTATGAACAATGGCCCCCACCGCCGCGCCTGCCGCACATGCACCCGCTCATGGGACCGCGTCACCTCCAGCGCCGCCTCGCTCACCCCCAGCACCACCTCTCCCAGCGTCATCGCCATCGCGCCCCCCTTCAACACCGTCGCGTGCTCCAGCAGCCAGCTCACCCCCCCGCCATGAATCTCAATCACGCCCGAATGCCGGCGCCACCGGGCGCCCGTCGGCAAACAGGCAACCCCCACCAACAGGCCCACCCCCGTCGTCGGCAACACCCACACTGTCCGCACAATCGCCATCATCATGGCCCCACTATACGCCCCGCCCCACCACGACCTCCACCGCTCCTATCCCACCGCCGCCTCCAGCATCTCCGCCGTCAGTTCCCCCACCGTCCCCACGCATCCCGCCAGCCCCGCCATTTGTCCGAACCGTCCCACGCCGATCGCCCGCATCCCCGCCGCCTGCGCCGCCCGCACCCCCGCCTCCGCATCCTCCACCACCACGCAGCGCTCCCCATCCACGCGCAGAAGTCCCGCCGCCTTCTGAAAGCCCTGCGGATCAGGCTTGCCGCGCGTCACATCGTTTCCATCCACGATCGCATCGAAACTCTCCTCCAGCGCGAGCAGACTCAGCACCAGGCGCGCATTGCGGCTCGCGGATACGACCCCCACACGCACCCCCCGCTCCCCAAGTTCCCGCACGAGCGGACGCACCCCCTGCGCCACATCTCCCGGCCCCAGCTTCATCACCTGATCAAGGTAGTATCCATTCTTTCGATCCGCCAGGATCACCTTCTCCTGCAAGGCAAAAAACCGCGCATGTTCCCCCAGCAATAAGTCGAGGCACGCCATCCGTCCGACGCCCCGAAACGTCCGATTCACATGCCGATCGAACGGCAGCGACATTTCGTCCGCCAACTGCTGCCACGCCCGGTAATGAAACTCCGCCGTGTCCACCAGCACGCCATCCAGGTCAAACAGCACCGCCTGCAACCCCGCACGCCTGCTCTTCGCCGGCACCCGCGCCGCCGGCGACAGCAGCCACTCCGCAAACGCACGCTCCCCCACCACCATCCCTGCTCCCGCCAGTCCCCATTTGACTTTTTGTATATTCAGAGCCATAGTTGGCGCAAGATATGCACGACTCCCACCGGCATCCTCTCTCCCCCCCCTATCGGCCAATGGCCTATTGGCGCTACTTCTTTTTTACCCATACCCCCTAACCCGAGGGCCAGGCTCAACCACCCCATCCTTAACCTTAAAAATAGCCTTGGACCCTCCAGTCCAGGGCTTTTTCTTTTTCCGCCTTTGCACCCCAGGGAGCACGCTCATGCAAACGACCGCCGCCCCATCACTCCCCCGCCTCCTCCTCGCCGCCGACCGGGCCCTCATCCTCGCCACCGAGATCCAGGAGCAGCTTTGGCGCCGCCATCGCGCGTTCCCGGTTGCCCATGCCTGATGACCGATTACCCCCCCTCGGGCCGCGGCGTGCTTCCCCGCCGGCCTTCATCCCCTCAACCCCTAACCCCGGAGAACCCCCCATGATCGTCGTGATGCAAGAAGGCGCCACCGATTCCCAGATCAACCACGTCACCAAGCTCATCGAAGAGTTCGGCCTCCGTTCCCATATCATCAGAGGCACCGAGCGCACCGTCGTCGCCGCGCTGGGCGATGACCGCGCCAAAAACAAGGAAAACATTGAAAACGCCCCCGGCGTCGAAAAGGTCATGCCCGTCCTCGCCAAATACAAGATGGCCTCGAAGGAAGTCAAGAAAGACCGCTCCATCATCCCCCTCGGCGGCACCCTCGGCGCCTCCGCCGGCGGCAAGAAGGTGGCGCTCATCGCCGGTCCCTGCTCGGTGGAATCACGCGACCAGCTTTTGAAGTGCGCTCACGAAGTCAGGGAAGCCGGCGCGACCGCCCTCCGCGGGGGCGCTTTCAAACCTCGCACCAGCCCCTACGACTTCCAGGGCCTCGGCGAAAAAGGCCTCGAAATCCTCGCCGAAGCGCGAGAGAAGACCGGCCTCGCCGTCGTCACGGAAGTCATGGCCGTCGACCAGGTCGCCCTCGTCGCCAAATACGCCGACGTCCTCCAGGTGGGCGCCCGCAACATGCAGAACTACAACCTGCTGATGGCTGTCGGCGAACAGCAGAAACCCGTCCTGCTCAAGCGGGGTTTGTCGGCGACCCTGGAAGAATTCCTCCTCGCCGCCGAATACATCATTTCCCGCGGCAACCCCAACGTGATCCTCTGCGAGCGCGGCATCCGCACGTTCGAAAACTATTGCCGCAATACGCTTCCCCTCGCCATCGTCCCCGAAGTCCACCGCATCTCGCACCTTCCGATCGTCATCGACCCCTCCCAGGGCACCGGCCACGCCCATCTCGTTCCCGACATGTGCAAAGCCGCGATCGCCGCCGGCGCCGACGGCCTGATCATCGAAGCCCACGACGACCCCGAACACGCCCTCACCGACGGCGCCCAGTCGATCACGCCCAAAACCCTCAAAGACATGATGGGGACGCTCAAGAAAATTGCCGCCGCTGTCGACCGGGAAATCTAACACTCGTCACCACCGCAATCCTCTGAACCGCGAAGGAATAGCGTCGCTATAATCCCGACAAAGGAGATGGCCATGACAACCGCTCAGGTCGAATCCCGGCTCCTCGCTCTGGAGCAGGAAGTAGCCCGTCTTAAAGCTCAAATCGCCGCCGCGCCAAATGGCACCAATTGGGTGGAGTCAATCGCTGGAACATTCGCCAACGACCCGCTATTCGACGAAGCCATGAGGCTCGGCCGGAAATGGCGTCAATCCGAGCCCTACCGAGCCGCTCGCTCCGGGCCCAGCACCGCCCGCGCCAAACGGCTTCGACGCAAATGATCATCCTTGACACCGACATCATCAGCCTTGTCCAGCGCGACGATAACCGCGAGGGCTTGCGCGTTCGCGCACGCATTGCGCAGCTCCCGCGGCACGAACTTACGGCAGCCACGGTCATCACGTACGAAGAACAGATTCAAGGGTGGTTCGCTGCCATGTCTCTCGCCCGCAAGCCGCCCCGCAATCCCGATCGCGAAATCGAAGTCTACGCCCGTCTCGTGAAGCACGTTGACAACTATAGAAATATTCACGTGCTGCCCTTCGATCGGCAAGCATTCACCCAATTCGAAGAACTAAGGAAACAAAAAATCCGCATCGGCACGAATGATCTCAAAATTGCCTCCATCGCCCTCTCCCTCGACGCAACGCTGATCACGCGCAACCTCCACGACTTCGTCCATGTTCCCAAGCTCCGCATCGAGGACTGGACCAAACCGTGATCCACGTCCTCCCCGTCCCTGAAATGTCCAAAGGCGACGAATTCCCAACTCACAAGTGAGCCGCTCATGCCCCGCCAAACCCTCCAAGCCTTCGAAGCCGACTTCCAAAAAACCAAGTCCATGATCGATTGCTCCCTCGCCCAGCTCTCCGACGACGACCTCCACTACCAACTCAACCCCCTCCAGAACTCCCCCGCCGCCATTGTCCAGCACCTCGCCGGCAACATGATCTCGCGCTTCACCGACTTCCTCACCACCGACGGCGAAAAGCCCTCGCGCAACCGCGAAGCGGAATTCGCCGACCGGCGCCTTCCGCGCGCCCAACTCCTCGCCCAATGGGAAGCCGCCTGGAGCACCCTCTTCGCCGCCCTCGCTCCACTCACTGACGCCGATCTCGAAAAAATCATCACCATCCGCAACGAGCCCCATACGGTGATGAAAGCCCTCCTTCGCGCATCCACCCACTGCGCCTGGCACGCCGCCCAAATCGCCCTCATTGCCAAACATCTCCACCAGCAAGACTGGCAATACCTTACCATTCCGCCCGGCGGCTCGGGCGCGTTCAATCAGAAAATGGGCATGCCGCCGCCGCGATAACCCAGGAGTGGCACCACTTCATTCAGCTCAACGCCGACCATTTCAAAACCTGATCCCCCTTCGGAAGCCGTCGCGATCTCCTGCCAGATCGCGGCGGCTTCCTGTTGTGTCGCAGTGGCTCCGCGTGGACTACGCCGCCAGGCTGATCGGCTGCCACGCCGTGCGGTCGAGGAAGCATTCGAGCGCCGCCACCATCTGCGCATCGAGCGCGGTGCCGCGGCTTTGCCGCACGATCTCCCGCGCGTGCGCTTCGCTGAGGTCTTTGCGATAGGGCCGTTTGGCCGCAAGCGCTTCATACATATCGGCGACGGCAAGAATGCGCGATTCGGTTCCAATCGCGTCGCCTTCGAGCCCCCGGTCATAGCCGCGGCCGTCCAGCCGCTCGTGATGCGCCGCCGCCATATCGGCCAGCTCGCACAGCCCCGGCACGCGCGCAAGAATCCGCCGCGTGTGCCCGGTGTGCGTCTGCATCGCCGCCATTTCCGCGGCATCGAGTTTCCCCGGCTTGTCGAGAATGAGATTCGAAATTCCGAGCTTCCCGATGTCGTGCAACAGCGCCGCCCGCCGCAGACGCCGCACAAAGCGGCCGTTCTGCCCCAGCGTTTGCGCGATGCCCACCGCTAGATCCGCCACGCCCTGGCTGTGGGCGAATGTCCACGGACTCTTGGCGTCAATGACGTGGGAAAATCCGACGGCCAGCCGATCCAGCGTGTCCTCATCGGCGGAAAAACAATGATCGACGCACTCCGGCTCAAATATCCTTGTCTGCGCCAGCGCATCGGGAGCGGCCACGCGCTCCCAGAATCGCGTGTCTGTCTTCGCCGATTCCAGCGCCCGCACCAAGTCGGGATCAAACCACCGCCCCGCGCGCTGCCGCGCCACCGCCAGCGCCCGCATCAGGCCATCCCGCCGCAGGAACACTTCCACCGTCTGCGCCAACCCCGCAATCCGCGCCAGGATCGGAATCTGCTCGCCGCTCCAACCGTGCGGATGGCCCCGGCCGTCCCAATGTTCATCGAGCGAGCGAATCGCCGCCGCCGTCTCCCGCGGCAATCCGATCATCAGCGCGATCGAAGCCCCCCGATCGCAGCGCAGCTCCACGAGTTCGCGCGCCACCGCATCGCCGCCGCGCATCACCCCCGCGCACGTCGCCATGCGCTTCAAGAGCGACGCCCCAGCCCCGGCGTGCTTGACCAGATAGCTCAATCGCCCGCCAAACTTCGTCCAATTGGTCGTCTTGAGCTCGGCCTTGAGCCGCCGGTCGTCCGCGCCAAAGAGGCTGCATACTTTGGCGGCGTTGCTCGAACAACCCAGGTCCTTGAGCAGCAGCGCATAGAACAGCGCATGGCGCTGATGGTTGCTCAAATAAATTTCCCGCGCGATCCGCATGCCGATCATGCACGTCCGCGCGGCATGTCCTTCCGCCTGACCCTCCGTGATGTCCAGCGCGTAGGACAGCGCCGCCGCCACATCCGACAATCGCGGCGCCCCCCCCATCACCGCCTCACCCTGCAGCCCTGGCAACACCCGTGTGTGTACCGTCATCGCTCATCCCCGATGTGTGGATTGCCCTCCACATCGGCACGAAGCAGTGGCCGCATGAGCAGTACTGTTCACCAAAAAATTATCAGCCGTACGCCACCGGATCGCGCGCCCCCGCATCGCGAAATCCCGCCAGCCGCAGGAGGCACGAATCGCAATGCCCGCACGATTTGCCCTCCGGCGTCGGGTCATAACACGAATGCGTCAATTCATAAGGAACGCCCAGGCGCAACCCTGTTCTGATAATCTGCGCTTTCGACCACTCCACCAGCGGCGCGTGAATGTGAAACGGGCCGGCTCGGTCCTCCCCGCTCCCGCCTTTCGCCGCCTCCACCCCCGCGCGCGTCCCCAGATTCGCCACCCGCTCAAACGCCTGCACAAACTCCGGCCGGCAATCCGGATACCCCGAATAGTCCACCGCGTTGACTCCGATAAAAATGTCGAACGCCCCCACCGTCTCCGCAAACGCCACCGCGAATGCCAGAAACACCGTATTTCTCGCGGGTACATACGTGATTGGAATCTCCGAGCCCTCCGGTCCCTCCTGCCCCAGATGGTCTTTGGGGACCGCAATATCCGCCGTCAGCGCCGATCCCCCAAACGCCCGCAGATCGATCTTCATCGTCACATGCCGCTGCACCTGGTAGTGCCTCGCCAGCGCCGCCGCCGCCGCAATCTCCCGCTGATGCCGCTGCCCATAATCAAACGACAGCGCATGGCACGCATACCCCTCACTCGCCGCAATCCCCAGCGTCGTCGCCGAATCCAGCCCCCCGCTCAACAGAATCACCGCGTTTTTCATCGCATCAACGCTCCTGCCAGTAGTGTAGCCGCCCCCGATTGCGGTACTATAGCGGGCTCGATTGATTTCCTCGTGAGGCACTTCATGCACTATCGCACCATCCCCAACACCTCCCTCTCCGTCTCCGAACTCTCCTTCGGCAACTTCATGTATGGCTCCCACATGTGGGGAAAAACCCCCGCTGACGCCCCCGAAGGCATCCGGCTCCAGAATCTCGCCTACGACCTCGGCGTCAATTTCTTCGACACCGGCGACGCCTATTCCAATGGCCACGCCGAACGCCTCATGGTCGATACGCTTAAATACGCAGGCCGCGACAAAATCGTCCTCTCCACCAAGTTCGGCTACGACTTCTATTCCGATCCCGGCACGCCCGGCTCTCACAAGGAACGCAAACAGGATTTCTCCGCCAAATTCATCGCCTTCGCCCTCGAACAATCCCTCCAGCGCATGCAGACCGATTACGTCGATCTCTATCAGGCCCACAACATGAAGCTGCCGCAGATGAATGATGAGTTCGTCCGCACGATGGAAAACATCGTGAAATCCGGCAAGGTCAAACACTGGGGCATCGCGCTGGGGCCCGCCATCGGCTGGCGCGAAGAAGGCGTGCTGGCCCTCAAACACTGGAAATCCTGCTGCACGGTGCAAACCGTCTTCAACATGCTCGAACAACACCCCGGGCGCGAATTTGCCGAACTCGCCGCCGAAACCAAACCGGGGGGGGGCGCCGGCATCATGGCACGGGTCCCGCACTCCTCCGGCATCCTCCAGGACCTCTACACCCCCGACCAGAAATTCGACGATCACCGCAAATTCCGCGACAAAAACTGGCTCATCTACGGCCTCAAAAAAGTCGAAAAACTCCGCCACATCCAGAAAGCACACAACTGCACCATGAGCCAGCTCGCCATCAAATGGCTCCTCACCTGGCCCACCGTCGTTTCCGTCCAGCCGAATATCCTCACGGAAGAAGAACTCCGCGAATTCGCCGCCGCCTGCGACGGTGACAAGCTGGCCCCACAGGAAATGGAAGAAATCCAATCCCTCGTCGAATCCGACTTCGGCTTCGGCCCCGACGCCCACGCCTGCGACCTCAAATCCTCCGTCGACCCCACCGGCCACACGCGCAGCCACTACCAGAAGGGCCAACCCGTCCCCGCCCTCGCCTGAAACAGTTCACCACGCAGGACACGGAGCCCACGGAGACAAAGCCAAAACAAGCAATTTCTCCGTGCCCTCCGTGACCTCCGTGGTTCCAGATGAAGTAGCGATAGACCTGAGGCATCCTGCGCGGAGAACGCGTCGTGCCAAATCTCGACACCATCCGCCCCCACATCGACGCCCTCTTTCGCTCCGATTCCCGCCGCGTCTTCGCCACCCTCGTCCGTCTCCTCGGCGATCTCGACCGTGCCGAAGAAGCCACGCAAAATGCCTTCGCCGCCGCACTCGACGACCTCCACGCCAAGGGTCACTTCATCACCGCCTCGCCGCTCCACCCCGTCGCCACCGCCACCAGCGTCCGCGTGCGGGAAGGCAAAGCCCTCATCTCCGATGGCCCCTTCGCCGAAACCCGCGAACAGCTCGGCGGCTTCTACATGATCAACGCCGACAACCTCGATGAAGCCATCGCCATCGCCGCCCGCATCCCCGGCGCCAAAAAAGGCACCGTCGAAATCCGCCCCGTGATGGAAATTCCCAACATCCCCCATCAGCAATCCTAAAGCCCGCCGTCTGCGACGGCGCGGGTCAATATGCCCCCAACATCGGAACGCCTAACCCAAAAGGAGTCCCCCATGACCACCCTCACAGCCCCCCTTGCGCCCGCATCTTGCAACGCAAAAGGCAAAGCCCCCCTCATCATCGGCCGCGTGCTGCTCGTCCTCCTCACCCTCTTCCTCCTCTTCGACGCCGCCATGAAACTCGCCAAACCCCCCTTCGTCGTCCAGGCCACCGTCAGCGTCGGCTACCCCGAATCCTCCATCATCCCCCTGGGCATCACCCTCCTCGCCGCCACCCTCCTCTATCTCCTCCCCAAAACCAACGTGCTCGGCGCCATCCTCCTCACCGGCTATCTCGGCGGCGCCGTCGACGCCCAACTCCACGCCCACGCCAACGCCTTCGCCCTCCTCTTCCCCGCCGCCTTCGGCGTCCTCATCTGGATTTCCCTCATCCTCCGCGACCCCCAACTCCGCGCCCTCGCTCCCGCCCGCCGCAATACCCTCAACTAAAAAAACAGCTTTCGTGTCTTTCGTGTTTTTCGTGGCCATTTACGTCTTAAGGAGCCCTCCCATGCGCGTCATCGTCTTCGTCAAAGCCAGCAAAGATTCCGAGGCCGGCATCATGCCCTCCACCGAGCTGATCGCCCAGACGGGCAAGTTCAACGAGCAACTCGTTCAGGCCGGCGTCATGCTCGCCGCCGAGGGTCTGCACCCCTCCTCCAAAGGCGTCCGCATCCGCTGCTCCGGTGACACCCGCACCGTCATCCGCGGCCCGTTCACCGAGACGCACGAACTGGTCGCCGCCTACTGGATCTGGAAAGTCCAATCCCTCGACGAAGCCATCGATTGGCTCAAACGCGCACCTTTCAAAGAAGGCGAAATTGAAATTCGCCCCATCTTCGACCTCGAAGATTTCGCCGCCAACGCCGGCATGTCCCCCGACCAGCTCGCCAAGGAGCAACGCCAGCGTTCGCAGATCGCCGGCAACCCGTGAATCGTCATCGCAACGCCGCCGGCCGGACTCCTCCCGCCGGCGGCTTCTTTGACTTCGCCCTCCCCCGGCCTTTCGTGTTCCGGCCACTCCCCTCCTACAATACGCCGATGCCCGATCCCTCCCTCCGCGATCACCCCACCGTCCGCGCCTTCGTCAGCGCCGGTCAGACCTTTTGCCGCCTCGTCGAATCCTCCCCCGACGACCGCGACGTCTGGATCAGCGACACCCTCCGCACCCTCGCCATGCTCTATGCCGCCGCCCCCGTCGTCCGCGACCTCGGCCTCCCCGGCGGCTCCCGCACCATCCCCCCCGAACTCCGCCTCTCCAACGACCAGTGGCAAACCATCTTCAACCATCTCCGCCAGATCCTCGGCAAAGACGCCCACTACAGTTCCCACTTCAACCCCCTCACCGCCGATCCCGCCGACGAGCAAACCACCATCGGCGATCTTGCCGACGACCTCGCCGACATCTACCGAGATCTCAAGCCCGGCCTCGCCGCCTGGGAACTCTCCGGCAACGCCTACGAGGAAGACATCCTCTTCCAATGGGTCCACTACGGCCACGTCCACCACTGGGGCCGCCACGCCGTCGACGCCATGCGCGCCCTCCACTGGCTGACTTACAAATAACGGAGCTTTCGAATGATCCCGAGCCTCGGACCCTACGCCTTCCTCCCAGACCGCTTCGATTTCATGATCGATCAGGACCGCCTCGTCCTCGCCGCCGCCATGCCCATCACCGAGGACGAATACTACAAGGACCGCGGCATCTCCTGGGGCTCGCTCCATGCCCTCCTCGTCCACGCCATGGGCTCGCAATGGGTCTGGCTCAACCGCTTCCTCGGCACCAGCATCCCCAAGCCCCTCACCGCCGCCGATTGCCCCACGCGCGACGAACTCGCCCAGCGCTGGCCTGAAGTCCACTCCGCCTACAAAGGTTTCCTCGCCCGCCAAACCCTCACCGCCCTCAACGCACCCCTCACCTTCACCAATTTCCGCGGCGAAACCCACACCCTCCCCCTCGGCCAGCTCCTCATGCACGTCGCCGACCACGGCACCTACCACCGTGGCCAAATCAATTCCCTGCTGAAAATCTGCGGCGGAAAACCCACCGACCCCTCCTACTACCCCTGGCGCATGAAACACCCGCTCTAAGCGCCGATCACCGCCCGCAGCACTTCTTGTACTTCCGCCCGCTCCCGCACGGGCACGCATCATTCCGCCCCGCCACGCCCGTCCCCAGCGCCGCGCGCGCCGCTTCCTCTTCCCGCAACATCCCCATGATCGCCGCCGGCGCCTCCCCGCGGCGCGCCAGATCCGCCATCACCCGCATGTACGGATCAATGAGCGTGAAGAATTTTTTGTACGCCCCGCACAAATAATTCAACCCCGCCTCCCCATCAGGCGTCCGAATAAACCGATGCTTCGGACATTCCCCGTTGCACGCAAACCGCACCGTGCACTCCCGGCAATACCGCGGCAGCGTCTCCGATTTATCCGCCCCAAACTTCACCTGCCGCGCCGACTCAATCATCGTCGCAAGCGCCCCCACCGCCCCGTCCATCACATTCCCCAGCTTGTATTCCGGATACACATAATGATCGCAGCTATACACATCCCCGTTATGCTCGATCGCCACCGCCCGCCCACACTTCTCCGCAAACACGCACAGCGCCGACCCCAGCCCCATCCAATTCCCCAGCGCCGTATCAAACAACTGCACAAACGTCCGCCCCACATCCTTCCGCACCCACTCATCAAAAATCGCACACAGAAACGCCCCATACTGCGCCGCCGTCACACTCCACGGTGTAACACCGATCCCATCTGTCTCCCCAGCCCCCGCCACAGGAGGCGCCGCAAAATCAAACCCGCGCACCTTCAGCATCACCGGCGCCTCCCGCTCCACCAGCGGAATAAACTGCAAAAACCCGCTCCCGATGCTTTTCAAAAACCGATACACCTCCAGCGGATGCGACCCATTCCCCCGATTCACCACCGTCAGCGTGTTAAACGCCGTCCCATGCTTCTGCAAAAACCGCAACCCCCGCATCACCGCCTCAAACGTCCCCGCCCCCTTCTTGTCCACCCGATACCGATCGTGCAGTTCGCGCGGGCCATCGACCGACAACCCCACCAGAAACTCCTGCTCCGTCAAAAACGCGCACCACTCATCATCCAGCAGCGTCCCATTCGTCTGCAGCGCATTGGAAATCTTCCGCCCCTCCCCAAACTTCTTCTGCACCTCCACCACCCGCCGAAAAAAATCCACCCCCAGCAGCGTCGGCTCCCCCCCCTGCCACGCAAACCTCACCTCGCCCCCCCCATCCCCCGGCTGCCCCGCAATGTACTCCCGCACATACCGCTCCAGCACCTCCTCGCTCATCCTCCACTTCTTCTCCCCCGCATACATCGCCTCCTTCTCCAGATAAAAACAATACGAACAATCCAAATTACAAATCGGCCCAATCGGCTTCGTCAACACATGAAACGGCCGCCGCCCCACCGCGCCCGCACTCGTCGCCACATTCGTCATCCCCGCAGTATACAACACCCCCCCCGGACGACCGCCATCCGCGCCACCAACCAATCACTTCGCCGCTAGCTGTGACGGAACTACCACCCGCCTCGCGCGTCTATCCGATAAGACGAATCTCTTTCCGGAGTCCCCCATGCGCTGGCAACTTCTCCTCGCGACCCTCGTCATCGGCCTTTCCGCAATTGCCACGGGAATCCACGCCGCCGATCAAGACGCATCGCCCTGGTCCCTGCAAAACCAGCGAAACTTCAATTCACTCGACGAACTCAAATCTCTCTGCGCCGCCCACCACCTCCGCATCACGGTGCATCAGGGCACCCTCTCCGGCAAGCAGTACGCCGTCGTCCTTGCCACGCCCTACTCCGGCGTTCCGACTATCGATATGTACTGCTACGTTCAAGACGGTGCCGCACTCCGCCTCTATTCGCTGACCTACCTCCAGAATTCAGCCGTGAAGTGGGATGTGGAGATCCACGAACAAGAAGACGCGATTCAGGTTTTCCACAACGGCACGCTCGTCGCTGTCCTCCCCCTGTCCGACGATTCCACAACCGCAACCCGACCCTGAACACCTTCGCCGCACTGCCTCCATTGCCATGTGCACTGCCTCCCTATCCGCTCCCCCCGCAATTCTCCACCCCCATTCCGCGTTAACCCACATAACATCGGAGGACCTCCATGCCCGACTTCTCCCGTCGCAATTTCCTCGGCCAACTCGCCGGCACCGCCCTCGCCGCCTCTCTCCCCATCCCCGCCTTCTCGCAATCCACCCGCCCCGCCGCCAAAAAGACCAACGTCCTCTTCTTCATGTCCGACGACATGCGCGTCGAAATCGGCTCCTACAACTCCATGTTCCACTGCCAGACCCCCAACATCGACGCCCTCGGCAAATCCGGCGTCCGCTTCGACCGCAACTACTGCCAGTTCCCCATCTGCAACCCCTCCCGCGCCTCCCTCCTCACCGGCCACCGCCCCACCATCACCAAAGTCCTCGGCAACGGCACCAACCTCCGACGCGTCCAGCCCGACATCATCACCCTCCCACAACTCTTCCGCATGAACGGCTACATCTCCGCTCGCGCCGGAAAAATCTTCCACGGCGGCATGGACGACCCCAAAGCCTGGGACGTCGGCGGCGGCGTCCGTGAAGGCGATGGCGGTGCCGGTGGCCACACCATCGACATCCCCCGCGTCCAGGTCCCCCAGCCCGGCTCCGATGTCCTCCCGCCCCTCCCGCAGGACAACGCCCAGGCCGCCCACTCCGATCGCATCATCCTCCTCGACGGCAACGGCGAAGGTCACCCCGATTACAAAACCGCCGACCTCGCCATCTCTTACCTCAATAAATACAAAGACCAGCCCTTCTTCATCGGCTGCGGCTTCGTCAAGCCCCATTCCCCGCCCGCCGCCCCCAAGAGCTGCTACGACCTCTACGATCTCGACAAAATCGAGCTCACCCCCGATTTCGCCCCCTGGCCCACCGTCCCCGAAGGCTTCCCCTCCGCCGCCATCCGCAAACGCAACGCCGATCTCTTCATCGGCCGCGGTGCTTCCAAAGAAGAAGCCAGGCAGGTCATCCGCGCCTACATCGCCGCCATCTCCTTTGCCGACCAGCAGCTCGGCCGCGTCGTCGCCGAACTCGATCGCCTCCACCTCCGCGACAACACCATCATGGTCTTCGTCGCCGACCACGGCTACCAGCTCGGCGAAAAAGGCAAATGGTCCAAGGCCGGCTCCCTCTTCGAAATGGGCACCCGCGTCCCCCTCATCATCGTCGCCCCCGGCGCCAACGGGAACGGCACCGCTTGCTTCCACACCGTCCAATCCCTCGACATCTTTCCCACCATGATGCAGCTCTGCAACCTCCAGGTCCCCGCCGGCACCCCCGACCTCGCCCTCGAAGGCACCTCCCTCGTCCCCCTCCTCCAAAAACCCGACGCCCCCTGGGACCAGCCCGCCTACTCCGTCTGGTCCGAAGATGGCCGCACCCTCTGGGGCACCGCCATCCGCACCCCCGAATGGCGCTACGCCGAATTCGGCCAGGACGCCGCCAACGGCGCCATGCTCTTCGACCCCAAAAAAGACCCCCTCGAAATGCACAACCTCGCCAACGACCCCCAATACGCCGCCATCGTCAAACAACTCTCCCCCCTCGTCCGCCAATACGCCGCCAGCCTTAAAGCCTGACGGTCGTGGCACGGGCGTCCCGCCCGTGTGTCCCCTTGGAGACGACCGCTCTATCTATAAGGCGGAAGCCAATCGCGAGACTTTCATGCGCAAGCGCCGCCCGATTCGTGCCGGAATTTGCACCTCAACGTCAATACTGACCGTCTGCGTCTGGCTCTTGTCCTATCGCACCGGATACCTCTATTGGGTCAACTCGCCCAGCGCGGTCGCCTTTGAAGGGCGGGGCTCTATCTGGCTTTTTCGCGCTGACAATGTCATGGACGATTTTGGACTCGGTTCCACCGCGCCACCCGCCCTGCCGCAGCGCCTCGATGCGTATCAAGAGTCGCTGGTGGACCGTGCACTATGGGCAGAATTTCCCCATGGTGTCGCAGCGGCGGCACATTGGAGCCGCTGGTCGCTGTGCACCCCGTTCTGGCCCTTCGCCCTGCTGTTCGCTCTTCTCGCTCTCCGAGACATCGTTGGACGCCGCGTGACCAATCCTCAGCGCCCTCTTCCGACCATACCCGCCGGCCCCATCAACACGATCTCTTCGCCATAACCCGGAATGGGAACATCCCATCCGAACTCATCCGACGCCTTCCCGCCGCCAAAGCACCCGTTCTTCAGTTGAAAATGGCGGGAACATGATGTCCGTATACCACCGTGCAGGCAGTCCCTCCAACCGCCGTTCCATTTCCTTCAACAGGTCCATAAATCCCTCATCATGCTCCCCCACTTCCAAAGCCTGTCCGGCGCCATGATGGAAAAGTACGCAGATTTCATCGTATGCAAACAGGTCCCGCTTATAAGCCCAAACCGCATCCAGCGCTGCCCAAGCCACCGACATGCCCTGTGCATGAAATCCTTCGGCATCAATCACAATCTTTCGACGCACCCGTCGTAGTTGGTCTCGCTGTACCAGCACCTTGCGTCGATGCCATCCAGCGATAGTCAGCCCCGCTACACCCGCAAGCAAAACAACGGCTTCCCACACGCGCTTCAACCCCGCACCAGACGCTTAAATATATCAACGGTACATCGCGGCCCCACAACCTCCAAGTTCGAAATTGAGGCCGCCATACTTACTGCTCTTTGAAAAAATAATGTAACTCAATCGCACGCCGCCTACGATGACTTGTCTCCAGGACAGGAGTCTGCGATGAGGCCGAAAGGATCTTCGGCGGCATTGGAGCAGCGTCGCCGGTGCGCCGTGGCGATGCTGA
>DASZTO010000092.1:0-46823 GCA_035548175.1 Phycisphaerae bacterium | reverse complement strand
CCCCCCCCCCCCCCCCCCCCCCCCCCCCCCCCCCCCCCCCCCCCCCCCCCCCCCCCCCCCCCCCCCCCCCCCCCCCCCCCCCGGCGGTGATGGATGGAAAGATGGCTTGAGCCGGGTTCATCGGTTGTAGAACCATCGTGGGATGGGGGGTGATTGGGTGAAGCGCGGATGAGGAGTCGGGCTGACGTTACCGGTTCTCTTAGGGGGTGCCGATCCAGGGTTTGTGGGGTGAATAGGGGCGCTGCGGGTTGTGCGAGAAGTCCCGCGAAAAGCAAAGCCCGTTCGCGGGGGGGGGGGGGTGAACAGAGGCGAAAGGGGTTGTCATGACGGCGGACGGGGCGCGCGCGGGGCGGCTGGCTTGACAATTGCGGGGTGGGCGGGTCAAGTGGGGGGTCCGGGTGGGCGGGGAGGGCACGGGTGTGCCTAGAATGGAATGAGCTGCTGGGGGTACCGGCGGCTGGCACAGGTGAACGGCAAGGTCGAAAAGGGACGTTTGGACGTGGCGAAAACGGTAGGCGGTAGTGGCAAATCGGCGCGGGGAGCGGCGAGCGGACGGGAGCGGCCGGGCGGCGGGGGGCAGACGCTGGTGATTGTGGAGTCGCCCGCGAAGGCGAAGACGATCAATAAATATCTGGGGTCGGGCTACCTGGTGAAGGCGTCGGTCGGGCATGTGCGGGACATGCCCAAGCAGGGGCTGAACGTCGACATCGAGAACAAGTTCAAGCCGACCTACGAGATCACGGACCGGGGGCGGAAGATCGTGGCGGAGCTGCGGAGCGCGGTGAAGTCGGCGTCGGACGTTTTCCTGGCCACGGACTTGGACCGGGAGGGCGAGGCGATTGCGTGGCACCTGGTGCAGGCGCTGGGGCTGGACATCAAGTCGGCCAAGCGGGTGGTGTTCAACGAGATCACAAAGACGGCGATTTTGAATGCGTTCAAATCGCCGCGGCTGATCAATGAGAACATGGTCAATGCCCAGCAGGCGCGTCGGATCGTGGATCGGCTGGTGGGATACAAAATTTCGCCGCTGTTGTGGAAGAAGGTGGCGGGCGGACTGTCGGCGGGGCGGGTGCAAAGCGTGGCGGTGAAGCTGGTGGTGGATCGGGAGCTGGAGATCCAGGCCTTTGTGCCGGAGGAATACTGGAAACTCACGGGGATATTCACGGCCGACCTGGTGCATGCGGGGGATCTGGCGGAGCAGTGGCGGAGCTTTCTGGCGGGGGATGAGGAGGAAGCGGCGCCGGACGATGGGACGGATTCCGCGGAGGCGGTGGCGGCGGCGAACGCGGGGCGGACCGTGGCCGAGAAGACGGATTTTCTGCGGGAGCATGCGGCCTTCCGCGCGGACCTGGTCGAAGTGGGCGGGAAGAAGTTCGATCCGAAGGATGTGGAGGCGGCGCGGGCGGCGGCGCAGGCGGTGGGACTGACGGGAATCGCGGTCACGACGGTGGAGAATGATGGGACGAACGGGCCGAGGGGAATCCCGGTGAAGGGTCCGGCGGTGACGTTGACGCGCGTGACGGGGCTCGTGGGGGCGGGGAACGAGGGGTTGGAATATCGGGTGCGGGAGCTGAACCAGAAGTTGTCGACGAGCCGGCCGCCCGGACCGTTTTCGACCAGCACGCTGCAGCAGGCGGCGAGCAATTCGCTGGGGTTCGGGGCGCAGCGGACGATGCGGGTGGCGCAGCAGCTTTATGAAGGGGTGGATAGCACGGACCTGGGCGGGTTGATCACCTACATGCGTACGGATTCGCAGAACATCAGCAAGGAGGCGCTGGGGGCGGTGCGCGGGTTTATCGAGGAGCAGTTCGGCGGGAAGTATTTGCCGGAAAGTCCGAATTTTTATGCGAGCAAGGCGGGGGCGCAGGAGGCGCACGAGGCGATTCGGCCGACGGACGTGGCGCTGACGCCGGCGAGTTTGCGCGGGCGGGGGCTGACGGACGAGCAGTTCAAGTTGTATGAGTTGATCTGGAAGCGGTTCGTGGCGTGCCAGATGGTGCCGGCGCAGTGGAATGTGACGGAAGCGCTCATCGACGTGCGGCGGAAGAAGGAAGCGGGGGAGGCGGCGGGGGTGTTCAAGGCGGTGGGGCGGTCGCTGGCGTTTGATGGGTTTACGCGGGTGGCGGGCGTGTATGCGCGGGCGGATGAGCAGATATTGCCGGCGCTTTCGCAGGGGCAGGCAGTGGCGGCGTTGGATTTGACGCCGACGCAGCATTTCACGAGTCCGCCTTCGCGGTATTCGGAGGCGTCGCTGGTGAAGGCGCTGGAGGCGGAGGGGATCGGGCGGCCGTCGACGTATGCGTCGATCATCGCGACGATCCAGGATCGGAATTATGTGGAGGCGAAGGGGCGGACGCTCTATGCGACGGACCTGGGGATCAAGGTGACGCAGAAGCTGATCGAAGGTTTTCCAGACATCATGGAGACGAGCTTCACGCGGACGATCGAGGCGGAGCTCGACCAGGTGGAGGAAGCGCACAAGGACTGGGTGGAGGTGGTGAAGGATTTTTATGCGCCGCTGGAGCGGGACCTGGCGACCGCGGAAGAGCGGATGACGCACGCGCGGGCGGAGCAGACGCCGAGCGAATACAAGTGCCCGAAGTGCGGCGCGATGATGGCGTATCGGTTGAGCAAGCGGGGGAAGCGGTTTTTGAGCTGCTCGCGATATCCGGAGTGCGATGGGGCGATGAACGTGGATGCGGAGGGGAAGCCGGTGCAGTTGGAGGTGACGGAGTTTGCGTGTCCGACATGCGGGAAGCCGATGATCAAGCGGACGGGGCGGTTCGGGGCGTTTCTGGGGTGCAGCGGGTATCCGGAGTGCAAGACGATACAGAACTTGGACAAGCAGACGGGGCAGCCGTTGCCGCCGAAGCCGCCGCCTGAGGATACGGGGCTGGTGTGTCCGAAGTGCGGGAAGAAGCACATCGGTTTGCGGCAGGGGAAGCGCGGGCCGTTCATGAGTTGCCTGGGATTTCCGCGGTGCCGGACCGTGTTGCCGGCGGAGCGCCTGGCGGAATTCAAGGAGAGTTTTGCGGCGGGGAAGGGGTGGCCGGCGGATATTGTCGCGAAGTATGGCGGGGCGAAGAAGGCGGCCGAGGGTGAGGGTGCGGAGGAGGAGGCGCCGGTGAAGAAGAAGGCGGTGCGAAAGAAGGCGGCGGGCAAGAAGGGGTGAGGGGCTTCCGCTGCATTTTGATGAGGAGGACGTGATGGCGTGGGAATATTACGTGCTGGCGCTGGCGGACAAGAGTTGGATGGGCGGGGTGTTGGATGCACAGGAAACCAGCGAGAAGTTGAACGCGCTGGGGGCGGCGGGGTGGGAGCTTGTGACCGGGTTTTCGACCCAGATGGGGGAGGGGAAGTCGCGGGAGTATGCGTTCGTGCTGAAGCGGCGGCGGGGCGCTGGGATAGCGGGGCCGCCGGTGCAGGGATGAGGAGCGGTGGCGCGGGGTGGGGGCGTGCGTGATCAGTGAGGGTGTCGAAGGCGGCGGTGGGGCCAGCGCGGCTTCGGCTCCGTATGAGTCAGCACATCACTTTTTCCAAGAGCAGTCATGACCGATTACTTCGCGACGACAGGGGTGCCGAAGGTCAGCGGGATGTCGGCGGAGGCGGTGAGGGAGGGGCCGTCTTTGGTCAGAGTGTAGGCGGGGGGATGGTTGTGGAAGTCGCGGGGGAGGCTGGGGAGGTCGGTGGGGATGAGATCTTCGAGGCGCTCGGGCCAGCGGGTGGTGCGGGCCTTGAATGCGGCGGCGGCGAGGAGGGTGCGGGTGAGGTCGTTGGTGAGGCGCTCTCGCTGGCGGAGGGCCCCGACGCGTGTGAAAGCGGGCAGGACATTTCCTTCGAAAAGGGCGGTGATGCGGGCGGTGTAAGCGTCGCGCGATTCGCCCGGTTTTGGGGCGGCATCGTGCGGCGGGGGCGAAGGGAGCGCGTCCTTGAATTGTTTGTCGCGGGCATTCCACGCGGCGGTCTGCTGGTCGAGGTCGGGGATTTTGAGGATGCGGAGGTCTTCGTCGATGTCGGCGTTGATGCGCCGCAGGAGAGCGTCCCAGTCCACGCGCGCGGAATCGATGCCGGCGAACAGCGTGACGAATTGATGGCCCGCGGAGAGCTGAAAGAGCTGTCCGGTGGCGAGCAGAGCGGCCATGTCCAGGGCGCCCCAGCGTTCTTCGATGTCGAGGGTTTCGGGCAGGTCATCCAGCAGGCCATCGGCGTCGATGAGGGCGCGGAGCTGCCCGACCTGGCTGGCGGAGAGATTTCCGGAAACGGCGGCGGCGGCGATGGCGTGATCGGCGGCCTGATCGATGACGAACGCGAACAAGGCGGTGATGGTGGCCTGGCAAGCGACGTGGCGGGCGAGGCGTTTGACGGCGGTTGTGTCGGCGAGGAAGCCGTTGAAATCGCCGGCGGCGGCGCGCAGGGTCGCGCGGGCGCACAGGTCGTTGGCGGCCTGGCGCATGCTCGATAAACCGGGGAGGATGACGCCGAAGGTGGAGCGGCCGTCGACGCTGATGAAGGGCATCCACCACTTCGGCCGCATGGCGGCCTGGACGGCCAGGTCGAGGGGCTTTTGCTGGGCGGCGAGGTAGTCGGCGATTTCCGGCGCGTCTTTGGCGGCCCAGAGGTGCAGACGGAGATCGTCGATTTTGTCGGCGAGGGCCGCGGCGGCATTGGGAGCCATCTGCTTTTCGGTGCTCAACCAGACGGCGGCTGATTGAAGGAAGGGGCCGGTCTCCGGAATGGTCGTGCCGGCAGCCATTTGATACATGGTGTCGCGGGTTTTCTGGGGGAGGTCTTCCTTGCCGCTGACCTGGACCCAGAGGACCCAGCCGTTCTGGTCGGGGGTGACGCCGCTGCCGACGCGTTCATTGATGGCGGCGACGTAGTCGACGGTGCCATCGGCATTGAGGGGCGAGGTGATCGCGGTGGTGTCTTTGGCGACGGTGAAGGGGGGCTTGTCGGCGCTCGGTCCCAGGACCATCGGATCGGCGAGCGCGGCGCTGCAGAGCAGCAGGGGGAAGGCGGCGGCGAGGCGAGTTTGCATGGCAGATAATCCATATCAGGGATGAGGCGCCGCGCCCAGCGTCAAGGCTCGGTCGGCGGCGGCGGAAATTTGCGGACCGGCGGGGGTGAGCGCGTAAGTCGGCAGGTTCTTGTTGAAATCGCGCGGAAGCCCGGGGAGATCGCGGGGCACGAGGTCCGAAAGTTTTTCAGGCCACCCCCCGGTTCGCGCTTTAAAGGCGGCGGCGGCGAGGAGCGTGCGGGTGAGGTTTTCGGTGAGGGTTTGCTGGCGTTCGATGTCGAAGGCGCGGGCGAGGGAAGGCAGAAGTGTGGAGATGATCCCATTGGCCACGCGGTGCGAGTAAGCGTCGCGCGGCTCGTTGTGCTTCTTGGCGAGGATGAGAATGGGGGGAAGGTCTTCGGGATTCTCGGCGGCGGTCCATTTTTTCTGAAAATCAGCGAAGGCCGCCTTGCGCTTTGCGTAGTCGGGAATGGCGGCGAGCGCCAGTTCATCGTCGATGGCGGCATTGGCCTGCCGGAGGACGAGGTCCCAGTCGACATCCTGGATGACGATGGATTTGTAGACGTCGGTGAAGAGTTCGTCGGCGGGCATGCTGGCGAGTTTGCCGGTGGCGATTTCGGCGATGGTGTCGAGCAGCATCCAGCGTTCGCCGAGGTCGACGGAGCGGGTGACGGAATCGGCGGCCGGAAGGGCGGCGAGCGCGTCGGATAACTCCTGAACCTGGGGAGCGGTGAGGGTTCCCGAAGCCGCGACGGCCGACAGGGTGCGGTCGGCGGCGGCGTCAATGGCGATGGAGACGAGCTCGCAGATGATGTAGTTGTCATTGGGATGGCGAGCGAGTCTTTTGACGGTGAGGAGGTCTTCGAGGAAACCGTGGAAATCGCCCGCGCCGGCCCGGAGCGTGGCGCGGGCGAGCAGGGTGTTGGCGACATCGCGCTGGGAAGCGAGGCCGGGGAGGAGGACGGACATGAGGCTGCCATCGGGGGAAACGGCGGGAATCCACCAGGCGGGTCTTCGTGCGGCGCGGGTGGCCAGATCGAGGGCGGGTTTCGCGGAGTCCAGGTAATCGGCGAGGTCGGGGAAATCGGCTGGCTTCCACAGGCGTTTCGACGCGGCGACCCGCTCGTCATCCGCGGCGATGGCGGCGTTGGCGGTGAGACCCTTGTCCTGCTGGAGATACTCGACATAGCTGCGCAGGAGCGGGGTTGCTGGCAGCGGATCGGCGCCGGCCATGCGAAGCATCGCGGCGCCGGTGGAGGTGGGGATGTCCTGTGAACCGCGAAGTTGCACCCAGAGCGCCCAGCCGTTGTCGTGGGGATCCAGGTGGGCGGCGGCACGCTGATTGATGGCGCCGACATAATCGACGGTGCCATCGGGATTGACGGGTTCGGTGATGGCGGTGGTGTCTTTGGAGAGGGTAAACGGAGCCTTTGCGGGAGCTGGGCCGAGGACGATGGGATCGGCGAGCGCGGCGCTCGCGGAGCCAACGACGAAGAGGATGAGGAGAAGTTTCATGAGCAGAGGTCTCGTGCTTTGTGCGGGCGGGGCGGTCGTCCGGTCATGAAGTCGTTCAAATGGTTGAGTCTTTGGGCGGTGAATTCCTGAAATTGTGGGGGCATTCGGTGAAGGCCTTAGGGGTCGGGGGCGCCGAGGATGAGCGGTCTTTGGCGGTCGGGGATGCCGATGAAGGTGATGCCTTGTTTGGTGGTTGCGAGGGTGAACGGAGTGTTGTTGATGTCGCGGGGGATTTCGGGCAAGAATTGTGGGACGAGGTCGGAGAGTTGCTGGGGCCAGCGGCCGGTATGGGCTTTGAATGCGGCGGCGGCGAGGGCGGTTTGGGCCAGGAGGTTGGAAACGTGATTGCGGCGCTGGATTTCGCCAGGGTGCTCCGCATCGGTCAGGAAGAAGGCCTCGAGGGCGGCGGCGACGCGCTCTGTGTAGTGGCCGCGAGCCTCGCCCGGCTGCTGCTTGAGGAAACCGGCGCTGAAGGTAATAGCAGTCAGGGGTTTGTTGCGGGCGTCGATGGCGGCGAGGCGATCGGGACGGTTTTCGATGGCCATGGTGCGCAGCGCATCATCGGCGGAGCGATTGAGATGGCGAAGCACGGGATCCCAGTCGACCGCGCCGGGGTCGATGGAGTCGAAGAAATTGACGCGCCCGTCGGGGAACGTGAGCTGATGGGCTCGGCCGGTGGCGATGACGCTGGCCGCGTCGAGCGCGGTCCATCGGAGAGAAATATCCACGAGGTCGTGAGCCGCCTCGATGGCCGGCAACGCGGCGAGGGCTTGACCGACGGCGCGGCATTGGGCTTCGGAGAGAGCGCCGCGCGAGACGATGGCAGCAAGGGATTGATCGGCGAGCAGGTCGATGCCAAGGGCGGTGTAGAACGTATTCAGCGGCGTGCCGATGGCCAGCTTTCGAGCAAGAAGCTTGACGGTTTGCATGTCGGCAAGAAAGCCATCCATGTCACCCGCGGCGGCGCGACGGGTGGCGCGAGCGCACAGAAGCAGCGCCAGCTCGCGCGTGGTGGAATCGCTGGAATCAACGGCGGTGGCAAGGGTGGCGGAGGGGCTATAGGTGGGGACCCACCAGCGCGGCTTGCGAGCGGCGGCGGCGGCGATGTCGAAGAGGGGTTTGCCCGTGTCGAGAAATTCAGCGAGTTCGGGAACCTCGGCAGGTTGCCAGGGGCGTTTGGTGGCCGCCTGCATGGCGCGATAGCGAGCTTCCCAGGCGTTGCCGAAGCGGGTGCCGAGGAAATCCTGGTAGACCGGCCAGGGGTGACGGGGCTCGCTCGGATCGGCGCCGGCCATCCGAGCGATCTGGTCGATGCCGGGAAGACGGGCATCATGGTCGGAAAGGAGCGTGATCCAGAGGCGATAACCGTTGTCGTCGGCCCGGAGGTTGGCGGCATAACGGGTGTTGAGGGCCTGGAGGTAATCGACCGTGCCATCGGCGTTCAGCGGCGCGGTAAGGATGGTCGTGTCTTTGGCGACGGTGAAGGGCGGCTTGGCGGAGGGTTGGGGAAAGGTGAGGGGCGCGGTGGGCGCGGGGGCCGTCGCGGCGGCTGCCATGGCGGCGACGGTGAAGGAGAGGAAGATTGGCAGGGTGAGCTTCATGCTTGGCCGATCTTCGGGTCGTGAAATCGTGAGCGCGTCGGGAGGTTGATCCAGTCAACGAAGGAAAAGACGCGATGGGGCGGGGGGCCTTTCAAGTCAAAGCGGTTTGAGCGAGGCCGACGGTTTTGCCCGTCTAAGGCCGGACAACTCCGCACGGGGCGGTTAGTAGCGGGGGATGGAGGGGTCGATGAGGAGGGACCAGGCGTCGATGCCGCCGGCGAGGGAGTGGACGTTTTTGAAGCCTTTTTTGCGGAGGAGGGCGGTGGCGTTCATGGAGCGGACGCCGGCGTGGCAGTGGGCGATGATGGGGCGGTCTTTCCAGGCGTCGAGTTCGGCGGCGCGTTCGTCGAGCTGGTTCAAGGGGATGAGGGTGGCGCCGGGGATGCGGGCGGTGTTCCATTCGCGCTGCTGGCGGACGTCGAGGATGAGGACGTCGTGTTTTTTGACGAGCATTTCCTGGAGCTGGGCGGGGTGGACTTCCCATTCGGGGTTGATGTTGAGCTGGATGCCGTGGTCGGTCTGGATGGGTTTGGCGGCGTTGGCGGCGGGCATTCCGCAGAATTCCTGGTAATCGATGAGGGCTTTGATGGTGGGCTTGTCGCCGCAAACGGGGCAGTGGCGGTCGCGGCGGAGCTTGAGGGTGCGGAACTGCATGTCGAGGGCGTTGAGGACCTGGAGGCGGCCGAAGAGGGGGTTGCCGGTGCCGGCGAGGATTTTGATGGTTTCATTGGCCTGGATGGCGCCGACGATGCCGCACATGGCGCCCATGACGCCGCCTTCGGCACAGGAGGGGACCATTCCGGGCGGGGGCGGCTCTGGGTATTGGCAGCGGTAGCAGCCGGTGGAAACGGGCTTGCCGTTGAATTGAATGAGGTGGGGGGCGAAGACGGTGTTGAGGCCTTCGAAGCGGAAGATGGAGCCGTCGACGTTGATTTTTTTGAGCAGGACGCAGGCGTCGTTGACGAGGTAGCGCGTGGGGAAGTTGTCGGTGCCGTTGATAATGACGTCATAGGGGGCGATCCACTCCATGGCGTTTTCGGAGGAGATGCGGCCTTCGTGCTTGATGACTTTGACGTCGGGGTTGAGCTCGCGGAGTTTTCGGGCGGCGGTTTCGAGTTTGGATTGGCCGACGTCGGTGGTGGAGTAGAGGATCTGGCGTTGGAGGTTGGAGTGGTCGATGGTGTCGAATTCGACCATGCCGATGGTGCCGACGCCGGCGGCGGCGAGGTACATGCCGATGGGGCAACCGAGGCCGCCGGCGCCGATGATGAGGACCTTGGCGTTGAGGAGGCGTTTCTGGCCTTCTTCGCCGATCTCGGGGAGGGAGAGGTGGCGTGCGTAGCGGTTTTTCTGCATGTCGTTGAGGGCGGTGACGGGGCCGTTGGCGGTGGCGGGGGCGGGGAGGGGGGAGGTGACGGAATTGGAGGGGGTGCAGCAGGACATGCGGGGGCTCCGGAAAAGGGTGAGAGGGGGATTATAGCGGGAAGGGGTCGGCGGGGAGAGGGAGTGGTGAGCGGTGAGTGCGGAGTGGGGAGGAGGGGGGGAGTGAGGCAGGGGAAGTGTGGTTTTCTTCGATGTGTAGGGGGTGTTTTGCAAAAAAGGTTGAGTTTTTGCCGTTGTGTTTTTGCAAATATGGGGTTTTTGTGCTTGTGTATGAGGTTTTTGCGGGAATTTGACAGAGGGGTTGGCCGGCGGGGGATATTTGGGTAATTGAGAAACTGGTAATTGGGGTAAAGAGGGTGCACAAAGTTGGCGGGTGGTTTTCATGGCTTCTCCCTTGCGGCGCGCGGGCGTCGCATAGAAGAGAACGGATGGGGTGGGGGAAGGGTTCCGGGAAAGTTTGGGGATTTTGGTGGGGGGGGGTAAGGGGCAGGTTATTCCGTTGGCCCTATTCATTGTTCATTTGGGGTGCTGGCGAGGGGGTGCAAGGGGGGGCGAGGCTTTCCGCGAAAAGCAAAGCCCGTTCGAGGGGGGTTGCACAGAGGCGGGGGGTTTGGGTGGGGGGGTGTCGGGGGGTTGCGTAGAGGCGGGGGGGGTGGTGAACTGGGCGGGTCGGTTTGTGGGAGATTTAGCGGTGATGAGCGATATGGTGGTGATGATGGATGGGGCGGTGGAGGGGGAGATTCGGGCGGGCATGGGGAGGAGGGGTGGATTTTATCGTAGAGTTCTTTGCGGTCGAGGGTGGCGTTGGGGGGTAATCCAATGAGGAAGGAGGCTTTGTCGGGGAGGATTTTGTGGAGGGTGAGGAGGGTGTCGGGGGCGAGGTAGAGGGATTGGCGGGGGTGAAGGAGGTGGTCGGCGGGAGGCGCGTGTTTGGGGGTGAGACGGATGTGGGCGGCGGATGAGGCGGGGAGGAGTTCGAGGAGGGTGATGAGGAGGTCATGGTTGAGGACGAGGGATTGGGAGGGTTGGCGGGAGATGAGAAGCATTGTGAGATTGTAACGTGGTCCTCCGCGGAAGAATTGAGGTCAAGTCGTTCGGTTCGGGCTGGGAGGCGTATACCGGACAATGGCCGCAGGAGGGGTCGGGGGGAGCTTCCATGGTTGCAGGAATTTTTCCGGAGGCGGTGTAGTGATAAGGTGGGGGCGGCGGGTTTTGGAAGAGAGGTTGGCGGTCGTTCGAATGGTGGAATCGGGTGATGAGGGTCGTGAAGGGCGGTGTTTCATCGGAAGGTTTGTGCACATCCGTACAGGCGGGAAGGGATTGAGGCTGATGCTTGGCATTGTCTGGTGCGGGTTCCTGGTTGGGATGGCGGCTGTTTTCTCTGGGATGTGGGTACGGAGCATCTGGCGGTACGACATCGCGAGCATTGGCGCCATGCACAATCGATCGGACACTGATTTTTCCTTTTTTTACCTTTATTCAACGTATGGGAAACTCAGACTTCGAATCGAAAGGGATTTGGTGCTCGTGCCAGACCGGCAGCGCGCATGGATTAGCGAGGAACTCGCAAATCGCAATTTAGGCGTCGAGTTTGGACACAATGTGGACTCTGGTGGGAAGGTCACGGAGTTGCATGATTTTGGCGATATGCGTTCGGACACGAAGTGGTATGCGGGGTTTGCGTTTGAGCGGCAACACGCTGTCATCTGGTCAGGCACGATGGACCATACGGATACGAACGTCGTCGTTCCTTACTGGTTCCTGGTTTTGGCAAGCGGGGCATGGCCTGCGTGGCGTCTATTCAGGCATTTGCAGAAAGGGCTTCATGCGCGGCGGGCTGGATTTCTTGTAGTTTTGGAGGACAGGGCGAAGGACTAATGGGGCTCGCTCGCCCAGCCTGGCGTATAGCAGAGGGACTTTCGATGGCGCGAATCGTACTTTACCCGGTTGGTGCTTCGTTGATGTGGCTTGCGGGTTGTACGCGGGCAGCGCGCTCCCGGAGTTATGCGGTAACGAAGCCCGAGCGTCTAAGGGGCCAGGAAGCGCCCACTGCGCCGGCTTGGCATGGAGATACATGGCATCTCGCGGGCGATGGCGATTTTGAAAAAGTTGTACGAAGCTTTCATATTCCGGAGCTGAGTGCCTCGAAAATTGCCGATCGAATGCGATACCGAAATGGTGGGACTGTTGAACCTGTGGATCTGACGTGTCATGCAATTCTTGGACGATGGTATCTGTTCACTAATCCGGGCAAAGGACTTTTGCCGCTTGGACGGGTGGTTTTGGGGGGAGGGGGTTGGGAATAAGGAAGGGCAACGGACATGCCTATGGGGCCCCTGCCCCAAGAGCATAGCATCCGCGCTTACCGCCGTTTGCGCTGTTGGGGGAAAGTTTCTGGAATTTTTGGGCGGGTGGGGTGGGTGGGGCGTATGGAAGTGGGGGATCTGCGGTTTTTGGGGGTTGAGGTTGAGAAGGTGGATGATGGCGAAGCGGGTGATTGCGTATGGGCGGGGTGGTGGGGAGGCGGGAGAGGTGAGTGGGTGGACGTGGATCGTATTTGGGTGGATGGTGCTGGAGTTTTCGGTGGTTGTGGGATGTGTGATGGGGGTGTTGCCGGCGGAGGGGGCGGTGGCGCGGGCGGTCATGGGGATGTGTCTGATGATGCCGATGGGATGTGTGGCGGCGGGGTGTAATTTGGCGAGTCATTTGGTGGCGGAGGGGCGGTCGCGGTGGCTGTGGGTTCCGGTGACGAGCGTGGGGTTGTCGGTGATGTCGCCGGGGGTGGTGTATTGCGTGATGTGGATGGCACCGGCGTATTGACGACAGAGGTTCGTGTGAAAGGTTGCGGGGGCGTTTTGGTCGGGCGAGATTGAGGAGGTGGGTAGTGGTGGAGGCGTTGGCGTATCGGCGGGAAGAGCGGGTGGGGGTGTGGGTGTGGACGTGGGTGGTGTTTGGGTGGGTGGTGCTGGAGTTTGCGGGGATGGTGGGGTTGATGGTGCCGGCGATTTTTGGGTGGCGTGTGGGGTGGGTGTGGGAGCGGGCGTTTTGGGGGGTGTGTTTTGTGATGCCGGTGGGGTTTGTGATGGCGGTGTGCGATTTGGGGTGTGAGTTGACGGCGAGGGGAGTGCGGGGGGGATGGCGGAGGTGGCCGTGGGTGTCGGTGATGGGTGTGGTGTTGTCGGTGGCGTCGCCGGGGGTGATTTGGGGGGTGGTGTGGTGGGTGCGGATGAGGTGAAGGGGGGCGGGGACTGTTTGGTGGGGATTGTTCATTGTGCAATTGGGGGGACGGCGGGCGGGTATTATTCAGTGGGGATTATTCATGGTTCATTTGGGGTGGTTGCGCGAAAAGCACAGGGTGTTCGAGGGGGTTGTGAACAGAGGCGGGAGGGTCGCGACGAAGCAAGCTCGTGCGAGAGACAGGTGAACAGAGGCAAGGGGTTGGTGGACTGGGGTACTCGGCGATGTGGGAGGTTCAGCGGTGGCGAGTGATGTGATGGTGGTTTTGTCTGGGGCGGTGGAGGGGGAGATACGGCGGCATGCGGAGGAGGCTTATCCGGCGGAGGGGTGCGGGTTGTTGATCGGGCGGGTGGGCGGGGGGCGGGTGGAGGTGGTGGAGGTGGTGCGGGGGCGGAATGTTTGTGAGGCGGGGCGGGAGGGGGATCGGTATGTGGTGGAGCCTCGGGATGTGCTTGCGGCGATGAAGAGGGCGGAGGAGAAGGGGATGGAGGTGGTGGGGGTTTATCATTCGCATCCGGATCATGAGGCGCGGCCGAGCAGGATGGATGTGGAGCTGGCGTGGGAGGGGTGGGTGTATGTGATTGTGAGCGTGGTGGGGGGGAGGAAGGGGGAGGTGCGGGCGTGGAGGCGGGAGGGGGAGGGGATGGTGGAGGTGGGGATGATTTGAATGCGATTACAGTTTTAAGTATGTACGTGTGGGCATTTAACTACGGAGAACACGGAGGGCACGGAGGGCGGGAAAAATTGGAAGGATTGGTTCAACTCGTTCAATTGGGGGGCGGGTCAGGGGGTGGGGGGTTGGAGTTTTTGGTGGACGCTTTGGATTTTGTCGGCGATGGATTGGGGGCGGTCGGTGCGGGTGCCGACTTTGAGGGTGGTGGTGATGCGGGGGGCGCCCATGGCGTGGACGGTTTCGTGGCATTTTTTGATGGCGGCGAAGACGGTGTCCCAGTCGCCTTCGATGTTGGTGCCGTAGGCGTGGAGGTGGATGGTGAGGCCGGCATCGGTGAGGATTTTCTGGCAGGCGGCGATGTAGGGGCTGACGGAGACGCCTACGCCGAGGGGGACGAGGCAGAGGTCGGCGATGATGTGCATGGGGGGCCCTGCGAATGACAAATTGCAAAATGACAAATGACACATGACAAATGGTTGGTGGGGTCAGGGGGTCGTGGTGAATTTTTGGGCGATGCGTTTGGCGAGTTGTGCGCCGGAGGAGAGGGCGCCTTCCATGTAGCCGGGGAAGGCGTAGGAGGTATGTTCGCCGCAGAACTGGATGCCGGGGATGCCGTTGTAGAGTTTTTGGCCGATGGCGGTGATCTGGCGTGGCGCGGGGAAGGAGTAGCCGGCGTTGGTCCACATGTCGGAGGGCCAGTCCATGAAGCGGGAGGAGAGGAAGTTTTGGGCGAAGCCGGGGTAGAGTTTTTGGAGTTGAGCGTGGTAGAAGGCGTCGCGGTCGAGGGGTTGTTTGGCGCGGATGTGCTGGGCGGCGGGGCCACCGGAGAAGCTGGTGAGGACGGCCCCCCCTCCCATGGGGTTGCGGGTGTCCTGGCCTTCGGTGGCGTTCCAGGTCATGGAGAGGTCGCCATCGGTGAGGCTGTCGGCGGAGAGGTGGGCGTCGAGCCAGTAGGGGCGTTTGACCTGGGCGAGGTATTTGATGTCGGGCCCCATCTGGGGGCGGAGTTCGGGGGGCAGGCCGGGGACGAAGCGGATGCGGTCCCAGGTGGAGGGTGGGGCGGCGAGGACGACGAGGTCGGCCTGGTATTGGGTGTTGCTGGCGCCGAAGACGATCATGCGTCCGGTGCTGCCGATGACGGAGGCGACGGGCTCGCCGAGGCGGATGCGGTTGCCGAGGGCGGCGGCGAATTTTTTGGCGAGGGTCTGGTTGCCCTGGGCGCAGCGGCAGGTTTCGGAGTCGGTCCAGAATTTTTCGTAGCCACCGCCGGCGACCATGGCGAGGAAGGCGAGGTAGCTTTGTTTTTCGAAGGGGACGCCGTTGTTGGCTTCCCATTCAGCGCGGAGGAGGCGTTTGGTGTCGCGTTCGGCGGAGAGTTCGTTGAGCCAGTCGGCCATGGTGCGGGCGTCGAGTGCGGCGGCGTTGGGGGTATCCCAGGGGCGATCGGGGTTGACGGCTTTGGCGGCGGCGTTGAGGGTATTGAGGGCGGTGGAGAGATCGTCGAGGAGTTTTTTGGCGGCGGCGTTGTCGAGTTTGCGGCCGTCGAGGAGGACGGGCTGGCCGAGGGAATCGTCTTCGGGGATCTGGCGGAAGGAGAGCTTGAATTTTTGGGCGTAGGCATGCCAGGTGAGGTGGTTGTCGCCGATGAGTTCGCCGCCGCCTTCGACGAGTTTACCGGGGACCATGTCGTCGAAGGTGAGGACGCGTCCGCCGAGACGGTTGCGGGCTTCGAGGAGAGTGACGTCGAAGCCGGCGGAGTGGAGTTCGTAGGCGCAGGCGAGGCCGGCGAAACCGGCGCCGATGATGAGGATTTGTTTTTGGGCGCGACGGTTGGCGGTGGAGGGGGAGAGGGCGCAGTTGCTCAGGAGGAGACCGGCGGAGGCGGCGGCGGCGGCTTTGAGGGCGGCGCGGCGGGAGGCGTCGAATTCTTGGGGGCGGAAGTGGCGGAGCAGGCGGGCGTAGAGGGTGGGCATGGGGGGCCTCCGGGGAAGGGGATGGAGGGGAGTGTACGCTTGGGAGGGGAAAGGCAAAACTCAAAACGCAAAACACGAAACACGGGCGGGACGCCCGTGCCACGCGCAAAAGCAATCCGCCGGCGGTCCTTGCGGATGCGCCGGCGGAAAGAGGGAACAGACGAGGGGTGGGGGGTTAGCGGGCGGGTTCTTTGAGGGGGGATTTTTCGGAGGAGGAGGAGCGCCAGCCGGATTCGGCGGCGCGGTCGGCGAGATCGCGGACGCGGCCGGGGGTGGTGCGGGAGCAGCGATCCTGGAGTTTGCGGACTTCGTCGGCGCCGCGCTTTCCGGCGAGGAAGGCGTGATCGGAGTTGTAGTATTCCCATTCGCTGTAGCGGCCGACGAGGACGATATCGTGCTGGGCGAGCCAGGCGCGGATGGTGGCGATGTTTTTGGGGCGGGCGTGATCGTAGACGACGTAGGCGAAGGGCATGTCAACGACGTTGGAGCAGGTGACTTCATCGTCTTCGTTGATGAAGCCGACGCGTTTGGCGTCGGCGATGCAGAGCTTGATGAGGTCTTCGCCATCACAGGGGAGGGGCTTGGTGGGGCTGTAGGTGATTTCGCAGGTGAAGCCGAAGCCACCGCGGCCGGCGTCCGGGTTGCAATGGGGGGAGGCGTTTCCCTGGACGAAGATGCGGTGGAAGACGGTGTCTTCGGGGTAGTAGATCCAGTGCTTTTCGGTGACGGCTGCGCGCTTCACGCCGATGTTGACGCACTTGACGGAGGTGTGGCGGAGGCCGGCGGCGGCTTTGCGGACTTCGAGCGGGGCTTCTTCGCCGGCCATGCGGACGAGGACGGGGAGGGGCATGGTGGAAATGAGCTGGTCGTAGTTGACGGTTTTGCCGTTGGAGAGGGCGAGGGTTTTGCGGGAGGGGGAGAATCCGACGACGCGGGTGTTGAGCATGAGGCGGTCGTGGACGTGTGGGAGGAAGCCGTCCATGAGGGCCTGGAAGCCGCCCTTGAGGGGGTAGCCGAAGCGGGCGTTGGGGCCCATGGGCGGGGGAGTGGGTTCGAGGGCGCCCTTGATCATTTCTTCGAGGTTGGGGAGTGGGACGCGTCCGCCGAGCCAGGAGGTTTCCATGTCTTTGAGGTCGACGGCCCAGATTTTTTTGTTGTAGGGGATGGCGAAGTGTTTGGCGACGCCGGCGCCCCAGACTTTGTAGATGAATTCCTCGAAGTTTTTGGGTTCGTCGGAGGCGGCAGCGCCATTTTTGAGGGCGGATTTTTCGGCGAGCGGGACTTCGGATTCGGCGATGCCGTCGGCGCAGCAGTCTTTGACGCCTTTGGCGTTGAGGGAGCAGGCTTTGGCGTGGCCGTTTCCGTTGGCGTGAGCGTTGGCGTGGCCATTGGTGTTGGCGTGGCCGTTGGCGCCGTTCATTTGGGCGGTGCCGGTGAGGGCGCCGTTGCCCCCCCCCGCTGCGCCGTGGAGTTTTTTGGCTTGTTCATCGGCTTTGGAATTGAGGGAGCCGAAGCGGGCTTCGACGGCGCCGAGGATGCACTCGGTGATGACCTTGGGGGGCAGGCCGTAGAGGGCGCCCTGGAAGGGGTATCGGGTGTAGACGTTTTTGGAGAAGACCCAGGCTTCGCGGTTCTGCCAGTGGATGTTGTCGCCGAGGAGCATTTTGTACATCTGGTGGACGTAGGGGTCGTTGGAAAACATGATGTGGCCGGCGAAATCGAAGGTGAAGCCGCGGTCTTCGATGGAGCGGCACCAACCGCCGACGCGATCATTCTGGTCGATGAGGAGTGCGTCTTTGCCGAGGTGATAGGTTGCGCTCAGGCCGGTGGGACCGGCGCCGATGACGGCGACGCGGGTGTTGAGCTGGTCACCCGCGTCGGTCCATTTTGGGGCGGGGGCGTTTCCTCCGGCGGCCTTGGACTTGCGGTCGGCGACGGCGTCGTCGATGAGCTTGTTCATGGCGTCGGCGGTGGCGTCCCAGCTTGTGCGGCTGAGGACTTCGCGCATCTTCTTGATGCGGGCGGTGCGTTCTTCTTCGGGCATGGCGAGGGCATTTTCGCAGGCCTGGATGAACTGGTCGTGGGTGTCGCCGAGGAGCACGACGTCGCCGTAGGGTTCGGCGACATCGCGGATGGGCGTGGAGACGATCTGGCGTTCGGCGGCCATGTATTCGAGAGTTTTGGTGGGGGAGATGAATTTGGTGGATTCGTTGCGGGCGAAGGGGAGGAGGCAGACGTCCCAGCCTTTGAGGAATTTGGGGAGGTCGGTGTAGGAGCGCTGGCCCATGTAGTGGATGTTTCCGGGGCGGGGGAGATCGGCGGGGTCGATTTTGACAACGGGGCCGACCATGACGATCTGCCATTCGGGGTGGGCGTTGGCCATGGCGGCGAGGAGATCGATGTCCATGCGTTCGTCGATGACGCCGTAGAAGCCGAGGCGCGGGCGGGGGAGGTTTTTCTGGTCGTCGATTTCGGGGAGCGCGGAGTTTTCCTTGCCGAGGGAGAAGTGGCGAGCGTCGACGGAGCTGGAGAAGCAGTGGACGTTGGGGTGGCGGTCTTTTTTGGCGCGGTAGAGGCTGGGGCCGCCGGTGAAGACGACGTCGGCGAGTTCGAGGAGGCGTCGTTCCTGTTCGAGGATTTCGGGGGGCGCGCCTTTGAAGGCGGAGAGCTCGTCCATGACGTCGAAGACGACGGCTTCGGGTTCGAGGGCGGCGGCGAGGGGATAGGACATCGCGGTGTAGCACCAGACGACGTACTGGTCGATTTTTTCTTCTTTGAGGAGGGATTCGACCATGGGTTTCAGTGCGTCGATTTGTTCGGAGGAAAAGCCGTGGGAGCGGCGGTTGGTGCGCGGGCGGCAGATGAGGAGGTTGTGCTCTGGGCTTTGTTTTTCCCAGTGATCGGGGCCGTCGGCGTGGATGGGTTCTTCGATGAAGAGGACGCGGCGGTGTTTGGCGAGGCGGGAGAGGAGGTGTTGCGGGCGTTGATAGACGAAGTCCCAGCGGAGGTGGGAGAAGACGATAAGTGGCAAAGTCTGCATTGTTCCCTCTTAACTGCAGGCGTACACGCGGCAGCCGCCGCGTTCCTGCTGCTTGCGCGGCGGTGTTGGTGAAAGACGGTGATGTGTCGTGCTGCCCAGGGATCTGTTGAGACAACAGAGCGTCAGGCGGCGAGACGTTCGCCAAGGGACCGCGGCGGAAGAGCGGCGGCGGTTGCGTTTTTGCTAGCAGAGAGGAAGGGAGCAATCATCGTGCCAGCGCTGCGTATCAGCTACAGCCGATTTCGGCGAGGAGGTTTTGGCTGGCGCGGAGTGCGTGGAGGTAGGGCTGGCAGACGACGCGTTGGAGCCGGCCATCGGGACCGGGCGTTAAATCCCAGAGGCCACTGTTATGCCAGTGGGAGAAATTTTCCCAATCGGGGCGGTCGATGAGCGGGTAGAGGCAGAGGCCGCCGACGGGGATGGATTGCATGCGAGCGACGTAGATTTCCTGCGCGATCTCTTCGATCCAGCGTGCGCGACCCTCGCCAAAATGACTCGTCTCTGCGACAAAAAAGGGACGCCCGTAGCGTTGATGGACTTCGTCGAGGAGGCGGTGGAAGGGGAGGAAACGGTCGTCGCGGGGATGGTCTTCCCAGCGGAGGCGGACGTCGGGCGTTTCGAATTGATTGGAGTGGTAGTAATTCACGCCGACGATGTCGAGGTATTTCATGGCGCCGCCGAGCTCGGGGCAGAGGCGGCCGCAGAGCATGTCCCATGATTGGAATTGCGCTTCGCGCTGGCGCCAGGCCTGATCGGCGAGATCGGGGCGATTGCGCGGGGGGATGATGTGGATGATGGGATCGACGTGGGCGAAGCGGGCGCGCGGGTCGACGGCCCAGACGGCTTCCATGCCGGCGATGGCGGCGCGGACGAGCTGCTGCTTGACCTCCCGGGCGCGGCCGAGGAGGACGGGCTGAATGATGCCTTTGTGGCCGATGGCCCATGCGAGGAAGGAGATTTCGTTGACGGGGACGTAGACGGGCGGGCGCTGGGTTTCATTTTTGACGATGAGAGCGGCGTGGCGGCAATAGTGCGCGAAGCGGTCGATGAACTCGCCGGACAAAATGTCGATGTCGGGCGGCCAGCCGTAGTGGAGGAGGTTCCAGACGATCTGTACGCCGGCGCGCTCGGCGGATTGGAGCATGGGGAGGAAGGTGGACCAATCGTAGTGTCGTGGGCGGAGCTCGACGCAGGGCCAGCGGACGCCATCGCGGAAGGTGGTGATGCCGATGTCGCGTGCGCGGGAATAATCGTCGTAAGCGTGAAGGTCGTGCTGGGTGGCGGCGAGCATGTCGATGCGTTGTCCGCGGGTGTTGATCTGGCAGGCGGATTCGAAGCCGCCCATCCAGAAGGATTGGAAGAGGTTGCCGCAATCGTGGCGGGGCTGGGGGTGTTCCGGGGCGGCGGTCTGCGGATGAAGCTGCAGGTCAGTCATGCAGGCGCTCCTTGAAGACAGTGGGCAGACGACGTAAATGGCCACGAAGAACACGAAGAACACGAAAAAGGAGTGAGAAGCTGTTTCAAAAGTGCCATGGGCGTCGTGCCCATGCGCATCACATTGGTTTTTCCGATCCGGGACATTGGCGGGACGCCAATGCCCCGATTGATGAAATAGCTTCTCTTTTTGGTGTGGTTTTTCATTGGACGCGCATTTCGTGTTCGGCTTCGGGTTCCAGGTGCATTCCGCGGGTGCGGTTCATCATTTCTTCGCGCCAGGTGGCTTCCATGTGTTGCTCGATGCGGTTGCGTGGGCCGCGGGTGGCGAGGGCCATCTGCTTGAGGGAGAACTTGGGGGTGCGGTCCTCGAAAAGCAGTCCGTTGGCTTCCTGGTAGGTGTCGGCGAACTGGGTGTAGCAGAAGCCGGCGAGCATGGGCAGAGCGCGCACGGTGGTGAGCAGCGCAACGTAGTGGCCGGCGAGCTCTTCGGCGGTTTCGCAGCGGGTGTATCCCCAGGTGGTTTCGGTGTCGGCGGAATAAGCGATGCCCCCGAACTCGGTGAGCATGACGGGGAGATTGGCGTGGCCTTCGGCGAGGGTGAGGAGTCGCCCGCCGGGACGTTCGCGTTTGAAGAGGGTGGCGGGGACATCATCTTTTCCGTAGCGTCTGGCGATGCGTTCGGGTTTGTCGTCGTAATCGTGGATGCCGATGATGTCGGTGGCGACGGATTCCCAGCCGTCGTTGCCGATGACGGGGCGCGTGGGGTCGAGGGTTTTGGTGAGGTGATAGAGGGCCTGGACGTAGTGGCGCTGGGCGGGGCTTTCGGGAAGATCGGGCACGCCCCAGCTTTCGTTGAAGGGGACCCAGGCGACGATGCAGGGATGCGAAATATCGCGGCGGATGGCATCTTTCCATTCGGTCATCAGGCGTTCGATGCTGGTGCGCGTGAAGCGGTAGGCGCTGGGCATCTCTTCCCAGACTAGCAGGCCGAGGGTGTCGGCCCAATAGAGATAGCGGGGGTCTTCGATTTTCTGGTGCTTGCGGACGCCGTTGAAGCCCATGGCCTTGGCGAGCTCGACATCGCGGCGGAGGGCGTTGTCGTCGGGGGCGGTGATGCCGGAGTCGGGGAAGTAGCCTTGATCGAGGACGAATTGCAGGGGATAGGGCCGGCCATTGAGAACGAAGCGGTCGCCCTGGATGGTGATGGAGCGCAGGGCGGTGTAGGAGCGGACTTCGTCGACGACTTCGCCATCTTCATCGAGGAGGCGAATGTGGGCGCGGATGAGGATGGGGGAGCCGGGGGACCAGAGGAGTTCGTTGCGGGAGTCGTCGATGCCGGGATCGGAGAGGGCGATTTTGCGATGGACTTCGTCAGCGGTGACGGAGTAGATGTCGTCGGAGAGGACTTTGTCGTGGGCTTCGAGTTTTACGTGGAGGCGGAGGTCTTCGCGGTGGGGGCCTTCGAGGCGGGTTTCGAAGCCGATCTCCCAGTGTTCGACGACGGGAGTCCAGCGGACGTAGCGGAGGTGTGTGGCGGAGACGCGTTCCATCCAGACGGTTTGCCAGATGCCGGTGGTGCGGGGGTACCAGATGGAATGGGGTTCGAGCTGCCAGTCTTGTTTGCCGCGGGGCTTGGAGAGGTCGTGGGGGTCATCCTCGGCGCGGAGGACGATGGTATCTTTGCCTGTGCCGGAGAGGAGGTCGGTGATATCGGTGCGGAAGGGTGTGTAGCCGCCGTCGTGTCGAGTGGCGAAGCGGCCATTGACCCAGACGGTGGCGGAGAAGTCGACAGCGCCGAAGTGGAGGACGAGTCGGCGGTCGCCGGAGAGATCGGGGGCGTCGATGAGGCGGCGGTACCAGACGGCGCGGAAGAAGCCGGTTTCATGAACGCCGCTCATCTGTGTTTCGGGGGAGAATGGGACAAGGATGCGGCGGTCGAAGGACACTTCGTCGGGGTGCTTCCAGAGGGCGTGGGGATCGATGGCGAATTCCCATTCACCGTTGAGATTGAACCATTCGTCCCGTTCCATGATTGGGCGGGGGTAACCGTGGCGGTCACCCCCTTTTGCTGCGACGTTCACACCCATCCCTGCGATCTCCAACGACAGTGCGGCTTGTGCGCATAATTCGGGGTAAAGGATAGGTTTTGCAAACGGCATACCCCCGGGGGGGGAGGAAACGGCTGAGGTGGGCTTACGGCGGAGGGGGGTGGCGGATTTATTCACAATTAGCGCGGCGGGGGTTGCGGGGAGGAGCGGTCAGCGGTGTGATGGCCGGTGGATTTTGCAGGGATCGGCGATGGCGCAAGGAGTCGTGACATGAACTACCGTTTGCTCGGCCACAGCGGGCTGCGTGTGTCGGAGATGTGCCTGGGGACGATGACGTTTGGCGAGGAGTGGGGGTGGGGAGCGGGCAAGGAGGAGGCGCGGAAGGTGTATGAGGCGTTCCGCGAGGCGGGGGGGAACTTCGTGGACACGGCGAATCTTTACACGAACGGGGCGAGCGAGGCGTTTCTCGGCGAGTTCATGCAGGGACACCGGGATGAGATCGTACTGGCGACGAAGTACACCAACGCGCCGCCGGGGAAGGATCCCAATGCGGCGGGCAATCATCGCAAGAGCATGTTCCGGGCGATCGAGGCGAGCCTGAAGCGGCTGCGGACGGATTACATCGATTTGTACTGGGTGCACATCTGGGACCAGATCACGCCGGTGGAGGAGGTGATGCGCGGGCTGGACGATCTGGTGCGGCAGGGGAAGGTTCTGCATGTGGGGGTGTCGGATGCGCCGGCGTGGTGGGTGGCGCAGGCGAACACGCTGGCGGCGTTGCGGGGGTGGTCGCCGTTTGTGGGATTGCAGATCGAGTACAGCCTGGTGGAGCGGAGCGTGGAGCGGGAGCTGATTCCGATGGCCAGGGCGCTGGGCATCGGCGTGACGGCGTGGTCGCCGCTGGCGAGTGGGCTTTTGACGGGCAAGTATCAGAAGGGCGGGGGGGAAGGGCGGCTGGCGAATCCGGAGATGAAGCAGTTTGTGCCGAACTGGGAGCGTGCGGAGCGGATCGTGGAAGCGGTGCGGCGTGTGAGCGAGCAGGTGGGGCGGAGCATGGCGCAGGTGGCGCTGGCATGGCTGCGCTATCGGCCGGTGCCGGTGATACCGATCGTCGGGGCGCGGAAGCTGACGCAGTTGCAGGACAACCTGGCGAGCGCGGAGGCGGGGCTGTCGGCGGAGCAGGTTCGGGCGCTGGATGAGGCGAGCGCGATCGAGCCGGGATTTCCGCAGGAGTTTTATGGGCGGGAGATGGTGCGGACGTTTGTGTATGGGGGGATGCGCGATCGGCTGATCGTGTGAGGGTCGCGGCTAGACAAGCATGAGGGCGCTGGAGCCGGCGGGGAGCATTTCGCGCCAGTCGGCGATGAGGCGTTTGTAGTTCTGGCCGACGCGGCGGATTTTGCGGTGGAGATCTCACGTTAGCGCCGCCGCTCAAACCGCCGCAGGATCGAGAACGGCGATGGGAAATCCTCGAAAGTCCTGGGGATTGAAGCTAAGGAGGCGCGTGATCCCGGCCGTTTGCGCAAAAGCCACATAACGGGCATCGTGAGCTCTGAATCCACGCACCTTGTGGGTTAGCACCAGGGCGGTAAAGACTTCGGAAAGCTCGAGACGATCCGGCAGAAATGAAAACCGCCGCCGGAAGAATGCGATCCATTGCGCCGCGTGCACCTCTGTGAGTTCAAGACCGTTGTTGACTTTCGTGCGCGTTGCCACTGCCCAGAATTCGTAGATGCCCTGCGGACAAAGCACCAGCGTCTCTCCACCGCGCAACAGCCTGTGTACGGCTTCGCGCGCAATTTTGCAGTTGGGGTGTCCGTCGTTGGTCAATCGCGCGAGAATATTGTTGTCCAGCAGGATCATTCGCCGGGTTTCCGCGTGTAGATCGCGTGACGCGAATCGTCGGCGTCAGGCGCATTCGCGGCAAAGGCAGTCATTTCCGCGAAAATATCGTCCTCTGGGCCCACGATCGGACTCCCCCCGGCCTGGCCGTTGGAAACACACGGGAGCACAATGGCCTCCACCTTTTCGTATCGCAGCGTGGCGATCTTTTCAGCGACTTCCTTGGGCGTGCCTGAAATGATGGTCGTGGCCATGGCTTGCTCCTGGGTGCAGCAGGATTTTATTCTACCATATTCGATCCACTCGAGTCCGAACCGTTTTCGTGGCATGGTCGATGCCTGACTCCTGAGCATTGCCCACTGACTCCTCACACCAACATCAACGCATTTGATCCTGCGGGGAGCATTTCGCGCCAGTCGGCGATGAGGCGGCGGTAGTTCTGGCCGACGCGGCGGATTTTGCGATTCAGATCGTAGAGGCCGACGGGGTTGGGTTTCTTTTTGTCCTCGCGGAGGGCGGTGTCCCAGTCCATCTGGTCGGTGAGGGAGTACCAGGTGAAGCCGACGATGGGGACGCCGTCCTGGCGGAGGCGGAGCATGCAGTTCCATTCTTTCCAGAGCCATTGGACGGAGCCGTCGTTTTCCCAGAGGTTGGTTTCGGTGTGCATGAGGGGCAGGCCATAGCGTTCGTAGTATTGCTTGGCGATGACGTAGTAGCCGAAGAATTCGCCGGAGGGCATGAGGGTTCCGTCGGGCTTCATGAGGTGCTCGTTGGTGACGTAGTAATCGGTGCCCATGATGCAGCGGGGCTTGAGCTTCTGATTCATGAACCAGTCGTACTCGCTGGGGCGCATGCCGTTTTCGGCCATGTAGCGGTAGACCTCGGCGGAGACGTTTTTGGCGTAGGTGAGATCGAGGGCGATGAAGCGGCGCTGGTTGAGGAAGTGGGCTTTCTTCATGACTTTGGGGGTGCTGGGGTGGACGTACTCGGAGCTTTCGCTCTGGATGAAGACGGCGTCGGGGACGAAGCGGAGGATGGCCTGCATGGCCAGGACGTTGGCGCGGCAGAGATTGAGCATGGCGCGGACGAAGGTTTTGTCGCTGGATTTGCGTTCGTTCCACCAGCCGTGGAGGGCGGAGAAGCTGGCGCAGACGAAGATTTCGTTGACGGGGGTCCAGTAGTGGATTTCGGGGTGACGGCGTGCGAAGGCGCCGGCGTATTCGGCGAGGAATGCGGGAAAGTCGGGGTTCTGGAAGTTTTCGAGCCAGTCGGGGAGGCCGAAGTGGCAGAGGTCCATGATGGGGATGATGCCGATGCGTTTCATTTCGGCGATGACGGCGTCGACCCATTCCCAGTCATAGGTGCCTGGGCCGAGGAAAGTTTTGTAATTGGCGGGTCCCCAGCGGAGGTATTGGATGTCGAGATCGCGGGTGAGGCGGAGGTCTTCTTTCCAGTGGCGGTAGTGGCCGCACTTTTCCATCTGGTCGATGCGGACGCCGCGGGCGATGGTGGGGTAGCTGTTTTCGATGCCGGTGGCGAACATAAAGCCTGGCATGATGGGGTTCCTCAGGCGCTCGTGAGTGGCGAGGGAGGGGGAACGTGAGCGCCAGGCTCATGTGTTGCAAAGGCGGTTCCGAGGAGCGGGGATAAGGGAGGAAGGAAGGCGTGGCGCAGAAATAAGGCCGGCGCGAGGGCCGGCCGCGTTGGCTCATGGAAGGGAGGCAGGGGAGGCGAGGGGGGGCAGAGGTTTAGCGCCAGGCGTCGGGGGCGGGCCACCAGCGGGGTTTAAAGTCAGCACCGGAGAAGGCTTCATCGACGACGGCGCGAGCGGCCATGGCGGGGCGTGCGCTTTCTCCGCGGACCTCGGCGGGGAGGTAGCGATGCATGGCGGAGCGAGGTTTGGAGTGGCGGCCGTCGGGACTGAGGAAGTCGAACTTTTTGTCATCGTCCCGGCTTGCGCCGCCATTGTGTCGTGCGTTCCGCATCCGCTGGACTCCCGAAAGTGGTCAGAATGGCCCCGTGGTGCTAGAAAGGGGCGGGCCTGCTGGAGTTCAGCAAAGGTAGTGCCCGGGCTGGCTTATAAGAATGGGGGCGGCAGTGGTGGCAGGGGGGTGCAGGGGACGAGGCAGGGCGTGCGGAAGCCGGGGCGACGGGGGCGGGTCCGGGGGGGAGCAAAAATAAAAAATGGGGCGGCTCTATGATGGCAGGAGAGACCGCCCCGTGGCGTGGTGGCAGATGAAATTTTTTCGAGGGGCGCCATTGTCGAAGCGACGCGGCGCCCCAGAGTTTGTATCGGCCGTGGACAGGCGAGCTTTAGCAACACCCGGGCCAACCCCGACACAGTGCGAACGACAAACAGGACTCCCGTTGTTTCCGTCCGCCGATTTGGTTGTCTTTGTCCTCCGGCCCGTCGAAGTGGTTTTTGGGCCGCAACACGGAGATATGTTCGTTTTCACTGTACGCATGCAAGGGGAGACTTGCAATACGGCAGGTCGAATTTTTTTAGAGAAGCCGTTTCTTCCTTTCATGGTGCCCCGGGCCTCGAAGGCGGGGGGCATGCTCATAAGGGTCGCACTTATCGGCCCCACGCGGTCCGGTGCGGAAAGTTTCATCAGAGGCGGACGAATGTCCGGCCTGGGGAATTCGTTGCCGCCGATCACCGCGCCTTGCGATATTTCCTGGCGCTTTAGACCCCATGTGAGCGGCCGGGTGCGCAGAAATACTAGCGGTGTAAGCGACATTGTCAGGTGCGGACCGCAAAAATAATGTGAGCGATTGGCAAAGTTTTTCCCGGGGGCGCGGCGCTGCCGTATAATTGGAGCGCGTATGGGCAAGCGTTTTTCCACAACCGATCTATCCAAGCTCTCGGATGACAAAGCCTTGGCGATTGCGGCTTATGGCGAGGCGGTGGCGGCGTACCGGTACATCGAGCTGTCGGAGAAGGCGCGGGATCCGCAGCTTCGCGATTCTTTTGAGGAGATGGCCCGGGACGAGCGGGCGCAGCGCGACCGTATCCAGGGGCTGCTGGCGCGGATCGCGCCGGCGGCGGGGTTTTATCTCACGCAGGAAGACAAGCTTTCGGTGTGCGTGGGTCCGCGGCTGGTGGATGCGCGGGACGATGCGCGCTTCGATGAGGCGATGAAACTGGTGATTGCATCGGAAAAGCGTTCGGCGAGCTTTTATTTGCGCTATGCGGTGCATGCGCGCGACCCGGACGTGCGGACGCTTTTCAGCGAACTCGCCGAGGTGGGGCTGGGGCAGGTGCAGCGGCTGAGGAAACTGCTGGCGGCGGTGGGGCGGCAGATTGCGGAGCCCTGCCCGGTGTCGCAGATGCGCATGGCGTAGAGCGCGCGGGCGGGGAGCAGGGGGATGCGGGGGAGTGCGGGCGGCGGGGCGATTAGCGCGATCAGTTGAAATCTTCGAAGCCGCTGGGTTTGACGGTGCCGGCGTCGGCGACGGAGACGTCGGGTTCATCGCCGTTTTCTCCGGGCACGCGGGGACCCATGAAATGCTCGAGGAGGCCCTGGATGTCGATCTTTTTGAGAAGGAGGGTGAGCACGGGCATGAGGGTTTCGATCAGCAGGAGGAGCCGTCCCTTTCTTTTGGGGTGGGGCTGGTGGTGAGCCTGGTCGCTGGGCGCCATGCCGGGGATGAAGGATGCGACTTTGGGTCCGATGTTGTGGAGGAGGCGTTTGAAGAAGTTGCCATCGCCGGAGTGGTCGGTTTTTTCGGGTTGGGGGACGTGGCGGACGCTGGGGGAGGGGCGTGGCGCGAGGAGAAATCCGGCGAGCGCCGCGATGCCGAGGCCGGCGCCCAGGTGCTTGCGGATGATGCGGTCGGGGGAGGTGGCGCGGGCGATCTGTCGCTTGGTGCGGAGGTAGGTGACGTGGAGGGACCGGAGTTCCTCGCGGCGCTGGCGTTTGAGGTCTTTGAGGTCGGAGGAGAAGCTCATTTGCCCTCCTGGTGTTCGGGGGTGTGGGAAGCGGGGGCGTCGTGATCGTCCTCGTCGTGCTCGTCGTCCTCGTTTTTGCGGCCGAGGATTTTGACGGCGACGAGGATGAGGATGAGGGCGAGGAGGAGGTGGAATCCGCCGTAGATGAGGAAAGCCCAGACGGGGCGGAGGCCTGCGACATCGGTGAGGAGGTGGAAGACGCCGATGTAGAGGAAGATGATGGCGAGGATGGCCAGGACGGCGGCGGCGGCGAAGAGGCCGGCGAAGAGGGCGATTTTGAGGGCGGTGGCCTTGGCCTGGGTGAGCCAGATCTGCAGCTGGATGCTGATCAGGCGGGTGATGTTGCCCAGAAGCCTGCGCAAGCCGCCTCGGACGGCGGATTTGGGGCGATTGTGTGCGCCGGGATTGGGCGAGGCGTGTGGGTCGTGGGGGTGGGCGGAGGCGGAAGTCGCCCCGGGGTCGGAGGTACTCGCAACCATGCAGGGGGTCCTTGTGCAGTGGAGAAGGGCGACAGGTTGCCGGGGGCGGATCAGCGCCGCTTGAGGATCAGCCCGGCAACAAACCCGATGCCAGCGGCGATGGCGAGGGCTTTGTAGGGGTTGCGTTGGATGTAGTCGACGGTGGCTTCGCCGGCGTCGCCGAGCTTTTCTTTGCCGGAGGCGACCCATCCGGCGGCGGTTTCCCGGGCGTCCTGGGCGCGGTGTTTGGCGTAGTGGGTGGCTTCGCCGGCCAGATCGCCGATGGCTTCTTTGGCTGCAACGGCTTTGTTTTTCAGGACTTCCTTATCGGCGGCGGCGGCGGCATCAGTGGGGGTGGCGTGGAGTTCGGACATGACAAGCTCCCATAAAAGAACCAGTTCTTCGTAACGCTGAGACTTCCCTTTTGGTGGTACGTGTGTCAGGTAGGGTTGGGATGGGCTCGGCGGGCGATTGCGTGGAGGAAATTCTGCCCATCCTGAGGAGCGTGGCCCTAAAGCATTTCGCGGGGCAATTTTAAGAATTCATTGACGGCGGCAACGGTGAGAAAATAGGATGCAGCAGTCCACGTCTGACGCGCCCACGAGGTTTGCGTGCTGAGTTTGTATGTTCTGCAAGGCCCGGACAAAGGCCGCCGGTTCGACATTCCCGATGGAGACTCGGTTCTCCTGGGACGTTCGAGCGAGCATTTGCCGCTGAGCGATCTGACGGTCTCGCGGCGTCATGCGCGGCTGGAGCACACGCGCGACGGGTGGAGCCTGGTGGATGCGGGCTCGGCGAACGGCGTTTTTATCAATGGCATTAAGATCAACGGGCGCGGGAAGTTGCGCATTGGCGACCAGATCCGCATGGGATCGACGCTGCTGGTCTTCGGCTCGCCGACGCAATCGGTGACGGTGGCGCCGGGCGCCAACGTCGATGCGCGCAACGTCTCACAACCGGGCGATTCGGCCATCATCTCGACGGTGCCCTCTTCTGACGATTCGGTGATCCTGGCGGCGCCGGAACCCTCGGCCGCGGCAATGGCGCACTTCCGCGTGCTGTTGCAGGTGGCGACTGCATTGTCGGCGATTTTCGACATCAACCAGATTCTTAGCCGCGTGATGGACATCGTGTTCGAGCAGTTGCGCGCGGACCGGGGGTTCATCGGGCTCTTGTCGCAAAACGGGAGCAGCTGGAATGGCGGGGGGGTGGAGCGGGCGATGGAGGTGGAGCCGCGGGTGGTGCGGTTTCGGGATGATGAGGAGCCGACGAAGATCGCGGTGTCGCAGACGATCATTCAGCACGTGCTGGAGAAGAAGGAGGGGGTGCTGAGCAGCAATGCGATGACCGACCAGCGGTTCACGAAGGGCAAGAGCGTTCATAACCTGAGCATTCGTTCGGCGATATGCGTGCCGATCAAGGGGCGGGACCGGATCCTGGGGGTGATCGATATCGATTCGCTGGTGGCGAATTTTTCGTATACGGGGGATCAACTGCGGCTGCTGACGGCGATCGGGCTTTTGACGGGGATGGCGATCGAGAACACGCGGCTGTATCAGGAGAACGTGCAGAAGGAGCGGTTGGCGGCGACGGGCGAAACGGTGGCGTCGCTGTCGCATTCCATTAAGAATATCCTGCAGGGGATCAGCGGGGGGGCCGAGGTGGTGGAGATCGGGCTGGACAAGGGGGACCTGTCGCATGTGCGGACGGGGTGGCGGATGCTGCAGCGGAACCTGGACAAAGTGCAGGGCCTGACGCTGAACATGCTGGCGTACTCGAAGCCGCGCAAGCCGACGCTGGAGTTGACGCACCTGCCGCACGTGTTGCAGGACTGCGTGGACCTGGTGCGCGGGGCGGCGGAGGACAAGGAGGTGGTGCTGCTGACGGAGATGAATGACTCGGTGCCGCCGATCCCGGTGGATGCGGACGGGCTGCATCAGGCGGTGCTGAACCTGCTGGTGAACGCGATCGATGCGGTGCCGGCGAAGACGGGGGTGGTGTCGCTGGCGATCGAGTATGACCCGGCGAAGCAGGACACGGTGATCGAGGTGCAGGACAACGGGGTGGGCATTTCGCCGGAGGATCAGAAGAAGATGTTCACGCCGTTCTTTTCGACGAAGGGGCAGCGCGGGACGGGGTTGGGGCTGGCGGTGACCAAGAAGATCGTGGAGGAGCATGGGGGGCGGATCGAGCTGAAATCGGAGTTGGGGCAGGGGACGCGGTTTCGGCTGCACTTTCCGATGGGGGCGGTGGCGCCGGCGGATCAGACGCATGGGCCACGGTGAGGTAAATTGGCCACGAAAGGCACGAAAAACACGAAAGGCGAGGACGGGAATTGTCCACGAATGCACACGAATTTACACGAATGGACGTGGTGGGATTGAGGGAAACGGGACGTAGCCGCCGATGGACGCGGATGGACGCCGATGATTGGAAAAATCGCTCAACGGGAGGGAAGGTGGGCTGGGGCCGCTGCCGATTTTGGTTGTGGGGTTTGAAATGAGCCGATGGTGGCTACAATGGGGGCGTGCCGGGTGGGCGATACATCCTGAGAGGGTGGGCGAACGTATTGGCGGGTGACAGGGTGTCTGTTTAGGGACCGGTATGTACCTCCAGCATTATGGCTTCGAGCAACTGCCTTTCCGGAATACGCCGGATCCGCGGTTCTTTTATGAGACGCCGCGTCACAACGAAGCGCTGGCGAACTTGATTTATGCGGTGGAGCAGCGGCGGGGCTTCGTGCTGCTGTCGGGGGAAATCGGGTCGGGCAAGACGCTGGTGACGCATCTGCTGCTGAAACAGATCGAGGACCATGCACAAATTGCGCTGGTGCGAAACACGCATTTGAACAGCGCCCAGCTCATTCGGCTGATCTGCGACGAATTTGGCGTGCAGGTGGCGGATGAGGCGGACAAGGCGGCGATGTTGTTGTCGCTCAACCAGTTTTTGATCCAGCAACTGGCCGAAGACCGGCTGGTGGTGGTGATCATCGACGAGGCGCAGAATCTTTCGGACAAAGTGCTGGAAGAGCTGCGGATGCTGTCGAACCTGGAGACCTCGAGCGAGAAACTGCTGCAGATCGTGATCGTGGGGCAGCCGGAGTTGCGGGAGAAAGTGTCGCAGCCGCATTTGGAACAGCTTCGGCAGCGGATTGCGCTGTCGTATCACCTGGAGCCGCTGACGCTCGAGGAAATCACGGCATACATGGAGCACCGGATGCGGATCGCCGGTGCGGAGCACAAGGCGGTGTTCACGCCGGAGGCGGTGGCGAAGATTGCGCGCTTCAGCCGGGGGACGCCGCGCATCATCAACGGCTTGTGCGATAACGCGTTGTTGTATGGATTCACGGCGGGGGTGACGACGATCGACGACCGGCTGATCGACAAGGTGCTGAAGAACTCGATGCATCTGGCGCCGCGGCAGCATTTCTCGACGCAGACGCCGGTGGGGGGGGTGAGCACTCCGGGCGGGGCGACGGCGCGGGGCGTGCGAGGGGCGGGCCGAGCGATTTCGCCGCCGGGGATGTCGGAGATCGAGGATAAAAAAAAAGTTCCGATAGCTCCGCCGCCGGCGCCGATACCTTTTCCGAATATGACGAATCCGCCGAGATCGACGGGGAATACGGCGACGTGACGGAGGAGGAGGGGGAGGTGACGGAAGCGGAAGAAGCGGGCGAGGCGGGGGCGGCGGCGGGGGTGGGCAACGTTCCTGAAAATCCGGAAGTGACGACCGCGCCGGCGGTGGCGGCGATCGTGACGCCGGGGGCGGATGGCGGGGTGGTGCAGATCGTGGAAGAGCCCGGGGAGGAGACGTCGGAGAGCGCGGAGGAAGCGCCGGCGCCGGTGCCGCGGACGTCGTCGATCGCGATGGTGCTGCCGGCGCATCAGTTATTCGGGGGATAGGGCGGGGGGACGTAAATGGCCAGGAAAAGCACGAAGGGCACCAAAGACGTGTTGGGGGGGCGTTACGTTTTGATTTTGGCGATGAGGGCGTCGGTGAATTCTTTGGTGCCGGCGGTGCCGCCGAGATCGCGGGTGAGGGATTTGCCTTCGGCGAGGACGGCGTTGTAGGCGGCTTTGATTTTTTCGGCGGCGTCGTGGCAGGCCTGATCGTGGGTGGTGTCGTAGAGGTGGTTGAGCATCATCACGCCGGACATGATGCAGGCGAGGGGGTTGGCGAGATTTTTGCCGGCGATGTCGGGGGCGGTTCCGTGGACGGCTTCGAAGACGGCGGCGTGGTCGCCGATGTTGGCGCCGGGGACGACGCCGAGGCCGCCGACGAGGCCGGCGCAGAGGTCGGAGATGAGGTCGCCGTAGAGATTTTCCATGAGCAGGACGTCGAAGCGGGTGGGGTCTTTGACGAGCTGCATGCAGCCGTTGTCGATGATCATTTCTTCGTACTGGACATCGGGGGATTCTTCATCGTGGATGCGTTTGGCGGTGCGGATGAAGAGGCCGTCGGTGAGCTTCATGATGTTGGCTTTGTGGAAGACGGTGACTTTTTTGCGGTTGCGCTGGTGGGCGTATCGGAAGGCGGCGCGTGCAATGCGTTCGCAGGCTTTTTCGGTGCAGACCTTGAGGGAGGTGACGACGCCGGCGGTGACTTCGTTTTCGATGCCGGAGTAAAGGCCCTCGGTGTTTTCACGGAAGATGACGATGTCGACATTTTCGTAGCGCGTCTTGATGTTGGCCATATTGCGCACCGGGCGGACGGCGGCATAGAGGTCGAGTTTTTTGCGGAGGGTGACGTTGACGGAGCGGAAGCCCTTGCCGATGGGCGTGCCGACGGGACCTTTGAGGCCGACGGTGTGGGTGCGGATGGCGTCGAGGGTGATGTCGGGGAGGGTATCGCCGTGGGAGGCGATGGCGGCTTCACCGGCGGGGCGTTCGATCCAGTCGATGTCGAGGCCGGTGGCGTTGAGGACGGCCTGCGCGGCGTGGGCGACCTCGGGGCCGATGCCGTCGCCGGGGATCAGGACGATGGTGTGGTGGGGCATTTCCGAGAACTCCTGCGGTGAAAAGCGATTCCTGCGGCCGGAGGTATCGTAGCGGCTTTGGCGGACCGCTCAAGGAAGGTCTCAGCGCAGCTCGAAACGGGCCTCAACGACGGCGGTGATTTCCTTTTGGAAGCTGGTGGTGTCATTGTTGCCTTCGGCGCTGGTGGCGCTGGAGCCTTTGGGGTTGATCTGCATGACGCCCATGCGGGCCTCGACGAGTTTGCCGAGATGTCCGTTGGCGTTGGTGACGATCTGCGTGGCGCGGTTCGTGGCGTCCTTGGTTGCCTCGGCGAGCATATTGATTTTGAGCTCGGAAAGCTTCGTGTAGAGATATTCGGGAGAGCCCGAGTCGATCTCGATGCCGTCTTTGATCAGGCTGGTGATGGAGCGTGCGACCTCCGGGACGCGCTTCATGTCCTGGCTTTCGATTTTGACGGTTTGCGTGAGGGAGAACATCTTGACCTGGTCGGTGTCGACCCATTGCGAGGGCTGCGGGACGCCGTTGATGGCGGGCTGGGGCACTTCGCGCTTGACGAAGGTTTTGCTGGTGGAGATTTGGGAGAAGGTGATGTTGCCGTCGGGGATGCCGCTCTGTTTGAGGAAGGCGGCGACCTTGTCTTGGTCGGCCTTGAGCTTGTCGTAGGCGGCGGGGAGGGTGTCGCCCCAGGCGGTGTAGCTGGCGGACCAGGTGATGAGATCGGAGTCGATGTCCTTGTGGGCGGAGCCGGTGACGTTGAGCGTTTTGGGTTCGAGCCGGACGCTGAGCCACGCCCAGGCAAGGATGGCGACACAGATGACGTTGGCGAGGGCGAAGAAGATCCCGCCGACCTGCAGCGAGACGATCATGCGCGAGGGTTTGGAAGCGAGTGCATCCGACATGGTATGGCTCCGCCAGAATGTGTTTGAAACGGCGTCCTCCATGACGCCCGGCAGCACTCATCGGTTGCGGCGTTCGGAAGGGTTAAAAATTGCCGATTCGCGCAGGAGCTGCGCTCGCACTGCCCGGTCGCACGGGGCGCCGGCGGCGTCGCTGCGGACTTCAATCAACGCTCTTGAGCACCCGAAAGTAGCCTTTGATGCAGCGCGGGTTCCGCACGCAGATTTGAATATGGCTGGCGTCATGGACGCCGGCGCCCGGATAGGCTGGGCCGCCCTCGATGAAAGCGCCGCGCGCGGAATCGAATGGGGGAACGCCTTGCTCACGGTTGATTGAATGGAGGGTCTCGATCACAGCGCAGTCGAGGTCGCGCAGGAGCAGATCCCGTGACCCGGCCACGGGCCGATTCCGCGGCAGGGGTTTGCCCGCCACCTGATGGAGAGCCCGGAGGTGGGCGTAGCTTTGCTTGAGCAGTCGGATGAACTGGGCATCCATCAAATTCAAACAGCGGCCCGGATCAATAATGGCGCCGACGACCGCAGGCTGGCGGATACGTTGTTTGGCGCGGATCGGGAATTTTTTGAGAAGACGGGCGTAGTTCAGGGCGCGCTGGGGATTGTTTTCCCAAAAATAGACGCCATGACCGAGCCAGTCATAATCATTATCGCTGGCCCGGAGCGTGGTGCGGCCGGCAAAAACCCGCTCGGCAAGGGCACGGTCGCATCCGTGGAAGCCGAGCACGAAGGAGGGAAGGACGTCGTAGATTTCAACGGTAGGGCCGGGCAAGGCGCTTTCCGCTCTTGGTCAGAATGCCTGCGCGAATGAGGAATGCCCGGGCGTCTTTGGGCGAACGGAGCGCTTCCTTCATCGCCTTTTTCGCGGCCCGGGTGTGTTCGCGGACAATTGCTGCGCTGGATGTCATCCGTGCTCCTGATTCGCCTGTTAAATCGTAGCAGAAATGGTCGAGGAAATGTATCCGTCGCATGAACAGGATGCGTCGGAACAATGCATGCGGCACCGGCCGGGGTCGCTTTTTACCGGCGGCGGTTGCACATAGAATGTGCCGCTCGACCCTGATCGGGGTTCGGGTGTGTTCATTTTCCCGGGAGCTTTTCATGGAAGTCGGCATCGTCGGCCTTCCCAACGTCGGCAAGTCCACCATCTTCAACGCGCTTACCAACGCGGGGGCGCTGGCGGCGAATTATCCTTTTGCCACGATCGAGCCCAATGTCGGCGTGGTGGCGGTGCCGGACGAGCGGCTGGAGAAAATCCGGCAGTTCATTCCCACGGAAAAGCTGGTGCCGGCGCTGCTGCGGATCGTGGACATCGCGGGAATCGTGCGCGGGGCGAGCAAGGGCGAGGGGCTGGGAAACAAGTTTCTTTCGCATATCCGCGAAGTGGATGCGGTGCTGCACGTGGTGCGCTGCTTTGAGGGCGGCGAAATCACGCACGTGGAGGGGAACGTCGATCCGATCCGGGACATCGACACGGTGGACACGGAGCTGATTTTTGCGGATCTGGAGACGGTCGAGAAGAACATCGACAAGCAGCGGAAGCTGGCGCGGGCGGGCGATAAGGAGGCGCTGGCGACGGTGCCGATCGTGGAGGGGATCATTGGGAATCTGCAGAAGGGGGTGCCGGTGCGGGGGATGGGGCTGAAGGCGGAGGAGATGAAGCTGATCAAGCCGCTGGGATTGATGACATCGAAGAAGGTGCTGTACGTGGCGAACGTGGACGAGAGCGATCCGACGGGGAAGGGGCCGCTGGTGCAGAAAGTGCACCAGCGCGCGGTGCAGGAGCAGGGGGCGGTGGTGCCGGTGTGCGGGAAACTGGAGGCGGAGCTGGCGGAGCTTTCGGCGGAGGATCGGGCGGCGATGCTGGCGGATTACGGGATGACGGAGCCGGCGCTGAGCGCTTTGGCGCGCGAGGCCTATCGCCTGCTGGGGCTGCAAAGTTATTTCACCGCCGGGCCCAAGGAGATTCGGGCGTGGACGATCCCCGTGGGGGCGACGGCTCCGCAGGCGGCGGGCGTGATCCACACCGATTTTGAAAAGGGCTTCATCCGCGCCGAGATCTACAATTTCAAGGACCTGATGGAGCTCAAGACGGAAGCGGCGATCAAGGCGGCCGGCAAGATGCGCTCCGAAGGCAAGACCTACGTGATGCAGGAAGGCGACATCGCGCACTTCCTGTTCAACGCGTGAGGAGCGGGCGGTTACGGAGCGGGAAAATCGAGATCAAAAAATCCGGCGGGTCCGTGCGCTGTGACGATGTAGCGATTGAGCACGTCCCGGCCCAGAAGAACGTAGGGCTTGGGGGATTCGACGACCTTGAGGTCCCAGGCCGGTCCGCCGGCGACGCGCATGCGCGCGAGATAGACGGGGATGGATTTCCAGGTTTCAGCGAGCGCTCCGCGCGTGGTGGCGTACGTTCACCGCGTCCAGCCGCTGCGCCTGGCCGTCCGGGGTCTCCGGAAATGGCCCGGGCGTCTGGCGAAAGTATTGACTTGGCTGACAGCAGTACCCCGTCTGGCAACGGCGGCAATCGTGTCGCGCGCGTATGGCCCGCGTTCACTGCGCCTGCGGCGCGTCGGTCATCGGCATCGTGATGATGCCCAACCCCATATAGCCGCCATCCGCCTGCGATTTGCCCACCAGCCCGATGATGGGTGAGGCGCCGCTGGAAAGCGGCACCGCCCCGCCCCCGCCATCACCGCCGACCTTTTGCGTCGTAAACGTATCCGTGGTATCGAGACTGCCCCCATCCAGCTTGGCATATATCAGGGACACGGAATTAAATCCGCCGCCGCCGGCGACGTTCATCCCGCCGACCGCATAACCCGGAGGGGCCACCAGATCAACAAAATTGTGCATATTCGGCCGCCCGTGCAGGCCGCCGAACGCCACCCCCGAGGCGGTCAGATAAATCGGCTGCAGCGATTCAATGTAAAGCCCCTGGGGATCCTGTCCAATCCGCAGTCCCACCAGGATCTGCCCTTGCTTGGGCAAATCTATATAGTCCTTGTTCGCGAACGCCCCGCCCGCCATGTTCCCCTTCACATATGCCTGATCGGCAATGGCCTTGCGAATGTCGCCGGCAACCTCCGCGGTCAGCGGCTTCATCTTCGCCTTCGCCTCCGCCAGCGTCGTCGGCTTCATCGGCGCCTGCGACGAAGCGCCCGTGAAATGCTCCGGCGTCTGAATCATCCGGCTCCCATCCGCTGGCCCGCCGACCGCCCCGCGCGCCGCCGCCGCCGTCCCACCCTCGCTGTAATTCGTGTAATCCAGGGCCAGCTTTCCCTGGGCAACCCGCACGTTGATCGCCTTGAGCGTCTTGCTCGTGAACATCTTCTGCAGCGCCGCATCCTGATCGGTCGTCAAAATATCGCGCACCCGCTGCCCCTCCGCCCCCAGCACCCGGTTCCCCGCGTTGATCAGCCCCGCCTCGTCGCCGCCCTTGCCGTCCACCGCCGTCACGGACGTCTGCAGCCGATTTTTTTCGCCGGCCATCGAAGCCCGCTGCGCCGCCGTCAGGCCGAGCGTGTCCTGAAGCTTCGGCGAGAGAATCACGGTGCAGTAATCACCGACGCCAAAGTCGTCCGACGTCAATGCCGGTTTCGGCTGATTGACCTGCGCTCCCGCGGCCGAGGCCAGACCGAGGATTACCCACAGCGACAGAACTTTGCGCATCATCACGATTCTCCCAATGTTGACATGTGACGGTAGACGACGATCCGTACGAAAGTGTGCACAGTATAAGCGACTCCCGTTTGCCTCGCTAGATAAAAGCGAACGCTCGTCGCCCGGCGTGGGGGCGCGGGAACCGCAAGGGCTCATCCTCCAAACAGCCTTCCCCGCCGTCGGGAGACGGCACCGCCGCCGCAAAAACATTCCGTGTGGCCCGGCGACTCAATCCGCCTCGCTGGCGCTTTGCGTCGTGCTCACCGCCGCGCGCGGCAGATGCGCGATGATCCGATCCAGCATCAGCCGCGAGAATCCCTCCGGCCCGAACAGCCCCACATCCACCCGGATCTCGGTCATGTGCCCGGTCCGACGCACCAGCGTCACCACGACATCCTGCTCGCGCATGTCCTGGAAAATGATCTTCTGCTGGTCCGGGTGGATGACGGTGCGCACGAACTTCAGTTGCAGGTCGTCCCCCGCGGCGCGGGTGGCCGCGATGCTGTCCTGGATCGACACATTGCCGAAGCGGTCCAGCTTCCCGGCGCGAAAAGCCGTCTGAATGGCGTCGAAGGACGAGCCCACCACGTCGCCCGCCGCCGAGGCCATCTCGCAGCCCGGAAGAGTGATGATCGCCGCGGCGGCGGAAAGAACGAGAAGTGCGGCTGCGACACCGCGAACGACTGCAACCATGAACCATGCTCCTGTGAGGTCAAACCGCCACGCGCGTGGGCACGTGCAACCGGCGTTCCTAAAATGACACGCAAACGGCGGCAACGTTGTAGAATAGTCGTGCTGGGCGCGCAAGGAGAACTCCAATGGTGAAAATCTGCTCGACGGCTCTGCCGATTCTGATCGCACTGGCAACGCATCAGGCGCTGGCCGCCGGCGCCGATTCGCAGCCCGCCGCCGCCGCGCCGCTCTCGGTCCGCATGGCCGAGGGCCTCGTCGCCCGTTACCCCAAGGGCGCCATGTTCGAGCAGAAAAGACCGGAAGATTCGCCCAAATGGTCCTACTCCGACGCGCTGGTCGTGCGCGCCATCGGCGAGGTCGGCCTGCAGAAAAACAAGCCCGCCCTCGTCGACTACGCCCGCCAGTATGCCGACGTCTTCGTTCGAGAAGATGGAACGATCGACCCGAAAAAATATCAGCCCGACGGATACCGCCTCGATGACATCGCCCCCGGCGTTCTGCTGCTGATGCTCTCCCAGCAATCCAAATCGGATAAATACCTCAAGGCCGCCGACGAACTCGCGCGGCAATTCGACAACCAGCCCCGCAATCCCGACGGCGGCTTCTGGCACAAGAAGATCTACCCCCACCAGATGTGGGCGGATGGCATTTACATGGGCTGCCCGTTCCTCTCCGAATACGCGTATCTTTCCAACCAGCCCAAGTACTGGGATGAGGCCGCCAAGCAGATTCTGCTCTTCGCCAACCACGCGCTGGACGAAAAGACCGGCCTCGTGTGGCACGCCTATGACGATTCCAAAACCCAAAAATGGGCCGACAAAACCACCGGCCTCTCCCCCAACTTCTGGGGCCGCGCCGACGGCTGGTACGCCATGGCGCTCGTCGATGTCCTCGACTACCTCCCCGCCAATCACCCCCAGCGCGGCGCCATCGTCAAGGTCCTCCAGACCCTCGCCGCCGGCATTGAAAAGGTGCAGGACAAAGATACCGGCACCTGGTGGCAGGTGCTCGACAAGCCCGCCGCCGACGGCAATTACCACGAAGCTTCCGCAAGCTGCATGTTCGTCTACGCACTGGCCAAGGGCGCCCGCCTGGGCTACCTGTCGCCGCACTATGCCGACGTCGCCCGCCGCGGGTACACCGGCATTCTCCACGAATTCATCCGCAACGATCCCCAGCACCCCGGCGCGCTCATGCTCATCGACACCTGCTCCGTCGCCGGACTGGGCTCGTCAAGCCCCAACGGCGCCTACCGCGACGGCTCCGTCGCCTACTACGTCGGCGAACCCAAAGCCGTCAACGACTCCAAAGGCCTCGGCTCCTTCCTGCTCGCCAGCCTCGAAGAGGAACGCTGAAAAAACCATCCACAAATGCACACAAATCGACACAAATACCAAAATGTATTCGTGTCCATTCGTGCGCATTTGTGGACGTGTCACGTCGTGGTGGGGGGGTAGTAGGGGGGATTACGCTTCCGTTTCCACCCGGATGTGCGGCAGCGGATAGCCCTTCGTGAATTCCTCGACTTCCGATCGAATCGCCGCCAGCTTGCCTTCGTTGCCCGCCGCGATCACCGCCCGGTCAAACCAGTCGGCCACCTTTTTCATCTCCGGCTCTTTGAGCCCGCGCGTCGTCAGCGCCGGCGTCCCCACGCGAATCCCGCTGGTCTCCATCGCCTTGCGCGTGTCGAACGGCACCATGTTCTTGTTCACGATGATCCCCGCCGTTTGCAGCCACCCTTCCACCTGCGCCCCGGTCAAATTCGCATCCTTCGCCCGCAGGTCGATCAGCATCAGGTGATTGTCCGTCCCGCCGGTGACCAGGCGATATCCCAGCCGCACGAATTCCTCCGCCAAGGCCTTGGCGTTCTTGATGATCTGCCCCGAATAGGTCTTGAACTCCGGCTTGAGGCACTCATTAAACGCCGCCGCCTTCGCCGCGATGATGTGCATCAGCGGCCCGCCCTGAAGCCCCGGAAACACCGCCGAATCAATCTTCTTCGCCCAATCCGCCTTGCACATCGTCATGCCCGCCCGCGGCCCGCGCAGCGTCTTGTGCGTCGTCGTCGTCACAAAATCCGCCACTGGCACCGGCGAGGCATGGTGCCCCGTCACGATCAGCCCCGCGATGTGCGCAACATCCGCCATCAACAGCGCCCCGATCTCGTCCGCAATCTCCCGGAAGCCGTTCCAATCCCACGCCCGCGGATACGCGCTCGCCCCCGTGATGATCAGCTTCGGCTTATGCTCCTGCGCGGCCTTGCGCACCTCCGCCATGTCGATCCGCTCGGTCTCCTTGTTGAGCGTGTAATGCACCGCTTTGAACCACTTGCCGGAAAGATTCACCGACTTGCCGTGCGTCAAATGCCCGCCGTGATCCAGATGCAGCCCCATGATCGTGTCCCCCGGCGTCAGCGCCGCCAGGAACACCGCTTGATTCGCCTGCGACCCCGAGTGCGGCTGCACGTTCACATGGTCGCACTTGAAAAGCTCCTTCGCCCGATCGCGCGCCAGATTCTCCACCACGTCCACATATTGGCAGCCGCCGTAATAACGCTTCCCCGGATATCCCTCGGCATATTTGTTGGTCAATGGTGTCGCCGCGGCCGCCAGCACCGGCGGCGAGACATGGTTCTCGCTGGCGATCAGTTCCAACGTCGTTTCCTGCCGCCGGGTTTCATCCTCAATGGCCTGCCACAGAGCGGGATCAGCTTGCTGAATGGGATTCATCGCGAACCTCGTGAGAGACATCCTGGGGGAAGGAACGATTGTAGCGGAAGACCGTCCGCAAGGGCCAATCCCCCGGTTCGTTCCGAAATCGCACCCGCCTCTCGCACAGAGCAAAATTCAGAGACGCGACCGTGAGGGAGCGTTGGGGGGGGAGGGGGAGAACGATCAGACCCGCGCCCGTAAGGAAGCGGTGGGGGGGAGTGGCAATCCCAACCACAAACAGCGACGATAGTCCGATCCCACCCTCCCCTCAGGAGCACCCCATGACCATGAACCGTCGAACCTTCCTGACCACCCTCGCCACCGTCAGCGCAAGCGCCCTCGCCGCCGCACGCTTCACCCCCACCGCCTGGTCCCAATCGCAAAACACCCCGAAAAAGCAGAAGTACGTCCTCGGCGCCGACATCTCCTGGATCCCCGAAGACGAAGCCGCCGGCGCCCAATACTTCGATCGCGGCGCCCGCAAAGACATCTTCGAAATTCTCCCCGCGTATGGCTTCAACTTCATCCGCCTCCGCGTCTTCAACGATCCCAAAGCCCCCGGCGGTTACGCCGCGCGCCAGCCCGAGGCCTTCTGCGATGTCGACCATACCGTCGCCATGGCCAAGCGCGCCAAAAAAGCCGGCATGGGCGTCCTCGTCACCTGCCACCTCGGCGACACCTGGACCAGCCCCGGCAAACAAGCCAAGCCCGCCGCATGGGCCGATCTCGATTTCGCCGGCCTGCAGAAAGCCGTGAACGCCTACGTCGGTCGCACCGTCAAAGCCCTCGCCGACGCCAACGTCATGCCCGAAATGGTCGGCGTCGGCAATGAAACCTCCGATGGCTGCCTCTTCCCCGATGGCCGCAGCACCGACGGCGCCAAATTCGCCGCCCTCATTCAAGCCGGCTGCTCCGCCGTGCGCGCCGCCGACAAAAATGTCCAGATCATGCTTCACCACCATCTCGGCCGCAGCAACAACGTCGTCGTGCCCTGGGTCGACAACTTCCTCCAGCACGGCGTCGAGTTCGATATCATCGGCATGAGCTGCTACAACGAGGCCCGCCCCGGCGATTGGAAAACCAACTTCGACGATCTCGCCGTCCGCTATCCCCACCTCACCTTCGCCGCCGCCGAATATTCCTACAAAAAGCGCGAGCTCAACGACCTCGTCCACGCCGCCTCGAACAACAAAGGCATCGGCAGCTTCATCTGGGAACCCACCCGCTGGCGCGAAGCCATCTTCGATAAGGATGGCCAAAACGCCGGCGACGACACCAACAACAAACCCCACCTCCCCGCCTCCACCCTCGGCCCGGATGGCAAAGTCCTCCCCGCCAGCGCTCCCGAAACCCCCGCCTCGCAGCCCGCCGCCCGCAGCCCGCGCCGCCGCGGCGGAAGATACGACACCAACTCCCACATCCTCCCCTACCCCGAAATGGCCAAAGCCTACGCCTGACCCTTACCCATCGCCGTGCCTCGCGGCGCACGCATCGCCGCGCTCACGAAAGTTTGAACGCCCGCTTCAACTCCGCAAGCCGATCCTCCCCCATCACCGCCAGCGGCCCGATCTGCCGCGCGTTGATGATCGCTTCCGCCGTCGATTCCAACACCTCCAGCCGGTCAAACGCATCCAGCACGCTGGTCCCCACCACCAGGCACCCGTTGTTCTCCATCAGCATCGCCGGCTGCCGCATCGAAATCCGTCCCGCCACCGCCCGCCCATCTCCGAATTGCTCCGCATACGGAATCACGCCGACATCCCGCAGAAAAATGTACGATTCCGGAATCGTCCGCGCATCCAGCGTCGTCCCCGTCACCGAAAACGCCGTCGCATTCACCGACAGGGCATTGGCGATCGCCTGCACTTCCGGATGCTTTTCATAAATCGCCGCATGCAGCAGCACCGCCCGCGACGGCCTCTTCCCCCCCTCCACCTTGCCCCCGCGCACCAGCGCCAGATCCTCAATCCGCGTCCCCCGCCGATCCACCCCCGTGCACGAAATCAAAAACGTCCCGCCTTCTACGCGCGCCGAAAACGATCCCCCCGTGCTCGTGAGCAACCGCTGCCGATACCCGCGCCGCATGAAATCCGCCAATTGCTGCCGCAGCATCTTCTCCCCCGTGCTCGCCGCCGGCGGATCAAACTCCGGCAAAATCCCCCGAGGCTTCTCGGCCAGCGCCAACTGCCCCGCGTCCAGAAACCGCGGCGTCCCCAGCATCCGCGCCTTGATCTCCGTCTTGGCCGCAAACTCCAGCGTCTCAAACCGCTCAAACGCCTCCTGCAGATTCCCCCCGCCCACCACCGCCCCGTGATTCTGCAGAATCACGCACACCGGTCCGCTCGCAAACGTCTCCGCAATCCGCTCCCCCAGCGCCTCTGACCCCGGCAACTCATACGCCGCAAACCCCATCTTCCCCGCCCCGCACACGTGTGCCGCCTGTGGAATCATCGACACGTCCGGCACCCGGTCCGTGATCGAAAACGCCACCAGCGCCACCGGATGCGCATGCACGATCGCACACAAATCCGGCCGCGCCCGGTAAATCGCCCGATGAAACGGATACTCCGACGACGGCCGATGCGCCCCCTCCACCGTCCCATCCGCCTTCACACACACAATATCGGCCGCCCGCAACGTCCCCTTATCCACCCGCGCCGGCGTGATCCACACATCCCCATTCTCATCCCGCACCGAAATATTCCCCCCCGACGTCGTCGTCATCCTGTACGCATAAATCCGATCAAGCGTCTCCGTAATCTCCACCCGCGGATGAATCAACGAACGGCCCATCATCGCTCCTCCTTCGTTCGGAAAGCGTCCTCCCGAGTCCCTGCCTCACGGGAAGCCACATTCAGGCACCAGCATAAACGACGTGTACGTCTCAGTCCCACCACGTCCATTCGTGGAAATTCGTGTGCATTTGTGGACAAATCCCGTCGTCAAGATTGTCAGATCACAAATTTCGTGTCCTTCGTGCGTTTCGTGGCCAATTTACGTCGTCGTGGGGGGGCCGTCGTCTCCTTCCTCCGTGCTCTCCGTGTGCTCCGTGGTTAGCTTCGGTTGCGGCTTCGCCAAGCCACGCCTTTCGTGGCCATTTACGTCTTCACCCCCGCTTCGAAAGCACCCCCTTCTCATACCCCCGCACCTCCTCCAGCCACGCCGCCCCCACCGGCGCCCCCATCTTTTCGCAGTAATGATCCCACACCAGCCCCACCGGCAGCGTCTTATACTCCTCCTGCAACGCCAGCCGCGCCGTGTAATCCCCCGCCTCCTCCGCCTCCCGCAGCTTCGCCGTCGGCTCCAGCAGCGCAATCAGCAGCGCCTTGAGCATCGACCGCGTCCCGATCGTCCACGCCGCAATCCGATTGATCGACGCATCAAAGAAATCCAGCCCGATGTGCACGCGCTTCGTAAACCCATTCACCACGATCTCGCGCGCAATGTTCCGCAGGTCGTCATCCAGCACCACCACGTGATCCGAATCCCACCGCACCCCGCGCGACACATGCAAAAGAATCTCCGGCAAATGCACCAGCACCGACGAAATCTTGTCCGTGATCGCTTCCGTCGGGTGATAGTGCCCCGCGTCCAGACACACCAGCTTGTTATGCTTCACCGCATAGCCCAGATAAAACTCATGCGAGCCCACCGTGTAACTTTCAAATCCAATTCCAAACAATTTCCCTTCCACCGCATCCAGATTGAACTTCGGATCGATGCCCTCCGCAAACAAGTCGTTCAGCGACTTCTCCAGCCGCAGCCGCGGTGACAACCGATCCGCCGGCGTGTCCTTGTACCCATCCGGAATCCACACGTTCGTCACGCACGCCGATCCCAGCGCCTTGCCAAACGCCTCCCCAATCCGCCGGCACGCCTGCCCATGCCGCACCCAGAACTTCCGCACCCCCTCATCCCGCGATGTCAGCGTGAATCCCTCCGCCGCCAGCGGATGCGAAAAATAAGACGGATTGAAATCCATCCCGATCTTCTTGCTCTTCGCCCAATCGATCCACCGCGAAAAATGCTCCGGCGCCAACTGATCGCGCTCCACCTTTTTTCCCCCCCCCGCGCCCGGCTCCGCATAAATCGCATGCAGATTCAACCGATGAGTCCCGGGAATCAGCGACATCGCCTTGTCCAGATCCGCCCGCAACTCATCCGCATTGCGCGCCTTGCCCGGATAATTCCCCGTCGCCGCCAGCCCCCCGCCCAGCGCCCCGGTATTCTCAAACCCGCCGACATCATCCCCCTGCCAGCAATGCAGCGAAATCGGAATCTGCGCCAGCGCCTCCATCGCCTTGTCCGTATCCACACCGACCCGCCCAAACGCTTCCTTCGCATGCTGATAAGGCGCCGACATCGTCCTCACTCCTATCAAAAAAGAACATCGCCCCGCCGCCCCCGCCATAATCCGCCCGCGCCCCCCAATAGGCAAGCACCCAACGCGCTCACCACAAAGCCACAAGCCGGCCGCCCCGCCCAACCCCCTTCCGTGCTTTTTCGTGTGACTATCTCGATCCTTCCTTTGCCGACAAGATCTCCCGCCCCAATCCAATCATCGGCGTCCATCCGCGTCCATCGGCGGCCCTTCCCATTCCACTCAATCCCACCAAGCCCATTCGTGTAAATTCGTGTGCATTCGTGGACAATCGTCATCATCTTTCGTGTCCTTCGTGCCTTTCGTGGCCAATTTACGTCGTCGCCGCTGGTGGGGGGGGAGGGGGGAACCGTCCTCGTCGTCCCTCCGCGTTCTCCCTGGTTAATTTTTGGTTGCGACCCCGCCGCGCCATGTCCTTCGTGCCCAATTTCCCCCCCGCCTGTCCGAGAACATAAAAATCGCTCCCCGCCTGTTGACGCCGCGCCAAGGTTTGAATAAAGTAGTGAACTCTGGCCCGCCGATAGTGGTGAGGTCAATTGCTGGAGTGATGCCTGTTGTCCAAAGTTTTCATGCGTGCGGCTCTCCGCTGATTCCCTCCAGGTAAGCCTCCAGCAGAGGCAGCCGGCAGGGGGCCGGCGAAAAAAGTCCCGCAAAAAAGTTCAAAGGCGTTCAGGTTCCTCGCACCCATCGACTGGGCCGCTCTCGACCGTCTGTTTCGGTCTCCTCGTCCCACTCGCTGCGTGCCGCGAACTTGTGCTTTCCGCCGCAAAAACGGCGAAAAAGCCCCGGCCTGCGGACTGCTCTCTGACAAGTAAAGAGTGCGTGATGTGGTGAACAAGAAGCGGGAGCTTCCGGTTTGCCGGTGTCTGGTTTTTTTTGAAGGCGGTTCTGCGGCTGATGAGGCTGCGGGGCGGTTTTTTCAGGGAGGCGGGATGTCGGGAGGCCGGGCTACATAAGTTCTCGTTCTCAAAAGCACAAATAATTCCACAATCACCGCGAGTAAACAAATTGTGCGAGCGCAAAGAAAAGTTGCTTGCGAAGGTGTCTGTTTCCCTCAGGGACAGGTGCCAGGCATGAGGTCTCTACCCATTGAGGCTTGGTGCTGGAAGTAGCAAGCAGCCGTTACGAATTAGTAGCACAGACTGTTCACGATTGGTCAGATGGACGTTTTTCTTTTCGAGGCTGAGTCGGGAATTTCTGCGGAAGCGGGAGTTCCGGGCGAGGCTGATAAGGGAAGGAGGCGGGCAGTTGGTCAAATGTGGACAAGCTACAAAGGGTATACGGTGGATGACTTGGCGTACAGAGGCGA
>DASZTO010000091.1:0-20293 GCA_035548175.1 Phycisphaerae bacterium | reverse complement strand
GGTGCTGGTGGGGGAGTGGTGGGCGTATCATCGACGGGTGGTTTGAACAGACGAAAGACGAAAGACGAAATGGGGGAGGGGGAGGCGTTAGACTGGTTGGGGGTGCGAGGGTGTGAGGGAGTTTTTTTATGAAGTATCGGTGGTTGCTGGTTGCGGCGGTGATGGGGGCGGTGGTCGGGGCCGGTGGGGGGCAGGGGCGGACGGCGTGGGGGCAGGCGGGTGGGGATGATGGGGGCGGGGCGGTGGCCCCCCCTCCGGGTGGGGGAGATGGGGGCGGGGCGGGTCAGGGGGAAGGGGACAAGGGGGATTCGGGGAAGCCGGATGCGCCGCCTCCGAAGAAGGATCAGGATGACATACGGAATGCGATTGGGGATTTGTCGCTGGTGCGGGGGTTGAACAAGCTGGAGAAGCCGCAGCCGAAGAGTCTGGCGGCGACGTTGTCGAACCAGCCGTATTACACGCCGGCGGTGCGTGCGCGGAAGCTGTTGTTTTTCGGGTTGTATGACCAGGCGGAGCTGCGGTATGGGGATCTGCTGCGCGCGGAGCCGGCGAACCAGGAGTACATCGAGGGGTATCTGGAGAGCATTTTGCGGCAGGGGAAGCGTGCGGACTTGCAGCGGTTTGATGAGAAGATGGCGCCGTTGACGACCCAGCAGCGGGGGACGGCGAAGATGACGCGGCTGCGGGCGGAGGCGCTGGTGGAGGAGGGGAAGCGGTCGGAGGCGCGGTCGCTGCTGAAGGCGTTTGTGGATGCGCATCCGACGCTGGAGAAGAAGGATCTGGACCCGGAGGTGGTGGCGGTTTACACGGCATACGGGCAGGCGCTGGAGGATGCGGCGGAGTATCCGGCGGCGGCGGCGATTTACGAGAAGGTGACGCCGCTGGCGGAGGGGGACATTCCGGCTGATCCGTTCGCGGCGACGCAGGTGGCGCTGGCGGTGGAGCGGGATGGGGTGTTGACGGCGACGGCGCGGGACAAGCATCGGAGCGTGCTGTACATCCTGCAGCAGGTGGAGGAGCAGGACGCGACGTACTGGCCGGCGAAACTGCTGGAAGCGGACATCCTGATGGCGGGGCACAATGACAAGGATGCGGGGGCGGCGCTGTCGGAGGCGCTGGATTTGAATCCGAACGAATTGCATGCGCGGTTTTTGGCGGTGGACCATGCGATTGAGAATTATGATTTTGAGGCGGCGAACGCGGCGCTCAAGGACATTTCGGACCGGAGCGATTCGCCGGACGTGGAGGCATACGAGGGGCGGCTGATGCTGCAGGAGCGGCTGCCGGAGAAGGCGATTGCGCCGCTGGTGGAGGCGGTGGGACGAGATCCGGGAAACGCGCGGGCGCGGGGGTGGCTGGCGGGGGCGTATTATTTGATGAACGAGAAGGACAAGATGGAGGAGCAGCTCAAGGCGTTGACGCTGGGGGGCGGCGGGGGACCGAATCCGGTGGTGCTGTTCGAGGCGGCGGAGATTCTGCGGGATGCGCGGCAGTATCCGCTGGCGGAGCAGTTGTACAAGGAAGCGGACCAGGCGGCGCCGTGGTGGTCGGAGCCGACCTCGGCGCTGGCGCAGCTTTACTTGGAGACGGGTGAGGAGGCGAAGGCGAAGGCGGCGTATGACAAGTCGTTCGGGATCGATCCGTTTAATCTGCGGGCGTACAACCAGATGACGCTGCTGGATCTGCTTTCGAAGTTTGCGACGAAAGAAAGCACGATGCGGCTGAATCCGACGGGGCCGGGGGCGAACGAGCCGGCGTTTATTCTGCGGTACGACAAGAAGGACGAGGTGCTGGCGGAGCTGGCGATGGAATGGCTGGAGAAGGTGCGTCCGGAGCTGTGGTCGTATTTTCAGATACACTCGCTGCCGGCGCCGACGCAGATCGAGCTGTTTCCGAGCCACGAGGAGTTCGGGGTGCGGACGACGGGTCTGCCGTGGATCGGGACGGTGGGGGCGTGCACGGGGAACGTGATTGCGATGGACGTTCCGCGGAGCGGGGCGGAATACCTGGTGGGGACGTTTGACTGGGCGCGGACGCTGCGGCACGAATACACGCACACGATCACGCTGGCGATGACGCTGAACCGGATACCGCACTGGCTGACGGAGGCGGCGGCGTGCGAGCAGGAGGAAGCGCCGCGGGATTGGGAGAACTGCCAGCTTCTGGCGTCGAATTACCGTGCGGGGACGCTGTTCAAGATCGCGGATTTGAACTGGGGGTTCATCAAGCCGAAGCGGTCGATCGATCGGCAATTGGCGTATATGCAGTCGCAGTGGCTGTATGAGTACCTGGTGGCGCGGTATGGGCTGCCGAAGATGCTGGATTTTTTGAAGGCGTTTCATGATGGGGACATCGAGGCCAAGGCGTGGCAGGTGACGTACGGCAAGACGATGGAGGAGATGGACGCGGAGTTTCATGACTGGGCGGGGAAGCAGATTGAGTCGTGGGGGTTGCCGAGCGATCCGTTGCCGAAGCGTGCGGATTTGGATGAGGCGCTGAAGAAGAATCCGGATGATGTGGATGCGCTGGTGAAGCTGGGGTGGCTGCTGGCGAGCGCGAACGACATGGCGGGCGCGCAGAAGCAGCTGGAGAAGGCGGTGGGGCTGGATGCGAAGAATATTCGCGCGCGCGAGCTGCTGGGGACGGTGCTTTCGAAGAAGGACAAGGACAAGGCGAAGGCGCTGCTGGAGGGGGTGGTGGCGGACGATCCGAAGCGGCCGGTGGCGGTGCGGACGCTGGGTCTGATGGCGATGGATCGGAAGGATTACCAGGACGCGGAGAAGTGGTTCAAGGAGTTGCAGCAGTTGCGGCCGATGGATGATGCGAGCTACACGAACCTGGCGGGGATTTACCTGCTGCGGAAGGACACGAAGGGGGCGATCGCGGAGCTGGAGGAGTTGTGCAAGCACGAGCAGAAGGACGATCGGATACCGCGGCGGCTGTCGGAGCTGTATGCACAGGCGGATGATCTGGCGGATGCGGAGGGGGCGGCGTTTCGGGCGGTGCGGATCAATCCGTACAGCGCGATCGATCACATGCAAATGGGGCACGTGCTGATCGCGGAGAAGAAGCCGGGGGCGGCGGTGGAGTATTTCCAGCATGCGGTGGAATTGCAGCCGGAGCAGGTGGTGTGCTGGGAGGGCCTGGCGGATGCAAAGGGGTTGAGCGGGGATGCGGCGGGGGCGGCGGAGGCGGCGAAGAAGGCGGAGGCGCTGAAGCCGGATACGGAGGCGAAGAAGTGGGCGAGGTAGGATTGCCGATTGCCGATTGCCAAGTGAGGGGGAGTGCGGGTATCAATCGGCATTGGGCAAATGGCAATGGGCAATGATCGGAGTTTTGCATGACGGTCCGGGAATTTCAGGAGCACATTCGGGGGCGGTATGGGGCGCGGGATGCGGAGCGGGGGACGTGGCCGACGTTTGGGTGGTTTATGGAGGAGGTGGGGGAGCTGGCGTCGGCGCTGCATGATGTGGATCAGGCGAACCGGGAGGAGGAGTTTGCGGATGTGTTTGCGTGGCTGTGCACGCTTGCGAATATCAATGGGGTGGATCTGGAGAGAGCGATTGAGGGGAAGTATTTTAAGGATGGGGGTCCGAAGGGATATAAGTGATGGAAAAAGTGGAAGAATTGGGGTATTGGTTCAGGTGGGGCGAGCGGGGCATTGTGAAAGGGTTGAGATGATATTGGGTGCGTTGATTGGTGCGTGTTTTTTCGCGGGGATTGTGGCAATTTTGACGGTGCCGTGGATTGTGGGGGCGGTGGATACGGAGGCGGAGGCTCACTGAGGGGAAAAAGAAGACAACAGGGAGAGGGGGTTGACGCCCGTTGCAGTGCGTGGCGGGTGGCAGGAACACGGGCGGGACGGCCGTGCCGCGGGTGGTGGGAAAAGCGGGGGGGTGGAGTATCGCGTGGGGCGGGGAGGTTTTAAGATTGGGGGATGGATACGTTGAAGAACATTGGTTTTTTCGTGCTGTGCTTTGCGCTGGGTGCGGGGCTGATGTGGGGGATCGGGCAGTACTGGAAGCGGAAAGCGCCGCAGGAAGGTGCGGTGACGGGTGTGGGCGCGGCGCCGGCGTGGCGGGGGTTTGAAGCGCCTGCGCGGGAGGTGGGGGGCGGGGAGGTGAAGCAATGGGGCGCGCTGCATGCGACGGCGGTGGCGGTGGAGTATGGGCCGGGCGGCGGGGATTTGAAGAGCGCGGCGGCGGCGGCGCACGGGGCTGGGATGAAGGTGGTGCTGATGCCGGGGCTGTCGGGGGCGGAGACGGAGGCGGCGGGAGGCTTGGCGGCAGGATTTTCGACGAAGGATCCCTATCCCGCGCCGCTGGAGCAGGTTGCCCGGGAGGCGGAGGCGGCGGGGGTGGATGGGTTGTGCGTGTCGTGGCTGGATGGGGAGCCGGACGAGAAATGGTGGCGTGCGGCGGTGGCGGGGGTGCGGAAGGAGTATACGGGGAAGGTGATACTGGCGATGACCAGCGAAGCGGCGCCGGGCGTGACGATGTGGGATGCGGTGGATGATCTGGGGATCATCGGTCCGGTGCGTTTGCCGCGGCGTTTGCCGGGGGCGGACCTGAGTTACACGGTGGACGATGCGCGGGTGTTGTGGGCGACGAAGCTGGATGAGTGGGAGAGCATCGGGACGCGGTATGGGAAAGGGGTGATGCTGCTGAACATGCGGATGATGGCGGACGCGGGGTCGCTGTTGCCGGCGGCGGGGCAGGCGGAGGGGAAGCGGCCGGAATCGGAGGCGGCGGTGCGGGAGACCTTTTATGAGGGACTGCTGACGGAGACGAAGGGGCGGAAGGATACGGTGGGGCTGTTTTTACCGTGGCGGGAAAATGGGAACGCGTTGCCCGCGGAGCTGCTGGGGCGGATCGAAGCGCTGTGGGGATCGAATGAGAAGGTGCCGGGCGCGGTGACGGAAGAGGCGGAGACGGAGCCGGATGATGTGGGGGGGTGAGACGGTAAGTGGCCACGAAGAACAGGCAAGACACGAAACGGAATATTGTTGTTCGAAAGGCTGTTACCGCAGATCTCGTGATTATCGTTTTGTGGAAGGATGACTATTTGGCGGTGGGGGGGCCGCCGACGGCGGGGATGGTGGCGTCGTCGATGCCTTGGATTTTGACGTGGAGTTCCCAGGGCGGGGGTCCGAGGGCGGATTGCTGGAAGGTGGCGGTGGTGAGCCCGTCGGCGCGTTTGGGGCCGATGGGGATACCCGCGCCGATGCCTCCGACGAAGTGACCACCGCCGACGCCGATGCCGGGGAAGAGCGCACCGTTGCGGGTGAATCCGGGGTAGGCGAGGGAGAGGGGGTGGACGATGGAGCCGTCGGCTTTCCTGACGTAGATTTCTTCGAGGCGTCGGCCGTCGGTGTCGATGGAGAATCCGATGGCGTCCTGGAGGGGTGTGAAATCGGCGTAGACGTGGTGGTATTTGGGTTGAGGCTGGGCGCTGTAGCGGAGGTTGTAGCTGTTGCAGCCGCCGAGAAGGAGGGCGGCGAGAAGGGGGAGATGGACGGCGCGAAGCGGGCGGGGGGACATGCGAGGCCTCCGGCAGGTGGGATGTGTGGGGAGTATCGCGCGCGGGGGAGGTTGCCGCCATATCAATCGGCGAAGCCGCCGATGAAGGAGCCGTTGGCGAAGAGGACGCTGGGGAGGAAGGGGGAGATTTCGGTGCGTGTAAGGCCGTCGAAGACGAGGGGCCGGAGACCGCCGGAGGGTGAACCGACGACGATATCAGGGACGCCGTCGCCGTTGTAATCGAAGGTGGAGATATTGAGGCCGGCGGTGAAGAACTGGGAGGCGGGGAGGAAGGCGCCGATGGGGGCGTTGTTGTCGGCGAAGACTTCGACCTGGGGGAGGGCGCCAGCGCCGGTGGCGGTGACGATTTCCCCGATGCCGTCGTGGTTGATGTCGGTGATGCCGACGGAGAGACCGCCGGTGAAGGAGCTGCGTGCGCCGAAGAAGGTATTGACGAGGGCGCCGGTGAGGCCGTCGAAGACTTTGACCTGGGGCCCGCCGTTGGATTGGGGGGCGACGATGATGTCGGCGAGTCCGTCGCCGGTGACATCGCCGGCGGCGACGCTGACGCCGCCTCTGAAAGCGGAATCAAAGGCGTTGAAGCTGTCGATCATGAGCCCGTTGCGGCCGCTGAAGACGCGGACGAGGGGCGATCCGCCGGGGCCTTGGGCGGCGATGATGTCCTGCGCGCCGTCGCCGTTGACATCGCCGATGGCGAGATTGACGCCGCCGCGGGCGGAGGTGGGGAAGGCGAAGAAATCGCGGAAGGAGGCGCCGGAGACGAGGTTGAAGACGCGGACGAGGGGCAGGCCGCCCTGGCCGGGTGCGATGACGACATCGGGGATGCCGTCGCCATTGATGTCGCCGACGGCGACGTGAACGCCGCCGGTGAATCCGGGGAAGGGATCGAAGCTGCGGAGGACGTGTCCGGTGGCGGTGTCGAAGACGGTGACGTGGGATTCGACGCCGATGGGCGAGCCGACGGCGGCGATGGTGCGTGCGACATTGGCGACCGAGACGGTGTTGGAGGTGCTGGCGGCGTGGAAGGCGTCGCCGGAGTAACGGGCGATCAGGATGTGAGTGCCGGCGGAGAGCAGGGAGAGGGGCAGGGCGACGGAGACCTGACCGAGCGCGGGGGAGGAGGTGGCGGTGGCGGCGGGCGAGAGGGGGAGCGTGGCGAGGAGTTGGCCGGCGGTGGTGCTGAAGGTGACGGTTCCCTGGGGGAGGCTGTTGGCGTTTGCGGATTGAACGCGCGCGACGATGGCGACGGTGAGGCTGTTGGTGACGGTGGCGGAGAGGGTGGTGAAGGTGGTGATGGCGCCGGGCTGGGTGACGAGCGCGGGGGCGGGGGATTGCATGACGAGGAGGGGACCGGTGGCGGCACCTCCGGCGACGATGGTGGGGGCGGTGTTTCCGGCGGTGGGTGGGGTGCCGATGATGGTGGGGACGGAGGAGAGCAGGGTGCGGGGTTCGAGGGGGTCGAGCAGTGGCAGGGGATGGTGGGCACGGCAGCGTGGCATGAGCGATCCTCCAAAGCGACGCACGCCATGGAGGAGCAACGTGTATACCTCAGCCATATTCCGGAGAAAATGGGGGGTAGATGTCTCAGTGGGTGGGGATATTGGGGGGAGGCTGGGGTGCGATGAGGAGGCTTTGGGATGGGGGGAGTCAGGGGCTGATGAAGGTGGCGACGGAGTCGTTGACAGCGCCGCCGTAGACGCGGGGGTTGGCGGACCATGCCAGTCCCGCGCGCGGGTCGTAAATCAGGGGCGCCGTGCCGGGGCCGGAGAGAATGAGTTCAGAGGTGCCGGCGTGGAGGGGATCGCAGAAAGCGATGTTCCAGCCGCCGGGGGTGGGCAGATGATAGAGGACGCTGCCGCTGCCGATGCCGGCGTTGGGGGAGTTGGGGCCGAAATAGAGAATGATTCCGGCGTTGATTGAGTCGCTGACGGCGAGGATGTCGGCGTGGCCATCGTTGTTGAGATCGCGCAGGGCGATGTGGGAGGCATTGACAGTGCCGGCGGCGGCGAGGAAGGAGTTCCATCGGACGGTGGTGGTGTCGTCGCTGAAAACGGTGGCCTGGGGGCGCACGCCGTCGCCGGTGGTGACGGTGACGTCAGCGGCGCCGTCGCCATCGACGTCGCCGGCGGCGACGCTGACACCTCCGCGGAAGGCGGGAGCGAAGGCGTCGTAGTCGGCGAGGACCGCATAGGTTGTGCCGCTGAAGATTTTCACTTCGGGTCCGCCACCCGCACCTGCGCCCACGACGATGTCATCGACGCCGTCATGGTTGGTGTCGCCGGCGGCGAGGTTGACGCCGCCGTGGAAGGCGGGATTGAATGCGTAGAAGGCGCTGATGACTTGGCCGCTGAGGTTGTAGACCTCCACGAGCGGCAGGCCGGTTTGGGGCGCGACGATCAAGTCTGGGACGCCGTCGCCGTCCACGTCGCCAAGGGCCACGTTGACGCCGCCGCGGAAACCGGCGCCGAAGGGGGTGACGTGAAGGAGCGGTAAGTCGTTTGCCCGATTAACCACGTACGCGCTCGAGGCGCTGCCGGTCGCTGCGCCTTCGGCGATGAGGGTGTAGTGGGGCAGATCGACGGTTGTCGCCGCTGAGGTGCTGGGTCGATGGGGGCCGTCAGGGGAGTAGCTCGCCACCAGCGTATGGCTGCCCGGCGCCAGCGGAAGGGAGAATGTCAGGGAGACGCTGCCGTTGGAATAGTGAGTGGTCGCGGCAGCGACGGACTTTGTGATCAACGTGTTAGCGCCTTCGCTGATCGTGAGTTGGCCGCCCGCGATGGGGAAGTCCGCGACGCCATCGAAGATGTAGACGGTCAGCGACGGAAAGAGCGCACCCTGCGCCAGCGGCTGAATAAGCACGGAAGTGGGGACGAGGCTGAAGAGAGTGCGCGCTTCCAGGTTTTCCAGCATGGGCGGCCTGGGGGAAAAGCGGCGAAGCGGGCGCGTGCGCATGGGAAGACTCCTTCAGAAATTCGGTGACGCTTTCACCTCGCGGAATCAGCCGTAGCTGGCCAGTTCGACGCCGCCGTTGGTGAGGGGGTCAAGGAAGGCGCCGAGCACGGCATGGGTGGTCGGGTCGAAGAGGGTGACGGTGGAACTATGGGCGGTGCCGACGGCGATTTCGGGGTTGCCGGCGATTCGGACGATGGTGATGCTGATGCCGTCGAGCGTTGGGAGAGGCACGAAATGGTCAAGCTCCGCGCCGGTGGCGGTAAAGTGGATGATGGTGTTGCCGGCGTTGTTGGGGAGTGTGTCGACGCCGGTGGCGATGAAGATATCGGGCGGTCCGCTGTTGGCGATTTGTGCGGTTGCGACGCGAATGCCGCCATGGAAGGTGGTGAGGGAGAGGACATCCTGGTAGAGCAGTTGAGAACCGTCATCGCCGCTGAAGGCACGGATGACGGGACCGCCGCCGAGTTTGGGGCTGGCGATGATGTCGGCAACGCCGTCGCTGTTGAGATCCGCCGCGGCGACGTTCACGCCGCTCAAGAGGCGCGGATCGAACGCATAGAAACTTCGCACGACGGCATTGGTGGCGCCGTTGAAGACTTTTACGTTGGGACCGCCCCAGAGACCCGGGCCAACAACGATGTCCGCCTTGCCGTCGCCGGTGAAATCCCCGGCGGCCACGGTGACGCCGCCTCGGAAGCGGGGATCGAACGCATAAAACGCCTGCAGTCTTGTGCTCGCGAGGGAGAAAACCTCGACCAGCGGGACGGCGCCCAGGGTTGTGGGCGCGGTGATGATTTCCGGGGCGCCATCGCCTGTCACATCACCCAGCGCCACTGAAACGCCGCCGCGGTAGCCAGCGCCGTAGGGGTGAAAGGACGCGAGGACAGCATGCGTGTTGGCGTTGTAGACGGTCACTTTGCCGCCGATGATGGCCGCGGTCGCCAGGTAGGAAGTCGCGGAGAGGAGCATGCGCGGCTCGAGCGGCTCGATCTGGTCGAGCGCGGGCGGACGCCCCTTTCGGGGGGCACGACGTGTTGTTTGAAGCATCCTTCATTCCCATCGTTACGGACACGATGGATCTATCGGCTGAAGGGGCTTGAGAATTGCATTAATTCAAGATCTGGGTGCGGCGCAGGGATCACGCACTGATGAAGGTGGCGAGGGAGTCGTTGGGGACGCCGCCCCAGAGGGCGATGGTGACGCCGGTGGTGGTGAAGGGGTCGGCGATGATGGGGGGAACGAGGGCATTGACGGCGACGAATTTGGGGCGTGAGTTGTGGGTGGTGTCGACGAGGGCGACATGCCAGCCGCCGGCGGCGCCGAGGCTGGAGAAAGCGCCGACGAAGCCGTTGGTGGAAGTGTTGAGGGTGGGCGTGTAGCGGAGGATGACGCCTGCGCCGCCGGCGCCGTAGGTGGAGAGGAGGTCGGCCTTGCCGTTGTTGTCGACGTCGGCGAGCGAGATGTGAGCGCCGCCGAAGAAGTTGGCGGGTCCAAGGAAGGATTGCCAGAGGACGGTGGTGGAATCGCCGCTGAAGATGCGGGCCTGGGCCTGGACGCCCGGTCCGGTGGTGGCGGCGACGTCGGCGTGGCCATCGCCGTTGACGTCTCCGGCGGCGACTTCGATGCCGCCGGTGAAGGCGGAAGAGAAAGCGTAGTAGCTGGCGAGGAGGGAATTGTCGGCGCCGGAGAAGATTTTGACCTGGGGTCCGCCTCCGGGTCCCGCGCCGACGATGATGTCGGCCTTGCCGTCGCCGTTGACGTCGCCGGAGGCGATGCTGACGCCGCCGTGGAAGGAGGTGTTGAAGGCGTAGAAGGCGCGAATCATCTGGGAGGTGAGGATATTGAAGACCTCGACGAGGGGAGCGCCGCCGGCTTTTGTCGAGACGATGAGATCGGGGACGCCATCGCCGTCGACGTCGCCGAGCGCGACATTGACGCCGCCGCGGAAGGAGGGGAAGGGCACGACGCCGCCGACGGGGGAATTGGTGGTGGCGTCGACGACGTAGGCGGAGGCGCTTTGCCCGGGGGCTGAACCTTCGGCGACGAGGGTATAGTGGGGATAGGTGATGGCGGTGGCGGCGGAGGCGGAGCCGGTGTGGGTGGCGTCGGGGATGTAGGTGGCGACGAGGGAGTGGGCGCCGGGGGGCAGGACGAGGGTGAAGGCCATGGAGATGCCGCCGTCGAGGAAGCGGGAACTTTGGGTGGCGGATTTGACGGCGAGGGTGGTGGCGCCCTCGGTGATGGCGACCTGTCCGCCGGTGATGGGGTCGGAGGAATTGGAAGTAAAGACGTTGACGGTGAGCGAGGAGAGGAAACCGCGGGCGTTGGGCTGCTGGATGACGACGGCGGTGGCGTCGGCGGAAAAGAGCGTTCGGGGTTCAAGAGGATCGAGGTGAAGTGAGGCGGGGCGCGGGCGGCGGGCAGGGCGATGAGGCATGTCCAACTCCAAAGAAAAAAGAAGAGCGCCGGTTCGCGGGAACCGGCGCCCTCGTGGGTGGCGATTGTAACCGGAAGCCGGGCTCAGAGCGGGTAGACGCCCAAGTTGACGCCGTTGATGACGTTGAAGGTGTCGAGCTGGACGTGGGTGGTTCCTTTGAAGACGGTGACATCGTGGCCGCCGGCGAGTGGTGAGACGGCGACGTCGGGGTTGCCGTCGGCATCGGAGTCGATGGCGGCGAGGTTGAGGCCGGCGGTGGTGGTGAAGGGCGTGAAGGTGCTGAGGGTGGATCCGTCGGCGCCGCTGATGGTGACGACCTTGTTGGCGGCGGTACCGGCGCCGGTGGCGACGATGACGTCGGCGTGGCCGTCGCCGTTGACGTCGCCGGCGGCGACGGTGAGGCCGCCGGAGAAGGTGTGGTCGGAGATGGCGAATTCGCTCAGGATGTTAAGGCCGTTGGTGCCGCTGAAGACTTCGACGACCGGCGCGCCTCCGGCCCTGGGTGTGGCGATGATATCGGGCGTTCCGTCGTTGTTGACGTCGCCGACGGCGATGTTGACGCCGCCGATGAAAGCGGCGGGGAAGGCGAAGAAGGAGCGGACCCTGAGGTAGGTGTTTCCGTTGAAGACCTCGACGTGGGGTCCGCCGCCGGGTCCAGGGGCGGTGACGATGTCGGCATCGCCGTCGCCGGTGAAGTCCGCGCTGGCGACGGAGACGCCTCCCTTGAAGTCTGTGCTGTAGGCGAAGAAGGCGTGCTGGACGTTGCCGGAAAGATCGAAGACGTAGACGAGGGGAAGTGCGCCCCTGGAGGTGGGGGCGGTGATGATTTCGGGGGTGCCGTCGTTGTTGGTGTCGCCGAGCGCGACGGAGACGCCGCCGGTGTAACCCGAGTAAGGCTGGAAGGAGGCGACGGTGGCCTTGGTGACGGAGTTGAAGACCTTGACGGTGCCGCCGGTGAGCGAGCCGATGGCGAGGTAGGGGATGGCGGTAAAGAGCGTTCGGGGTTCGAGGGGTTCGAGGAGGTGGCGTGCGTGGGCGGCGCCGGCGATGCGGCGGCCGGGGCGCTGGGAACGAGCGGAGCGTGAGGCGTGGCGGGCGAGCATAAAAAAATCTCCCACAAAAAAGAAGTGACCTGTGCGGAGAGGGTGAACCTTCCGAGCCAAGGATACTTTGGGAATGGATGGTGACAAGGAAAATCCGGATGAGTTTCGCGGGAAAAGGGGGGTAGCGGTAGTCAGCCGTGGGTGAAGACGGAAGACGAAAGACGAGAGACGAAAGACGAAAGACGAAAGACGGAAGATGGGGGGGGGCGGGGGGTTAGCCGATGGCGGGGTGTTCGGAGAGGAGGCGGGCGAGCATGGGGATGAAGGTGGCGCGGTCGATGGGCTTACCGGCGACGGCGTCGCAGCCGGCGGCGCGCCAGCGTTCGCGGTCCTCGGCCTGGGGATGGGCGGTCAGGGCGACGATCGGTCCGCGATAGCCCATGGAGCGGAGGCGGCGCATGACCTCGATGCCGTCCATGGCGGGCATGTGGATGTCGATGAGGACGAGTCCGGGCCCGGGACCTTGGGCGAGTTCGTTTTGGACCTGAGCGACGGCCGAGGCGCCGTCGGAGAGCGAGACGACCTGAGCGCCGGCGCGGCGGAGATATTCTTCGACAAGCCAGCGGATGTTGGCGTCGTCTTCGGCGAGCAGGACGCGAGCCTGGAGGCGTTCGGAGGCGGCGTCTCGTGAGGCGGCGCGGAGCGGGGCGGCGCCGTCGATTTTGACGGGGAGTTCGACGCTGAAGGTGCTGCCGACGCCGGGCATGGAGGTGACGCGGATGGCGCCGCCGAGGCGTTCGACGAGTTCACGGGAGATGGCCAATCCCAGTCCGAAGCCGCGGTAGCGTCGTGAGGGTCCGTGATCGACCTGGAAGAAGGGCTCGAAGATGCGGCGTGTGAACTCAGCGCCGATGCCGATGCCGGTGTCGGAGATATTGAAGCGGACGTGGTGGGCGGCGGGGTCGGCGGTAGGGTCGGCGGTAGGGTCGGCGCCAGGGGGAGCGGCGCCGCTCTGGCCGGCGGCTTCGACGACGAGGGACACGCGGCCGGTGGGGGTGAATTTGATGGCGTTGGCGAGCAGGTTGAGGAGGATCTGGCGGAGGCGCACGCCGTCGGTGTGGATGAGCGAAGGGGCGTTGCGGGCGATTTCCAGGACGAGTTCGAGATTTTTTTCGGCGGCTTTGGGACGGACCAGCTCGATGGCCTGGGCGGCCATGTCCCGGGTGGATTCGGTCTCGAGGGTGAGCATCATCTTGCCCATCTCGGCGCGGGTGAGATCGAGCAGGTCGTCGACCAGCTTGAGCAGGTGGCCGGCGTTCTGCTGGACCACCTCGAGGTATCGGCGGCGCTGGCGTTCGGGCAGGGCGTCATCCATCAGCAGGTCAACGTACCCGAGGATGCTGGTGAGGGGCGTGCGGATTTCATGGGTGGTGTTGGCGAGATAGACACTTTTGGCTTCGCTGGCGCGTTCGGCGGATTCCTTGGCGGCGCGCAGCTGCTCCTCGGCGCGCTGGCGCTCCTCGGCATCGGCGCGCAGGCGGTCGTTGGCGGCAGAGAGGGCGGCGGTGCGCTCGGCGACGCGGCGCTCGAGGCTGACCCGGTATTCCTCGAGGGCGCGCTGGGCGCGCAGGCGCTCGGTGACGTCGATCGACATCACCAGACGCGCACGCCGGCCGTCGAAATCGATCCAGTGCCCGACGACTTCCGCCTCGATGGTGCGGCCGTCGCGCGTGCGCTGCTTCCAGACGCCGGCGAAGCGCGGGGTCTGCTCGGGCGAGCAGGTGAGATCGGCGAGGCGGGCGGCCTCGGCGGGATCGTGGAGTTCGCGGACGTCCAGGCCTTCGAGCTGCCGGCGCGTGTAGCCGTAGGTTTCGAGCGTGCGGTCGTTGGCGGTGAGGATGCGGAGGGTCTGGGGATCGTAGATCCACATGGGGAAGGGATTGCGGGCGAAGAGGTGCTGGTATTGGGCGGCGATGGCTTCGATGCGGCGGTTGAGGGCGGCCTGGGTGGTTTCGAAGGCGCGGAGGTACGCGCGGATGGCGACGAAGAGGAGGATCGCGGTGACCACGACGTAGAGCCAGCCCTTGAGGGTTTGCAGGACCTGCTCGGCATCGCTGGAGAGGCCCAGGGCGAGTGCGACGTGATGGAGGAGGAAATCGGTGGAGACGATCCACAGGCCGGCGGTGAGGGCGTAGAGGAGGGTAATGCGGAGGGCGACACTCCCGGCTCCGCGGAAAGGCCGGGCGGAGGGTGGGGGAGCTTGGACCTGATCGGTCCCATCGGCCATACGGGGCGGCCCTTACTGCACTGCTTTACAAAAACCCCGCGGAGACGTGTCTAGCCTGCTGTTGAGCGCCAGCATATCTCGGATAACGCCGCTGGCCACTACCGAGTTGCAAATTAAGGCCATACAATTTGCGGGATGCTGATCGATACGCATTGTCATCTGACTTATCCGGGGCTGGCGGAGGATGCAGGGGCAGTTCTTGCGCGTGCGCGCGCGGCGGGGGTGGAGCGGGCGATCACGGTGGGGACCGATCTGGATGACCACAGCCGGGCGCTGGCGGTGACGCGGGCGCATGCGGGGGTGTTCGCCGCCCTGGGGATTCATCCGCACCACGCGGCGGAGACGGAGGAGGGGTACGAGGCCTTCCTGGAAAACCGGCTGAAGACCGAGAGCAAGGTGCTGGCGGTGGGAGAATGCGGCTTGGATTACCATTACGACGACTCTCCGAAGCTTTTGCAGCGCGGGGTATTTCTGAACCAGTTGGAGATAGCGCGGCGGGTGGGGCTGCCGGTGGTGCTGCACGTGCGGGATGCGCATGCGGATGCGCTGGCGATGATGCGGGATTTCACGGAGCTGCGGTTCGTGGTGCATTGTTTCACGGGCGCACCGGCGGAATGCGAGGCCTGGCTGGCGCTGGGGGCGTACATCGGGATCACCGGCATTGTGACCTACAAGAATGCGGCGGACGTGCAGGCGTCGGCGAAAATGGTTCCGGGGGAGCGGCTGCTGGTCGAAACCGACGCGCCTTATCTCTCGCCGGAACCGGTGCGCAAAGTGAAGACCAACGAGCCGGCGCATGTGAAGCACACGGCGGAATTCCTGGCGGGGCTGCGGGGGGCGACTTTTGATGAGCTGGCCGCCCAAACGACGGCGAATGCGGCTAGACTATTCGGCGAGAAGCTGCTGACGTGATTGCCCGCGTCGCCATGTCGTGAATGTCCGCTGGGGATATCCCGGCCCAAGGAGTTGCGATGACCATTGCCCCCGCCACTGACGCGCTCGAGTCCCAGGTCGCCGAGTTCCGCAATCGCTACCAGTCGATCGAAGCGGAAGTGGGCAAGGTGATCGTGGGGCACAAGGAGGTGGTGGCGCAGACGATTCTGTGTCTGATGATCGGCGGCCATGCGCTGCTGGAGGGCGTGCCGGGGCTGGGCAAGACGATGCTGGTGCGGACGCTGTCGCAGGTGATGGACCTGCAGTTTTCGCGCATTCAGTTCACGCCGGACTTGATGCCGGCGGATATCGTGGGCACGTCGATCGTGTCGGCGGACGAACAGGGGCGGCGGTCGTGGCAGTTTCAGCCGGGGCCGATCTTCGGGAATTTGATTCTGGCCGATGAGATCAACCGGGCGACGCCCAAGACGCAGTCGGCGCTCCTGGAGGCGATGGCGGAGCAGTCGGTATCGGTGGCGAAAAAAACGTACGTGATGCCCAATCCGTTCTTCGTGCTGGCGACGCAGAATCCGATCGAGATGGAGGGGACCTATCCGCTGCCCGAGGCGCAGCTGGACCGGTTTGCGTTCAAGATCGCCGTCGAGTCGCCGGTGTTGCCGGACCTGCTGACGATTCTGGATCGCACGACGGGGGTGCAGGCGCCGGACCCGAAGAACGTGATCAACGCGGAGCAGATTCTGGCGATGAAGCAGCTGGTGCGCGCGGTGCCGGTGGCGAGCCACGTGAAGGAGTACATCGGGCGGCTGGTGCTGGCGACGCATCCGGATTCGCCGCATGCGCCGGAGATCGCGCGGAAGTTCATTCGGTTCGGGAGTTCGCCGCGCGGCGCGCAGGCGATCATTCTGGCGGCGAAGGTGCTGGCGTTGCGGGAAGGGCGTTACAACGTGTCGTTCGCGGACGTGCGCGCGGTGCTGATGCCGGCGATGAGGCACCGGGTGATCTTGAATTTCGAGGGGCAGGCGGAGGGGTTGTCGACGGATGCGATTATCAAAAAAGTGGTGGACGCGACGGCGGAGACGGCGGCGGTGTGAGGGCGCGACGTCAGGGGGAGAGGGAGCGGGGGGACTCCATAAGCAGCAGGGGGATGAAGGGGAGGGGCCCCAGCAGCAGTGGGAACAGGGTATAGAGGAGCGTTTCAGACGCGGGGAGGCGGCGGCGGCGGGAGAGGCGGAAGGCCAGGGGGAGCAGGGGCAGGGTGAGGAGCCACCAGGCGAGGCGATAGGCGGAGGGGTTTCGGGGGTAAGAGTCGGTGGAGGAAGGTGGGGTGTTGGTGAGATAGCTGCGGACATGGGTGGGGATGAAGCCCTGGAGAGCGTCGAGAGCGCCGGCGGCGAAGGCGACATAGGCGCCGGCGCGTTGGTAGATGGCTGCGTTGGCGAGGGAGGCGGGTTGGGTGGAGGCTTGGAGGCGGTGCTCCTGTGCGGCGGCGCGGGCGGCATCTTCCTGGAGGCGGGCTTCTCTGGCGCGCTGAGCGCCGGCTTCGGTGGAATGGAGGAAGTGGCCTTCGGGGTCGAAGGTGTCGGCGATGATCCACTCGTGATCCATGCGGTGCCAGAGGACGATGCGCGCGGGGTTGTCGAGCAGGACGACGTCGATCGGGGCGGTGGCCAGGGGCGGGTCGAGGGGGAATTGGCGCAGGATGGTGTGATCTCGGGGCGTGATCAGGTAGAGGGTGTGGTTCGTGGAGAGGAGCTCGGCGTTCCAGGCGGAGTTGGGAATGCCGGGCCAGCCATTGCCCAGGAAGATGACTTCCTGCGGACGTTCGCCGGAGGGCGGGGAGAAGGCGTCGAGGAGGGAGGGCGGGGATTTCTGGGAGCCGAGGTAGGCGTGGCTGATGGGGTCGTAGCGGTAGTCGGTGCCGTTGAAATGGTAGACGAGTTCATGGTCTTGAAACAGGGAGACGCGTTGGGCGATGTCGCGGTAGCCGAAGTTTGTCGGGGGGCGGTCTGCGAATTGAGAGAGGCGGTAGGAGATGGGCCAGGATTTGGGTGCGGGGATGGGGTGGTTCTGGAGGTCGGTGAGGGCGAGGGGGTCGGCGGGGTCGGTGTGTTGGAGTGCGATGGTGCCGTCGGGGAGGAGGGTGTAGTGGTCGTTGAAGGTGATGGGGTTGTAGAGGAGTGGGGATTCGGGGGGAAGGTGGATGGGGGTAATGTGGTTGTGGAGGAAGATGGAGATGCGATAGGTCAGGCGGTATTCGAGTTGCGAGCGTAGCCAGGCGATGGGAAGGGCGGATCCGGTGAGGAGGACGATGGCGAGCGCGAGGCGGCCCCACCCCGGCGCGGTGAGGCGGAAGGCGTGGGTGGCGATGGCGGCGGTGAGGGTGAGGGCCAGGAGTGCGGCGGCGATCGCGAGCACGAGCAAGACCGAGAAGAAAGCGGGAAGGTCGTAAAGAGCGACGGCGGCGATCGCGGGAACGGCGAGAGGCAGCGCTTTGGCCCAGGCGTGCTTCCAGGGGAGATGCCAACAGGTGGCGAGTTGGGCGGCGAGGTAGCAGGGGATGCCCAGGAGGAAGCTGGCGAGGCTGGGGAGGACGAAGGGCCAGGCGAAGAAGCCGCCGTGAGCGCCGGCGTGGCGGGTGGCGGCTACGAAGATAAGGATCGCGTAGGGGAGGCCGGCGCCGGCGGCATAGAGGAGCAGTCCGGCGGTGATGCGCGCGGGGCCGTGGAGGGCGCGGGGGATCGGGCGATGGGTGAGGAGAGCCCAGGCGTCGAGGCGGCCGTCGGCGAGGCCGTGGACGAAACCCAGGAGGAGTCCGCAGAGGGGGAAGTAGATGCCGGCGATGGTGAGGAAGGGGGGATAGAGCAGGATGTTGAAGCCGACGTTTTGGTAGAGGTAGGCGAGGAACCAGGCGGCGTAGAAGAGGAGGAGGGCGGCGGTGGCGGCGAAGATCCATTGGATGATGATGAGGGCGAGATGGGGGCGGAGGTCTTTCCAGACCAGCGCCGCGAAAGCGCGGAGGAAGCGCGGGCGCGGCGGGGCAGGCGCGGCGGCGGGAGCGGCGGGGGCTTCGAGAGTCGCGGGACGGGGGCGGTCGAGGGTCATCATGGGGCACCCGGGGAAAGACGAAAGACAAAAGACGAAAGACAAAAGACGAAGGGGGGGGCGCTATGGGGCGGTGCGCGGACGTCGGGGATGTAAGGCGAGGAGGGTGAGGGCGGCGGGGAGGCCGAAGAGGAGGGTGGCGAGGAGCCAGAGGGGCCAGATTTTGGGGGCACGGGCGCGGGCGAGGGGGAAGGTCAGGAGGGTGAGGAGGATGAGGGCGGCGAGGGTGGTGGCCAGACGCCAGGAGGGAATGCGGAGGTGATCGGGGGTGGTGTCGGAGCGCGGCGGGGCGAGAGAGGGGGGGAGCGGGTAGGGATTGACGGCGTCGGGAATGAGGCGGCGGGCGGCGGCGAGGGCGAGGGGGTTTTCGGCGGTGTCGAGGAGGCCGTCGAGGATGTCGGCGCGGTGGAGGTAGGTGATGGCGGCGGGGGGCATGATGGGTGGCGGCCCGGGGATGACGGTGTGGGCGGGGGCGGTGTGGGAGGAGAGGAGCTTGGCGGAGGCGTCGAAGAGATCGAGTTGGAGGGTGTCGCCGAGGTGGTAGAGGAAGGCGTATTGGTTCTGGGGGTAGGTGTAGTAGACCTGGAGTTTGGAGGCGAGGGGGTCGTGGGCGAGGGGGAAGGTTTGGAGGGTGCGGCCGTCGTTGGCGTAGGCGGTGAGGGCGTGCGGCGTGGCGATGGCGACGGCGAAGTCCACGTCCCGGCGTGCCGAGTACCAGGTGCCGGCGGCTTCGATGGGGACGTCGGGGGTGGAGGTTGCGAGTTTTTGAGTCGTGTGGTCGTGGAGAGAGACGGCGTAGATGCCGCGGGTCGCGCCGGACACGTGATGGTCCTCGTAGTGGTCAAAAACCTCGCCGTCGAAGGGTGCGGCGCTGTGACCCGGCGGGACGAAACCGTTGCGGCCGAGGGTGCCGATGCTGGGGCCGTTGACGCCGCGGCGGCCGTAGAAGCGGTCGGCGCCGGCGACCCAGTACCACTGTTCGTAGAGGAAATCAGTGATTTTGCGGCCTTCGGACGAGTCGGCGATTTGCGAGCTGCGGTAGGGGGGTATGTAGGGTTGAAAGGTTTGGGCGCGCCACTCGGACGATGCGGTGAAGGGATGCGAATTGCCTTGGGCGTCCTGGATGTCGTCGGAAAGGAGGCGGCCGGCGTTGTTGCGGGTGATGATGCGGCGGCCGAAGGAGCCGTCGGGGAGGACAACGGTGTTGTCACTGCGGAGGGGCAGGGTGAGGTGCGTATCCATAATGACGGCGGTTTCGTCGGAGTAGCGTCGCGCCCAGTTGAGGGCGAAGAGGGAGAGGATTGTGAAGCCCAGGAGGAGCGAGAGGGCCAAGGCGGCGCGGGCGGGGCGGGAGATGGCGCGGGGGAGGGTGAAGCCGTGGGAGGCGAAGGTGGCGTAGGCGGTGAGTGCGCTGAGGAGGAGCAAGGGTGTGGCGGCGATGAGGGCGGTGGGGAACGTTTGGGCATTGACGACGAGGAGGGTGGCGAGGAGGGCCGGGCCGAGGGGAATCACGCGGGAGACCCACCAGCGGGCGTGGCGTTCGGCGGCGGCCATGGCGGCGAAGTAGTAAGCGAGTCCCGCGAAGGCGTCGGCGCATGCGGGCAGGAGGAAGCGCCAGTGGAAGAACTCGCCCGCGAAATGGGAGCGGCCGGCGAGCCCGAGGGCGGCCAGGACGATCGCGGCGGTGAAGGTGTAGAGGGTCAGTCCTGCGAGGGTGCGGCCGAGGAACAGCGAGACGCGGGAGGCGGGGCGGTGGATGAGGATGGTCCAGGCGTCGAGGGAGCGGTCTTCGTAGGCCTGTCGTGTCCCGAAGGCGATGCCGGCGAGGGCGAAAAAGAGGGTGGTGGCGAGGTGCGACCAGGGGGAGAGGAGGGCGTTGAGGCCGGGCTGGGAGTTGACGAACATGATGTCGCGGGGCATGTAGAGCCCGAAGGCGATTCCGGCGCCGGCGAGCAGGAGCAGGGCGATGACGTAGGGAAGAGCGGGCAGGCCTTCGCGCCGGGCGGTCGCGAGGAGGATGGGGGCGAGGCGGGGCTTG
>DASZTO010000090.1:0-21991 GCA_035548175.1 Phycisphaerae bacterium | reverse complement strand
TCTCGCGGCTGTGCCGGCTGGCGTTAAATCTTTTGCAGCAGGACAAGACCAAGGTGGGCATCAAATCCAAACGGCTGCTGGCCGGCTGGGACCACGATTACCTCCTTCGCCTGATCTCGGATTGAACATGCAATTGCCCTGACCCCGAATCCCACCGCAGCACCCCTCCTTCCCTCACCCCCGCCGCCTGCGCCACAGCCCCCACAAAATCCCCGCCCCCAGCACCCCCGCAGTCCCCGGCTCCGGCACGGTCCCGGTCAACGAAAACGCCCCATTAAACGTCGGCGGCGTGCTCCCGCCCACCACATCCGTCCCCACCCGCACCCAATCCGGATCCAGGCCCGTGTTCCTTATCCACGCCTGCAAATCCGGCGTGATCGGCGTCGTTCCGCTCCCCGATATCGGCCGCGATCCCGACAACCAGTAAAACTCGCCCCCAGTCACCTGCACCTGCGGCACGAAAAAGTAATGATCCGCGCCCAGCGTCACCGCCGTGTTCAACGTCGCCATGAACTGCACCTCCGCCCCCGTCACCGCACCCTCCCCGCCCGTCGTCTGGTTCGGGCTGGGATGTATCCCGTTCAATACCGAATTAAGCGCCGTCAAACTCGCATTCAGCGTGCTCGTGGACACCGTAATCGCCGCGCTGTCGGTCCCCCGCTCCGCCAATGCATCGTCCGCCGGTGAATTCGTCCGCGTCGGCACCTGGGCCGTGCGCCCCGTGTCCGAATCGTTGGGAAACACCCGGTAAAACTCCAGGTTCACACTCCCGATCACCGGCGCACTCTGTCCCGTCTGCACGATCAGCCCGGTAAACGTCGCCCCCGTCACCGTCGCCGATGTCGCCAGAATAAAATCATCCGCCGCCTCGATCTCCCCCGATCCCGAATCCGGCCGCGACGCCATCGCCATCGCGTTCGTCGCCGCGTCGTTGTTGTAAAGCACATCCCCATATCCCCGTCCCGCCAGCGCCGCCACCGCAACCACACACACCGCCCACGTGCCCACGCGCATGACTTCGCTCCTTCCACATCGACGCCCGACGGAATCCACGCTCAACACTTCAAAGCTAAACGGTGCAACAACCCATCCCGGTGCCCACATCACCAACTACTGATTTACCCCCAAAAGCGAAAATCGGCAAATAAAATCTTGCTAAATATTAAAATATTCCAATCTCACGCCCTGCCCGTCCGCCATTGCGAACGCAGTCATCGCCATATACACTCCCCTCAATGACTTGACCGGAGGCCCCCATGCACCGCACAACCATCCGTTCACTTGTGGCCGCCGGTCTGATCGCCGCCGGCGTCCTGGTTTCCCGCGCCGCTGCACCGGCGGCCGCTCCCGCCGCCCAGTCCCTCGCCGACATGAAAGCTCAACTCGCCACGCTCAAAGAACAGGAGGCCGCCCTCGAAGCCAAAATCCAGGCCGCGGAAGCTCACGCCGACCCCTCCGTCCCCGCCCTCGTCAATGACCTCAACGCCATGCCCAAAAACCTCTGGCCCGGCGAGTCCGACAACGCCACCAAGCAGGGCCTCCGCGACAAATGGCTCGAAGATCACATCAAACCCGGCGCCGATTACGAATTCTCAGGCACCGTCGCCGTCTCTTCCCCCATCAAAATCAACGAGGCCGGAAAACCCTCCCGCGACGGCCTGCAACTCACGCTCGACTGCGGCAAACAAATGATCTGGGGCAAAGAAAAAACCTTGCGCGTCGTCACCCAGCTCGGAAATGTCGCTCCCGAAGACGCTATGGATTGGAACGATAAAACCACCATCACCATCCATGGGAAAAACCACTCCGTCAACACCCAAACCAATCCCGTCGAAATTCGCCTCGAAGTCAGCGAAAAAAAATAACGCCTCCCTGAAACGCCTCCCTGAAAAGAGCCTCCTCGCAAGCCCTCGGTAGGTCGAATCGCCTGCGCACACGTGCCCTCCCCCCGGCTGCCATTTCCACCCCCCGCCCATACCCGGCAAAAAAATGAACCCGCCGCCTGCCATCGACGTACCAATACACGGGCGTGACCCATCGTGATTCCAAGCGGGAAACGGCATGCGAACACAACTGCATCTGGCCACCTCTGGGCCCAAATCCTCTCCGCCACACCCCACACCCGCCTCCTCCTCAAAAACCCCGCCCTCGCCGACGAAGCCACCCGCAACCGCCTCCTCTCCCACTTCGCCTCCCACCACATCTCCTCCGACCGACTCACCCTCCTTCCACGCGACCCAGACCCTGCCGCACACCTCGCCCACTACCACGACATCGACCTCGCCCTCGACACCTTCCCCTACCACGGCACCACCACCACCTGCGAAGCCCTCGCCATGAACGTCCCCGTCCTCACCCTCGCCGGCAACACCCACGCCTCGCGCGTCGGCGTCAGCCTCCTCACCAGCGCCAACCTCCCCACCTTCATCACCACCACCCCCGAAGCCTACCTCGCACAGGCCCTCGCCTGCGCGCAAAACCCCTCCCTCCTCCTCGCCGCCCGCCACACCCTCCGCACCACCCTCCCCACCTCCCCCCTCTTCAACGCCAAACAATTTGCCGCCGACTTCCTCGCCACCCTCCAATCCCTCCTCCCCTGAACCCGTCCGGAGTTCAACCTTCAGGTTGCCATACCTCGTACTCTGACCTCGTCCCGAACCCCTCCCGCGCCCTCCTCTCCCGCGCGTTACAATTTCCTCCATGCTCCCCGCCCTGCTCATCACCCTCCTCACCCTCCCCCTCCTCCTCCTCGCCCGCCGCGGCCGCCGCACCGACACCCACCCCCTCTGCCGCAAATGCCGCTTCGACCTTTTCAACAAACCCCCCACCTCCACTCGCTGCCCCGAATGCGGCGCCGACGTCACCCACCCGAACGCCCTCCGCATCGGCCACCGCCAGCGCAACCCCTTTCTCCTCGCCGCCACCACCGCCCTCTTCACCCTTTCCCTCCTCACTACCCTCCTCCTCACCACCCTCCGCCTCACCCACTTCAACTATTATCCTTACCTCCCCCTCTCCCTCCTCGCCCACCAAGCCATCTCTGGGTCCCCCACGGACAAAGCCCGCGCCTTCGCCGAACTCACCCGCCGAGTCTCCACCGGCCCCCCCGCCTCCGCCGCCCCCATCATCGACGTCGCTCTCCACCACCAAGCCGACCGCACAGAACCGTGGGACGAGCGCTGGGCCAACCTGATCGTCGAGGCACAGCACGCCGGCACCATCGGCCCGGGCCAACTCACCACCTGTCTCCGCCAGGCTTTCAACTTTCACCCCTCAATCCGCCAACGCGCCGCTGTTGATGACCCTTTAATTCTTGAGCTCCACCCTGACCTTCCCCGCGTCCCCGTCGGCTTCGCCCCCATGCCCGATTTTATGGCGGTCGACTCCATCGAATTCCACGTATCCGCACGCACCCTCAATGCGACCTTCCCGCAGCCCATACCGGGCGGCGAGAACCCACTCCGTGACTGGCCGCGCAAACTCGGCCCCGGCCCAGCCGATGTCGCCATCCACATCGATTACCGCGTCGAAGGCACCCTCATTCCCAGCCCTGTCACCTATTCCGACGACCAACAATTCCACATCACCATCCTCCGCCCCGGCCAATCCTCCGTCACCCTCCTCCACCGCCCCGACCTCGAACCCGCCATGATCCAAACCCTCACCGCTGAGTACTACTACTTACCCGATACTGGTGAGTCCGTACTGATCACCTTCGATCACCCCCCGCTCAACGCAGCCTTCAATGTCTCCATCAACGGCACCAACGTGGGCACCCTCACTGCCTACGCCGACCGCACCAACCGGGACTCCTTCCCCCTCCCCGGATATGGCCCCGACTGGCATGGCTCCGACACCTCCCTCCCCCCTCTCGACCTCACCTTCACCCCCGCACCCGCCGCCGCCGCCAACACCACCGACCTCTACGACATCTACGGCGACCCCCTCCACATCAAAATCGAACGCTACCCTGTCGGAACACCCCTCCCCCCACAGTGGAAATCGCTGAGCCCCTGAAACACGCCCAACACCACACCCCCCCTGGCCTGGAACGCCTAGGTATACTCTCTCCCATCATTCCTCTTCACGCCCTCCGTGCTGCGTGGTTTCCCAACCCCGCCCCACATTTTGAACGCGCGAACGAACTTTCCCCCGCGCCGCCCGTCCTATCTCTGTGCCCTCTCCATACCGGAACACGCCCATGTCCCTCCGCATCCTCGCCACCCTCTCCATCGCCCTCCTCGCCACCTTCATCATCATGTTCGCCGGCGGCGGCGTCTCCCGACCCATCAACCAGGAAATCCACCACCTCGGCTGGTTCTCCGACTACCTCACCTCCACCTACACCTTCGCCCCACCCTCCGTCACCCACCGCTTGCACCCCCTCTCCCTCACCCTCCACCTCCTCACCCTCGCCGCCACCCTATCGTCCCTCGCCTACTTCATCCTCCGCCCCCGCCGCCTAGGCCGCTAATCGGGTGTAATCATCATCCGGGTAAACCTCCAAGACGCGACCGTGAGGGAGCGTGGGGGGAGGGGAAAGCCACCACGAGCCATCAGGGCGCGCACAACCAGCCGTTGATTATGCAGCGGCCGGACCGCCGCGCGGACCGACGCCGATGCATTCGATTCGGGCACTCTCGTCCCGCGGATCAGAGTTGAAAGTGGTCAGGCCCAATGATGGGCATGCGTATCCGTAGTCGCGCCGCGCAACGTCCGACGCATGGCGGCGGAGTAGTTCCACGATCTGCCTCACCGAGAATCCCGTGGCCTCGACGCCGAATAACTCAAGTGTGACCGTGCCGTGGACCGGCGGAACGATCTCGATGTAATTCACGCGGTTCGCGTCATCATAGTGCACAATCAGCCCAACCGGCTCGCAATGGTCCGACCGAACCTTCGACCTGCGTCCCTTGAAGAAGCTCCGGTAAACGCAGGTGAATGCGTGGCTCACCTCGTCCTTGTGCATGCCAAACCGGATCGGCCCCACGCCCGCAAGTGGTTCGATGACAAAGTGGTGGTCTTCTCTCACTGCTAACCATCCGCCAACAAACGCGTCCGCTTCCTTGCCACTCTGCCGTTACTTGCCGAGCCCTTCACGTCACTCGATTGACTCGAAATCCTTGCGATGTCGTTGCACGTGTTCCTGCAGCGCGTCGTCGGCCCAAAATTCCTCGGGCAGATTTTCATCGAGAGCCCTCATCTCGCTCTCGCTGAAATGCTCGAACACATCTTGAATCTGCGGGCGATCCCGCAGACCCTTATCAAGGTGCTCGCGAAGCTCGGCTGGCAGCATCTCAATGGCGAGACGACACAATCCAGCCGCTTGTTTCCGCCCGAATCGCTCAAATGCTTTCTGCGCCATGGGCAGCAATTCCGGGACGTTATAGGCGGCTTGAGCGAAACCACCATTGCCAACTTGATAATTAATGTCGTAGCACGCGTAGAACAGCCGCACACTCTCAGGCCATTGCGGAAAGCTTTCGTGACGCTCGTAGAGCGCGGAAGCGATCTCCTCAATGAACTCGCGCCGTTTTGGGTCATATGGCCCGTCAACGTGATCCGCGAGGATCTTCCTCATGTTGTGCCGCGTCGCCATGCACCCTCCTCAGTTGGATAACCGACCAGCGCTCGGCGACCAGAACCGCGCCGGCCGACCTTGAGTTTACCAGAACGCGCGACGCAAGGCCGATCCTTAGCGGCGGATAGTTAGCCCGCCTCGGCCGCCGCGAGTTCGAAGTCCCGCAAGTGGACGCGAATTGCGCCTCGGTTCATCGCGGGAACAAGAACCGACTTGAACAGCGACACGTCCGCTTGGTCCACCGGCAACCGTTTCTCCAACCGCTCTGTAATGATGTGTGCGATGGACACGGCGACCTGTAACCGCAGATCTCCAGCAGACCGACCGAGCCAATCGCGCAGCAGGGGGAGCAGGCGTTCATGTCTTTCCGGGAACAACTCCAACGCCCACACGAGACTGGGTTTCGGCAGATCAGGTCGGGAGAGGACGTCATTCAGCAAATCGTCGAACGCCTGAGGACCCAATGCCGCCAACGCGCGCCCCGCAATGTCAGCAGTGGGGCGGAAGTCCGACTTGAGCCATTCGATCAACTCGCGGGTCCGGGACGGCGCGTACGAAGGGTTGCGCAATACCTCTCGGCACACACGACCGGCGAGAATGTCACGATCCGTCAGTCCAATCAATTGTCATCCCTTGGCGGTATAAACGGTGATTCTCTTGCGCCGCTATCCGGAGAACATCCCCTTCCGCGACGCACGCCATCGATTATCCTTTGTAGGCCCCTCCGCGTACCAGCAAAACCCCTCCATTATTCCTCTCCAATCCCTGCGCACCCCGCCTCAACTCTTATCCGAAAAAAATCCAAACTTCCCAGGAACCTTTCCCCCGCCCTTTCCGTTTACTCTTAGCCGACGCTCACCGGGGGAGGAAACCCACATGTCCCATCATTCCGTCAGCTCCCGCAACCCTGCCAAATCCAAAATCCATCGGCGTCCATCCGCGTCCATCGGCGGCCCGTTCCCATCCCCGTGCCCCACCCGCCACCCCCGCGCAAAAAAACATGCGCATCTTGAGCATCTCCCTCACCGCCCCTCGCAACCCACACCGCTCCAACCCTTTACGAAATTTCCACATCCGCGTAATTTTGCGCACCTGCGCAACTCCTCCAGTCCCTCACACCGCCCGCCACCCATCGACGACTTGACGACTCCACGACTTGACGATTTAACGACTTCACGACTCCCTCTCCACGAAAGGCCCCCCATGCCCGCCCCCAATCCCCCAACCCCCCTCCCCTCCCTCGCCAACAAACGCGTCCTCGTCATGGGCCTCGGCCGCTTCGGCGGCGGCGTCGGCGTCTCCCGCTGGCTCGTCTCCCAAGGCGCACAAGTCACCGTCAACGACGCCGCCCGCGCTGACAAACTCGCCGACTCCCTCCAGCAGCTCGAAGGCCTCCCCATCACCTTCAAGCTCGGCGGCCACGATCCCGCCGACTTCCTCGCCGCCGACCTCCTCGTCCTCAACCCCGCCGTCGACAAACGCACCTCCGAACCCGTCCAGGCCGCCCTCCGCGCCGGAATCCCCTACACCACCGAAATCAACCTCTTCGTCGAACGCTGCCTCGCCACCACCATCGGCATCACCGGCTCCGTCGGTAAATCCACCACCACCGCCCTCATCCACGAAGCCCTCAAAGCCGGCCTTCACCAAACCTCCGATGCCCCCCTCCAGGATTCCCTCGCCCCCCCCCGCGTCTTCCTCGGCGGAAACATCGGCCGCTCCCTCCTCCTCGAACTTTCCCACATCCGCCCCACCGACCTCGTCGTCCTCGAACTCTCCAGCTTCATGCTCGAAGACACCCCCCACGCCCGCAACCCGCGCGACGGCTCCCCCGGCTGGTCGCCCCACATTGCCGTGGTCACCAACGTCTACCCCAACCACCTCGACCGCCACGGCACCATGGCCCAATACGCCGCCGCCAAACAAAACATCCTCCGCTTCCAGAAACCCGGCGACACCGCCATCCTCAACAACGATCACGAACTCGTCCGCCGCTGGACCGGTCTCGCCGAATCCCGCGGCGCCGCCGTTATCAAATACACCACCCACGTCCCCGGCGGCCCGCTTCCCCTGGCCATCCCCGGCGAACACAACCAATCCAACGCCCGTGCCGCCCTCGCTCTCCTCGACGCCCTCGCCCCAAAGTTCGCCGTCGACCGCCCCGCCGCACTCCACGCCATCGAACAATTCCCCGGCCTCGCCCACCGCCTCCAACTCGTCCACACCCTCCACATCGCCAACCGCCAGATCCGCTTCTACAACGACTCCAAAGCCACCACCCCCGACGCCTCCCTCACCGCCCTCGACGCCTTCCCGCCCCCCCCCTCCCGCTCCGCCATCTTCATTGTCGGCGGCTACGACAAACACATCGACCTCCACCCCTTCGCCCAGGCCCTCGCCGAAAAAGCCGGCGCCGTCCTGGGCATCGGCCAGACCGGCGGCACGCTCATCGACGCCATCCGCGCCGCCACCCCCCCGAGCTCCACCCGGCTGGAAAACGCGGGTACCCTCGAAGCCGCCGTCGCCATCGCCGCTCGATGGGCAAAAGAATCTCCCAATCTCACCGCGATCGTCCTCTCCCCCGCCTCCGCCAGCTACGACCAATTTCCCAATTACGAAAAACGCGGCGACCTCTTCATCCAGCTCGCCAGGAGTGTCCAGGAGGGGGGATAACTACCCATGCGACACCTCGGAACTCCAAAATCCCGACCCCCTGTCATCCCCTGCCCCGGGTATTGCAATTTGCAAAAACCCCCGTTTCCTGCGCGCACGCGCCTATGCAATTTGCAAGAAACCCCGGATTTTTCCACTCCGCCCGTCCTTTCCATGCAGTTTCCATTTTCCCCCGTCGATGCACGGTATGGAGCCTGTCACCCCGCCAGCGTGGCCGGGGGAGGCGCCCCACAGGGTCCCCTCTGTTTTACCGGGTGACAACATGCCGTTCCGCACCGCGTCCTGGTCTCGTTTCCACCTCGAAACCCTCATGGCCATCGCCTCCACCCTGGGAGAGTACACCCAGTCGCTCGAACTCGCCCAGCGGATCCCGGCTTACCTCAGCGACGCACTGGGCGCCGAGCCCCTCACCCTCGCCATCCTCCGCGACAACGGCCACGACGAATCCCAGCTTGTCCTCCACGCCACCTCCGGCGCCGTCGGCACCGGCGAAGCAGCCCTGACCCTCGAACCCCAGCTCCTCGAAATCTGCCGCCAGACGCGCCCGCTCGCCGTCGGCGTCGCCCCCTCGCTTCGCTCGTCGATCGGCGCGGGGTTCTCCGAACTCGACATCCCCGGCCTGGGCGCTTACCCCAAGGCCCTGGTCTTCTGCCGATCCATCGATTCCCACCACCGTCTCGTCCTGCTCATGCACCAGCGGGCGGATGAAAACGGCATGCACATGCCCCTCACCGAAGCCCTCCAGACCGTCGCCGGCCAACTGGCCAAGCTCTTCAAGTGCCTTTTCGCCTGGCAGGCCGGACCGCAGGTCCTCGGCGGCCCCTTCGAACGTCTCACCGACCGCGAATGGATGGTGCTCCGCGGACTGAACTCCGACGATGGCGAAAAACAGCTCGCCGACCGTCTGAGCCTCTCGCCGCACACGCTGCACTCCCACATCAAGTCCATCTATCGCAAGGTGGGCGTCCAGGGTCGGCTGCCGCTGCTTGCCCGGCTCCAGACCGCGATGCGCGAGCTTCGCACGACCACCCTGAACACCCGCGACACGGCCGCCCCGCTGCCGATGGTCGCCTATGAGCAGCCCCGAGCCGCCGCCTTCGCCTGATGAGAAAGGCTGTGCCAGTTGTGAAATCCGGTACAAACCCCGCCCGGCTGCAAAAATCGTAAGTCCTTGCCCCGGCGTATGTCACATGGCATAAATAAATAAAAAAAATTTCTCCTTTTGCCCGACTTGCCCCGCCCCGGGTGCCTATCATGAAGCGTCAGTCGTTCGAGTCTCCCCACAACTCACGGCTGACGAAGTTCCTTCCTTCTCCCCCACGAAGGCCGGTGGTCATCTCCCACGTGACCACCGGCTTCTTTTTTGCCCCGCCTGCTGCCGATAGCCCGCCTTGTGCGGCCGGCCCTGCGCTCCAACGGTTTTTTTCATTCACAAACCGCTCCCGCACCTTTACGATACGCCGCGTCACATCAGGGGATTACGCGCATGCGGCGTCTTGCGGAGATCGGTTGGTGGAGCGTCCTGGCGGCGGCCTGTCTGGGCCAGGCGACCGCGCCGGCCAAGTTGCCGATGCCCTCCGCCGCCGCGCAGGATCAGGCGCAGAAGCTCATTCACGATCTGTTCAAAAAAGAGTATGCCCGGACCGCCGCCGCGGATCGGGTGACGCTGGCCAAGGCGCTTCTTGCGCAGGCGCCGGGGACGAAGGACGATCCGGCCGCGCGGTACATGCTGTTTATCGAGGCGGCGAATCTGGCGGCGAATGCGGGCGACGCGGGCACGGCGATCGAGGCGCTCACGGCGGTGTCGGGGCTGTATGAGGTCAACGGCATTGCGCTCAAGACGCACGCGCTGATCGCAGCGCTGCAGGCGGCGACGCCGGAGGAGGCGGATAAGACCGCCGGCGCGGCGCTGGCCGTCGCGGAGGAGGCGGCGGCGACGGATGATTTTGGCACGGTGGGCCAGCTGGTGTCGCTGGCGGAGGCGGCGGGGAACAAGACCAAGCGGGTGGCGGTGGTGGCGGCGTTGCAGCCGCGGATTGCGGAGATGCGGGCGCTCGCGGCGGAGTATGGGCGGGTGAAGGAGGCGCTGGAGAGGTTGAAGAGTTCGCCGGAAGATGCGGAGGCGCACCTGGCGGTGGGGACGTTTTATGGGTTGCACAAGGGGCAGTGGGCGGTGGGCTTGCCGCATCTGGCGCGGGGGTCGGACAAGGAATTGGCGAGTCTGGCGCGGAAGGAATTGGGACATCCGGCGGATGGGGCGGAGCAGGTGAAGATCGGCGATGCATGGTGGAGCATTGCGGAGAACCAGACGGGACGGGCGCGGAGGATTGTGGAGGCGCATGCGCGGGAGTGGTATCGCACGGCGAAGGCGTCGCTGGAGGGGCTGACGCTGACGCGGATCGAGTCGCGCCTGGGAGAGGAGCCGGGGGCGGCGCCGGCGACGGTGGGCGGGGCGAAGCCGCTGGCGGAGCCGGGATCGGCGGCGCGGCCGGTCTCGCTGACGGGAGGGCGGGTGGATTTGCTGGGGCTGGTGGATCCGGGGAAGGATGCCGTGTCGGGGACGTGGCGAAGCGGGGGCGGGCTGACGGTGGCGTCGGACCGGTATGCGTTGTTGCAGTTGCCATTTGCGCCGCCGGAGGAGTATGACCTGGCGGTGACGTTTACGCGGACGGCGGGGGACGGGTCGCTGGCGGTGCTGTTGGCGTCGCATCGGAAGTCGTTTGGGTTTGCGTTGGATGTCAAAGGGGAGGCGCGGTTTGAGCGGGTGGGGAACAAGATCGCGAAGGACAATCCGACATCGGTGCCGGTGGTGATCAACAATGGGCAGGCGTACGTGCTGACGATTCAGGTGCGAAACGATCACGTGGCGGCGCTGTTGGATGGGAAGCCGTTGACGCAGTGGAAGACGGATTACAAGGATATGGCGCGGTATGCGTTGTGGAAGATGAACGATGATTCGCTGTGCGGACTGGGGGCGAACGGGGCGGGGGCGACGTTTTCGGCGGTGGTGCTGACGGAGGTGAGCGGGAAGGGGAAGGCGGTGCGGTAGGAGGAGAGAGGGGAAGGGCGATTCTTCAGCCCGGTGCCTGTTACAGCCGGTGCTTGTTACAGATTGTTGCGTCCCAGTTTTTCCCGCACGTATTGGGCCCGGGCGGCTTTTCGGACGTCGCCGTCGAGGGGCTTGTTGAGCGAGCGCTGGAGATGCGCCGGCTGCGTGTGCAGGAACAGCGAGTTGATCGCGGACAAATCCAGGCCCGTGACGCGCTTCATCACCACTCCCAGGCGCAGATGGCTCAGGAAAAACAGGGTTTCCTCGCTTGAGAGAAGCCGCGCGAATTTCAGCACGCCGATGGCCCGCCCGATCTTGTCATCGAGGGCCAGGGGGCGCTCGTTTTCCAGCACCTGCCTGGCGGCCAGCTCCGCCATGATGATGCGGGGGATGATCGCGTCATTGAACTCGTTCAAAATCTCCTGTTCAGCCCGCCCGAGCGTGGTTTGATTGCTGATCTGATAAAAATCGCCGATCGCTTCGGTTCCCTCTCCGTAAAGCCCGCGCACCGCCAGGTGCATGTCCTTCGCCGCGCGAAAGACCTTCTCGATGTCCCCCGTCAGCTTGAGCGCCGGCAAGTGCAGCATCACGCTGACGCGGAGGCCGGTCCCCAGGTTCGTCGGGCACGCGGTCAGAAATCCGAACCGCTGCGAAAACGCAAACTCCAGGTGCTCCTGGAGCGCATCATCCAGCCGGTCCGCCTCATCGTACGCTTCCTTGAGCTGCAGCCCGGAGCGAAGCACCTGCAGCCGGAGATGGTCCTCTTCATTGACCATGACGCTGACGGCTTCATCGTTGGAGATCGCCACCCCGCGCGAGCCTTCGCCGGCGGCATGCTGCTTGGAAATCAGGTGCCGCTCCACGAGCATCTGGCGATCCACTTCGTCGGTCTTCTCCATGTCCACGTAAAAGGCGGGCCGGGCCTGGGTCAGGCCGAGCAACTGCTCCCGGCAGAGCTTATGAAGCTCGGATCGCTGCAAGCGGTTGGCCTTGGACATGAAGGGATAGGAGGCGAGATTGCGCGCCAGGCGAATGCGCGAAGAGACCACGATCTCATGCTGCGGCCCATTGCCGGAAAGCCATTCGCCGGATTGATTGGTGAGGTCGGAAAGTTTCATGCGCGCGTCCAATGCTCAGCGGTCGGAAGGAAAATGATCGGTGACGGTGTGGTATTTCACGGTGGAGCATGCAAAATTCGGACTTGCCGGATTGACGTCCACTCGCCTGTCCTTCGGAAGCACCACCAAATCCAGATCCTCCATGGGAATGGCGCCCAGGAGGACTTCATCGCCCATCACCAGGGCGCCGAAAAAACCTCCTCGGTTTTTAAATCGTAGTTCCACCGGTCCCACATAGGGCACCAACCGCCGGCTGCCATCCCCAATCACCACCTCCCGTTTTTCCAATTCCTCAAGCTGAAGCTGCATACGAATATGCTCCGGCACGATGAGGCACACGGCGCCCGTGTCGGCCAACGCCTCCACTTCAATCGGCTGGATCTGAGAAAGCCGGGGATTCGACAGCTTCAGCATGGCGTACGTGAGTCCCATTCAAGGAACTATAGAGGACATTTTACGCTTCTTCGAGCGTCCGAATCTGATCCCGCAACTTCGCGGCCGTCTCGTAGCTTTCGGCTTCGACCGCCCGGGCGAGTTCCTTGCGCAGCCTGGCCAGCTGGGACTGCCGCAATTTCACCGCATCCTGCGATGTGGTGGCCTTCCGCGCGGGGTCGGGCGTTTTGCCGGTGTGATGCGTCGCCGATTGCTGGGCCCGTTCGATCACGCCGGAAAGCTGATTCACAAATAAATCGTAATCTTTGGGACACCCCAACAGCCCCGTGTCCTTGAATTCCTGCCAGGTCATGCCGCAATCGGGGCAGCGCGCCGTCTGCGGATCGCTCACGTTCGCCTGCGTCTTGAGGAACTGATTGAGCAGGTCGTTGATGTGCACGTGCTGCGCCTGCTGGATGTAGCCGGCTTCCTGGGCGCATTCCTGGCACAGATGGATGTCGTGCGGCTTGCCGCCGGAGATCTCCGTGAGTTGCACGGTCGCGGGTTTGTTGCAGCGGTCGCAGGTATGCACGGCCATGGCGGAACCTCGGGTGCGCGGTGCGGCGGCCTTTGCCGAATCACTGGGGAAGCTGCCCCGGAAGAAGACGGCTGCGGCCAAGGGGCAACGGCACTCCCTAATGGTAGGCCTCTCGACCGGCCGGGAAAACTACCGGCCGCCGCGCCCTCATTTGCCTCCGGAATCTTTCTCCGATGACCCGATCACCACCCGCCGGGGGACCGCGTCGGCGAAGACGCGGTGATTGCTCTTGTAGTCCCAGTGCAGCTTGGCCACCTCGTGGATTTTCTTGAGGAAGGGCTCGGCGGCCACGTTGCTGGCCAGGGGCTCGGTGGCGATGAGCACGAAATAGTTTTTCGATCGCTCGATGGCGACGCTGATGCCATGGTCCGCGAAAAACTGCGCGTTCCGGCGCACGTTCGGCTCCGAGCTGTCGGAGGCGATAAAGACGTAGAGTTTGTCAGGCTGGTAGTGATAGGTGTTGGGCTCATACACCCGCGCGGCCGAAGCATTGCCGGTCGGAACGCCGCCGCCGGCCGGATTCGCGGGCAGCAGTCCGCCGCCGCGGGCGCCGGTGTCGCCGCTTGTTTGTTGCGCGCCGCCGTTGCCGACCGGTATTCCGCCGCTATCGGGAGTCGTGGATCTGCCGGGCGCTTCGATGGGCGCTTCGACCGAACTGTCCGCGCCGCCTACCGCTTTCGCCGCCGATGTTCTGGGATGGCGGAACGCGAAAAAGAGGATGATCAGCAGAATCAGCACCGCCGCCGCAGCGCCGCCGATCAGCGCCGGCCGGGGCACTTGTGAAAATTGCGAAAAAAACGACCGCTCCTTCCGCGGCCACGCACGCAGGGAGGCGCTTGGCGCCGCCCCTGTCGGTGCCCGGGCCGGTCCGCCTGGCGGCGCCGGCGGTAACCCCGCGGCACGCGCGCTGGCGGGCTTGTTGGTCAGGGCCTCGGGCACGCTGCGCAGCTCTTCCTCGGGAATGGCTTCCGTGGATTTGGGCGGCGCGACGGGCTCGCCGACCGGAGGCGCTGGAGCGGGAGCCGCAACGCTCGCGGACCCGCCCATCGCCGTCGGGCGGGCCGGCGGACGGATGGAAGGCGTGACCGCCGGCGTTTCTCCTGGGGGCGGCGGCTGAAAAAGGCGCTGCTGCGCGGGAGTGTTCGCCGGCAGTTCGCCGGCGGCGGGCGTCTGAGGCGCTGCAACTTCCGCGCGCGCCAAGGCTTGTCCGTTGTACCCCCGGTGGCCCTGGACCGCATGCCCGTTGGCCCCCTCAGCCGTTTGGCCGTTCGCCCCGTTGGTGCGACCCGCTCCACCCCCCGTCGGACCCCCCGTTTGCCCGGCGGCGGGCCCGGAGGCCCCCGGCGCCGCGGGATTCGTCCTGCTCGACCACCACGACGGTATCTTCAGCGCCCCGGCGTTCTTAGGCACTTTCAGCGTGCTCTTGTCGATCAGCTCGAAGAGCGCGGCTGCATCCTTGCTCTTGTTGGTGGCCATACTTCGGCTCCGCACGGCGTTCTAATGCCACTGGCGGACATCCTGCCCGCGATTTCAGTCGAATGGGACGCATTCACTGTAGCTATTCTCGGCACCCCCGGCAATCGGCGTCCAATAAAACCTGCTGTGGCCTCAGCCATAACCAAGCTCTGAGCAAAAATACAAAATGGGCAATCCCGCGGCGGTTTCCTACGCCTTCCCTCAACTCCCCTCCCGATACCTCTGTACCCCCCCACCTTGCCACCAACCGTCCGTCGCGGACAACCGGCAAGGGGCCATCTTGCAGCAAAGGAGTTCGCCCATGGTCAACACGTTCAAGACACCCAGCGACCGCATCCGCCGGCAGCGCCGTCCGGGACACCTGCCCGCCGGCATCGAACCCCTCGAAGAACGAACCCTCCTGTCGGCCGTCCACGCCATGCCCTTCGCCGCGGGTTTCGGCGGCAACTTTGGACGCTTTGTCCGCATGCCCATCCATCTTCCCGGCGGCATGGGCGCGCAGGTCACTTTCAGCCAGCTCTCGACGGCCATTCAGAACGGCCTGACCTCGCTGGCCACCACCGACAATGTCACGGCACCCGCCGCCACCTCCGTGGTCGCCCTGGGCAACGCCAATGGCGTCGAAACTTTTACCGTTTTCTCGACGGGCACCGGAACCCGCACGGCCCTCACCGTCGATCAGAACGGCAACCCCGTCACCGCTGCCACCCACTCCTCGACCACCTTCGGCGCGGTTTCCAACACGGCCGTCACCACGGAAATCACCACCATCGCCACGGCTCTTTCCCTGACGGCGCCCACCTCGACTACGAATGTTTACGTCACCACCAACAACGGCGCTTCCACCTACACAGTCACCCTTGCGAAATCCTCCACTACGGGCCGGCATACGCAATATGTTTCCTTCACCGTCGATGCCAGCGGCAACCCCACCGGCAACGCCGTGCTGCCGTTGGGCGTCTTCTCCACCACCATCCAGAGCGCTCTCACCGGCGCCGCCCCCACCGGCGCCACCGCCCTCACCGCCACCTCCTCCGTCACTGTCCGCACCCTCAACGGCGTGACCACCTACAGCGTTACCTACAACGCCACCGGCATCCGCACCACCGTGACCGTCAACGCCGCGGGGGCCCTGAGCGACCTCCCCAGCACGTCCACGGCCGAATACTCGACGATTCCCTCCGCCGCCCAGGCCGCCCTTCAAACCCTCGCCACCGCCGCCGGCGACACCGCCACCATCGCCGGCACGCAGGATGTCACCGTGACCAACGAAGGCAACGGCACCACCCTCTACACCGCCCGCGTCACCATCACCAAGACCGATTCCAGCGGCAACACCTACACCTACCCCCTGACTCTCACCGTCGATGAAGCTGGCAACCCCACGGTCCTGCCCGGCGGGGCGTTTGCGGGAATTCCGGGCGTGTTCGGCCGCGGGATGTTCTGCGTCTGACGCTGCCTCCAGTCTCCCACTCCCACGACCCGAGGCGGCGCCGCCCACGCGCCGCCTCCTCCCTTTTTGCTCACCCTTGCTCCAACCCAAGCGGCTTCAACCGGGACTCGATCTCCGCACGCCGAGCCTCCAAAAATGGCGGCAAACTTAACCGATCCCCCAGATGCTCCAGGGGCTCATCCGCCGCGAAACCGGGCCCGTCCGTCGCAATCTCAAACAGAATCCCTCCGGGCTCCCGAAAATAGAGCGACCGAAAGTAATAGCGATCCACCGGGCCGCTGGCCGGCACCGCCGCCTCGCGCAGCCGCTCCGCCCACGCGTCGTACTCCTCAAAGGTCGGCGTGCGAAACGCCACGTGATGCACGCCGCCGGCCCCCGGATGCGAGCGCCCCGCGCCCGGCTCCACCATGACGTGCAGCTCCTCCGCCGCCGTCCGCGGAGCCTCGGTCATGCCAAACACATGCACCGTCGCAGCTCCGCCCGGCGCACGCGCATCGGACGCCGCCGCTTCATACGCGCGCATCTTGTGCATGTTCATCAGCCCCGTCAGTACGCGCTCCGTCGGCTCCAGTTCCGGCACCGATACCGTGATCGGCCCCAGCCCCAATACCTGGTGCTCCGCCGGCACCGGACTTTTCTCCCACGCATGCCCCGCCTCGCCCGCCCCATCCACCACCAACGCCAGCCGCTGCCCCTCCGCATCCTCAAACAGCACCGTCTCGCGCCCGCCAAGGTCCACAATCCCCCCATGCGCCACGCCCCGCTCCGCAAAGCGTTCCACCCAGTAATGCAGAGTGTCCGATGATCTCACCCGGAAGCCGGTCCGCACGACCGACCGCGTCCCCCGGCGCTCCTTCGTCACCGGCCAATCAAAAAACGTGATGTCCGTTCCCGGCGAAGCCGCCCCATCGGCGTAGAACAGGTGATAGGCCGACGTGTCATCCTGATTGACCGTCTTTTTCACCAGCCGGAGGCCGAGGGTTTGCGTGTAAAAAGCGAGATTTTGCGGCGCATGCGCCGTAACAGCCGTGAGGTGATGGAAACCGGTAAGGTGCATGGAAGAGCTCCACAAATGCCAACGCATCAGTTTAGCGGCTCGGGTCAAGCCCAGCGCCTGCCGCGATGCCAACCGTCTGCAAACGCGTGCAACGTGACCCCTCCACGCGTGTTATGCTCATAGCCATCAGGAGTGTCGCCATGGACGGAATCCCCTCCCTCGCCGCCGGTTCGGGCCCGCCCACCGCATCCGCTTCCCCGCGCCTGGCGCGCGACTGGCGCACCTACGCCCTGGGCATCGCCCTCTTCTGCCTCGCCATGCTCACCGTCGAAGGTGCCAACCATCTCTCCCGCTTTCGCGGGCCCTTCGCCCGACAGATGCTTCTGGGCTCCATCCTGCTCGCCGGTCTCATGGCCGTGCTTTTCGCCCTCGCCGCCGGACGCACCTTCCGCCGCGTGCGCCTCGCCGAGCCCCCGGCGGTCGAAACGTGGTGGTGGACGGCCCCCTTCGCCGTGTTGCTGTGCGCCGGTCTGATCTGGTGGCAGTCGCTCGAACTCTGGCAGCGCATCTTCATCGACGCCGCCATCGCCGCCATCGCCCTGGCCAACTGGTGGGCCAACCGCCGCCGCCGCAACGCCTGGCGCTCGCTGCTGATCATCGCCCAGGGCGTCTCCGCGCTGCTCATGTTCCACTGGCTGCCGCGCGAAGTGCACTTTCTGGAAGTGTGGCTCGTGCTAGGTTACGCCGTCGCACTGGCCTCCATCTACCTCCTCTATGGCTGGGACCAGACCGACCTCTGGGCCGCCCACGGACTCTGCCTCGGCTGCGGCTACGACATCCGCGCCCAATCCGACCGCTGCCCCGAATGCGCCCTGCCCATCGCCCCCCGCGTCCCCTGCGACTCCTGTCACACCCCCCTCTACGCCACCCTCCTCCGCTGCCCCACCTGCGGCATCCCCCGCCGCCCTTCCCCGCCAACTTAATCCGCCCCGGCAGGGGCACAAGCCCTTAGCCCACGGCAAGGCGGCCCGCCGCCGCAGCCGTGGGATGTAACACGCGACACGCGCCTCGCCCCGGCAGGGGCGAAAGCGCGCATACATTCAGACATTCATACGTCGATATCAGTGCGCCACGTATTGCCCCCCTCCCCCACCGGCGGGTATCGTCCCACCATGATCATTCGACTCCCCGATTCCAAACCCGACCGCCTCCGCCGCCTCGCCGAAAGCCAGGGCGTAAGTCTCAACAAGCTCGTCGATGAATGGGCCAGCATGGCCATCGCCCAGTTCGATGCCGAAACCCGTTTCCACACCCGTGCCGCACGCGGCAATGCAAAACGCGGCCTGGCCCTCCGCGACAAGCTTGACCACGCCAAAAAACGGTCGCAGCCCAAGGATCGGAAGCCCAGGCACTGACCCGCCCGGGCCAACCTGGAAAACCTTCTCGAACCTTCAGCTCCACCGCCGCAGATATCTCCCCCGGCCCCACAATCCCGCCAACCCCAACGGCAACAACAAGACGCTCAACGGCTCGGGCACTCCCGGCCCGCCCTCATCCACCGGCGTCAACAAGAACGCCCGCAGCGCCCCCGATGGGTCCGTCCCATGCCCCAATATCCACCCGTCCGCGTTCACATATTCTGCGTTATCAAAGTGCCATCCCTCCGCATTTTCCACTACATCCTCCAGCAGATGCGCCTGCCCATCCTCATAAATCGCCGCCGTCTGCTGGTAAGGCGATCCATATTCCGCCGCCCCCACCGCCATCCCCGCATCATTCATGTCCCAGAAGACGGTCTCACCGAGTCCGTCCACTTCCGTCGGCAAATATGTCAACTTGCCCCCCGCATACACAAACGACCGCACGCCCCCATTCGTCGCCGTCCCCGGGCGCAGTCCCAGAATCGCCCCCTTCGGCGTGAGCGCCACCGGCGACACCTCCGATGCGGGCAACCCCGTATCCACCGGCGTAATCATCCCGTCCGCATGCATCAACGCCATCCCCGTCGCTCCTCCCCCCAGCAGCAAATCCCCCGACGCATTCCCAGCCACCACCCCATCATACCCCGGCACCGCCTCCAATTGCCCATCCCGCACCACCATCGCCATATTCCCTGAGTTCAAAAACGTCCTTCCACCCGCCACCGCGCCTCCCCCAGGTGCCGGCACGATGGCGTTTGCCCTGAACTCCAATTGGGCGCTCCCCTTCACGTCCGTCCAGACGCCACCGGAGTACACGTACGTCTCACCCGCCCCATAACCCACCGGCGCTTGCCCCACCATATCCCCCGCATCATCCAACGCCACGCCCGACCACCCCGTCACACCTCCTCCCGGACCCACCGGCTGAAGCACCCCCCCGCTGTATAACTCCGATACCGTGTTCCCGGGATCAAAAACCCCAATCAACGCCTGGTCTGCATCATTCAGTCCGTAACCCCGCGTCTGCCGATCCGTCGGCACCCCGAATTCCTGTAGCACATACTCCGTCCCCCACGCCGCACGCCCCGCCAGTGTCACCACACCCGCGCACAGCCACAGCTTCCACATGTCTCGCACTTCCTCTCTCCCCGCACGCTCGACCAACATGTCAACCCGTCCCAGCTTACCGGCCCACGAGTTCCTCACCGCCTGCGTGCAAATGCCAAGCCACCCCCCTCACCCGCGCCAGAATCGCTGAGATCCAGTGCCCCACTGGCTCCCATCTCTCCTCCGCATCTTTTGCCGCGGCCGTCCCCTCGCCACACTGTCAGACGCCCAGATCCCGCCTCCTCGCGGGCCTCCCTAACTCCCACCACATCGCCTAAGTAACGTCAAAACCCCTGCGCCCACGCCGAGATTTCCGAAGTGCCTTTACCCGGCCACAAAGAATAGGGGCCGCAATTATTGAGAATACCAAGTATAGCGGGACAATAATTCCGCGGTCGTGCTCTTCAAACCCTGGGAAACTTGTCGTCCACTCCACCGACCCGAACCCCATTCGGCGCCAGAATGTCTCTTCAGCTGGCCCGATGCTGGGCAACTGTGGGGGGTATGTATTCCAAGTAATTGTTCGTACATCCGGGCTGACATCAAGGGAATCAAATTGTGCGAATAGCCGGAAAACACCCACGGATCCCTTCCCCGCTTCGCCAATCCATGTAACGCTCTTCGGCCTCGCAGATAAATCATGCGTGGAGACATTCACCTGAATCAAACGAAAATAACTGAGTATCCACAAGGCAAGGACGAGCACACAAACGCAGTGGCCTGCCAGGAAAAACAACTTCGACAGCGTAGCCATTTTCACGCAGTTCGCTTTCCCTTTGTCTGAAACGAGCATGCATATTCAAATATCTTGCCTCCATCGCCCACGATAGCCTTCCGCGGATTTACCACAAACAACCCCGCAAAAAGCCAAACGCTGCCATGCCCGCCCCACGGCCGTCGCAACCCCCCATTGCCCCCCTGCCCCCCACCGGCTATCGTCCCCTCATGACCACCCTCCACCTCACAACCCTCGCCACCGCCCTCCTCCTCACCCTCGCCGCCCGCGCCGCCCCCCCCACCACCGTCGCCGACCTCCCCACCACCAAAGAAATGCCCAACCCCCTCGTCATGAACGACGGCACCCCCGTCACAACCCCCGACCAGTGGCGCGCCCGCCGCGAGGAAATGAAAAAAATCCTCGAAGACTGGGAATACGGCCACATGCCTCCGCCCCCCGGCAACGTCACCGCCAAAGAAACCGACGCCAAAGACCTCCCCGCCCAAAACCTCCACTACCGCCTCATCCACCTCACCTTCGGCCCCGATTCCAAGCTCGGCTTCGACCTCGCCCTCTTCACCCCCCTCAACGCCAAGCCCCCCTTCCCCACCATCCTCAGCCTCTCCTTCGCCGCCAGCGAACGCGCCGCCGCCCAATATAAAGCCGCCTTCGACCGCGGTTACGCCGTCGCCGTCGTCGGCTACCAGCAGCTCGGCGCCGACAACAAAAACTACCGCCAGACCGCCTTCTTCCCCGCCTATCCCCAATACGACTGGAACGATTTCTCCGCCTGGGCCTGGGGCCTCTCCCGCGCTGTCGATTACCTCGACACCGACCCCTCCGTCGACAAGGACCGCCTCATCGCCACCGGCACCTCCCGCCTCGGTCAGGCCGTCCTCCTCGCCGGCGCCTTCGACGAACGCATCTCCCTCGTCGCCCCCGTCGCCGGCGGCATGGCCCTCCGCTTCTCCGGCAAAGACCGCGGCGGTGGCCAAGGCATCGACGAAGTCGTCGACCAGAACACCTACTGGTTCGGCCCACGCTTCCCCGAATTCAAAGGCCAGACCGACAAACTCCCCTGCGACCAGCACTGGCTCCTCGCCCTCGCCGCCCCGCGCCCCTTCATCCTCCTCAACTCCCTCAAAGACCAGTACGGCAACCCCTGGGCCGCCGCCCAATCCGTCCTCGCCGCCAAACCCGTCTACGCCTTCCTCCACGCCGAAAATAACCTCGGCATGAACTTCCGCCCCGGCACCCACGGCATGACCCCCGACGACTGGTCCGCCCTCCTCGACTTCGCCGACGAAAAACTCCGCAACAAACCCCCCACCCGCACCTTCGACCACATGCCCCCGGCCCCCGCGACCACCGCCCCGTAATCGTTATGGCATCGTCGCATTATTCTGACCTCCCCGCCGCCCCCCCCGG
>DASZTO010000089.1:0-52635 GCA_035548175.1 Phycisphaerae bacterium | reverse complement strand
ACACCCGGCGCTATCCGCCAAAGATCACCGTCTCCAAAGAGCAAATGGCTTCCATCAACCTTGTCCCAGACGCCTTCCACGGCGACTGGAACTACGCCATCAAACCGCGTAAAAGGTAGCGGTTATTTCGGTCCGAGCCCTTAGGTGAGGATCGTGGTGGGGGTGGGGTTGGGGGCGGGGCGGGGGCGGGGTGGGGGGAAGGAGTGGGTGGCGAGGAGGGTGAGGGGGATGGCGGGGCCGAGGAGGAGGGCGGCGAGGATCCAGGCGGGTTTCCAGGGGGTGCGGTAGAGGGCGGTGAGGGGGAGGGTGAGGAGGGCGCAGAGGAGGGCGCCAAGGAGGAGGCCGGTGTTGAGCCAGGGGGTGAGGAGGGAGGGAAAGTAGGGGTTGGGCGAGCTGGTGAGGAGGATGTGGCGGACGGTCGGGTCCAGTCCGGCGGCGGGGAGGGTCAGGCTGGTGAGGAGGCCGCGTTGGAATTGGTCCCACTGGAGCCGGCGGAGGCGGGGGTCGTGCGAGGGGGCGGCACCCGCGGAAGTGGTGACGACGGCGAGGTGGCGGGACCAGAGGAGGCGGCCGGCGGCGTCGTAGCGGGCGAAAGTTTCGGGAAAGCGGGATTCAACGGTGAATGGTGGGGGATGGGAGACGGTGTAGCCCGGTCCGGTATCTTCGATCGCCCAGCCATGGTCGTCGGGGAGTTCGTCGAGGCGGGTATTGGGGGTGAGGGGGTCCTGGAGGGCGAGGGTGGCCTGGAGAGCGCCGGTTTCGGTGTTGCGGATCCCGAGGGATTTGTTGGTAATCAGGAGTTGCCAGGCGAATCGGTATTGCAGACCGCGCGAAGTGGAATGGGCGAGGAACTCGGGTGCGGAAATGATCTGGAGGAGGCGTTCGCCGGACGGGGGTTGCCAGAGGGTAGTGACGGTGCGGCGGTCGAAGTCGACCTGGAAGATGCCGTTGGGATAGGTGAAGGGGTAACTGTCGACTTCGGTGTGTTGGAAGGGGGTGGGGCGCGCGGAGCCGGGGGGAGAGAAGCCGGATTGGCCGAGGGTGCCGAGGAAGGCGTGGGTTTTGGCGTCGTAGCCGTAGGCGAGGCCTGCGGGGTGGACGAAGTACCAGAGCTCGCGGGGTTGGTTGGAGGGATCGGCGACGGAGTAGGTGGTGATTTGCCGGTCGAGCTCGCGGTAGTTGGTGGGCCAGGAGAAGCGGGGGGCGAGGGACCATGATTGCATGAGGGTTTGGGAGGCGGGAGGGGCGATGGAGTGGCCGTCGAGATCGGTGGTGGTGACTGTGAGGTGGCCGTTTGAGGAGGTGAGGGTGCGTTTGACGAGGGCGCCATCGGGGGTGAGGCCGTAGCCGGTGGTGGTGTGATCGGGGGCGCGGGGGCCGATGGTGTTGAAGGGATGTCCGTTGAGGATTATCCAGAAGGGGAGGGAGGCGAGGGCGACGAGGGGGAGGAAGGCGAGGGTGAGGAGGATGCGGAGGGACCAGCGGGCGGGGAGGGGGGTGGCGCGTTGAAGGCGATAGCCGCGCGAGAGGGTGGAGCCCCAATTGGCCAGGAGGAGGAGGGCGGCGGCGAGGGCGGCGAGGGCGAGATACCAGGAGAAGCGGGGGAGGAGGAAGTCGGCATATAAGAGGGCGATGGCGAGGAAGACGGGGAGGACGCGGGAGCCGAGGATGAAGGCGGAGCGATCGCCGATGAGGAAGCCGACGAGGTAGCAGAGGAATCCGGTGAGGAAGTCGGCGAGGGTGGGAAGGGTCATGTGCCATTCGAAGAAGGGTCCGCCGGCGGGGGTAGCGGCGAGGACGAGAAGGAGGGCGAAAGGCAGGCCCAGGGCGAGGGTGTAGAGGAGGGTTCCGCCGAGGATGCGGCCGAGGAAGAGGTGGGAGCGGCTGACGGGGCGGTGGATGAAGAGGGCCCACTGGTCGGGGTCGCGTTGGCGGATGGTCGAGCCGATGCCGATCCAGAGGCCCATGGCGCTCGCGGTGAGGGCGGTGGGGATCTGGATGAGGACGCTGCCGAGGATGTTGATGCCTTGCTCACCGGCGGTCCAGGTGTAAAGGATCGCGATGGCGGCCCACACGAGCCAGCACATGAGGGGGTAAGCCCAGTTTTCGCGGAGTTCTTTTTTGACCAGGGCGCTCATGCCCCGGCGCAGCGCCGCGCGTGACAGCGGCGGCGCTGCGCCCGACTCCCGATCCCTTCCAGAGCCTTCGGTTGTGTGCGGGCGCGCGGGGGCGCGCTCGGTCATCATCATCATGCGGCACCTCCGGCGGCGGAGCGCGGGGCGTGGGGGGAGGCGGGGCGTTCGAGGAAGAAGCCGCGGTTGCGGTGGTCGGACATGTAGGCGGTGACGGCATCCTGGAAATTGACGGGCTGGCGGAGGATTTCGATGGGGTTGAGGGCGGCGAGGGTTTGCTCGAGGTCTGCCGGGGGATTGGCGACGGTGATGCGGAGGGCATTGTTGACGCGGAGGGAATCGAGGAGGCCGGGGATGGGGGGAAGCTCGGGCGGGGCGTGATCGAAGACGACCTGAAACTGGGCGATGCGTTCGCGGAAGACTTCGACGGGGCAGGCGGCGCGGAGGACGGAGCGATCGAGGATGAGGAGGTAATCGGCGATGCGTTCGATGTCGTCGAGGAGGTGGGAGGAGAGCAGGACGGTGCGGCCGGGGGAGCGGGTGATGTAGAGGATGGTTTCGAGCAGGGCGCGGCGGGCGACGGGATCGAGGCCGAGGGCGGGGTCGTCGAGGATGAGCAGTTCGGGCTCGGGGGCGAGGACGCAGGCGAGGGCGAGACCGGCGCGCTGGCCGCGGGAGAGGGCGCCGGCTTTGGCGGAGCGGTCGAGACCGAAGTGGTCGATGGTGGCCTGGAAAACTTCGCGGTTCCAGGCGGGATAGAAGGCGGACTGGAATTTTTCGGTGGCGTCGACGGTCATCCATCCGATGACGGGGTGGCTTTCGGGGAGGTAGCCGATTTGGCCGCGGAGGGCGGGCGGGAGGTTCTGGGAATCGTGGCCGAGGACTTCGGAGCGGCCGAGGGTGGGTTCGAGCAGACCGAGCAGGATACGCAGGGTGGTGGACTTGCCGGAGCCATTGCGGCCGAGGAAAGCGGTGACGCTGCCGCGGGGGACGGCGAAGGAGACGTGGTCGACGACGCACTTCTTGCCGAAGTATTTGGTGAGGTTTTCGACGACGATGACGGGGTCGGTGACCATGGGTGGGCTCCTTGAGGGGGCGGACATGGGCGATACGTTCAAGCGAAGGACGCGCTTAGGTGGCGGGCATTTCAGGGGCGAGCGATTTCCATTTTTTGGCGAGGAGGTCGTGGAGGTCGTCGAGGGAGAGCTCGAGGGCGATGGCGTCGTGGAGGAGCTGGGTGAGGGGGGGATCGATGCGGCGGAGGCGTTCGGCCTTGGTGAGGCCGAGGCCGGGGCGGCGCGGGGCGATGGCGAGACCGCGGCCGGGGAGGGTTTCGATGAGGCCATCGCGGGAGAGCTCGTTGTAGGCTTTGGCGACGGTGTTGGCGTTGATGAGGAGCTGGTCGGCGAGGGAGCGGACGGAGGGGAGGAGCTCGCCGGTCTGGATGGCGCCGGCGGCGATGGCGGTGCGGACCTGGGTGACGATCTGGGTGTAGAGGGGAGCGGGGGAGCCTGGGGTGATGCGGATGGTGAGCAAGGCGGCACCTGGGAGGGGGGGGGGTGCAGGATGTGTACTACGTGGCATAGTACACATGGTGCGCGGAGGGAGGCAAGGGAAATCTTTTGGGAATTTTCGGGGGCGGCGGCAACGTTGGGTAGGATGGATTGTCCGGCTGCGGGTGGAGGTGTGCGATGCGATGGGCGATTGCGGTATTGGTGGGTGTGACGATCTCTGGGGTCGGCTTCGGGGATGGCGGAGCGGCGGACAAAGGCGATGGGGGAGTCATCGTCGAGCCGGTCAGCAGTGGCGCGTTGCCGAAGGATCGGACGGAGGTGGGGCTCGGGGAGGATGTGTGGTTGTCCGTGGATCCGCGGCAGGTGACGGGAACGAATGGCGGAGCGGCGGGGCAGGTGGACTGGTCGATCACGGGGCATGGGCGATTGATGGCGTATACGGGATCGCGGACGCTGTACAGGGTGGGGGATTCGGCGACGATCACGGCGACCGTGCGGAGCGGCGGGCGAGACGGGGTGGCGGGGCGATTCGTGGTGAATGGGCCGGGTGCGCGTGCGGCGGGGGGGAAGGTGGAGGGTGTGGATTTTGAGAGGGATTTGGGAGTGCTGCGGATGCTGGAGAACGGGGCGGGGACGGATATAAAGCGGGTGCGGGAGGTGGCGGGGGAGTTGCTGAAGGATTACAGCGCGCCGGAAGAGCGCGGGCGGATTTACGAAGAGAGGCTGATTGGGGAGGCGGCGGCGGGATACCCCGATCGGGGGGAGGCGATCGAGGACGCGCAGCAGGCGGCGAAGCTGGCGCCGGCGCCGGAGGATCGCGTGCAGGCGTGGATGTATCGGGCGGATGCGGAGTTGCTGCGGAATCCTGGGGATGCGGCGGGTCGAGCGGCGGCGAAGGAGGCGCTGCTGGGGGCGATGAACGTGGTTCTGGGGGAGGAAGTGCCGGAGTTGTTGCCGGAGTTGCCTGCGGTGTCGATGGATGACGGCGGCGCGGTCGCGGCGGAGATGGAGCATGCGGGGGAGATGGAAGCGAGGAAGCGTGCGGAGCGGGCGCGGACGTTGTGGCTGGAGCGGGAGGTGGTGATGGATCATCTGATGGAATTGGCGGGGGCGGATGGCGGGGCGGCGTTGCGGAAGATGGCGGCGCGCGTGGTGGATACGGCGGCGAAGCGGGATCGGTTTGAGGCGATCCTCGAGTTGTGGGAGGAGCGGGCGAACAAGAAGTGATGGGACGGAGCGGACCGTCGCCGCTGCGGCGACGATGGGCGGGACGTCCGCGCTACTCGGACATTTCGACGACGTAGACGGGGGTTTGGGCGACGGGCATGCCGTTGTAGACGGCGCTGAGGATGTGGCGGCCGAATTCTTTGACTTCGAAGGGGTAGATGCGGGAGACGAGGGTGTGGACTTCGAGGGGGTCCTTCTGGCTGACGAACTGGGCTTCGAATTCGAAGAGGACTTCGCCGGAGGCGGCGTTTTCGAAGCGGACGGAGAGTTTCTGGGAGGGGTAGACGTTGGAGACGCGGAGGTAGGCGACGAAGTTGCCGGCGACGGCGGGGACGGCGGGGAGACCGAAGGAGCCGATGACGCCCTGGAGGACGTGCTTGTCCTGTGCGGTGGAGATGACGACATCATCGCAGAGGAGCAGGCAACTGCACGTGGGCGCTTCGGAGAGGGGATCGGGACGCGAGGCGGGTTTACGTTTTTTGGCCATGGGGGGGATTTTAGGCGCTTGATCGAGGACGGTAAATGGCCACGAAAAGCACGAAAAACGACGACGGGAATTGTCCACAAATGGACACAATGCGCACGAATGCGTTGTTGCTTGCGGGACGTGCCAGTCGAAACTGAGCAATTATAGTATTTAGATTTTTATTTTAATGTGGGGATCGTGAGCGGTGGGCACCCGCAATTGAGCGCCAACGCATTTGTGCGTATTTGTGTGGATTTGTGGACGGTTCCCGTCATCCGTCCGGGTTACTGTGCCGGGGCGGTGGCGGGGGGGCCGTTGTAGGGTTCGCCGTTGATTTTGACGTTGTCGAAGGTGAGGTTGGTGGCGCCTCTGAAGCGGGGTTCGCCATTGACCTGGACGTCGATGTTTTTGAAGGTGAGGTTGGTGATAGTGTCTCCGGGGCCGGGGGAGACCGAGCCGAAGGCTGCGCCTTTGCCGTGGACATCTTCGATGGTGACGCCGTCGATGGTGCGGACGGGTTGGGGCTGGCCCATGAGGTCGAAATATTGGGACCAGGGGGCGATGCTGATGATGGTGCCGCCGCCGTCAAGGGTGATATTTTTGACGTGGATGTCGGAATAGGTCTGGGGGGTATCGGTGCGGAGTTTGAGGCGGACGACGCTGATGCCGCGAGATGCCGGGCCGGTGACTTTGCAGTTCTGGATGGTGACATCCTTAACGACGGTGGCTTCGGAGCCGCAGGTCATGATGCTGCCGCTTTTGAGGAAGGTGGAATCCTCGATGAGGATATGTTCGTCGGCCTGGCTGTCTTTATCGTCGAGCGCGAAGGGGCCCTTGTCACCCTTGATGGCGATGCCGTCGTCGTTGTTGTAGACGGTGATACCCTTAATGGTGACGTACTGGCAGGAATCGACGTCGATGCCGTCGGTGGAGGGGGAGCCGTCGCCGGCGTGGATGTCGATGCCGTCGACGAGAACGTCCGTGCAATCGTAGAGGTGGAGGTTCCAGAAGCCGGAGTTGAGATAGTGGAGGCCTTTGACCTGGACGTCCTCGGAGTTGGAGATGAAGGTGAGGCGCGGGCGGGGGACGTCGAGGTTTTTCGTGCCGCGGGTGGCGCGCTGGGCATTGCGGAAGGCGTCCCAGTAAACCTGGCCGCTGCCGTCGAGGGTGCCTTCGCCGGTGAGGCGGAAGTGGTCGCAGTGGTCGGCATTGATCATGGCGGGGACCCACTGCTGGAAGTGGCCTTCGATGCGGGTCTGGCGTTCGGGGAAGTCTTTGAGGTCCTGGGACCCCTTGAGGACGCCATCTTTGTCGACTTCGAGATTGACGCCGGGCTTGAAGAAGAGGGCGCCGGTGAGGAAGGTGCCTTTGGGGACGACCAGTGTGCCGCCGCCGGAGGAGGCGAGGGAGTCAATGCCCTTCTGGATGGCCTCGGTGTTCAAGGTTTTGCCGTCGTCGACGGCGCCGAAATCGGTGATGGGCTTCTTGGGGCCTTCGATGGTTTTGACGTTGTTTTCGCGGACCTGGGCGGAGGCGCGGGGGGCGAAGGCCGAAGTGGCGAGGATGGCGGCGGCGAGCAGGGCGGAAGCGATGGCGGGTGTACGCATGCGGGAGACCTCATGACGACGGTAAATGGCCACGAAAAACACGAAGGACACGAACCCCGGGGCGCCTGACGGAAGTCCCGGGGCGGTGTGTGAAGATTAACGGACAGCCCCTGTGGATGATGCACGGAGCATCATCCCGGCTGGCTGGCCGCGCCGCCTGGTCCGCCTGGTCCGCCTGGTCCACGGCCACGGCCGCGGCCTCCACGGGCAGGGCCGAATCCGGCGCCCGGACCGCGCTGCGCCGCCGGATTCAGGTTGGCCTGGTCGAGCCGGATGGCGAAGGGCACCGGGGGTTCCTGAATGATATTGACGGCGCCCGCGAGTTCCGGCTTGACGGGCGGATCCTTCAATTCCAGCACGGTGATCTGGTTGTCGCCTTCCTTGAGGAAATGCGAGGAGAGGAAGAGGGAGCGCAGGCCGCCGCGATCCCAGAAGCGGCCGAGGTTATGCCCGTTGACCCACACGGCCCCGAAGTGCCAGTTGCGCATGTCGAGGAAGGTGCCGGCGGGACGGTCGACGTGAAAGGTGGCGGTGTAGAAGGCGGGGCCGGACGGCGTGGCGGCCGGGGCGGCGGCGGGGGCGCTCGTGAGCGGGCCGTCGGCTTCGTTCATGGGGAGGGAGTACATGTCCCAGCCGGTGAGTTCCTTGCCATCGAGGGTGGCGCCTTCCATGCCCTTGGAAGCGCGGGCGGGGGCGTTGGAATTGACGATGACGGAGATGCGGCCGAGGTTGTAGACGAGGATGTCGAGGGTGGTGGGGCCGGACTCATTGACGTCGAGCTTGTTGGAATCGAGGCCGAGGCCGACGAAGGAATCGCCGATGGGTTTGCCATTGGCCATGACGATGGAGTAATCGCGAGCGCCCTGGAGTTCGAGTTTGCCTTTGAGACCGTTGGGGAACTGCTTGCGGTAGAGGACGAAGCCATAAGCCTGATTGAGGTTTTCCATGCTGACGGGTTTGTCGGCGGTGAGGGTGGGCTTTTTGGGGAGCCAGTCTTCGAGGGATTCGCGCTGGGTGAACTGGATGGCGGGGAGAGCGGCGACATCGGGATCGGGCGGCGGCGCGGGCGGCGTGCGGCCGGTGCGCTTGGCGAGGATGTCGCGGAGGGTGAAGAATTTCTGGGTGGGGCGGCCGGCTTCATCGATGGGAGCGCCGTAGTCGTAGCTGGTTTGGACGGGGAGGTACTCGTTGCAGCCGTTGGAGAAGCCCCAGTTGGTGCCGCCGAAGAACATGTAGTAGCACCAGGAGGCGTTGTGATCGAGGAGGAAGTTGGTCCAGTTGACGATGGCGGGGAGGGAGGCGTTGCGCGTGGCGATGGGTTGTCCCCAGCCGGAGAACCAGGCGGTGTAGACTTCTGGGGCGTAGACGGGTCCGTCGCCGGCGGCGGCGTAGGCGGAGTCGTAGGCCTGCTGGCCGTTGAGACCGTTGCGGCCGCGGAGGACATCCTCGCCGTAGGGATTGGCGCCGCCGCGACCGGAGAAGGAGCCGGGATCGCAGGCGTAGATGGGGATGTCGAAGCCGGCGTCTTTGAAGATGCCGTGGAGAGTGGTCATGTAGGAGTAATCACCGCGGGCGACCATGCCGAATTCGTTTTCCTCCTGCACCATGAGGAGCGGGCCGCCCTTGGTGACCTGGAGGTCGGCAACTTCTTTGTAGACGCGGTCGATGTAGGCTTTGGACCAGGCGACGTATTGGGGATCGTTGGTGCGGATTTTTACTTCGGGGTGTTTGAGGGTCCAGTAGGGGATGCCGCCGTAATCGACTTCGGCGCAGCAATAGGGGCCGGGCCGCAGGAGCACCCACATGCCGTTGTCCTGGCAGATTTTGAACATGCGGCGGACGTCGTTGGCGCCGGTGAAATCGAATTTGCCTTCTTCGGGCTCGACCTGGTTCCAGAAAAGATAGAAGCTGATGGTGTTGAGGCCCATGGCCTTGGCCTGCTTGACGCGTTTTTCGAAATCCTCGGGAAGCACGCGGCCAAAGTGCATTTCGCCGGCGATCAGGAGGGTTTTCTGCCCGTCGATCTCGAAGGCGTGGTCCTTGAGTTCGAAGCGGTGGGGTTTGCCATCGGGGACGATGGTGGTCATGGGAACAAGGTCCGCCGGTTGCGACGCCGGCGCCGCGGCCTCGCCCCCCATCTGCCCGGCCGCCACCACGGCCATCGCCATCAACCCCGCGATTGCGCCCGCGACGATCATTCGCATAGAGAGTCTCCACGCCAGAAGAAGCAAAATGGTGATGCAGTGTAAACGCCGCGGGAGCGGACTTCATCCATGGGGATGCGGGAATTGGTCATTGGTGCGCGCCTGGCGCGGAATAGCGTTTCGCCGCATCGTCCAGCACCAGCACCCAATCATCGTTACCGTGCTCGCCGGCGGGGGAAGTAAAGGCATGGGTATCTGATTTCGGCAGGGTTTCGCCGGCGGTCGCTTTGCCGGTGCGCGGATCGTACCACCATGTTTTGAGATCGTTACCGGTGAGTTTGCCGGTGTTCACCGTGACGTCATGGATGCCGGCGGGCAGGTAAACGAACGCATAGGAGGAATCCGCGCCGCGCAGCGCTTCGATCCGTTCGACCGCCCTGTTGCTGGCCGCCGCGGAAAGCAGCGACTGATCGGGCATGCGGCCAATGGGCGGACGCGACAGGATCAGATCGCGCACGAACTGAATCTGCCCCGAGGCGGGAAGCTTGAGCGCATCCTTCCAATCCATATTTGCATGCCAGCCCGCGCCCGGCGCAGCGCCGGCGTTGGGGTGATAGAACTCGTAGACTTCGCCATTGCCGTAGGAGTGACCGGCCGCGCCGGCGAAGACGGCCAGATAAGCGGAGCGGCGGACGTCGACGGCCTGGATGCGCTTGGCGTCCGGGTTGTCGCGCACCAGCCGGTCGGTGATGTTTTCGTAGCCGGGCTCCATGTCCAGCGTCGGCTTCACGGGTTTCTTGACGAAATCATCGCCGACGAGCTGGAAGTTGGTGGTGTTGATGAAGTGGCCGGACTGAATCGCGTTGAAATCCAGCCACGGGCTGTCCTGGAACCAGAAGCTCGACGACTCGCGGCCGGTGGGATGATACGTGATCATGATCTTGCTGACGCCCGCTTCCTTCGCGCCCTCCTGCAGACCGGCCGCCTCGGCGTTGATCACGGGCAGAATCTGCGTCGCCGCCGTGTCGCCGCCCAGCACCCAGAAAATATTTTTCGCCGCATAACGCTTCGCCAGATAGTGGCAATAAGCCTTCATCGTCTCCGGATCGGCGGCCGGCCCTGAGCGCGTGTTTTTGGTCCAGAACGGCAACACCGCCATATACATTCCCCTGGCTTCCACTTTGTCGATGACAGAATCGACATTCTTGAAGTATGCATCGTTGATGTGCGCCGGATCGCCGTTGACGAACGGCACTTCGCCATCGGGATTGCGGCGCGTGCGGTAATCCCACACCGCCACGCACCCCTGAACGACGTTAAAACCTTTGCTCGCCCGATCGTTCAGATACAGATCGACATCCGCGGGGCTGGGATGGTTGAAGATGCACCAGGCGGTGTCGGCCTGCCAGAACCACGGTTTCCCGGAGGCGGTGACAAACGAGTGGCCGTCGGGCGAAACGTGTATCGCCTCGGGCACGTCGGCCGCCCGCGCACCGCTCGCCGTCGCGAGCACCGCTGCAATTACCCCGACTACCGACAAGTTCCGCATGATCTCACCCGCTGAAAATGTTCGTTACCAACAGCTTCCAAACTTCAGAATAAACTGCCCAGGACACGGAGGATACGGAGCTTTCCGTGTAGCTTATTTCTGCGTTTCTCCGTGCTCTCCGTGTACTCCGTGGTTTTGAAAAGCGTCGTCAGTTCTTCGGGTCCCACGGCGATGATGGCGTCCCCGCCAGCGAGGCGTCGGGCCGCGTGGTGAAAGGCATCTGCCGGCCTTCATGCACGAGGCGCAGGTTGGTCATGGTCAGTTGGATAGCGGTGACCATTTCCGGATAAGGACGATCCGTCACATCCACGAGACCGATGTTGTAATTCTCACCGTCATTACGCCCCGAGACCGGCTCATCGCGCCACTCAAACCAGTGCGCCCCCACAAACCCATCCAGCGACGCCGCCTGTTCCATGTAATACTCATAGCCCGCCGCACGCTGCCCCTGATCCATCGCCTGCACCAGCCCCGCCCCCAGCCCATTCTCCGGCACCCCGATGTGAAACTCCCCGATCAGCACCGGCCGCCCCGTCAGCCGATACGCCCGCTCCACCTGCTTCGTCGGCTCATACTCATACACATTGATGCTGCACACGTCGAACGCCTTGCCAACCTCCATCATCTCGTCCGATGGATTCCCGCCAAACCGCGTGCCGATGATCAGGTGATGCGGATCATGTTTCCGCACCGCCGCGCAAATCGTATCGATATAAACGCGGAACGCCTCGATCACGAACGCCTTCCGCCGCTTCGGCGTATCCCCAACGCCCGGGCCGCCCTCCGCCAGATACGCCTTGAGCTTCGCCTGCGTCGCCGTCGCCGGTCCCGCCAGAATCATGTCCACCAGCTCGCTCTCCCGCCCGTCCCACGGCGGCTCGTTGCCGATGAAATATCCCAGCACCAGCGGATCATCCTTGCGCGCCGTGCATTGCCGATCCGCCGCCTGGTCAATGGAACTCGCGAAGTTCTCCGCATAAACGTCCGGCATCCCCAGGAAGGTGCTGTTGCGATCCTGCGGCCACCGCAGAAAAACCGTGTTTGGCTTCCCGATGCCCCCGGTCGTCAGCCCCCAGCTTTCCAGCCGCCGCGTCGTCAGATCAGGCGCAGCCGGCGCCGTGCCCGCCGTCCCTCCGCCCCCGCGCCGCCCCGCCCCGCCGCCGCCGAATCCCGCGCCCGCCCCATTCACCCCCGTCGACAGATACAAATGCCCCGCCGGATCGACGAACCACCACTTGCCGTTGACGTTCTCCACCCGAAAGAACCCCGTCGCGCCCCCCGGCGCCGAGCTGTCCGCATACCCGCCATAGGGGTCATACCCATACGCCGCACCGCTGACGAAATGCTTCGCCTCCTCCGCAAGCTCGGCCTGAAGCTGCTCGCGCGATTTGATCTTCCGCGGCCAGTCGCCATACGCCCACTGCCCGAATTCATCCAGCATCTGCCGCGCCGGCAACTCCTTGCCATCCACCAGAAACGCGCTGCCCTCATCCTGCTTAGAAAGATGCACATTCCTCAATTCAATCTGCGCATGGTTGATCGGATACTCCATCGCAAAACCCACCGCCTCCACATCCTTCAACTCCCCGAACGGCCCCCACACCGACATCCAGAACGCATCCGTCCGCCGATTGATCGTCGACGCCAGATCATTCCCCGATTTGTCCATCCCCTGCAGATATTGCAGCGGAATCGACGCCCGCAGCCACTGCCCCTCGCCGAACGGCTGTATCTCAATCCGCCGCGGCCCCTGCTTCGTGTACACCCACAGCGCAAAGCGTTGCGGCGTCGCCGTGCGCATCTCCATCACCAGGTGCGTATACCCGCTCCAGTCGCCGGGAATTTCCGCCCCGCCATTGGCAAGTTCTTTCAAAGTCAGCCGATGCTCCGGCAGCACGCCTTGAAACGTCAGCGTCCGCACATCCGCCGCCCGCGCCGCCCCCGCCGCCGCCAGCAACGCCGCCGCCACGGCCGCGGCTCCCACCCGCGCGCCGGCGCGCCGATCCAACCCTGTTCCCGCCATGCGTCGCCTCCATTCTGCCAACCCTGCCGCAAGTGTATGGTTTCAACGCACAACCCGCACCTTGCTTTCCCACCGCCCTCTGGTATGCTCCGCGCTGCATATCCCAGGCCTGCGATCTTGAGGAGATTCCCATGCTTTCATCCATGCGCCCTCTGACATTTTGCACCCTTCTCGCCGCCGCCGCCCTCACGCTCCCCTCCCTCGCACAGGAGACGCCCCAACGCATCAGCCCCCACGAAACCATCTCCACACGCCTCGGACGCAACCTCATCGAAATCACCTACGGCCGCCCTTATTCCAAAGACCCCAAGACCGGCGAAATCCGTAAAATCTGGGGCACCCTTGTCCCCTTCGGAAAACTTTGGCGCATGGGCGCCGATGAAGCCACCCTCTTCCTCACCCCCATCGACCTCACCGTCGGAGACACCGCCATCCCCGCCGGAACCTACTCCCTCATGATGCAACCCGAAGCCGACGGCTCCGCCAAACTCATCTTCAATAAACAAACCGCCCGCTGGGGCATCCCCATCACCGCCGCCGTCACCAAGGACAACCTCTACACCATCGACATGAAAAAATCCCCCCTCGACAAGCAAATCGATCAATTCACCATCACCCTCCAGGGCACGCCCGACAAGCTCACCCTCAACGCCCAGTGGGAAAATACGCAATACGCCGTCGAGTTCGCCGTCAAAAAATGATGTGGCATGGGCGTCCCGCCCATGTTCGTCCGTCGTGCACCTCCTTTTGACGGGATGAACTGCGATGCGCGCCCACCCTTGCCTCAGCGTGCTGCTCCCCATGCTCGCCGCCGCCTCTGCCGCCCGCGCCGCCGACGCGCCCCCTGCATCCGCCACGCAGCCCGCCGAGAATCCCGCCCAAATCCTCCAGGACCTCAAAGCCTTCGCCTCCACCGGCTCCGTCCTCATGATCGCCGCCCACCCCGATGATGAAAACACCCAGCTCCTCACCTACCTCGCCCGCGGACGCCATTACCGCACCGCCTATCTCTCCCTCACCCGTGGCGACGGCGGCCAGAACCTCCTCGGTCCCGAGTTCGGCTCCGAGCTCGGCCTCATCCGCACCGAAGAACTCCTCGCCGCCCGGCGCATCGATTCCGCGCAGCAATTCTTCACCCGTGCCCTGGACTTCGGCTTTTCCAAGCGCGCCGATGAAACGCTCAAAATCTGGGACCAACAGGCCATCACCGCCGATATCGTCCGCGTCATCCGCACCTTTCGCCCGGATGTCCTCATCACCCGCTTCAACCCCGACATCCCCGGCGGCGTCGGTACTCACGGCCATCACACCGCCTCCGCCATCCTCGCCCGCGAGGCCTTCAACCTCCTCGCCAGAGACCCCAACGTTTTCCCCGACCAACTCACCCCCGCGGGCGGCAACCTCCAACCCTGGCAACCCAAGCGCATCTTCATGAATATGGGGGGACCGGGGGGACGCGGCGGTGGTAACGCGGGAGCCGACACCGTCCGCATGGACATCTCCGGCACTGATGCCGTCCGCAACATCCCCTACGGCGCCATCGCCGCCGAATCCCGCGCCCAGCACAAATCCCAAGGCTTCGGCCAAACGCCTGCCATCCTCGGCGGCGGTCGCGGCAACCCCGGCGCCGCCCGCCCCGAATCCTTCACCCTCCTCGCCGGCGAGCCCGCCACCAACGACATCATGGACGGCATCGACACCACCTTCGCCCGCTACAAAGGCGGAGAGGAGATCGCGAAACTCGCCGACGCCGCCATCAAAGACTTCAATCTCCAAGATCCCGCCGCCTCCCTCCCCGCCCTCCTCGACATCCGCAAAAAACTTGCCGCCCTCCCCGACCCCAACCCCATCACCCAGATCAAACGCACCGACCTCGACCACCTCATCGCCGAAACTCTCGGCCTCACCATCTCCACCTTTGGCCCCGCCACCGCCACCCCCGGCGAATCCCTCCACCTCACCTGCAACACCACCATCACCGCCAACACCCCCGTTAAATGGCTCGACATAGCGCAGGACCTTCACCCCTACGCGCTCGCCGTCCGACAATTCACCGCCACCGTCCCCGCCGACGCGCGCCCCTCCCAGCCCTACTGGCTTCGCGAAGAATCCCTCCCCGGCCTCTTCCGCGTCGAACCACAAGACCTCCCCCTCATCGGCCGCCCCGAGAATCCTTCCCCTCTCCCGATCACCTATTCCTTCCAAATCGCTGATCAAACCCTTACGTTCCAGGACACCCCGCGAGAATCCACCAAAGGCTCCGCCGATTTCAAAGTCATTCCCACCCACCCGCGCCAACTCGAAATCCTCGCCCCCGTCTCCCTTGCCTATCCTTTCGACGTCACGCTCCTCTCGCCCGGCCAGTCCAAGCCCGTCTCCGTCGAAGTCACCGCCAACACGGCCAACGCCGCCGGAACGATCCACCTCGACGCCCCGCAAGGCTGGCAGGTCACGCCCGCATCTCAATCCTTCAACCTTGTCACCAAGAATGCCAAGGCCGATTTCACCTTCACCATCACCGCTCCCCCCCGGCTCACGCCCACGCCCGCCACCTTCACCGCCGTCGCCACCATCAATGGCCACGACTACTCCACCGGCTACAAAACCATCGATTACCCGCACATCCCCTTCCTCACCCTCCAACCCCCCGCCCACCTCCACGCCCTCGCCCTCGATCTGAAATGCACCGCCAAAAACATCGCCTATCTCCCCGGCGCCGGCGACAGCGTCACCGAGTGCATCGAACAAATGGGCTGCAAAGTCACGCAGATCACCGGCAAAGACCTCACGCCCGAAGCGCTGCAAAAATTCGATGCCGTCGTTCTGGGCGTCCGCGCCCTCAACGTCCGCACCGATCTGGGCCAATCGCTGCAAGGTCTCTTCGACTACGCCAATAACGGCGGCACCGTCATCGTCCAATACAACCGCCCCGATTCCCTCAAAGTCGCCCCCATCGCTCCCTACGATCTTCGCCTCTCCTCCAACCGCGTCACCGACGAAAATGCCCCAGTCACCTTCCTCGCCCCCGATTCCCCCGCGCTCAACGCCCCCAATAAAATCACCACCGCCGATTTCGACAGCTGGGTCCAGGAGCGCGGCATCTATTACCCCTCGCAGTGGGCCAGGGAATTCACCCCCATCCTCTCCGCCGCCGACCCCGGTGAGAGCCAACTTCCCGGCGCGCTCCTCATCGCCTCCGTCGGCAAAGGCCACTACGTCTACACCTCCCTGGTCTTCTTCCGCCAACTCCCCGCCCCCAACCCCGGCGCCTATCGCCTCTTCGCCAACCTGCTGTCGCTGGGAAAACCTTGACCCTCTGGCTGTTATAATCACCTCCGAGGTGCCCCATGACGACGAAGATTCTCGAATCCGCCTTTCAAAAAGCCGCCAGCCTTCCTCCGCAAGCCCAGGATGAACTCGGTCGCCGCATCCTCGCGGAAATCGACGAAGATCAACGCTGGGACAACACCCTGGCCGCCTCCGCGGACGCCATCGACACCCTCGCCCAGCGCGCCCTCCAGGAACACGCCCAGGGCAAAACCATTCCCAAAGGTATTGACGAACTTTGAATTCCGTTCTCTCGGCATCCTTCCTCGAATGTTTCGCCCGCCTCCCGCCAGAGGCGCGGGATCTCGCCCGTAAAAATTACCGCCTCTGGAAAAAGACCCTGCCCATCCCAGCATTCGATATAAACTCGTCGGAAACAAAACGCCCTCCTATTCCGTCCGCATCGGCGCCGCCTGGCGCGTCCTTGGCGTCAAATCCGGCGACACCATGATCTGGTTTTGGATCGGTCCCCACGCCGAATACGACCGACTCCTTAAATCCCTTTGATTGCCTGAAGCTCCGCATGTTCCCCTTGTCTCGCCCGTTATAATTGCACCAGAGGTGCCCCATGACGACAAAACTGCTCGAATCCGCCTTCCAAAAAGCTTCCGCGCTGTCTCCGGAAGCCCAGGACGCGCTCGCACTGCAATTGCTAGAAAAAATTGAAATTCAGCAATCTTCCGCCTCCGCTTCCCCGCCGGTGACGCCGCAACAGAGCATGACCGGTCAGGATATCCTCAATTCCGGCCTCATCGGCCTCTGGAAAGATCGCACCGACATCGGCGATTCCCTCGAATTTGCACGCAAGCTCCGCCGCCAGGCCGAAACCCGCCAAAGGGACTGACCCTGCTTATTCTCGATACCGACATCGCCGTCGATCTCCTTCGGGGCTTTCCTCCCGCCACCATCTGGCTTGCCGCTAACGCACATCAGCAGATCGGCCTCCCCGGCTTCGTTGTCATGGAGCTGATCCAAGGCTGCTTCAATCAACGCGAAGTCACCAAAGTTCAGAATTTCATTCAACCTTTCCACGTCCTCTGGCCCACACCCGACGTCGCCGACCAGGCACTCGCCGTCTACGCCCGCGGACGCCTCTCGCATAGCCTCGGCTTGCTCGACGCCCTCATCGGCCAGCTCGCTTTGTCGATGAATCTCCCCCTCCACACCTTCAACCAGAAACACTTCGCCGCCATCCCCACGCTCCAGACCCTCCAACCCTACACCCGCTGAAACCCCTCGCGAGCCCGCGCATGCCGACACCGCCATCCAACGAGCCCACCCCCGCTCCCACCGGCGGTCCGCACATCGGCAATCGGCACTCGCCCATCGGCAATGAATCCACCGGCCTCCCCCTCCTCTCCACCTGGCCGCGCCTCTACGCCTTCATCCTCCTCTTCTTCGCCGCCTGCGTCCTCGCCCTCACCTGGCTCACGAGGGCCTTCTCGTGAACCTCGCCGACTACCTCGTCCTCTTCGCCTCCATCGGCGCCATCGCCCTCTATGGCATCCTCCGCACCCGCGGTAAAAAAAACCTCCACGACTATCTCCGCGGCCAGAAAAAACAGTCCTGGTTCATCATCGGCCTCTCCGTCATGGCTACCCAGGCCTCCGCCATCACCTTCCTCTCCACCCCCGGCCAGGGCTACGACGGCGGCCTCTCCTTCGTCCAAAACTACTTCGCCGTCCCCCTCGCCCTCGTCATCATTTCCATCTTCTTCCTCCCCCTCTACCGCAAGCTCAACGTCTACACCGCCTACGAATTCCTTGGCACGCGCTTCGACAAAAAAACCCGCCTCCTCGCCGCCGCACTCTTCCTCCTCCAGCGCGGCCTGGGCGCCGGCTACACCCTCTACGCCCCCGCCATCGTCCTCTCCACCGTCTTCGGCTGGTCGCTGCAGCTCACCATCCTTCTCTCGGGAATTGTCGTCATCGCCTACACCGTCGTCGGCGGCTCCGATGCCGTCACCCACACCCAGAAATACCAGCTCGCCATCATCTTCGCCGGCATGATCGCCGCCTTCGTCATCCTCCTGCACAACATCCCCTGCTCCTTCACCGATTCCCTCGCCCTCGCCGGCCACTTCGGCAAACTCAACGCCGTCTCCTTCTCCCTCAACCCCGACAAACGCTACACCTTCTGGACCGGTATGCTCGGCGGCCTCTTCCTCATGCTCTCCTACTTCGGCGCCGACCAATCCCAGGTCCAACGCTACATCTCCGGCGACAACCTCCGCGAATCCCGCCTCGGCCTCATGTTCAACGCGCTGTTAAAAATCCCCATGCAGTTCGGAATCCTCCTCCTCGGCGTCCTCCTCTTCGTCTTCTACCAATTCCACCCCGCGCCAGTATTCTTCAATCACGCGGCATTGGGACCAGATGCCAATACGGTAACCACTCGACACCTACTACGTGACGAAGCGCCTTCTGCTTGGGTCCCTGGATTTGAGAGTGGTAGTCAGCCAGAGGAGGATTCCAAGACGATCGGCGAGCGATTTCAAATGAATGAAGCCGAAGAACAAAAAAATCTACAGATCTGGCGTGATGCGAGAAATACGGCCGACCCTGCAAACGCTGCTACGGCGCTGACTGATGCCACGATTTCGTACGAGATGTCGCAGATCGCGCGCGGATATGTGATACGCGATCTGCACAATAAAAATCCGCAAGCCCCCACCAACGACAACGACTACGTCTTCATCACCTTCATCCTCGACAACCTCCCCCACGGCCTCATCGGCCTGCTCGTCGCCGCCTTCTTCTGCGCCGCACTCTCCTCCAAAGCCGCCGAACTCAACGCCCTCGCCTCCACCACCACCGTCGATCTCTACCTCCACCTCCGCCCTCCGCAATCCCCAATCGGCAATGGGCAATCGGCAATCGGCAATTCCGCCCAACCCTCCGTCCGCGCCGCCAAACTCTTCACCATCCTCTGGGGAATCATCGCCCTCCTCTTCGCCCTCTTCCTCCTCCCCCACTTCGGCGAAAACCTCATCCAGGCCACCAACATCGTCGGCTCCCTCTTCTACGGCGTCATCCTCGGACTCTTCCTCATCGCCTTCTTCCTCAAATTCATCACCGGCACCCCCGCCTTCCTCGCCGCCCTCGTCGCCCAGGCACTCGTCATCACCCTCTTCGCCACCCTCAACATCTCCTACCTCTGGTACAACCTCCTCGGCTGCCTCGCCTGCATCACCCTCGCCATCGCACTCCAACCCCTCTTCCCCCCGCGCCACCAACCCCCCGCCTTCGAAGTCCTCCCCCCCTCCTCTCCGTGATCTCCGTGTACTCCGTGGTTAAACTCTTCATCACTCCGTCATTCGTGTCCATTCGTGTCCATTTGTGGATAATCTATGCCCCCCCCCGCCCCCCGCATCGCCTTCGGCCAGCAACCCTCCGGCTTCTTCCCCAAACGCTTCCTCGTCTCCAAAATCTTCTCCGCCCGCAAACTCCAATCCCAAATCGGCGGCACCATCCACTTCTTCTACCACGATGCCGACCACGACCCCCGCGAAACACGCACCACCCTCCACCACCGCGATACCCACGCCCCCCACACCCTCAACTTCGAATTCGAAAACAAACTCCAACGAAAATTCTCCCCCCTCTACCTCAAACGCATCCCCCTCCCCTGGCACACCCACACCGCCAACGCCCTCCCCAATTACATCTCCAAGGAACTCGCGCAAATCTTCCGCGACACCCCCCCCACAAACGTCGCCGACTTCTGCCTCGCCATCATGCAGAAAATGGGATTGCTCCAAAACATCGAAATCCACCGCTCCTCCGACCCCGCCCTGCGCACCGCCGCCTGCGACATCGCCGACTTCTTCGTCGACATTCCCTACCAAAACGAAATCGTCCGCGCCCGCCACTCCCGCGACGCCTTCCAACTCCACGAAGGCGGCCCCTCCTTCATCACCCTCCCCGCGCACCCCTTCACCAAATCTCAAATCTCCCCCACCCGCGACTCCCGACTCCTCTGGATGCAATCCACCCTCCACTGCACCCACTACATCACCGGCCTCGGCGAACAAAATTACCTCGACATCACCCAAACCCCCGAAATCACCTTCATCAAACGCGACGAAATCCAAAACGCCGACGACGCCTGGACCGACATCCCCTAACGCTCACCCGACGTGCCGCGCTTTCCAATAATCCCGGAACGACATCAACCGCGGCAGCGATTCCTGATCCTTCCGCCTCCCCGCCGCAACTTTGCTCGCAATGATGTCGTCAGGATGGCAGACCGGAAATCCCTCGCTTTCGATGTGGCGCTTCCACGCATCCTCAAATCGCTCAATTCCATCCGGAGCGAAAATGAGGTCCACATCAAACGGCCCCTCTTTCAGCTGGACGAAATCCTTGCCTCGCACAATCTCCCCCGCCTGCGCGTCGCCGATCACGAAACCAAGTTCTCGCAACGCCTCGACTAACGCTTTCCCATTCTCCGCGGACTTCTCCACAAAGAGATCGGCGTCCTGCGTCGTGTCCGGAAAACCCAGAAGAATCGCTCCGGATTTCCCAATAAACAAATAGCGGCACCCATGCCGGTTGAACGCATCCCGAATCTCTTCCGCCTGCCGATACTCAAACGCGCCCATACCCCAACCACTCCGGCAAGTTCGCCTCACACCACGCCCGATACTCCGCCATCGTGTCGAACGACCGATACTTCGCATCGTCCATCACCGGCTTATACGTCTTGATGAACGCATACTTCATCCGCTGCGCCAGCGGCCGCCGCGCCGCCGCTTCAAATTCCGCCAGCCACTCCGCTGGAATCCCCCCAAACCTCGAACCCTCGTCCGCAACCGTCATCGCATCCTCTCTCGCACATGCAAACTCAACACCCCCCCTTCACTCCACCTCCTCCTTCGGCTTATACCCCGCCACAATCTTCGCCTGCACATTCGGCGGCACCACATCATAATGACTGAACTCCATCACAAAACTCCCCTGCCCGCTCGTCACGCTCCGCAACTGGTTATTGTACGTCATCACCTCCGCCAGCGGCGCCGTCGCCCGTATCACCGACATCCCCCCCGTCATCGCATCCACTCCGTTCACCCGCCCGCGACGCCCGTTCAAATCCCCCGTGATGTCCCCCACATGCCTCTCCGGCACCGTGATCTCCATGTTCACCACCGGCTCCAGCAGCGACGGCCGCGCCTTGGTGATCGCATCCTTCAACGCATACTTCCCCGCCGTCCGAAACGCGATGTCCTTCGAATCCACCGGGTGATATTTCCCGTCATACACCACCACCTTGATGTCCTGCACCGGATACCCCGCGATCGCCCCCCCCGACAGCACATCATGCACCCCCTTCTCCACGCTCGGAATATATTGCGACGGTATCGTCCCCCCGAACACATCGTTCACAAACTCAAACCCCTGCCCGCGATCCAGCGGCTCCACGCGCAAAAACACCTCTCCAAACTGCCCCGCACCGCCCGTCTGCTTCTTGTGCCGATAGTGCCCCTCCGCCGGCGCCGTGATCGTCTCCCGATACGCGATCTTCGGCGGATGCGTCACGACGTCCAGGTTGAACCGATTCTTCATCTTCTCCAGCATCACCCGCAAATGCAGCTCCCCCAGCCCGTGAATCACCATCTCATGCGTCTGCGGATCGTGCGTGAAACGGAACGTCGGATCCTCCTCCGACAGCTTGTGCAGCGCCCCCGATATCTTCCCCTCATCCCCCCGCGCCTTGGGCTCGATCGCCAGCGAAAACATCGGCGTCGGATACTTCGGCAGCACCGGCCTCCAATCGTTCGCCGCCGCTGGATCGTGCACCATCTGGTCCACGTGAATATCCTCCACCTTCGCCAGCGCCACGATGTCCCCCGCATACGCCGTCGCCGTCAGCTCCGGATGGTCCCGCCCCTCCACCTTCAAGATGTGTCCCGTCTTGTGCGACTTCTTCTCCTCCGCGCACACAAACATCGTGCTGCTGTCCATCTTCCCCTGCAAAATCCGCAGCATCGCCAGCTTCCCCACATACGGATCCGTCGTCACCTTGAATACATGCGCCAGCAGCGGCTTCTCCGCATCGCACGGAATCTCCACCACCTCCGCCTCCGCCCCACGCCGCAAACGCTTCATCCGCCCGTTCTCCGGGCTCGGCGCCTCCTCCACCAATATGTGCAGCAAATCGTCCACCCCCGCCTCCGTCTTCGCCGCCGTAAACAATATCGGCACCACGTGCCCCGCGTTCATCGCCTTCACAAAACACGCCCGCAATTCATCCAGCGGAATCTGCTCCCCCGACAAATACTTCTCCATCTCCGCATCATCCACCTCGACCACGCTCTCCACCATCTCCTGGTGTATCGCCCGCACGTCCCCGAAATCCGCGCTCCCATGATCCGCATCAAAACAGTCCACCACGTCCCGCCCATAATCCTTCGGCAAATTGATGCAGTGCAGCTCCGGCCCGAAACTCTCCTTCAACGCCTCCACCAGCCCCTCCAGCGCCCCCATGTCCTTCACCTTGTCGACCTTGTTCACCACGATCATCCGCGCCAGCCCCATCTCCCCAGCCGCGTGATACAGCCGCCGCGTGTTCACCTCGATCCCCGTCTCCCCATTCACCACGATCACCGCCGTCTCCGCCGCCGGCAACGCCGCCAACGCCTGCCCGATGAAATCCGGATACCCCGGCGTGTCAATCAAATTGATCTCCCGCCCCTCGTGCGTCGCAAACAGCAGCGTCGAACTCGTCGAATGCTTGTGCTGCTTCGCCTCCGGCTCAAAATCGCTCGTCGTGTTCGCGTCGTCCACGCTCCCCATCCGCGTGATCACCCCGCACCGATGCAGCATCGCCTCCGCCAACGTCGTCTTCCCCGCCCCCCCGTGCCCCAGCAGCACAATGTTCCGAATCTCCCCAGGACGATAAGAACTCGCAGCGGGCATGAGGAACGCTCCTTTCGGATCCACAAAATCCTACCGACGGAGCCTCGTGGAAATCGTCTGCCCGGCCCATAAGATGTGCATGCGCCCAAGCCGACCAGCCGACACGCGGCACCACTTCCCGCGCAGTATAGCGCGCCCCCGCCCCCCCCGAAAGACCGCATCCCACCACCGTGGCATTGCGTCCCGCCAATGATCGGCCGCAGCCGACCCCCGCGGCATCAGTATCCGCCGATGATCGCCCATGGCGCACAAACCATTGCACAAGGAAATCCGCAGCGTCAGCGCCGGCACAACAATCCCCGCAGCGCCCAACTCCAAAGCCCACCCCCTCCGCGGGGTGGGTCCCCTGTGCACTCGCCCCGCCCAGCAATCCCCAACTGACAAACCTCCAGCCCCCGTCGCACATTACTCCCTCACTTCCGGTCCATAAGAGCACACGCAAACTCCCCCAGCTTCGTTGCCCTCTCCAATGAATCCCTTGGAACCTCGGCCGAAAAAGCGGGAACGCAATCCCCACGTCCTCTGCCATCGACTTGCCAAATTCGGCATTGCACCGCGCCCCTTCCGCGCGATACCCTCCGATCGCTTCATCCCCAAAGGAGCCCCATGTCGAACCGCCTGATATTCACCGTCGCCCTTCTCCTCGCCCCCTCCACCGCTCCCGCCCTCGCCCAATCCACCCAGCCCGCCCCCGCCCTCCGCGTCTACCCCATCCTCGCCCCCGCCTTCTCCCAATCCCTCGACGGCGCCTGGTCCTTCAAATACATCCCCTCTCTCGACCCCGGCCCCGACGCCGCCTTCTTCAACCCGAGCGCCAACATCTCCGACTGGAAAACCCTCCCCGTCCCCGCCAACTGGGAACTCCACGGCTTCGCCGAACCCGCCTACTACATGACCCTCAAGGACGGCCTCGGCCTCTATCGCCGCACCTTCAAAGTCCCCGCCACCTGGGCCCAAAACCGCCGCGTCATCCTCCGCTTCGAAGGCGTCGCCTTCGCCTTCACCGCCTGGGTCAACGGCAAACCCGTCGGCCACAACGCCGCCTCCGCCTTCAACCCCACCTCCCTCGACATCACCGACGCCCTCTCCCCCGATCCCGCCGCCGACAACACCCTCGCTGTCGAAGTCACCACCAAACCACTCGCCTGGCAGTCCGACGTCAACGACGACTGGGACCTCTCCGGCATCTTTCGCGACGTGAATATCTTCTCCGTCCCCTCCACCCACCTCGAAGACCTCACCACCAGCACGAAAGTCGCCCCCGATGGCTCCGCCACCCTCTCCATCTCCGCCATCACCAGCGCCCCCGCCACCCTCCACGCCAAACTCCTCGCCCCCAACGGCGACACCGCCGCCGAAGCCGACCTCCCCCGCACCGCCGACGACCAATACACCGCCCAACTCCCCGTCAAAAATCCCCACCTCTGGACCGCCGAATCGCCCGCCCTCTACCACCTCCAACTCTCCCTCTCCAGCAACGCCCAACCCCTACAATCCCTCGACCTCCCCATCGGCCTCCGCGAAATCTCCATCTCCGACGGCATCCTCAAACTCAATGGCCGCCCCATCAAACTCCACGGCGTTGACCGCCACGACGAAGACCCCATCCACGGCCGCGCCCTTACCGAAGCCGACTGGCAACGCGACATCAAAATGATGAAAGAGGGCAACATCAACTTCGTCCGCACCTCCCACTCCCCGCCCAACTCCCGCTTCCTCCAGCTCTGCGACGAAGCCGGCATCTACGTCCTCTGCGAAGTCCCCCTCGCCCACTTCCAATCCGCCGAAAAAAATAACCCCGACTACATCGCCAACGTCATGGCCCGCGTCACCGAAACCCTCACCCGCGACAAAAACCACCCCTCCGTCATCGCCTGGTCCATCGGCAACGAAAACAACATCGCCGACCTCCTCTTCGCCGCTGGACGCCTCGCCAAATCCATCGATCCCTCCCGCCCCATCTGCTACCCCACCATCGGCACCTACTTCGATAAAGACGACAACGCCTCCAAGTTCCCCCCCTTCGTCGACATGTTCGCCCTCCACTATCCCTCCAACGCCATGCTCAAAAAATGGACCCAAACCCTCACCCGCCCCACCCTCCTCACCGAATACGCCCACGCCAACGGGCTCGCCGCTGAACACATCCAGGACCAGTGGGACATGATGCAGGCCGCCCCCCACTTCGCCGGCGGCGCCATCTGGCACTTCATGGACCAGGGCCTCCTCAAAACCTCCCCCACCCCCGTCAACCGCTCCAAACCCACTTCCGACGTCTGGCTTGACCCCACCCACTACTACGACATGCACGGCACCGACGGCCAGGACGGAATCCTCTACGCCGACCGCTCCCCACAACCCGATTTCTACGAAACCCGCAAAGTCTACGCCCCCGTCCAATTCCTCGATCACGCCGCCAACGTCCAATCCGGCCAGCAGCAAATCCCCCTCACCCTCGAAAACCGCTACGACTTCCGCTCCCTCGCCGGCATGAAACTCGCATGGTCCCTCCAGCGCAACGGCGCCGCTATCCAATCCGGCGAGTTCCCTCTCCAAATCCCCTCCCACGAAAAACAAACCCTCCACATCCCCGTCACCATCCCACCCGACGCCACGCAAGATTTCCTCACCCTCTCCGCACGCGTCACCGACGAAACCGGCCTCCAAATCAACGAAACCAACCTCCGCCTCACCCTCCCCGCCTCCAACCTCACCGCCTTCCTCTCCTCCCTCCCCAACCTCCACCCCACCCTCACCGACTCCCCCGACACCCTCACCATCCACACCGACGCTTACACCCTCACCGCCAACAAAAAATCCGCCGACCTCACCCTCACCGATCCCTCCGGACAAACCCTCCTCCAGAACATCCTCCCCCACGCCGGCCGCAAACTCACCGAACCCGAGCGCGGCCGCGCCAAACGCATCGACATGTGGACCACCTCCACCCTCAACCAACCCCAATCCCCCACCGTCAAAGTCTCCCAATCCAACGACACCATCCACCTCGAAGTCTCCGCCCGCTACCCCCGCCCCAACTTCCCCGACCAATCCTTCACCGGCGGCTACTCTCTCGACATCGCCCCCACCGGCGTCATCACCTGCCACTTCTCCTTCACCCCCACCAACGCCAAAGGCACCCTCGCCGAAGCCGGCATCTCCCTCGTGATTCCCGCCGCCATGACCGAATTCCGCTACATCGGCGACGGCCCCTACCCCGGTTACCCCGGCAAAGACCGCCTCGACGACCTCGGCCTCTTCCACCTCACCCGCGACGACATCCGCTTCCAGGGCAACCGCCGCCACACCGAAATCGCACTCCTCACCAACCCCTCCGGCGCCGGCCTCGCCCTCCTCACCACCCCCGCCGACATCGCCGTCGAACGCGCCTCCTCCCAAACCCTCCTCTCCTTCAACGCCGCCATCTCCGGCCTCGGCGAAAAAGGCCGCAACTCCGAAACCCTCATCGACGCCTCCACCGTCGGTACCCTCTCCGCCAACTTCACCCTCCTCCCCCTGATGGGCGCCTGGCCCCAACCCCTCACCCGCATCTTCGGCCCAGCCGCCGCCCCCGCCAAACTCTACGCCCCCTTCTACTACAGCTATGACCAATAACTCCTCCTGATCCATGAATCCAATAGGAGTAAACATATCAATTTCTAAAAAAACCACCCGCCACCGCCCCGCCAAACCGCATCCCACACCAGCACCACGTTTTCCCCTCACCTACCCCACCCCCCCGCGCCGTGTCACAAAAAATCCCACCCATCACGCGTTCCCCCTCCGAATAGTATCAGTCGGGGGGTGATAAGGGGTCCCGGGCGGCTCCCCCCCCCCCCAACCCCCCCCCGAAAAAAATCCAAACTTTCCAGGAACCTTTCCCCCTCCCCATCCGTTCTCTCCTATGCAGCACCCCGAGCTCAACCGGGCCCGGGCAATGAACCAAAAAAGGAGAAGGCAATGCCCTCCCAATCCACCAAAATTCCTCGTCCCATATCCCCCAGGCCTCCCAGATTCCGCGCGCCGCTCTCAAAACCATGCGCACCTTCGACCCCCCCTGCGCACCTTCCGGCATTTTCGCACATTTTCCCCACCCGCCCTGCGCACCTTCCGCAAAAAAACCCACTTTCCACCGCCCCTCCACCCTCCCTCCCGCCAACATCAGCCAAAGCATCCGCCCGCCCACGCACGGTCAACCCGCTATGCACCATCGTCGCCACGCGTCCCGATACGCCGCGTGCACGCCGCACGCAAACCCCGGCCCGTCACACAACGAACTCTCAAGCAGCCGCTGCCGCAACGATCCGCGCAACCCCGCCAGCCGCGAAAGATCGCCCGCGAGGCGCACCGCCGCATCAACATACTCGGCTTCGCGATGGGCGACCAAGTCAGGAAGCCCAAGAGCATGGAGAATGCTCGCGCCGCCGCGCGTGTGTGGCGTTTCGCCGGCCAGCGATATCGTGGCCACCCCCATGAACGCCGCGTCGAGGGTGGTCGTGCCGCCGGCATAGGCGAAGGGATCGAGCGCAATGTCGATTTCGTGATGAAGCCGAAGATAGTCCTTGAGCGAAAGACGATCGAAGAAACGCACGCGGCCAGAGCCGATGCCCGCGGCAGAAAACAGGGAAGTAACGCGCTCCCGGTGAGCGCCCGGATACGCGTGAATGAGAAGTTCGGAGCCGGGAACCTGCTGAAGAATCTGAATCCACGCATGAAGAGTGCGCGAAGAAACTTTGCAAAAAGCGTTCAGGCTGGCGAACGTCACCCGGTTGTTCGCGATGGCGGGAAGGGCGTTGACCTGCGGAGCTTCCGACGCCGGCTCATAGCACCAGTAGCTTTCCGGCAGCCACAGGTTTCGCTCGCCATACAGCCGGCGTCCGGCTGGATCGAGGCGCGGATCGGTCAGGCGATAGTCCATCGCGGGAACGCCGGTGGTGGAAACATAGGCCAGATAGCTGATTTGCACGGGGGCGGCGCGGCGCGCGAAAACCCCAAGGCGATTCCCGGCCATGTGCATGGTCAGGTCGACCAGCACGTCGATTCGGTCGGAACGGATTTTCCCGGCGAGCGCCGCATCGGATATCCCCCGCACGTCGATCCAATGATCCGCACCGGCGCGCAGGTTAGCGGTCACGGCATCCGCCGTAACGCCTCCCGAATAGCAGAACACATCGGCCTGCGTTCGGTCCTGGCAGGCAAACAGCTTAAGCAGCAGTCTTCCAACAGGGTGGCGATGAAAATGCGGCGAGACATAACCAATCCGCAGCCGCCGATCGGGCGCCGGATCATTGGCGAAACGGCTGCAACATTCCTCCGCAGGCGGGGCGCAGGCATGGGCCCAGGCGGCATGTTCCGAGGCAATCGCTTCCGCCGAAACCTGGTCGATAAAGTGCAGGACGTACAGATAATTGTCCCAGACGATCGCGCCGCCGGGCAACCCGATGGCGGATCGAAGCGTTTCAATCGCGGCGCTCGTCTCGCCGCAGTCATTGAGCGCCAGGCCGAGGTTGTTCATGGCGGCGGTGTATCGCGGTTCAAGCTCGAGCGCCCGGCGATAACAGGAGATGGCACGATCCATGTCACGCGCTTCATGCAAAGCTTTGCCGGCGTCGAACCAGGCGACAGGGTCGGAGGTCCGCTCCGTAGCAACGCGCAGCAACCTGTCAATCTCAGCCGCCAGAAGTTGTTGCATGTCGGCCGGCAGGCTTACTTCGACGGCTTTCTGCCGATGGGCATGTGCGGCGGGCAAATCGTTGCGACGCTCCGCGATGAGCGCAAGAATCAGCCAGGGTTCGCGACTATTTCCGGCGATGGCCGCGGCTTTACGCGCCAGGCCTTCGGCGCCGCTGAGGTCGCCGGCGTCCAGAAGCTGCCGGGCCATCGAAATCCATTGTGCGGCGCTCCAGTCAGACATAAGCAATCACCAGAACTATCGAATGAGGCGGGCAATGAAGGACGAAAGGCGGAGAAGTATCCAGACACGGACGGGGTCGGAACTCCATCAGCACTGTTCGCGCACCCCGGCCCATTTGCGCCTGAATGCGGCGGCGGCGTCGCGATAGGCCGGCGTGTCGTAATCGCCGCGAGAATGGTGCTGGGCATAGAGATTAAAAGTCGCGCACACGAGTCCGGCGCGATGTGCGGCCAGGGAAAAATCGAGATCGTAAAGGTGAAAGCGGAATTGCGGATCGAAGCGGAGCGGCCCTATGGCGAGCATATCCACCGCCAGCAGCAGGCCGTCGAGGATGACGCAGCGTCGCGGCGTGGGCCCGAAGACCGCCCAGGCGGTAAGCGACCCATAGACGTGTTCGACAGCGCCGGACAGCGCCTCGCGCGGCCAGACGGACCAACGATAGGCGGCGGCGTCGATATCCGCATGAAAGTGAGCGGAACCCACCACGCCGATGACATCGGCCCACCCAATCACCTGGTCGAGCTTCTCGGCGGCGAAGCTATCGGCGATGAGTACGTCGGAATGGGCGAGCACGAGAATCGTGTCGCTGCCGGCGGCATCGTCGAGCGCTTCGTTGTAGCATTCGGGCAGGCCTCGCTGGTTATGCTCGAAGAAGCGGCGGGAGCCGACGCCGAGGCGATTCAGCGAGGCGTAAAGCGGCGTTTCCTCCTTGGCCCCCCGGCAGGTGGAGATGAAACGGATCTCGCGCATGGGCGCAGTGTACCCGGCGCGGCGCGATTCAGCAGCGCGCCGGTCGCATGCAATATGCGGCCCGCCGCGGGGTTCTCAAGAGTGTCTTCACAGGAAGGATCGCCCATGACACCGACGCGCCGCACCTTTCTCAAATCTGTCGCCGCCGCTTCGTCGCTCGCCGCCGGCGCATGCGCCACGACGCCGGCGCCGGGCGCCCGCCCCGCCGCCGCTGCGGCCGCCGGCGCGGAAGAGCCCTGGTTCCGCCGCGCGCACCGCTGGGGGCAGATCAACATCACGGAAGCGGACGTGCAGAATTTTGACATTGATTTCTGGCGGCGGCAGTGGAAGCGCACGCGGCTGGATGCGGTGATTCTCAATGCGGGGGGAATCGTGTGCTATTACCCGTCGAAATACGAGCTGCAGCATCGGCCGCCGGCGCTGGCGGGCCGCGACCTGTTCGGGGAACTTGCGCGCGCGGCGCGCGATGAGGGAATCTTCTTGGTGGCGCGGATGGATTCGTCCAAGGCGTATCAGCCCCTCTATGACGCGCATCCGGACTGGTTCGCCGTCGACGCCGGGGGTCGGCCTTATCGCTCCGGCGAGTATTACCTGTCCTGCATCAACACGGCGTACTATTCGCAGTGGCTCCCGGACATCATGCGGGAAATCATCGAGCGCTATCACCCGGAGGGCTTCGGCGACAACATCTGGTCGGGCGTCGAGCGCTCGATGATCTGCCATTGCAATGCGTGCAAACAGAAATTCCACGAGTACGCCGCCGCCGATCTGCCGACAGCGCACGACTGGGATGATGCGGTGTATCGCAAGTGGATCGACTGGTCCTATCAGCGGCGCACCGAGCAGTGGGATTTCAACAACAACGTCACCAGAGCGGCGGGCGGGCCGACCTGTTTGTGGATCGGCATGAACGGAGCGGGCCCGACGGGACAGGGCGCCTCCTTCCGCGATTTGAAGCTGATTGCGGAGCGTGCGGAATTTCTGCTGCTCGATGAGCAGTCGCGCTCGGATGCCGGCGGGTTTCCGCAGAACGCGCAGATCGGCAAGATGGTGCATTCGCTGATGGGGTGGGACAAGCCCGGGACCCTGATGGCCGAGTCGATGGCGATGTATCAGCACGGGCGGCCGCAGTTTCGGTTGTCGGCGAAATCGGCGGAGGAGGCGCGGCTGTGGATGCTGTCGGGATTCTCGGGCGGGATCATGCCGTGGTGGCATCATGTCTCGGCCTATTCGGAAGACCGGCGGTCCTATCAGACGGCGCTGCCGGTGATGAAGTGGCATGCGGAGAATCAGGAATACCTGATGAATCGACGGCCGATCGCGCCGGTGGCGCTGGCGTGGTCGAATCGCAACGCGGATTTCTTCGGCCGCGACGATGCGGGGAACCTGGTATCGCTCCCCTGGCAGGGATTCACGAACGCGCTGGTGCGGGCGCGGATTCCCTACACGCCGCTGCATCTGGATCATCTGGATCGGGATGCGGAGTCGCTGTCGGTCCTGATTCTGGCGAACGTGGGGCTGCTGACGGATTCGCAGCTCGATGCGGTGCGGCGCTTCGTGAAGAAGGGCGGGGCGCTGGTGGCGACGGGGCATACCTCGCGCTACGACATCAATGGCAACTTCCGCGGCGATCTGGCGCTGGCGGATTTGCTGGGCGCTCATGATGTGGCATCCCTCACCGATACGCGCGATCCACGACCGGCCACGCAGCCGACCCGCGGACGCTTCGGGCCCGGCGGCGCTGCTACGTCGCAGCATACCTACCTCCGGCTGCTTCCCGCCCGCGCGGCGATCACCGACGGTCCGCATCATCCCGATGAACCCCACACCGCGCCGCGGCGCCACCCGGTGCTCGCCGGCTTCGACGACACCGACATTCTTCCGTTCGGTTCCACCCTGCCCTTCCCGCTCGCCGTCTCCGCCAACGCCCGCGTTCTGGCGACCTTTATCCCCGCGTTTCCCGAGTCGCCGCCCGAAATTGTCTACATGCGCACGCGCTCCACCGATATTCCAGCGCTGATCGTCAACGAATCCAATCCCGGCCGGGTGGTTTATCTACCCGCGGAGATCGATCGCCTGTACGCGCAGTTCAACCTTGCCGATCATGGCGACCTGCTGGCGAATATCGTGCGATGGGCGGCGCGCGATACGCTGCCCGTCTCCGTGGCGGGCCCCGGATTGGTGAACGTCGATCTCTATCGCCAGCGGAATCGCCTGATCCTGCACCTGCTGAATCTCTGCAATCCCGACGCCTGGCGCGCCCCGGTGACGGAACTCGTCCCCGCGGGTCCGTTCACCGTCACCCTTGCGCCGCCGGCGGATATGCATGTGACGCGCGCCCGCTCGCTGGTCACCGGCAAGTCGCTGGCGCTGGGCCGCGGGGGCGATCGATTGCACACGACGGTGCCGGCCATCGCCGACCACGAGGTGCTCCTTTTCGAGTAGCCGCGGCTCGGTCAAGACTCGTGCGGGGCCTCACGCTCCAGCCACTCGAGCCAGGGCGTCTGGGCGGGGTTGATCTTCTCGCGCGCCTCGGCGAGTGCGAACCATGCGGCCCGATCCACCTCCGGGAACTCCGCGAACTTTCCCGATCGCGGCGGCCACTCGAGGCGGAACGTGTTGCTCCGCACGCCGCCGGCATCCAGATCGCCCGCACAGGCCCACGCGCGCACCACCTTGCCGCCCTTCTGCTTCACGGCCGGCAGCTCGCGCAAGTCGCCCTTTGCCGACGCTTCCAGCGTCACGCCGAGTTCCTCGGCAAACTCGCGCACCGCGCAGGCCCGTCCGTCCTCGCCCGCCGCCACCTCGCCCTTGGGAATGGTCCAGGCGCCCGCATCCTTGTTTTTCCAGAAGGGGCCTCCCGGATGGACCAGCAGCACCTCGAGCCCGCCCTCCGCCGCCGGAGCGCGTCGCCGATAGAGAAGGATTCCCGCCGATTCGCGTGCCATCGCCCCATGATACGCCGCATGGCGTGGGCGGGTAATTTTGCGTTTTGAGTTTTGCGTTTGCTCAAGTAGGCTGTTGTGAATGTGCTCCGCCTGCAGCATCACGCCGCCGCCTCCCCCGGTCGTCCGCCCCGCGCGGAATCCGTCGGGGATGGGCGCTCCTTTCGCCGCCGCGCTGGCCGAGCCGATCCTGGTGCGCTGCTGCGCCGCGATTGCCGGCGCGCAAATCATTCTCTCGGCGTTGCACCTTCCCGCGTGGCCGTGCGTGTTTTACCACGTGACGGGGCTGCCCTGTCCGGGGTGCGGGCTGACCCGCTCGTGCATTGCGCTGGCGGAGGGCCATCCGCTGGAGTCGCTGCGTTACCACCTGTTCGGCCCGCTTCTGCTGGCGGGGATTGTGCTGATGGCCGTGCTGGCGTTCCTGCCGGCGCGTGTGCGCTCGCCGATCGTCAGGGCGGTCGCATCGCTCGAACGACGCACATGGATCATTCCGATTCTCTTCGTGCTTTTCTGCCTTTATTGGCCGCTGCGCCTCGCCGGCGTCTTTCCGCTACCGGCCTGATTGGCCGGTCTGGGAACCCAGGTCCCGGTTCGCGCATCCAATGCAGCAGACCCCTGAACCGGAGGAATCCCATGAGTGCTCCCGCCCGATTTCACGCCTGCCGCACCGCCGGGGTGCTGGTTTTCGCCATCGCCGCCGCGTTACCGGCGTGGGCGCAGCCCGCGGCGGAGCCGGCGACCCAGCCGGCCGCTCCGGCGACAGCCGCCACGGAGAAGCGGCCGACGGTGGATGTGCCGGTGCGCCGGGTGGTGCTTTTTTCGTCAGGGGTGGGGTTTTTCCAGCACTCGGGCACGGTGACGGGAAACGCCGCGACGGAGCTGCGTTTCAAGACGGATCAGATCAATGACGTGCTCAAGTCGCTGGTGGTCGCCGACGCCGACGCGGGGCGGGTGACGTCGATCACGTATCCGTCGCAGAATCCGGTGGCGAAAACCCTGAAAAGTTTTCAGATCGACATCTCGAACAATCCGTCGCTGGCGGACATTCTGAACCAGGTGCGCGGGGCCAAGGTCACGATCAAACTCTCCGACCAATCGCTGACGGGGACGATCCTGGGCGTCGAGTCGAAGGATCGGCCGGTGGGCGGCAAGGACGATCAGAAGGTGGTGAAGACGTGGTATCTCGATCTGATCGCCGGCGCGGATGAGGGGATTCATTCGATTCAGCTTGACGATGTGCTGACGCTGACGCTGGATGATCCGGCGCTGCAGTCCGAACTCAATCAGGCTCTCGCCGCGCTGGCGCAGGCGCGCGACAAGGACAAGAAGCCGGTGATCGTGAATTTCGACGGCACGGGCGAGCGGCGCGTCGCCATCGGTTACGTCGTCGAGACGCCGGTGTGGAAGACGTCCTACCGGCTGATTTTGCCGGAGCAATCCTCGAAGGATTCCGCCAATCTCATGGCCTGGGCGATCATCGAGAATCAGACCGACAACGACTGGAAGAACATCCAGCTCGATCTTGTCGGGGGCCGGCCGATTTCGTTTATCGAGGACCTCTACCAGCCGCTGTATGCGCCGCGGCCGGTGGTGCAGCCGCGGCTTTATGCGAGCCTGACGCCGCAGACCTACGACGAAGGCATGGCGGACAAGGCGGCCGCCGCCCCGGCGCCCGCGGCCGCGATGTCGCCGCCGGGCGCGGGTGGCGGCTTCGGGGGCGGCGGCGGTCGTGGCGGGCTTCGTCAGTCGCAGAACAGCGCCTTCTCCACCAACGGCGCCGTGGACGTTCCCACGTACAATCTCCAGGCCGCCAAGGTCGCCGAGCCTGCCCCGGCCAATTACACGCAGGGCGTCACCGCGCTGGCGGACGCGACGAAAGTCGGCGAAATGTTCCAGTATTCGGTGGCCAACGTGTCGCTGCCGCGCCAGCGTTCGGCGATGATTCCCATCATCACGGGGCAGCTTCCGTTTGATCGCGTGAGCATTTACAACCAGTCGGTGCTGCCGCGAAATCCGCTGCATGGCGTGCGTCTCAAGAACGATTCGAAGAATTATCTGCTCGCCGGGCCAGTCACGGTTCTGGACATGGTCAAGAGTCCGGACGGCCGGATTTCGCAAAGTTATGCGGGCGACGCGTCGATCGACGACGTTCCGCCGGGCCAGGAGCGCCTGCTTTCCTACGGCGTGGACCAGGACGCGCTGGTTGACGCGGACAAGCATGACACCAAAAACAGCCTGATGACCGGGCAGATCGTCAACGGCGTGCTGCGGCTGCAATATCTTGATCGCACGTCGCAGACCTATGAGATCGAGAACAAGAGCGATTTGCCCAAGGACGTGATCATCGAGCATCCGCGTTCGCCGGACTTCACGCTCAAGACGCCCGAAAAGCCGCTGGAGAAGACCGACAAGCTGTACCGCTTCGAGACCACCGTCGCGCCGAAGGCCTCGGCATCGATGGACGTGGTGGAGGAGCGGACGCGGTGGGAGGAGCTGGCGATCCTGAACCTCGACATCACGGGCGTGGATTACTGGGCCAAGAACGACACGCTGCCGGGGAAGGTGAAGGACGCGCTGGCGAAGGCGGGGGACATGCAGCGGAAGATTGCGGACCTGAATCGCCAGCGGCAAACCGCCGAATCGGACCGCTCGAGCATTCTTCAGGATCAAGACAATCTGCGCAAGAACATCAATGCGTTTCCGTCAGGGAGCAAATCGCGCACGGACGCAGTCAACGCACTTTCGGACAAGCAGACGGAGCTGGATGACACGAACAAGCACATCAAAGACCTGCAAAATTCGCTGGAAAAAGCCCACAGCGATCTGGAAAGCTATCTTTCCGCGCTCAATGTAAAGTGATTCAGCCAGAGCCAGTGGGGACGCCTTCCGGTCGTCGCTCCATTCGCCGAGGCTTTTTATGGCAGCGGCAGATCGCGCAGCTCGAAGGGGACGGCGAGGTCCTTGGTTTTGGTCGTCACCGAAAAGAAGCCCTTGATGGGGGCCACATAACTTCCGCCGAATCCGCCGCCGAATCCGCCGCGCATCGTCTCGTCGACCAGCTGCTTGCCATTGGCATCCTCGAGGCGCACGGTCACGCCGCTGGTATCGAAAGGACGCCCGGGCTGGGGTGCTCCCCTGGGTTGAACCTGGGCCTGAAAGTTGACGGACCCATTCCGCAGCACAAAGGAGGTCCAGGTGATCTGCTGATCTCCCAGATCGATCGGCGTATTGCCCTGTTTTTCCATGTCCGCCACCTCCACCGTCTGCCGCGCCGCCTCGACGGTGAAATGGAGCACGCCCCGGGCGGATGCGATGCGGCGGGCCATGCCGACGGGATCGAGCGGCACTGAAAAATCAATCTGCCACTGGCGGCCGGGAATCGTTGTCTGCCCGCCCCGCGGCGGGGCGTTCTTGAGCAACTCGTGATCGCCGATATCGACGATCGATTTCCATTCGATCGGCGCGTAGCTCACGATGCGCAGGCGGGGATCCGCCACCACCGCGAGGCGCAGCGTCAGCGTGGGGGACGCTCCTCCGGCACCGCCCGCCGCGCCGCCCGCCGGTGCATCGGCCTGAAAATCGACCGTGCGCTGGTAGGTGACGCTCTCCGGACACACCACGAACGGGCCCGCGACCACGCCGTTCTTCAACGCGGAAGACGTCGCCATGATGCGGCGGCCGTCGAAGCTCGCCTGCATTCCCAGCTGGCCCTGCTTCTGCAGGTCGAGGTAGACCTCGCCGAAGGGCTTGTCCACGGCGTGCAGCGTGTAGGACTGGCCGCCGTTCTGGACCGCCTGCAGCGGCAGATCCAGCGCCTGACCGAGGGCGCGCACCATGTCGCTGAAGGATGCATCTTTGATGTCCAGCGAGATGGGCGGGGGATTGGTGAGCGCCTCCTCGTCCAATTCCTCGACGCGCGCCGTGAGCCGATCTTTCACCTCGGCATCGGTCGCGGCGTTCGCCAGGGCTTTGAGCGTCTGGCGGTCGCGCCAGGTGGCCTTTTCCAGCTCCTTCTGGCCGGCCTGTCGCTGGGCGAAATCTTCGCTGCCCAGCTCGCGCAGCACGGTCTTCCAGGCTGCTTCCGCGGCGCGCGTCGTCGCCGGCTGGGTCACTGTCCCGGGCGCCGCTCCGAGCGTCGCCGCGGCGCAGGCCGCGGCCAGAAGCATCATCCTCCTGCGCATCACCCGCTCCTTATCAGGCCGGTTTCCGTGGTCCGATCGAGACTCCGCTGAGTTGCGAAATCCCCGCCGCGGCGGTCGGCGGGACTGTGCCGCCCATGGGCGCCGATTCGTCCGCATGATTCCCGCTCCATTCGCGCCCCGATGCCGCCAGCTTCCCAGCTTACCGATTTGGCCCCCCCGCGCCATCCCCATTTCTACGTTACCGCCGCCGCGCCATTCGTTTCTCAGATCGTGGCCGCTTGCCCGAAATAGAACTGTCACCGCGTCCGTTGCCCCCGGCGGGCAGTCGTGGTAACAAGCGGGTGGGTCTGTCGTTGTGATGAGCGTATGAACGCGTTGTCGAGTGAACGTGCGGTGGCGCCGGCTGGCGAGCGCTGGTGGCGCGGAGGGCGGGGTACCGCGCTGGCGCTGGCGGCGGTGACGCTGCTCGGAGCTTTCCTGAGATTCTGGCGGCTGGGGTATCAAACCTATTGGACGGACGAGTCCTACACGATCGGGCGGATCAAGAGCACGTTCGATTACCTGCTGATGCGGCTATCGGATCAGGGATTTCCGCCGGGATGGTACGTGCTGCTGCGCGCCTGGTGCAACGCCATCGAGCGGGTGACCGGTGATGGGGCCTTCGCGTTTTCGCCCGCCGCGACGCGGTTTTTGCCGGCGCTCTTCGGAACGCTGACGGTGCCGGCGATGTACCTGCTGGCGCGGGCGTTCGCCGGGCGGCGCGTGTCGCTGGCGGTGGCGCTGCTGGCGGCGGTGAATCCGTTTCTGATTTACTACTCGCGCGACATCAAGATGTATGCGCCGCTGCTGTTTTTCGCGGTGCTGAATGCGGGCTGTTTTTTTCACTGGCTGCGGACGCAGAATCATCTGCTGTATCTGCCGCTGTTCCTGGTGAGCGGGTGGGCGATGACCGCGACGCATTCGCTGGCCTGGACGCTGATCCTGCTGGAGCTGGTGTTCCTGATCACCTCGCCGCGGCTCAAGCCGCTCAACGCGCCGCTCTGGCTGGGTTGCGTGGCGCTGATGACGATTCTCCCGATCGCCTGGTACAGCGGGCGCAACCAATACCTGGAGAAGGTGGCGGACCGCGGGGCGGACGCCTCGCTTCTGTGGATCACGCGCTACACCGACATGTCCTGGTCGACCGTCGCCGGGCTGCCCACGGAACAGCTCATGGGATTCCTCTGGCCAGTCTATCCGCCCAGCCCGGCGATCGAGAGCTGGTTCTCACTCGGGCCGGATTTCGAGGCCCACCTGACGACGCGCTCGTGGCCCTGGCTGGCGGAAGTGGAGCGGGTGGCGGGAGCGGCGCTGCTGGCGGTGCTGGCGCTGGGCCTGCTTCCCTGGTGGCGCGTGACGCGCCGGGCGCCGGCGCCGGAACGCCCCGCCTACCGCGCGCGCCCGTGGTGGGTTGCGGTGTGGATTGTGGCGCCGACGATCGGGCTGCTGCTGACGTGGATACCCAAGGAGTCGCCGTGGTATCAGCGGATCTGGCACGGGGTGACGGTGCAGCCGATCTGGGAGCCGCGTTATCTGGCCATCGTCGCGCCGGCGATGATCCTGTGGTTGGCGGCCGCGATTTTGCGCATGCCGACGCGTGTCTTGCGGATCACGTTGCTGGCGCTGGCTGCGTTGTTTTGCGCATTTGTCGCGCTGCTCACCAACCAGTTCACCTACCGCAACGCTCCTTTTCAGCGGGCGGCGGACATCGCGGCACGCTATGCCGACGGCGGAACCTGGGAGCATGTCGCCATCGGCAACCCGGCGGTGTCCTTTTTGGGGGAGGTCGATGTCGTCTCCTACGCGCTGGCCCTGCACAAACGGCCGGACCCGGACGAGCGGCTGCGCTCGAATCGCAGCGGCGGCGTCGTCTATCGGCTGGGGGCCGTCAACAACGCGCGCGAGCTTCCCGCCACGCCGCCCCTGCAGACGCTCCGTTTTTTGCGCCTGGCCGCGATCGATCCGGATGTCACTGAAATCGCGCTGACCGACCGCAACGGCGACTTGCCCCCCGAGGAAGCGCCTTTGACCGACAGCGACATCGCGCGGATCATCGGCCCCGAGTGGACTCTGGTGGACACGGAGCGCTATGCGTGGCACTACGAATGGCGGCCGTACCTCTTCCACACGTGGCGCACCCGCGTGTGGACGCGGAAATCGGAGGCAGAAGGCGTTCGGAACCCGTAAAAATCGCGGTCGCGGGAATGTGGACAGCTTCCGGATATCTTGTCGGAACATAATTACCGATGCGGCCGCCCGCTTGCCGACGTATAACTACGCGCATGTCCACTTTTCCCACCACCGCTCGTCCCCGGCCCTTCGGCATTGCCGGTGGGGGGGCTGATTCCCTGGCCGACCGTCTGCCGCCGCACGATCTTGCCGCGGAGGCGGGCGTTCTGGGTTCCATGGTCATCGATCCGCAGGTGATCGGCCCGGTCTGCATGTTTTTGCAGAAGCCGGAGATGTTTTTCAAGGAAGAGAACCAGACCATCTTCCGCGTGCTGACGGATTTGTTCGAGCAGAACACGCCCGTTGATGCGATGATTCTACATTCCACGCTGAAAACCAGGGGGCTGCTCGAGCACGTGGGGGGGATCGAGTACATCAAGGATCTGGCCAACGCGGTGCCGACGTCGGCGCATGCGGAGTATTACGCGGCGATCGTCAAAGAGAAGGCGATGCTGCGTTCGCTGATCTCGGCCTGCACCAGCACGCTGCGGGACTGCTATGAATCGGGCGATCCGGCGGCCACGATCCTTGACCGCGGCGAGGGCCGCATCTTCGAGATCGCCCAGCAGAAGACCTCCAACCAGGCGGTCCCTCTTACCGATGTGCTGCACGAAACGTTTGAAATGCTCGATCGGCAGACCGGGGAGCACCTGTCGGGCCTGCCGACCGGGTTCATTGAACTGGACAACCTGACCAGCGGCCTGCAGCGCGGGGAGATGATCATCATTGCGGCCCGCCCCTCGGTGGGCAAGACCGCCTACATGATGAACATCGTTGAGCACGTGGCGATCGACCGTGAAAAGGCCTGCGCGGTGTTCTCGCTGGAAATGTCCAAGCAGCAGTTGGCGCAGCGCATGTTGTGCTCGCGCTCGGGGGTGGATTCTCACAAGCTGCGGCGCGGGATGCTTTCGAAGCAGGACCGCGATCGCCTGTCTTACGCCGTCGGCGAGCTGGCGAAAGGGCAGGTGTTCATCGACGACACCCCCGGCCTGACCCTGATGGACCTGCGCACGAAAGCCCGCCGGCTCAAGCTGCAGTACAACATCGAGCTGCTGGCGATCGACTACCTGCAGCTCATGGAAGCGCCGGGGCGCGCCGACAACCGCCAGCAGGAAATCGCCACGATTTCCCGCGGCGTCAAGGCCCTGGCGCGCGAGCTCAACGTGCCGATCCTCTGCCTCTCGCAGCTCAATCGGGCCAGCGAATCGGAGCAGCGCCTGCCGCGCACCAGCGACCTGCGCGAATCCGGCAGCATCGAACAGGATGCCGACGTTGTCATGCTGCTGCACCGCGAAGCGGTCATGCATCGCGGCGACCAGGAATGGATGGACGCCAATCCCGACAAGGTCAACGAAGCGCTCGTGATCATCGCCAAGCAGCGCAACGGGCCCTGTGACAATGTGAAGTTGACCTACCTCTCGGGCCAGACGCGCTATGTGAATTACAACCCCGGCGTGTGAACGGCGATGGGGGGGATTATCTGACGTGCGGCGGGGGGGAATTCCGGGAATCGAGGCCAAATTTCGTTCACGGGCCTGTAACCACAGACGCCCGGCCATCCACTTTTGCTGCAGAAGCCTGTTATTCTGTTACGAAAGGGACGGCCATGAAAAAGTTGCTTCTTGCGGCGATGGTGGGTCTTCCGTTGGCGACCGGGCTGGGCGCCGCGGCGGTGCATGGGGCGGCGCCGGGGCATGTCGGTCCGCTGCGGGCCTTTCTGCTGAATCTGTCGGATCGCCGGCAGGCGCTCCGGACCGATCTCGCCCTCACGGCCGATCAGCAGCACAAGCTTCGCGAAATCGTGATGTCGCACCGCAGCGAGATCGTTGCCGCCGCGACGCCGATCGTCGACAAGGGCCGGGCCCTGCGCGCCGCCATCGCCGCTTCCCCGGAGGATGACGCCGCCATTCGCCTGGCGGGCGAAGACCTCGGCAAGGCGATCGGCGACGCCGGTGTGCTGGCGGCCAAAATCCGCACCGAAGCCCGCGCCGTGCTCACGCCGGATCAGGACCAGAAACTCGACGATTTCCGCAAGGCCACCGATGATCAGATCGACACGCTCCTGAAGGAACTCGGCACGCCGTAATGAGCATCGCGATTTCCACGCATCCTCTCCTGGCGTTTTTCGCCGCGGTCGCGGACTCCTCCCCCGCGCCCGCCGCTGGTTCGGTTTCCGGCGCCACACCGGCCGACGCCGATCTGGCCCGTTCGCGCCGCGGCGATCCGGAGGCTTATGCCCGGCTCGTGCGCGCGCACCAGCCGGAAGTGGCGCGGCGGATGGTGCGATTTTCGAGGGATCCGCTGGTGATCGAGGAACTGGTGCAGGAGGTGTTTGTGGAGGCGTGGTTCGCGCTGCCGCGCTATCGGGCCGAAGCGCCCTTCGAGCATTGGCTGCATCGCATCGCCGTGCGGGTGGGGTATCAATTCTGGAAGCGTCGTGACCGCGAGCGCCGCCGCGCGGCGGCCCTCGAAGCGCACGCGCAGGAGAGCAGCGCTTCCGCACCGTTGGCCGACGATTCCGGACCCGAGGCCGTCGCGCTTCTGGAGAAGTTGCCGCCGCGCGATCGCCTGGCGCTCACGCTGCTCTACGTGGAGGGACGCTCGGTAAAGGAGGCCGCACGCCTCGCCGGGTGGTCGCCGATCATGCTGAAAGTGCAGGCGCACCGCGCCCGCGCCAAACTTCGCCGCCTGCTCCCGCCCGATGTCCGCCCCTCGCACAAGGAGCCCTCGCCATGAATCCGCTCTCGCCCGACGATGCCCGCCACGCGCTTGCGCACGCCGCGCCTGCGCCGCCGCCGCTGCCCGACCTCGCGCCTGCCGTCCTGTCCGCGATCGCCCAGCGCCGGCAGCAGCCCGGCCCCGACCGCATCCTTCCCACGGCCGCCGGCATCAGCCTCACGCTCGCGCTCATCGCCGCGGTCTGGGCGTTCAACGCCTGGTCGTCGCTGGACAATCCCCTGGCGCCCTTGTCGCCGACCTCATCCGCGCAGCTTGCGGAGGGCCCATGAGCAGTCCTTCTTCTTCACCCACGCCTCCGCCGCTGCCTGCGGGTGGCGCCACGCCGGTGGGCGCGCCTCGGTCTTCCGCCCCGCCGCCGCGCCCGCGCCGCCGGCATCCGATCCTCATGCTGCTCCTGGTGTGCGTCGTGTTTGGGGCGGGGATGGTGGTCGGCGCCGGCGGCACGATCGTGGTCATCACCCATCGCCTGCGCCACCTCGTGCAGCATCCCGAGGAATTGCCCGATCGGCTCACCGCGCGCCTGAGCGCCCGGCTCCACCTGAGCGCCCAGCAGCGCCAGCGCGTGCACGCCCTGCTGGTCGAGCACCAGGCGCGCCTGACCGCCATCCGCCGCGACGTGCAGCCGCAGGTGCAGCGCGAACTTGATGCGCTCCACGCCGACATCGCCCACACCCTCGACGCCGCCCAGAAGCGGTCGTGGGATGCGCTGTACGGCGACCTCAGGGATAACTGGCTCCCGCCGCTGCCGCCCGCCGCGAGCAATCCGTAAATCAGCGCTTCTTGACCGGCGTTTCCAGGAGGCGGATCACCTTGGCGCTCGCGCCGCGCCGCTTCGCCTCCGTCAGGGCCGAGGTTCCCCACGTCGGCGACACCGCATGCACATCCGCGCCGTGCGTCACGAGCCATTCCGCCCCGCGCGTCCGGCGGTAATGCAACTGCGTCACCAGTGCATTCGTGCATTCCTGGGCCAGTTCCTTCGCATCCGTCAGCCGCTCGATCACCGCGAGCGCTCCCGCATGCCCATTCTCGGCCGCGTGATAAACACTTTCACCATCGCACGCGCTGGCCCCGGCCCGAATCAGCAACGCCGCCATCTCCGGAAAATCATGCCGGCCGCAGCAGCCGAACAGGGGCGCCACCGGCCACTTTCCGTGCCAGAGCCACGTCGCCCCCGGCTGAGCGCCCGCGGCGATCAGCCGCCGCGCAATGGCGAGCAAAGGTGTGGGCGAGGTGCTGAAGAGCGCCGAGTTGGCGCAGTAATGGAGTCCCGTCCAGCCATTTTCATCACGCTTCCGCGCAAGGCTTGCATCGTCGCGCAAGAACGCCGTGACCAGCCGCTCCTCCCCCAGCACGCAGGCGTGAAAAAAGTCGAGCGTGCCAAAGGCTTCCCGCAGCATGGGGACGAACCGCCATTCGCCCACGGCCGCCAGCCCCAGCGCCGTGAGCTGATCGTTTCCGCCGCGCAGCTTCACGTCCGCCCCGCCGGCGATCAGCACGCGCACCGCTTCCTCGTGCCGCTTATCTCGCGGTTGGATCAGCTTCCCTTCCACCGCGCGGTGCAGCGGCCTATAGCGGGCAGGCGTCGTGCTGACAACATTCGGATCCGCGCCGCCGGCGAGCAGTCTGCGAATCCGGCGGGCATCTCCCACAAACGCGGCATCCATCAACGGCTTCCAGGTGGCGATCTTGTGCCCGCGCCGGTGGGGAGGCAGCGCTTCGATCGCGGGATCGCGCTGGTCCGCACGGACACTTTCCAGGATCGCCGCCACCTGCGCGACATCCGATTCGCCCGCCATTTCCCGCGCCGCCTCCACGTGCCGCTCCGTCACGCCGGCCGGTCCCACATGCTCGGCGATCCGCTTCACAATGGCCGCTCCCTGCGCATGGCCTCCGTGCGTCGCCCCATGGATCGCCGTCTGCAGCACATCGCCCACCCACTGATTGAGCGCTTCCGTTCGCGCGCCGCGCTTGAGCAGCATCTCCACCACTTCCTCATGACCATGCCACGCCGCGTGATGCAGCGCGCTGCCGCCCCATTCCCCCTTGGTTTCCAGATCGAATCCGAGGTCCGCCAGGAGCTCGACCGCGGCCGCATTCCCCGTCGCCGCCGCGTAGGCGATCAGCTTTCGATCCTCGGCCTCAAGCGACTCGAGCATCTCCGGCGATTTCTTCAGCAGCGCCCGCGCCCGCCGCCGGTCCCCCGCCATGCATGCCGCAAGAAATGCATCCTTGCCGCTCATCTGCGCACGCGCCCCGTGCCGTTCCAGCACCCGCGCCGCTTCGACCCGCCCCAGCCGCCGCGCCAGCGCCAGCGGCACCACGCCATCGCTCCCCGCGCCATTCACCTCCGCCCCCGCCTCAGTCAACGCCTCCACCACCGCCGCGCTGCGCCCGCGCCGAATCGCCACATTCAGCAGCGCCCACCCCTGCAACATGCCTCCTACATTCCGGCAATTCACATCCACCCCGGCCTCCAGAAACACCTGCACGCCTTCCAGATCCTCAAAATCCAGCTTGTGCCCAAGACAGTACGCCGCCCATTCCCGCCGCGGGTTTTTCGCCAGCAGCAACCGCAACACCTCGCGCGCTTCCGCTCCCGAAAATTCCGCCGCGTGATACAACGCCTCCCCATCGTTCACATCCGCCCCCGCCTCCAGCAGCACGCGCGTCAGCCGCACATCGTTCGCCACCCCCGCCGCCCCATACAGCGCCGATTCCTTCACCCCATCCTCCGCGTTCATCCACGCCGTGTGCACGTCCGCCCCCGCCTCCAGCAGCATCTTCGCTCCCTGCGCAAAGGCGTCGCTCCGCTGCTTCTCAAACCGCAGAAGACGTGAGAAGCAAAGATAGCTCAACGGCGCCCAATTTCGCGGGCCGCCGACGGCCGTCGGCAGTTGCCGCTTTTTCAGAAACCCCCGCAGCGCGGAAACATCCCCCGTCACCGCCGCTGTCCAGACATTCGCCTTCCCCAGTTCAGGCTGCGCCTCGAGCATCGCCTTCGCCCGCGCTGCCGTTCCCGCCCGATGATCGCCGGTCGCCGGGCACACCGCCGCATCAAGAAACGCCGCCCCGTCCGTCGCCCCATTTCCCGCCATGACGCCATCCGCCAGCCGCCGCGTCTCCACCGCCGCCGCCAGTTCCTGCCACCTGGCAAACCCATACTCCCGCGCCACCGCCCGCTGCACCGCGCTCAACGTCGCCGCCTCTCCCCGCGCGCGCAGCGATTTCACCCGCTCCTTGCACACCTTTTTGATGTACGCCAGATTCGCCCCCGCCGGCAATCCCGCCCCGGCCGTTCGCACTCCACCGCGCGCAGCCTCATACTTCGCCACAAGACACCTTCCTTCCGAAGCGCCCAGCGTCCGCATTTCCGGGCAAGAAAGAAGGCCACAATTTCTTGCAAGGCCGCCACGAAATCGCAGCAGCCGCTCCAGGCGGGTTCAACCCTTCACGCGGACCGTCGGCCGCCTGCACGGCCGCTGTAAAGTCTATCTCCGAGAGGTACGCGCTACAATCCCCCTCCCCCCCCGGCGCCCCCGGGCAAAAAAAAGCGGCAGGCATGATGCATGCCTGCCGCCCTGCGATTCACCCGATGTTCCCCGCTTCACGGCTGCGTCGTCGGCTGCGTCCCCATCGATTGCACATTCGTCTGCGGCGTCACCATCACGCCGCCCGGACCCTGGTCCGACGGTGGCGGCACGACCGGCAGCCCCGGCGTCGGCGGTATCGGCGCCATCTCCGAACCGGGGAATGTTTCCACGCCCGGCGTAGGCGTCGTCGCCGGCGCCATCGACCCCGTCCCGTTGAACGTCTGCGGGCCGTTGGTCAAGAACGGATATTCCCACTTGATCTCGCCCGGCGGCGGCGAGGGCACGATCGGTCCCGGCGGCAAATATCCAAAGTAAATCGGATCCGCGCCCAGCCGCTCCGTCGTCACCTGCGTGAACGGCTCCTGTATCACCATCAGCACCGGCAATATCGCCGTGTTTACATAAAACCACGGCACTTCATACAAGTCGCTGTAATAGTCGCCCGCAAACGTCCCCACGTTCCTGTTCGCCCCCGGCACGAAATCCTGGAAATACCAGTAATACGTCGGATTGTGCTTCACCTGCGCCGCCTGATACGTCGTCGTCGACACCGGCCAGTCGCGGTGCGGATAATTCGCCATCGGCAGGTTCTCCCCCCACCAGAACTGCACCCGCCACCCCGTCCCCGCCACCGGAATCGATCCGATCGTCGGATGCGCCGGCGGCTTCTCCGGCAGATGCGGAATCATCCCTTTGTAAAAATCCGTCTTGAACTGCGTCACCGGCAGGTTCACGCTCGACAGCGTCGCCACCTGCGCGTCGCCGCTCGCCCCGGCCTTCGACGGCGACTTCGATTGCCCCGGGAACTCCCCGCCCCGGTCCTGCGGCACAGGGCGCGCCGGTGCTTCCTCTTCCCGCTGTTCCGCATTCTGCTGCGCGCCGTTCTGCGGGGCCAGCACATTCCGCGTCCGCGGACGCGTCGGCGCAGACATGTCCGCTTCGCAGCCGCTCATCATCACCACGCTTCCCACCGCCATCGAAACCGCCCCCGCTACCAACAGTTTCCGGCCAGCCATCACCATCATTACTCTCCTTGCGTACAGCGGCGTCATTCTAAGCCTCCCCCGCAAAATTATCGACCCAGCCCCCCCCCACACACACCAGCCCTCCATCGTCGCCGCCTTCATAAGGTGCGCGAACGCCCCCCTTTCCGCCGCATCCTTTCCCCCCATCCGCAAAAATCCGCTTTCGCCCTCGCCACATTTTTCCTTTGACAACCCCCCGGTCCCCCCCCTGAAATACCCTCATCACCCGTCTGGTCCCCCCGTTCTCATACCTTATCGGAGGTCCCCGCGCATGCCGTACCTAGCCCCCGAAGTGGTCACCCGCTGGTCCAACGCCAAGAAGAATCTCACCTCCTCGCTAGCCAAGGTCAAGCCCAACGCCACGCTCAAACAATCCACCATTGATACGCTCAAGAAGAACCTCGATGGCTTTGACGGCGGGCTCACGCCCAAGCTCAAAAAGGCCGCCGCCGCCAAAGACGACAAAGAGGCCGTCCTGGCGATCGGCGAAAGCATCAACATCATCAAAGGCTACAAAACCAAAATCGGCGAGTGGGGAAAAATCGGCAGCAACATCGGCACCCAGCTCACCACCATCCTCAACGAAGTGCAGACCGCCTGCGAACACGCACTGGTCGCCATCAACGCCAACACGCCTCGCCGCTGACGCTTCGCACCACCGGCGCCGCGCCCGCCCCCTCCCCGCCGCCGCGGCGCCGTTTGACCTCCACTCACGCCCGAGCTATCACTGCCTCCGCAGCCCCCGCTTCCATTTCCTCCGCGCGGAGACATCATGCCCGACCCCTTCATTCCATCTCTCCAGGGCCTCGACTTCACGCCCCACAGCGCCCCGTTTCCCTCCCCGCAGGACTGGCGCGACCACATCCTCTACGAACTCATGATCGACCGCTTCGACGATCACCGCCTCGAGCCCCCCGCCGCCACCGCCAGAACCCCGCGCCGCACCGCTCCGCCCGATCCCCGGAAAGCCCTCTCCTTCCAGGGCGGCACCCTCCGCGGCATCACCCGACGCCTCGATTACCTCAAAGACCTCGGCATCTCCGCCCTCTGGATCTCCCCGCCCCTCAAACAAGTCCCCGGCCAAAACGCCTCCTACCACGGTTACGCCGCACAAAATTTTCTCTCCATCGACCCCCACTTCGGCACCACCAAAGACCTCCAATACCTCGTCCGACAGGCCCATAAACGCGGCATCTACGTCATCATGGACATCGTCATCGATCACACCGGCGATGTCTGGGCCTACCCCAATGACGCCGACCTCACCTACGACAATGGACGCCGCCACGACTTCGGCTTCTGGCGACGCTCGCCCCACCCCTTCGATGCCGCGCACCCCGGCGCCCCCTTCGGCCCCGATGACGCCGTCTGGCCCGTCGAACTGCAGACCCCCGACGCCTTCCGACGCATGGGCCGCATGAAAAACCACAACGCCACCTTCGGTAGCGAAGCCACCGACGCCGACTTCGAGCACTTCAAAGACCTCGACCTCTCCAACACCTACGTCCTCGACACCATGGTCGCCATCTACAAATACTGGATCGCCGTCGCCGATCTCGACGGCTTCCGCATCGACGCCTTTCGCCACGTCCGCCCCGATCCGGCACGCCTCTTCGTCCGCTCCATCCGCGAATACGCCCTCTCCATCGGCAAAAAGAATTTCCTCCTCTTCGGCGAAATCGCGGCCGGCTCCAAGGAATCCTTCCGCTACATCGGCCTCAACACCCCGCTGCCTCACGAGGCCGAGGCTCATTATCCCCAGCTCGACGCCGTCCTCGATTTCGATCTCTACCAGCCACTCGACGACGTGCTCAAAGGCCGCAAGCCCGCCGCCGCCGTCCGCACCTGGTTTGAATTCCTCGACCGCTACTTCCGCGATTTCGGCCAGGCCGGCAAATGCTTCGTCACCTTCCTCGAAAACCACGACCAGGTCTGGCATCACTTCCACCGTTTCCTCTACGACGCCCCCGATCCCCGCCTCGCCCTCCTCGGCTCCGCCTTCCTCCTCACCTCGCTGGGCATCCCCTGCCTCTATTACGGCACCGAGCAGGGCTTCAACGGCGGCGGCGATAACGACGTCTTCGTCCGCGAAAGCATGTTCGGCGGACCGCCCGACTCCGAAAGCGCCTGGGGCGCCTTCAACACCGCCGGCCACCACTTCTTCAATCCCACCCACCCGCTCTATCGCGGCATCAGCCAGGTTGCGCGCATCCGCCGCGAACATCCCGCGCTCCGCTATGGCCGCCAATATTTCCGCCAGATCTCCGGCGACGGCCACCGCTTCGGCCACGCCGAGCAAGCGCCCTGCACCCTCGCCTGGTCGCGCATCCTCGACACCACTGAGATCGTCGTCGCCCTGAACCTCTCTCCCGACACCCGCACCGATTCCGTCACCGTCGACCGCGCCCTCACGCCCCCCGGCACCACGCTCCTCAACCTCTATCACCCCGAACAAACCACCACCGCCTACACCGCCCCCGACGGAAGAACCGCCGCCCGCCTCACCCTGCCGCCCTACGGCCTGGCGATCCTCGCCAAATCCCACTGACGCACATCTGCTTCACCCCCTGCAAGGCCTCGTTTGCTATTGCGTTTATCTTGCGGTCGTCTGGACATATCTCTCAGACCGGAGCGAGCGATGAAACCTCTCAAAAGGCAGGGTGGTGTGACGCGCCGAAGGTTTTTGCAAGGTGCGGCAGGGATTGGCGTGAGTCTGTCACTCTCCCGCTTTTCCGCCAAATCCTACGGCCAGATCGCAGGCGCCAACGAAGACATCCGCCTCGTCGTCGTGGGCTGCAACGATTGCGGCCGCGCCCATATCTCGAAGTTTCTCGCCCTCAAAGGCGTGCGACTGACAGCGTTGTGCGATGTTGATTCGGCCGTGCTTGACCGCGCGATGGGCATCGTTGCCGCCGCCGGCAGACCCGCGCCCATCCGCTACGTCGACGTCCGAAAGGTTCTGGAAAGCAAGGAAATCGACGCCATGTACGGCGCTCCGCCGAACCATTGGCACGCGCTGATGACCATCTGGGCGTGTCAGGCCGGCAAAGACGTGTACATCGAAAAGCCCATCTGTCACAGCGTTTGGGAAGGCCAGCAGGCGGTGGCCGCATCGCGCAAATATGACCGCATCGTCCAGGCAGGCACGCAATGGCGATCGATGCCCGAGGTTTTCGAAGCGATCGAATACGCCAAATCCGGCAAGCTCGGCAAAATCCTCGTCTCCCGCGGCCTGTGCTACAAACCGCGGCCCTCCATCGGCAACGTCACCGAGTTGAAAGTCCCCTCGACCGTCGACTTCGACCTCTGGTGCGGGCCGGTCTCCAAAGACCAGCATCCACGCGCCCAGTTTCATTACGACTGGCACTGGTTCTGGGAAACCGGCAACGGCGACATCGGCAACCAGGGCGCCCACCAGATGGACCTCGCCCGCTGGGCCCTCGCCAAACCCACCGTCGCACCGTCAGTCATCTCCCTCGGCGGACGCCTCGGCTACCTCGATAACGGCGAAACCCCTAACACCCTGCTCACCGTCCACGATTACGGCGACGCCTTGCTCATCTTCGAAGTTCGCGGCCTGCCCACCCGCGGAGGCGCTGCCGCTCTCTCCGCCGGGCCCGCTTCGCCCATGGACAAGTACCGCGGCGCCGCCATCGGCAACGTGATCGAATGCGAAAACGGGTACGTCTCCATCACCGAGGCGCAATCCTCCGCTTTCGACAACGACGGCAAAAAAATCCAGACCTTCACCGGCGCGGGCGTGACGCGCGACAGCAGCCACCAGGAGAATTTCCTCAAGGCGGTGCGCTCGCGCAAGCGCGCCGACCTCCAGGGTGAATTGGCCGAAGGCGCGGTCTCCAGCTATCTCTGCCACCTCAGCAACATTTCCTATCGAACCGGCAAAGCGGTCTCCGCCGAGGAAGCCAAGGCCGCATTCGCCGCGCCCGCCGCGGCCGAAACGCTCAACCGTCTGCACACGCACCTCGACGCCAATGACGTTCCCTGGCAAGGAGTGACCCTGGGTATGCCGCTGAAAATCGAGCCCGAAACCGTCACAATCGCCGGCAACGAGGCCGCGTCGAAATTGCTCACGCAGCCGTATCGCGCGCCTTTCATCGTTCCCGAGACCGTGTAGCCTCACCCGCATTCACGTCGGCCCCTGGAGACCCACATGCCCGACCGCCTCCTCACCCGCGGCGCAGCCTTGCTCACCGCCGGCCTCTGCCTCACCCTTCTCCTGCCGCTCGCCGCTCAAACGCCCACCGCTCCCACCCCCACAGACGCCATCACCCCCAAAGAACCAACGCTTCTTTTCAACGGCAAAGACCTCACCGGCTGGAAAATCTTCCAGGGCGTCACCGCGCCCGTGCCCGCCACCGCCCCCGCCTCACAGCCCGCCGCTGACGCGCCCAAAATCTGGTCCGTCGCCGATGGCGTTCTTAAACTCAACACCAGGAAGCCCGGCTACCTCGTCACCAACCAAGCCTACGCCAATTACAAACTGCACGTCGAATGGCGCTGGCCCAAAGACGCTGTGACACGCACCAACTCCGGCGTCCTCCTGCACGTCCACGGACCGCCCGCCATCTGGCCGGCGTGCTACGAAGCGCAACTGGAAAACGGGAACGCGGGTCAGGTCGTCGGACAGGGTCTGGATATCCCCGACGCCCCCCTGCAGAACAAGCGAAAACGCGCGGCCCGTTTCCCCGGCGTCACCGAAAAGCCCTTCGGCGAATGGAATACCTACGACATCGTCGCCGAAAACAACACGCTCACCCTCACCATCAACGGCGTGCCCGCCAACAAAGTGACCAACCTCCCGGTAAACTCCGGCGCCATCGCCCTGCAAATGGAAGGCTACCCGATCGAATTCCAGAACGTCCGTATCGAGCCCATTCCCGAAACCGAACCCTGACTCGCACCCCCGACGTTACTCGCGATTTACCCTCCCCGCGCGCAGCGTTGCCAACGCGCCGGCGGAATGCCACCCTCCGCACTTCCATCTCCCCATCCCAATTACTCAATTACCAATTAACCAATTACTCGTCCGTCCCCTCATATCTCCCAATCCCCCGCGAACACCCGCGAATCCTTCGCCACCACCAGCACCCGCTCCCCGCGCTCCAGCGCCAATCCCGCCCATTTGTCCCGCGCCACCTCCGCCACCACCAATTGCCCCGTCCCCTCCACCTCCAACTCCACCTTCACCGTCGCCCCCGCCCGGTGCACCCACACCACGCGCCCCATCGTCCCCGTTTTCCCCTCCGCCTCCCCTCGCGCATCCGCGCGCACCAGCTCAATCTCGTGCGGCCGCACATAGGACTTCACCCCCTCCGCCTTGCTCTCGCCAGCTCCCGCCCCCTCCGCGCCCCCGCCCTCCGCGCCCCCGCCCTGCAGCCGCCCGTGAAAAATATTCACGTGCCCCAGGAACTGCAGCACAAACGGATTCGCCGGCTGGTTGTACACCTCCTCCGGCGTCCCCACCTGCTCCACCTTCCCCGGGCTGAAAATCACCACGCGGTCCGAAACCTCCAGCGCCTCCTCCTGATCGTGCGTGACAAACAAACTCGTCACGTGAATCTCATCGTGCAATTTCCGCAGCCACCGCCGAAGGTCCTTGCGCACCTGCGCATCGAGCGCCCCGAACGGCTCATCGAGCAGCAGCACCTTCGGCCGCGCCGCCAATGCCCGCGCCAGCGCAATCCGCTGCCGCTGCCCGCCCGAAAGCTGCGCCGGATACCGCTTCGCCATGTCGTCAAGCTGCACCAGCTTCAGCAGCTCCGCCACGCGCGATTCCACCTCCTCCTTGGGCCGCTTCCGCACGCGCAGCGAAAACGCCACATTCTCAAAAATGTTCATGTGTTTGAACAACGCATAATGCTGAAACACAAACCCCACCCCGCGCTGCCGCGCCGATTGCCCCGTCGCATCCTCCCCCTCAAACAGCACCTGCCCCTCATCCGGAAATTCCAGCCCCGCAATAATCCGCAAAAGCGTCGTCTTCCCGCACCCGGACGGCCCCAGCAGCGCCACCAACTGCCCGCTGGGCGCCTCCACCGTCACCCGGTCGAGCGCCACCTTCCCCCCAAACCGCTTCGTGATGTTCTTCGCCAGTATGCTCATGCGCGATCCATCAACACTGCAAGCCAAGACTCCCAGCATACCATTTTCCTCTGACGATGGGTGTCAGCCCGCGTGTCCCACCGCAGCGCGTCCCAGGGCAATCGCATATGGCCCAATCACCATATTTGCCTGAACGCGGGTTGCAGCATAGGGTACTGGCGGTCGTGAAGCTTCACCGGCCCGGTTGAATTTGACGTGGAACGTTGAAAAGGAGCTGCGGCATGGAATGCCAA
>DASZTO010000088.1:0-21505 GCA_035548175.1 Phycisphaerae bacterium | reverse complement strand
CATTACCAACTCAAATTCCGCGACGCCCAACCCACCCCGAAAATTCTCCAAACTTTCCGGGAACCTTCCCCGCGCCCCATCCGTTCTCTCTATGCGATGCCCTCTTCAGACGTCGGCCCTGGCCAACGCTGTTCGCCTTCGCACCGGGAGAAGAACATGGCAAACCGAAAACCACACCCGCACAGCCCCCCTCCTCCCCAATTACCAATTAACGAATTACCAGTTACGGGGGGGGGCCCCTGTGTCAAAATTCCGCAAAAACCCCATACACAAGCACAAAAACCCCACATTTGCAAAAACACAACGGCAAAAACTCAACCTTTTTTGCAAAACACCCCCGATACATCGAGAAAAACACCACCTCCTCTCCCCGCTATCCCCCCCTCCCTGCACCAAGTTTCAAAAAGAATTGAACTCTCGCTAGAATGGCCCCTCTCCCGACCCGAGCCCCTCACCCCCCGCCCCACCCCTTCCCAGGAGCCCTCCCCCGTGCACAACTCCAACCGTCCCAACCCCTTCACCCACCGCACCCCCCTCAAAGGCGCCTCCCGCGACGACTTCATCGCACGCATCCGCAAAAACCTCGGCCATCCCGCCGACCGCTCCCCCGATCCCGGCCCGCCACCGACCCACCCCCCCGGCGTCGTCCGACAGGTCCCCCAAGCTCCCGCCGGCTCCCCCGCCCTCGTCGACCGCTGGCAAAAGAAAATGACCGACAACAAAGCCACCGTCCTCCGCCTCCCCGCCCCCCCCGCCTCCGACGCCACCCCTCTCCTCGCCGCCCTCGACGCCTGCCTCGCCAGACACCAGGAACGCGGAGGAGTCAAACGCGCCCTCCTCAACCTCCAGCAGCTCGGCGCCCAATATCCCATCGCCGACCACCTCCGCTCCAGACAAATCCACACCACCGAATGGACCTCCCCCGAGGGCTTCCTCGACGCCTATCAAGCCGACGTCGCCATCACCGACGCCCCCGCAGGCCTCGCCGACACCGGCGCACTCCTCGTCTGGTCCCACCAAACCTTCGGCCGCTCCTCCACCCTCGTCACCCCCATCCACATCACCCTCCTCCCCGCCTCCCGAATCCTCCCCGACCTCGTCGACGGTTTATCATTTGTCCAGCAGCAATCCGCCAAAAACCCCGGCGGCATCCTCCCCTCCAACATCGTCGTCATCAACGGCCCCTCCAAAACCGGCGACATCGAAATGAAACTCGTCGTCGGCGTCCACGGCCCCAAATACCTCTACGTCCTCCTCCTCGACGGCATCTAACCCCGGGAAGCAGACGTGTCGATGACCAACCTCCAATCACTTCCCAACCAGCGCCCCGCGCTTCTCCCCGATCAGCTTCAAAAGCGCATGCTGCGGATCCGCAAACTTCGCCGTCCCCTCCTGCATCAGCGTCTCTTCCATCTTCCGCGGATCCACCTTCTTATCGATATCCTCCAGCACCGCCTTGCTCGGCATGATGTCCACCTGCCGCGTGTACTCCTTGTTCAGCTTCTCCACCGCATCGTTCGTCGCCGGCGGGTTCGTCTGAATGTCGCTCCCCGCCAACGCCTCCACATACTTGTCCGGCGGATCCGTCGGCTTCTTCGTCCCCGTGCTCGCGAAAATAATCTCCTGCTGCAGCGGCAAATTCTTGTCCTTCCAGAACGACTGGTTCTCACGCCACAACCACTTCGCATTCACAATCCCCACCTGCCCCTGCGCCTCCGGGATCAGCGCAGGCACCTTCTTCTCCGTGTACACATCCACCCGGCTTACAAAAATCGAATACACGCTCTTGAGCCCCCTCACCCCCCCGCCGTTCGTCCCCCGCGCCTGCGCCCCGCGCCACACCGCGTTGCGCGCAATTTCATATTGCCGCTGCGAAAAAATCAGCGTCACATTCAGCGTCACCCCCGCCGCCGCCAGCGACTCGAGCGCATCCAGACCCGCCGGCGTCGCCGGCACCTTGATCATCCGATTCCTGTGCCCCGCCGACCACTTCCTGCCCAGCTCCACATACCGTTTCACCGCCTCCACGTGCGGCGTCGGCGACGCCACATCCTCCAACAGCGGATCTAGCTCAAACGACACGTACCCGTTGTTGCCGCGCGTCTCCTCCCACACCGGCAGAAACACCTCCTGCGCGCCTTTCACCAGCTTGTCCGTCAGCAGCCACGCGATTTCCTCATCCGTCTTGTTCTGCTCCAGAAACGCCGAAATGTCGTTGTCAAACCGCCCCGTCTTGATCAAATCCGCGATGATGATCGGATTGGACGTCGCCCCGGTCGCCCCCAGCGCCCGGTTCTTCTTCACCAGCTCCGGATCGATCGAATCCAGCCAAAGCTTCGTTCCCGTGGCAATCAACGATTTCAGCGACATGGCAACCTCCTTGCAGTTACATTCATCATACGCCGACCGGGGCGGCTGCGGGAATCAATTCCGCGTCATGTCGAAACCCGACCACAAATACAAAAACTGCGACTGCCCGCGCGGAATCAAATCCCCCAGGTCCAGATTCAGATTGAACATGTTCATCTGCGGCTGCGGCGTGCCCGGATTGTCCGCATAAATCGAACCCTTCGTCTCATCATGCCGCGTGTACATCACCAGCTTCGCATGCTGAATGTGCGCCAGTTCCTTCGCCTTCGCGATCGCCGTATCCAGCGTCCCCACTTCATCCACCAAGCCGATCTTCGCCGCATCCATCCCCGTGTACACCCGCCCGTCCGTCACCGTCGGCCAATCGGCATCGCTGATGTGGTTCGGCGACGCCTTCACGATCGCCTTAAACCCGGCGTAAAACTGATTCACGATCGCCTGCAGCAGCGCCCGATCGTTGGGATCCAGCGGATGATCCATCGTATCGGGCGGCTTGAACGGCGAGCCCATGTCCTTGTTCGGTCCCGACTTCACCGAGTCCGTCGCCGCCCCGATTTTCTGCAGCGTCCCGTTCACGTTCAGCGTCTCGATGATCACGCCGATCGAGCCCGTGATCGTCGTGGGATAGCACACCCGGTAATCCGACGCGCAAGACACGTAATAGCCCCCCGAGGCGCACACATCCATCATGCACGTGACCACCGGCTTGTGCGTGCGCGCTTTGAACGCCTCGATGTCGTGGTACATCATGCTCGATGCCGTCACCGTTCCGCCCGGCGAGTTGATCCGCAGCAGCACCGCCTTCACGGACGGATCGCGCGCCACCGCATCCAGCGTTTCGCGCAGATCCGACACCTGGTTGTAACCCTGCGACAGCAGCGACCCGGCCTTGATGTCCGTGAGCAACCCCGAGAGCGAAATCACCGCGATTTTGTCGCTGGTGAAAACATTCGCATCGCCATACTCGATCGTCTGCGGCGTGAGCTTCTCCTGCACCGGCACCAGATCGATGCGTATCGCCCGGTTCCCGCACCCCGCCAGCGCGACCGCCATCGCCGCCGCAGCCGCGCCCGCCCACGCCCTCCGCCAGAATCTGCGCTCCATGCCGGAACTCCTACTTCTTGCGCTCGACGATCTGGGTCATGTTTCCCTCGCAATCCTCGAAGGAAACGATGCGCCCGCCGCCGATCGCGGGAATCACCTCGGACAAAAACTTCACGCCGTGGGCCTTCAGATGGGCCAGCGCTTCATCAAAATTCTCGACGCACCACGCCGCATGCGAAAGGCCGGGCTCGTGCGAATTGCGGTTGTGCCGCGGCGTCTCATTCCGCGGCATCACCTCGATCATGTGCCCCTGCGCCAACCCGGGAACGCCGGCCGGCCCGATCAAATACACCTTCTGCTTCTGCGGCGGATTCGGCCCCGACACCACATGCACCACCAACCCCAGCGCTTTCTCATACCACGCCACCATCGCATCCGTATTCTCGGCCGCAATCGCAAAATGATCCAACCGCGAAACCGCTATCATGCACGCCTCCTCATCAAACCGGCATTGTCAGCCCATCCCGGCCACCCGGCAAGCGCTATGGGACGGTACTTACCGGCAGCAAGCTCGTATAGACCGCTTCCAGGCGCGTTACGTGATCCGGGACGGACATGGGCAGCGGGGTCTTCCGGGAAAAACGGCGGACCATTTCGCGGTCGATGGCCAGCGTCCTGAGCGCCTCGGCCAAGGCAGTCGCGTTGCCGGCCTCGAATACCAGGCCGTTGGCGCCGACGTCGATGGCCTCGGCCATGCCGCCGAGGTTCGACGCCACGACGGGGACGCCGGCGGCCTGCGCTTCGGAGATGACCAGGGGCGTGTTTTCATACCAGATCGAGGGGCAGACCAGGACATCGGTTTCGCCGAGAATCTTCGAGACTTCCGACTGTGCGAAGGGCCCCGCCAACTTTATTTTTTCATTGTTCCCGATCATCGCGCGCAGCTTGGCGACATAGGGAGGAAATTCGTCGAGCTTGCCGTGGAGCGTGAGCGTGACCGGCAGGTCAGGGGGCAATTGCTTGAATGCCTCGATGAGGACGTGGGCGCCTTTGTGTTCCACGAGAGTTCCGACGAATGCGAGGCGGAGCGTTGCGGCGGAGCCCTTGTCGGTGTGCCGCTGGATGTGATCGATTTTGATGCCGTAGGGCAGATACAGGGTGCGCTGCTTCTCGAGGCCGTGCGCCTGAAGCATTTTTTCCATGGTGTGTGAGGGGACGAGGACGCGATCGATCTGATTGATCTTTTTCCGCATGTAGCCCGGACGATCCGTCGTCGCCTCGATATAGGGGGTGTACCAGCGTTTTGGCGCGATGCGTTTTTTGACGGCCCAGGTGTAGAGGGTCAGGAGCCAGAAGGGGGTTTTGGTGACCTTCTGGACGACGTTGGGGGGCTGGCTGACGAGGGCGACATGCCGCACGCAGTTTGAGGCGACGGCGTTGGGCCCTTTGCAGAGGGCTCCGTCGGGCAGGCGCAACTGGATGAGGGGACATACGAACCAGAAGTCGGTGGCGGTGAAGACGGTGGGGATTCCGAGTTCGCGGCAGGCGTCGATGGCGGTGGTGGAGAGCCGGAAGAGGTGAATGAAATGCACGACGTCAGGCTTGAGGTCCTGGAGATATTTTTTGAAATAGCGTTTGAAGAACTCGTGGCGGTACTCCATTTCCACGATGTTGTTCTGCTGGCCCATGGGCACGTGGGAATGGAGGAAGCGGCGGACGCGGAGGTTTTCATAGGAGTAGGAATCGAATCGTTTTTCTTCCGGGAGCGCCTCTTTCGAGGGGTAGCCGGTGAAGACGTGGACATCATGTCCGCGATGTTGGAGTTCCTGGGCGATTCGCAGCGCGATGACCTCGGTCCCCGAGATATGGTCCGGCAGGAACTGATGAACGGTGAGGAGGATGCGCACGGGCTAGGATCCCGCCACAGAAAGTGAAAATCCGGGTTGGAGGGTCAATGGCCGCCCCCTCCCGCCGGGGGCGTTCCGGGATGGGCGGCGGACTCGATGGGGGCGGTTCCGCCGGTGTGAGCATAGGCGGCGACGGTTTTGCGCAATCCTTCGGGGAAGGGGGTGCGGGGCGTCCAGCCGAGGCGTTTTTTGGCGAGTGAGATATCGAGGACATTGACGGGCACATCGATGGCGCGCGCGGGTGAGAAGCGGACTTCGGGGTCTTTGCCGAGAGCGCGGCCGAGGCCGTGGACAACCTGGAGCAGGGAGAGCCCATGTCCGCCGCCGATATTGAAAATGCGCGCCGCCTCGCCGTCTGTTCCGGGGGAGTAGGCGGCGAGCGCGAGAGCCGCGTCGGCGACGTCTCCGACGTACAGGTAATCGCGGACCACCGATCCATCTCCCCAGATTTCGATAGTTTCGCCGCGGAGCATTTTTCCGAGAAAAACCGCCACGGCCCCCTGCGCTCCGTCGGTGCGCTGGCGCTCGCCGTAGGGGTTGGCGATGCGCATCACGGCATAATCGAGGCCGAACAGGGAGTAATACAAATGCAGATACTTTTCGACGGTGATCTTATGAATGCCGTAGGAACAGATGGGGTGGGTGTGATGGTTCTCGGAAATGGGCGTGGTGGTGGGGACGCCGTAGACGGTACCGCCCGAGGAGGCGTAGATGACCTTTTTGACGCCATTTTTCCTGCAGGCATCGAGCAGATGCAGGGTCGGCAGGACGTTTGAGGTGACATCGAAGACCATGTCGTCGTTGGAGGATTTGGGCAGAGTGGTGGAAATGAGGTGGTAGACGACATCGATGCCGCGCGTGATTTCGAAGACGGTGGATGCGTTGCCGAAATCGCCCTGCACGAGTTCGGCTGGGGGCTTGGGGTGTGCGGCGTTTTCGGGGGTAAGCAGGTGGGCGATGTTGGTTTTGGCGGCTTCGAAGCGGTCAAAGATGCGGACGGAATGGCCTGCGGCGGCCAGCGCGTCGCAGATGTGCGAACCGAGGAAACCGGCACCACCGAGCACGAGGCAATTCATATGGCCGCCCTCCCGCCGGCGGCGCGCGCCCGGGCGTGCAAACCACCGTAGACCTGTTCGAGTTCATCGACGTACGTGGGAATTGATTTGGGCATCACGGTATTTGCGGCGAGTCGCCGGAGCAGGGCGCGGTCTTCACCGAGGCGGCGCAGATGGGCGGCCAGTTCGCGCACGTTGGCTTTTTGAAACAGCAGTCCGTTGACCTCGTGGGCGACGGCCTCGGACATGCCGCCGAGATCGGTGGCGACGACGGGGCATCCGGCGGCCATGGCGGAATAAATCACGAGGGGGGTGTTTTCGTACCAGATCGAAGGGACGACGAGCGTATCGAGGCCCGCGAAGATTTCGCCGATGGCGGTATTGGGGAAGGTGCCGAGGAAGCGCACGCGTGCGTCATTTGCGGCCAGATCCTTCAAGTGGGCGACGTAATCGGGGAACTCGTTGAGTTTTCCATAGATCTGCAAATCGACGGGCAATTCGGGGGGCAAGGATCGGAGCGCCTTGATCAGCAGATGGGCGCCTTTGTGTTCGAACAGGGTGCCGATGAATCCCACGCGGAGGGGGGCGGCGTTTCCCTTGTGGGCGTCGCGGCGGATGAATTTGAGATCGATGCCGTAGGGCTGATGGGAGATTCGGGAGCGATGCACGCCGTTTTTGATCAACAGGGATTCCATGAGATGGGTGGGCGCGAGGAGGCGATCGACCATGTTCAAGCGTTGGCGCATGAATTCGGGGCGCGCGGCGGAGGCCCGGACGAAGGGGGAGAACCATTTTTCGGGCATGAGTTCGTTCTGGATGGCGAGCACGCCGGCGGCGACGGCGGCATTGGGGAGCACGCGCAAACTTTTGCCGAGGCGTCCCTGGTCGGAAGTCTGCATGAGATGGCGGATGCAATTGGCGGCAAAGGCGGAGGGGCCGGAGCAGAGTGAACCATCGGGGAGGCGCAGCTGGCTTGTGGGGCAGATGGGATAAAAATCAGTGGGGGTGAGGACGGTGGGGACGCCGGCGCCGACGCAAGCGTCGACCGCCGCCGCCGTGAGCCGGGACAGGTGGAAGAAATGGGCGACGTCGACGGGATGGTCTCGGAGATAACCGCGGAGGTAGTGGCCAAAGAGGGGGTTGTTGTATTCGAGTTCGACGGTGTTGGTCTGGCCGGCCATGGGCTCGTAGGCGTGGAGGAACCGGACGACGGGGACGCCCTCGTGGACGTAACGGTCGAAGCGTTGATCGTCCCGCAAGGCGCCGGGGGTGGCGGGAAAGCCGGTGAAAACGGTGACTTCATGCCCGCGTCGGCGGAGTTCCTGGGCCGTGTGGAGTGTGAGGATCTCCGTTCCCGAGGCGTGCTCGGGCAAGAACTGGTGGACGGTCAGGATGATGCGCATGCAAATCGCCAGGCCGGAGGTTCAAGAATTCAGCTTCATACCAAAATCCGCGTACAGGGTCCACCGGGCCGGGTCCGTAGATTACTCGGGGCGTGGAGGATGAGCGGGTGTGGGTCAGACATCGGTGTGGCGGATGGCCTGATCGAGGCGTGCATCGCGTGCCCCGCGGTATTGGCCGAGGGCGGAGTACCAGGCGAGGAAGGGCACTTTTGCGGCGAGGGAGAGTTTGCGGCCCAAGCCGGGCTGATGGCGCAAGGCATAGGCCAGGTCGCCGATGATGCCGCGGACGAGCGCCCGGGGCAGATAGCGGCGGGCGGGCATGGTTTGCAAGCCAAAGAGGCGGTAGAGGGCCTGATGACACATGTATGTGCGTTTATATTCATACGCGATCGGCCGATCGTGGGAATGGACGACGGCGGCGCCGGGCTCATAGAGGATCTTCCAGCCGGCCTCGAGGGCGCGCTTGGCCCACTCGATGTCTTCGCCAAAGGCGTTCTGGTGGAAGGGGATGTCCCGCCACACGGACCGGCGGACCGCGGAGCAGACGTTGTCGAAGACGCAAAAGAGGTATTTCTGCATGGGCCGGAGGCGCTGGTAGGCGGCGGGATCGACGATCTCGGAGACGCGTGCGGTGTCGCTGCCGGCGATCCAATTGCGGATATTGCGGGTGACCAGGGCGTCGGCGTCGGGCCGGGGGATTTGCCGCGCAAAGGCCCCGGCGACGCGGTGATCCTCAAAGGCGGCCACCAGCTTTCCCAGGAGCTGATCATCCGCGGGGACGGCATCCTGAGTCATGAGGAGCACCACGTCTCCGGCGGTTTCCTGGATGCCCCGGTTGCGGGTGAGCCCGTGATCAAACTCACGCCTGGGGATTTCGAGCACACGGGCGCCGGCGGCCTTGGCATGGGCGACGGTGCCGTCCGTCGAGCCGGAATCGATTACGAGCAATTCGACCGGGTGGGGATAGCGCTGGCTGCGCAGCCGGGCAAGGACTTCCTGGAAGAGGGGTCCACCGTTGAGGGTGGGGATGACGATCGAGACGTTCAAGGAACCATCCGGCGCAAAAAGAGTCAGCTTCCGAGGCCGAGCAACCGGCGCACCCAGCGGTGCAAGGGTCGTGCCCGCGCCAGTTTTTGCCGGGTGCGCCGCAGGGACATGCGGACGTTGGCTGCGTCGAGCGCGGCGGCGACGAGGTCATCGGCCACGGCGCTGGCGGCTGACTGTGTCCCGACGTCGGAGGCCCTGGGAGGCTGCCCCGTCGCCAGGCGCCACGCTCCCGCGGCGGCGGCCTGTTCGCGCACGGTCGCGCAGAGCAGGCGTTGCGCCCGGAGCAATTCGATACGCTGGCCCAGGTGGGCAAGCAGCATCTCCACCGCCGAGGCGCGCTCGCGGGCGTCCGCCAGAAAGTTTCGGAAGGGCGCGGGCAAACGCTCCCCCACCGCCAGCAAGCCAAGCCCGCAGAAATGGCCGAATGCGACATGCGGATAGGATGCGCACAACTCATCCCAGAGGCGGTGCACATCGAATCCGGGGCGGCGCAGATGGGTGTCGTGGAAGATCACCACGGCCGCGTCGGACAGTTTGGGGCGCCAGGCATAAAAGTCGTGGCGGACCGATGCATAATCGTGCCGGCCGTCAATGTGCAGGAGATCGATCGAACGATCGGCAAAGCGCGGCAGCGCCTCATCGAAGGAGGATTGCAGAAGGGTGGAAAACCGGCCGTAGAGCGGATCGTGGTGGGCCCGCAGGGTCGCGAGGGTCGCGGCATCGGCGGCCCCGGATTGGGGATCGCCGGACCAGGTATCGATGGCCGTCGCCTCGCACCCCCCCGCGGCGGGGCCTGCGGCGCCTGCCAGGCCGAGGGTGTCGATCGCCTGGCAAAACGCGCAATAGGAATCGCCGCGTTGGGTGCCCAGTTCGACGACGCAGCGCGGCCGAAGGAGATCGATGAGCAGGAACGCGAGGGGTATATGGCCGATCCAGGCGGAGGTGTCGGAGATGAGGCGCGGTTCGAGAAAGAGCGGCGGATGCTCGAGGGGATTGAAATGGCCGGCGGTCGCGGAGCCGAAGACCGGGGCGGGGAGTGCGCCTTCCGGCACGGGCGCCGCGGGCGCTGCGGGCGCATCACCGGCGATCTCAAAGGACATCCGCGAACCCCCGCTTGGTCCGCTGGAAGAAGAAAAAGCCTCCACAGGCCACCAGGCAGGCGACCACGGTGTAGCCGGCCAGCCAGACGAGATTGGGACATCGGCCATAGAGCATGAGATCGCGGAACGACTCCATCGGGATGGTGAGCGGGTTGAGCCGCAGGGCGATGAGGATGAGCGGGTTCTTGAGCATGTCCATGGGATAGAACACGGGGGCGAGCCACATCACCACCATGGTGACGATGCCCATGATGTGGCCGACATCGCGCAGGTATACGCCGAGGGAGGCCAGGAACCACCCGGCTCCGAGGATGAAAATGAGCAGGGGCAGGACGGCGAGGGGCGCCAGGACGGCGGTCCAGGGCACCATGTGCACGATCAGCAGCTGTCCGAGCAGGAGCACCAGCAGGGACATGGACGCGTGGATCAAGCCGGAGACCAGGTAGACGAACGGGAGAATTTCGAGGGGAAACACCACCTTTTTGACATAATTGGCGCTCTGGAGGATGCAGACGGGCGCGCGGGTCATGACTTCGGCAAAGAGGTTGAAGAGGATGAGCCCGGAAAAGGCCAGGAGCGCATACTCGAACATTCCCGCGCGCGATCCGGGCGCCGGCTGGGTTGCGCCCATCATCATGCCACCGCGGGGGCTGGCCTTCATGACATAGGCAAAGGCAAAGGTGTAGACGGCGAGCATCAGAAGGGGGTGAAAAAAGGACCAGAGCAGCCCGAGCACGCTGCCGCGATAGCGTCCCACGACTTCCCGGCGCGCCATCTGCCAGATCAAATCCCGGTGGCCCCAGAGCGTGGCCAGGAGTGCGGCCGGCGAGGTGCGCGGGCGCGAGCGCGCGGCACGGGATACGTCGGGGAGTTCCGGAGGGCTGGTCGAGGGGAGGCGCGCAGGCTCCTGGTTCGGGGGAGAGGGGGCGGCGGGGGGTGGCGCGTCCAGGGTGGTCATAAGCAACTTTCAGCCGGCGACAACGTTAACTTTCTCACGGGGGCCCCGTGCTGACTTTTCCCAAAAGCCCGCATTATAATGACTGATACGGGTGGTTGACCAATTGTGTGGGACGGCATCGGCGTGCGACTTCGCGGCCGAGCCAATCTTTTTTTCAGGAGTGCCTCATGCTGCCCAGGATTCTCGCGCTTCCCCTGCTGGTCGCCAGCGCCGTCGCGGTGATGGCCGCCGCGCCCGCTCCGGCCACGCAGCCGACCCCCGCCGCGCTGAACTTCAAGGTCAAAGACATCGACGGGAAAGATGTCGACCTCGCCCAGTTCAAGGGCAAGGTGATTCTCGTGGTGAACGTCGCGAGCAAGTGCGGCAACACGCCCCAATACGCCGGTCTTGAAAAGATGTACGCCGACGACAAGGACAAAGGCTTCGTGATTCTGGGCTTCCCCGCCAACAACTTCGCGAACCAGGAACCGGGCACCGACGCCGAGATCAAAGACTTCTGCACGGAAACGTACAAAGTCGATTTCCCGATGTTCTCGAAGATCGACGTCAAAGGCCCGAACCAGGCGCCCCTCTACAAGTACCTCACGGGCCTGGAGACCAAGCCGCAGCCCAAGGGCGACATCACGTGGAACTTTGAAAAGTTCCTGATCGACCGGGACGGGAAGGTGATCGCGCGGTTTGCTCCAAAGACCACGCCGGAAGACCCCACCCTGGTGGCGGCCGTCAATGCGGCCATCGCCAAATGACGGCGACCGGTTGCCGCTCTATAGTGGAAGGCGCCCCGGCTTGAGGCGTCGATCGGCCATTGACGCTTTTTCGATTTTTGCCCGGGGGATTCGCATCCATTGGAGGATCGTTGTGCGCTCCCAGACTTGCCCCCTTGTCCTCGCCGCCGTCCTCCTTGCCGCCGCCGGGTGCCTCCGCCTCGAGGCTGCCGGAACCGCCGCGCCCACGCAGAAGGTCGCCGCCGCAGCGCCTGCCAAGAAGCTCGCCCAGGTGCGGGGCTTCTGCATCCAGCTCACGGATCCCAACGGGCTCGACAGCTACCTCAAGGCGGTCGACGACATCGCGGACATGGGCTGCACCTGGATCAACTTCGTGATCGCCGCCCGACAGGAGACGGTGCATTCCGAGACCATCTCGATCGTGTGGCAGAATATCCCTTCGGAAAAAGACATCGAAAAAATTCTCAACCACGCCAAGGAGCGCGGCATCCGGACGATGCTCATGCCCATCGTGCTGCTCAATCAATCGGGCGAAAAGGAATGGCGCGGCGTCATCAGCCCGGACAACTGGGACAACTGGTTCGCCTCGTACACGGCGTATATCACCTTCATGGCCAAACTGGCCAACCAGTGCCACGTCGATCTTTTCTGCGTCGGCTCGGAACTGCTCTCGACGGAAACCTTCACCGACCGCTGGACGGCGTGCATCAACGAAATCAAAAAGGTGTACCACGGGAAGCTTACCTACTCGTCCAACTGGGACCATTACGAAACGCCCACGTTCTGGGACCAGGTCGATTACATCGGCATGAACAACTACAACGAGCTGGCGGAATCCCCGGGCGCCAGCATCAACCAGCTCAACGAGGCGTGGGGGCCGATCAAGAAAAAATACCTGGACTTCGTGGCGCGTGAAAAGAAGCCTTTCCTGTTCACGGAAGTGGGCTGGCACAATCTTCAGAACACGCTGGCCGAGCCGTGGAATTACGTGGCTGAAGGCGAAATCAACCTGAACGAGCAGCTTCACGCGTATGAATCTTTTGTTGACACGTGGGGCGATGTGCCGGATTCCCAGTTCATGGGGGCTTTCATCTGGGAGTGGAAGCCGGGCTCGAAACCGACGGACCACGGCACATATTCGCTGCAGGATACGCCGAGCCTGGAGGTCGTGAAGAAGTGGATGCGCGGCACGTGACGCGGTGATCTTCCGCGCCGGCCAAGAAGATCGTCGGTCCTTTCCGGGAGCTTTCCATGCCCAGCCTCTGCGCCGGTCTCGTGCTCTTCGCGGCGGCCGCCGCCCTTCCCGCCACGCAGCCGGCGGTGGATTTTCGCGTCGAGCACGTCTATTCCAAGGACGCCCCGGCGGTTTTCAAGCCCGACTACATCACCAGGGAAAGCTGGCAGCGTCGCGCCGATTTCCTGCGCGCGCAGGTGCTGGTCGCCCAGGGACTCTGGCCGATGCCCCCGCGCACCGCGCTTGGCGCGGCGGTCTACGGAAGAATCGACCGCGGCGATTTCACCGTCGAAAAAGTCGTCTTTCAGTCGCTCCCGGGCCATTACGTCACGGGCAACCTGTACCGTCCGAAAGAGACTCCCGGCAGGAAATACCCCGCCGTGCTCGTCCCCTATGGCCATTGGCCGGGCGGCCGCTTCATGTGGGTTTCCGACGCCGACATCCAGAAGCAGATTTCCTCCGGCGCGGAGAAAGATCCGCGCGCCGCCCGCTCTCCGCTGCAGGCGTCCTGCGCCATGCTCGCCAAAATGGGCTGCGTCGCCTTCCAGTGGGACCTCGTGGGCTACTGCGATTCCAAGGGGATCGAGCACCAGCAAGGCTTCCTCGACGCCGACGCCGTCCTGCGCCTGCAATCCTTCATGGGCCTTCAGACCTGGAACTCCATCCGCGCGCTGGACTTTATCGCGTCGCTTCCGGATGTCGATGTCACGCGCATGGCCTGCACCGGCGCTTCCTCCGGCGGCACGCAGACCATCCAGCTCGAAGCGATCGACGACCGCCTCGCCGCGACGTTTCCCGTCGTGATGGTTTCCATGAATATGCAGGGCGGGTGCGTCTGCGAAAACGCGCCGCTGCTGCGCATCAACACCGACAACGTCGAGCTGGCGTCGCTCTTTGCCCCCAAGCCCCAGGGCATGGCGGCCGACACCGGCGACTGGACCCACGACTTCGATACGCGCGGCCTGCCGGAGATGAAAGATATCTACGCCCTCTTTAACGCCGCCGACGATGTCTCCGCCAAAGTTTACCCCTTCGGTCACAATGACAACCTGCACTCGCGCGAACTCATGTACACGTTCATCAATGAGCACTTCAAACTCGGCCGCGCGTCGCCGGTGACCGAGGAGCCGGTGGAGCCTCTCAAGCCTGAACAGCTCACGGTCTGGGATGCGGACCACGCTCTTCCGAAAGACATCGCGAATGCGCAGGCGGTCCGCGCCTGGATGACCCAGACGTCCGACGAGGCGCTCGCCGCCCTGGAAAACAACGGTCCCGCGTACGAGAACACGCTGCGTCCCGCCCTGCAAGCCATGGTCGACGATCTTCCGGCAAGCGTGTTGGACGTCGATGCGACGATGGAGCGTGTTCCGGCGGGCACGACCATTCGTCCCGGTTTCATCGGCCGCCGCAACGCCAACGAGCGCGTTCCGGTCACCGTCCTGGCGCCCCAGCATGCCAACGGCGTGGCGATCGTGTGGTCTTCGCTTGACGGTCCCGGCGCCCTGGTGGGGAAGGATCAAGCCATCAACCCGGTCGCTCAGAAACTTCTGGACAACGGCGATTACGTGCTGGCGATCGGCGCCTACAACTCGCCGAGCTTTCCCGGCCATGCCGACGCCCTGCCCCCGGCGACGAAGAAATCTTCGAACCCGCCGTACTCAGGCTATTTCAACGGCTACAACCGCACGACGCTGGCCAACCGGGTCCATGACCTTCTGACCGCCATCGCCTTTGCCCGGACGCTGCCTTCGGTGCTGGAAGTGCGCATGCTGGGCGACGGCGAGACCGCGCCGGCGGCTCTTCTGGCCACGGCCCTGGCACCCGATTCGATCACCAGGGCCGCCTTCAATCTGGATCAGTTCGATGTCGACAAAGTCAGCGCGGACAGCGATCCCAACTTCGTTCCCGGTGCACGCAAGTATGGCGGCCTGTACGCCTTCGTGCCGCTTTTCGCCGCCGCCAACCGCCCGACCCTGCTGGCCGGCGCGCGGGACACCGGGAAATTCCAGCTGGCCAGGAACGCCGCCGGCATCAAGACGGAATCGGCTGCCGCCTCCCCCGCCGATCTCGCCGACTTCCTTGCCAGATAGCCAAAGCGCATTTTCAGTGTTGGTCTGACGCGTTCGACCCTGACTTACTTCTGTTCGACCTGCGCAAAGCTGGTTGTCAGTGGCGGGCCTTTCTTCGCATCAATTTTCGTATTGACCATCACGATTCCCTGTGCATCGCGCACCGTCATTCCCGTATCCGCGTGAATCGTCACGTTCTCCAGCCGTACGTTCATGATCGGCGCCTCGGGCAGCCCGATGATGACGCCCGCGGTTTTGGCGGATTCCACCGTGATGTTCTTGAACAGCACGTCGCTGATGCGGGGCGTCGTCGCCGTGAGCGGTTTGGTCTCGCGCTGCGCGTTCTTGTCCTCGTAATAGGTGTTGATCTCGATCGCGTTGCTCTGAATATTTTTCATGGTGATGTCCTGGTAAGTGATATCCTGCACGTCTCCGCCGCGATCGCGCGCTGACTTGATCCGCAGCGCGGGGTTCGTCCCATCCATCGTGAGGTGCTGCACCAGCATGTGATGCACGCCCGCCGTCGTTTCCGATCCAATCGATATGCCATGCCCATGCCGGATTGTGCAGTCCGTCACGAGGATGTCATCGCACGCCGGCCCCTTGCCGCCGGATTTGATCGCCACATCGTCGTCGCCCACATCCAGCGTGCAGTTCCGGATGATCACTCCTTCGCAGTTGGAGGGATCGATCGCATCCGTGTTGGGCGCCTTCTCGGGCGCTTTGATCGTGACATGCTCGATCAGCACGTTCGTGCATCGCCGGGGCACCAGGTGAAAGCTCGGCGAATCGGTGAGCGTCACATCGTGCACCCATACGTCCTTGCCATCCTCGATCGCCACCAGGCGCGGGCGGGGAATCAGCACCGCTCCGGCGGTGTAATAGGTCGGCTTGTTCACATGATGCCACCAGGCCTCGCCGGAGCCATCGATCGTGCCTGAACCGCGGATTTCGAAATTGTCCGCATGCTCCACAGTGATGAACGCCCCGGCGGTCAGCTTGAGTTTGCCTGCCTCCTCCTGGGTTGCGGGCAGCGGACTGGGCAGCCCGAAGGCGGAAAAATCTTCGGTCGCCCTGACCACGGCCCCCTCATCCAATTGCAGGGCCATGTTCCCGCGCAGGGTGATGGGCCCCGACACGAAGACTCCCCTGGGCACTTCCAGCACGCCTCCCCTGGCGGCGCTGATCGCCTCCAGCGCTTTGGCGAAAGCCGCGGTGCAGAGGGTCTTGCCGTCTCCGACCGCGCCAAAATCCGTCAAGAGAACCGTCTTGCCCGCAATGACCGGCTTGTCGACCGTTGTCGGCACCGCCCCCGACGCCACGCCCGCAAGCCCCACCACAAGGAAGGCACAAAGAATCCGCATGACGATTCCTCCAGCACAAGTTCCACACCGCGGGGTGCGATTATCGCCGGGGAGGGGTTCGTCTCAACTATCGACGGCGATCCCATTCGCGTGTGTGAAGCACGCGGTTCTTGACGGCAGTGGCGGACGGCTGGGAATCTGGGAGCTGTCGCACGTTCGGGTTTTGGTTTTTGTTTGTTAGTGGTATAGTCGGGTTCGTCGGAGCGATGCTTCGGAGGGCCTGGGCGTGAGCGAAGATGCGTTTTTGTATCGGGATGGGCTGGCGGGCGGGGTAGCCCATCGGCGGGGGGCGGGACTCAATCCGGGGAATCGGTTTGAGCGGGTGCGGCTGCACGTGCTGGGGGAGGAGATCGATCGGCAGATGGTGGAGCGGGCGGAGGAAGGAGGGACGGGGTTGCGGCGGGTGGAGCGGCAGGTGTTTTTCGATCGGACGCAGCGGATCATCAATGAGGTGGCGAAGACGTCCGATGTGCCGTTCGATTGGACGGTGAATCCGTACCGGGGGTGCGAGCACGGGTGCATTTATTGTTTTGCGCGTCCGTTCCATGAATTTCTGGGGTTCAGTTGCGGCCTGGATTTTGAGACGAAGATTCTGGCCAAGCCGGACGCGCCGCAATTGCTGCGGAAGGAATTGGCGGAGGCGCGGTGGAAGGGGGAGCCGATCGTGATGTCGGCGATCACGGACATTTACCAGCCGCTGGAACACAAGATGCGGATTGCGCGGGGATGCCTGGAGGTGATGGCGGAGTGCGGGCAGGCGGTGACGACGATGACCAAGAGTGCGCTGGTGCTGCGCGATGTGGATTTGTGGCAGCGGCTGGCGGCGATGAACGCGGGGCGGGTGGTGGTGACGCTGGTGACGCTGGATGCGGAATTGGCGGAGAAACTGGAGCCGCGGGCATCTTCACCGGCGGGGCGGCTGCGGGTGATACGGGAATTGACGGCGGCGGGGGTGCCGGTGTCGGTGAATGTGGCGCCGATCATCCCGGGACTGACGGACACGGAGTTGCCGCGGATCTTGGAGGCGGTGGCGCACGCGGGGGCGCAGCGGGCGGCGTGGGTGTTGTTGCGGCTGCCGTACCAGTTGAAGGATTTGTTTCTGGAGTGGCTGCAGCGGTCGGTGCATCCGGAGCGGGCGAAGAAAGTGGAGTCGCTGATCCGGCAGGCGCGCGGGGGGAAACTGTATCAGGCATCGCGCGAGCGGCGGCATGGGCGCGGGGCGCTGGTGGAGAGCATTTCGCAGACGTTTGACGTGTTCACGCGGAAGTATGGATTGAATCGGGATGTGCGGCCGCTGTCGACGGCGAATTTTCGGCGTCCGGATGTGGGGGGGCAGATGCGGTTGTTTTGAGGGGTAAAATGTGCGGGTTGTGCAAGGAGCGGGCGCCGAGGCTGGGTGAGAGGTCCGATGGTTTGACGCGGAGGGCGCGGATAACGCGGAGGGCGCGGAGATTTTTGAGATTGTTTGAGGTAGCGATGGCGACGGGGTTGGTGATGGATGGGCGGTTTGCGCTGCATGACACGGGAGAACATCCGGAGTGTCCGGAGCGGTTGGCGGCGGTGGAGCGGGGGTTGCGCGAGGCGGGGTTGATGGAGCGGGTGGTGGGGATTGGGGCGCGCGAGGCGCGGGATGAGGAGTTGGAGCTGGTGCATGATCCAGCGTATGTGGCGCTGGTGCGGCGGGAATCGGCGGCGGGGAGGCCGGCGCTTTCGACGGGGGATACGGTGATGTCGGCGGGGTCTTTGGAGGCGGCGCTGTTGGCGACGGGCGGGGTGCTGGCGGCGGTGGAAGCGGTGGTTGGGGGGCGGGTGAGCAATGCGTTTTGTGCGGTGCGGCCGCCGGGGCATCATGCGACGCCGTCCGCGGGGATGGGGTTTTGCTTTTTCAATCACGTGGCGGTGGCGACGCGGTATGCGCAGCGGCGGCTGGGAATCGGGCGCGTCTTGATCGTGGATTGGGATGTGCATCATGGGAACGGGACGCAGGATGCGTTTTATGAGGATGGGTCGGTGTTGTTTTTTTCATCGCATCAGTTTCCGTGGTATCCGGGGACGGGGCGGCGGGATGAGACGGGGCGCGGGGCGGGGCTGGGGTTGACGATCAATGCGCCGCTGCCGGCGGGATCGGGGGTGCGGGAGATCGTGGGGGAGATGGAGGGGCGGCTGGAGAAGGCGCTGGCGGGGTTTCGGCCGGAGCTGGTGATGGTGTCGGCGGGGTTTGATTCGCGCGTGGGCGATCCGCTGGGACGGTTTGAATTGACGGATGCGGACTTCGCGGAGCTGACGCGGCGGGTGATGGGATATGGGCGCGATTATGCGGGCGGGCGTGTGCTGAGCGTGCTGGAAGGGGGCTACAACCCGGGGACGCTGGGCGGGGCGGCGGCGGCGCATGTGGGGGCGCTGGTGGCGGCGGGATAGAGGCGCGGGTCACGGGGCGAGGGCTTTGGCGTGCCGGGCGGCGAGATCGGCGACGCTTTTGCAGACCAGGGCGCACAGGTCGAAGACGAGGGGCATGGCGATCGAGTAGCGGGCGAAGTTGCCTTGCTGTTGGCGCTCGACGACGCGGGCGGTGGTCAGGATGCCGAGCTGTTTGGAGACATTTGCCTGTTTCAGGTGGAGGCCCTCGACGATCTGGGTGACGGTGGCCGGTCCGCGCTGGAGGAACTGGAGAATGCGGAGGCGCGAGGGCTCGGAGAGGACGGAGAAAAGGTCGGCGACGGCGGCGAGCTGGGCGGGTTCGAGGGGGCGGTGTGCGGGCGATTTTTTCATGGGCGGCGCCTTGACTATATCACTGCTTAGCAATATAGTGATTATAGCGGAAGGGGGAGCGGGCGGCAAATGGGGTTTTGAAAATCAAAGGAGCGGCCATGACTACGAATGCCCAGGCATATTACGAAGGCAACGCGGCGGCGATGAAGCCGGTGCGGGAAGGCCTGCCGGAGGTGGTGAAGGCGTTTGGGGGCCTGCACCAGCAGGCGATGAAGGCGGGGGCATTGACGGCGGCGCAGAAGGAGCTGATCGCGCTGGGGATCGCGCTGGCGGTGCGCTGCGAGAACTGCATTTACGCGCATGTGCGGGCGGCGCTGAATGCGGGGGCGACGCGCGACGAAATCCTGGAGGCGGCGGGGGTGGCGGTGTTGATGCAGGGCGGCCCGACCTACACGTATTTGCCGCGGGTGACCGAAGCGCTCGAGGCGCTGCAGCCTGCGGCGGCGGTTTGTTGAGACAGAGGCAAGCGTGTTGCGCGGCGGCGCGCGGAGACGCCGCCGCGATCGGAAGAGGAGATGTGGTCATGGGGACGCAGACAATCACCCCGGAGGCATTCAACGAACTGCTGGCCAAGGGCGCGCCGGTGGTCATCGACGTACGGACGGCGGGGGAATTTGCGCGGGCGCGGGTGCGCGGGGCGAAGCTGATGCCGCTGGACAAGCTGGATGCGGCGGCGGTGGTGAAGCTGCGCGGCGCGGGGGCGGCGCCGATTTGCGTGCTGTGCGAGAAGGGCGGGCGTGCGGCGAAGGCGGCGGATCGGCTGGCGGCGGCGGGCGTGGCGAATGTGCTGGTGGTGGAGGGCGGGACGGCGGGGTGCGAACAGGCCGGGCTGGCGATCGAGCGGTCGGCGCGGGCGTGCCGCGTGTCGCTGGAACGTCAGGTGCGGATCGTGGCGGGGCTGCTGGTGCTGGCGGGCACGGTGCTGGGTTATTTCGTGAACGCGGCGGCGCTGATAGTGCCGGCATTCGTGGGGGCGGGGCTGGCGTTTGCGGGGATCACGGACACTTGCGGGATGGCGATGCTGCTGGCGAAGATGCCGTGGAATCGGGCGAGGTGAAGTGAGGCGCGGGCGGCAGGGAGCGCGCGCTTTGATGCGCGCGCGGCGGGTTCTATAATTCGCTCATGACGATCACACTGAACGGACAAGCGTTTGAGATTTCCGAAAATGCGACGATTGCATCGCTGGTGCAGATGCGGCAGGCGTCGGGCCATTTGACGACGCCGGCGTATGCGGTGGAGCGGAACAAGGAGGTCGTGTTCCGGCAGGAGCACGCGCGGACGCGGCTTTCGCCGGGCGACACGGTGGAGATTGTGGTGATGGTGGGCGGGGGGTGAGGTCGCTTGATGGCCCCCTACCGCTGCCCGCGGTTCCTCCAAAAGGTTGCGCACATTTTTTTGCAGGCTGATACATGACCACGACGCTTTCCGCTCCCATTCAGGATTCCGCACTCAGGACGCAGGACGCGATTCCGCCGCTGAAAATCGGGCCGTACACGCTGGCGTCGCGGCTGATCGTGGGGACGGGGAAGTACACGTCGCTGGAGCTGATGCAGGAGTGCCATGAGGTATCGGGGGCGGATTGCGTGACGGTGGCGGTGCGGCGGGAGCGGATTTTCGACAAGCATTCGGGGCGGAACATTCTGGAATTCATCGATCCGGCGCGCTACACGCTGCTGCCCAACACGGCGGGATGTTTCACGGCCGAGGATGCGGTGCGCGTGGCCCGGCTGGGGAGGGAATTGCTGCGGCACTCGGAGTATCAGGGGGCGGACTGGGTGAAGCTGGAGGTGCTGGGCGACACCAAGACCCTGTTGCCCGAGCCGGTGGGAACGCTGGAGGCGACGCGCACGCTGGTGAAGGAGGGGTTTCATGTGCTGGTGTATTGCTCGGATGATGTGATGCTGTGCAAGCGGCTGAAGGAGGCGGGGGCGGCGGCGATCATGCCGGCGGGCTCGCCGATCGGATCGGGGCAGGGGGTGCTGAATCCCAATGCGATCCGGATCATCCTGGAGGAATTGAAGGGGCAGGATGCGGCGTTTCCGGTGATCGTGGATGCGGGCGTGGGGATCGCGTCGGATGTGGCGGCGGCGATGGAGCTGGGCGTGGATGGGGTGCTTCTGAACACGGCGATCGCGGGGGCGAAGGAGCCGGCGATGATGGCGGTGGCGATGCGGCATGCATGGCAGGCGGGGTGGCATGCGGCGCGGGCCGGGCGGATTGCGCGGAAGCTGTATGCGACGGCGAGCAGCCCGTGGGAGGGGCGGATCAACGGGTGAGGTGGGGAAAATTGGAAGAATTAGTTCAATTGGGAGGGGGGGCGGGGGTGCATGTCCGTACTTGTATCGGTCCAAGTTGATATGATGAGACTCAGGCTGCGGCGGTAGCCGTGGGCTCAGGAAGGGAGCTGGCCGAGGATGACAAAGGAGCGAGGAATGGAATTCCTTCAAAGCACCGCAGGAG
>DASZTO010000087.1:0-63084 GCA_035548175.1 Phycisphaerae bacterium | reverse complement strand
CTCCTGCGGTGCTTTGAAGGAATTCCATTCCTCGCTCCTTTGTCATCCTCGGCCAGCTCCCTTCCTGAGCCCACGGCTACCGCCGCAGCCTGAGTCTCATCATATCAACTTGGACCGATACAAGTACGGACATGCACCCCGGGGGGGAGCGGTCTTCGCCATGGGGGGAGATTTGCGGTAGAATGCGGGGCTTTGGCTCACATTGCCTTTGAGGATTCCCGATGACCGCTTCTCCCGCTTCCGCTTCCGATGCGAACAATGCGTTCAATGCCCGCGCGACGCTGCAAACGCCGCTGGGACCGAAGACGATTTACCGGCTGGATGCCCTGAAAGGGGTGGCGGGGTCGGTGGTGGAGAAGCTGCCGATATCGATCAAGGTGCTGCTGGAATCGTGTTTGCGGAATTTGGATGGCCGCGCGGTGACGAAGGACGATGTGGAGGCGATTGCGCGCTACAACGCGAAGCAGCCGGAGAATTTTGAGATTCCATTCATGCCGGGGCGTGTGGTGCTGCAGGATTTCACGGGGGTTCCGGCGGTGGTGGACCTGGCGGCGATGCGTGCGGCGATGAAGCGGATGGGGGGCGACCCGAAGAAGGTCAATCCCCTGGTGCCGTGCGATCTGGTGATCGATCACAGCGTGCAGGTGGATGCGTTTGGGTCGGACAATGCGCTGACGATCAACAACAAGCACGATTTTGAGCGGAACACGGAGCGGTATCAGTTTTTGAAGTGGGGGCAGACGGCGTTCGACAATTTCCGGGTGGTGCCGCCGTCGACGGGGATCGTGCACCAGGTGAATTTGGAATATCTGGCGAAGGTGGTGTGGGAGAAGGACGGGCCGGGGGGGGGCGTGTTGTATCCGGATTCGCTGGTGGGGACGGATTCGCACACGACGATGATCAACGGTGCGGGGGTTTTGGGGTGGGGCGTGGGGGGGATCGAGGCGGAGGCGGTGATGCTGGGGCAGCCGATCGACATGCTGCTGCCGGAGGTGATTGGGTTCAAGATGACGGGGAAACTGAAGGAGGGGGTGACGGCGACGGATCTGGTGCTGGTGGTGACGCAGATATTGCGGAGCCTTGGGGTGGTGGAGAAGTTCGTGGAGTTTTTCGGGCCGGGTCTGGCGGAGATGCCGCTGGCGAATCGTGCGACGATAGCGAACATGGCGCCGGAGTATGGAGCGACGTGCGGATTTTTCCCGGTGGACGATCAGACGATGAAGTATCTGCGGATGACGGGGCGGGATGAGAAGCTTTGCCAGACGATCGAGCTGTACTGCAAGACGCAGGGTCTGTGGCGGGATGATGGGGCGCCGATCGAATACACGCAGGTGGTGGAGCTGGATTTGGGGACGGTGGAACCGTCGCTGGCGGGACCGCGTCGTCCGCAGGATCGTGTGGCGTTGACGGGGATGCGTGGAGCGTGGGAGAAGGAGCTCAAGACGTCGTTTGGGAAAAACCGGCCGGCGGTGGGGACGGCGGCGACGGCGGAGACCTCGGAAGGGGGGATCGCGGTAGCGGAGGATCCGGGCTTTGGGGGAGTGGAGATGACGTATGAGGGGCAGAAGTTTCGGCTGAAGCACGGTGCGGTGGTGGTGGCGGCGATCACGAGCTGCACGAACACGAGCAATCCGAGCGTGATGATGGCGGCGGGGCTGGTGGCGAAGAAGGCGCACGCGCTGGGCCTGACGAGGAAGCCGTGGGTGAAGACGTCGCTGGCGCCGGGCTCGACGGTGGTGATGGAGTACTACAAGAAGGCTGGGCTGATCGAGCATCTCGACGCGCTGGGTTTCAACCTGGTGGGGTTCGGGTGCACGACGTGCATCGGGAATTCGGGGCCGCTGCCGGAGGAAATCAGCAAGACGGTGAACGACAATGATCTTGTGGTGGCGTCGGTGCTGTCGGGGAACCGCAATTTCGAGGGGCGGATCAATCCGGACGTGAAGGCGAATTATCTGGCGTCTCCGCCGCTGGTGGTGGCGTATGCGATCGCGGGGACGGTGGACATCGACCTGGAGAGGGAGCCGATCGGCACGGGGAAGAACGGCAAGCCGGTGTATCTGAAGGACATCTGGCCAAGCACGAGCGAGGTGGAGGAGACGGTGTCGGCATGCGTGACGCGGGAGCAGTTTGTGAAGCAGTATGCGGATGTGTTCAAGGGAAGCGAGGAGTGGCGGGCGATTCACACGAGCAAGGGGGAATTGTTCGAGTGGGATGAGAACTCGACGTATGTGCAGGAGCCGCCGTTTTTCGTGGAGATGAGCAAGGAGCCGGCGGCGATTCAGCCGATTTCGGGGGCGCGGGCGCTGGCGTATCTGGGGGATTCGGTGACGACGGATCACATTTCGCCGGCGGGATCGATCAAGAAGGATTCGCCGGCGGGGAAGTTTCTGATCGGCAAGGGCGTGCCGGTGAGCATGTTCAACAGCTATGGGGCGCGGCGCGGGGATTACCGGGTGATGACGCGCGGGACGTTCGCGAATATCCGGGTGAAGAACAAGCTGGCGCCGGGGACCGAGGGCGGGTGGACGACGGATTACACGGACGGCCAGGTGAAGGCGATTTACGATGCGTCCGTGAATTATCAGAAGGCGCGGATTCCGCTGGTGGTGCTGGCGGGCAAGGACTACGGGATGGGCAGCTCGCGGGATTGGGCGGCGAAGGGGACGTTTTTGCTGGGGGTGAAGGCGGTGATCGCGGTGAGCTTCGAGCGGATTCACCGGAGCAACCTGGTGGGGATGGGGGTGCTGCCGCTGACGTTCAAGGCGGGGCAGGATGCGAAGTCGCTGGGATTGGACGGCTCGGAGACGTTCGACGTTGCGATCACGGACAGCGTGAAACCGCGGCAGGACATTCACGTGACGGCGACGAAGAAGGATGGCACGAAGGTGGAATTCGACACGACGTGCCGGATCGATACGCCGGTGGAGGTGGATTACTACCGCAATGGGGGGATTCTGCACACGGTGCTGCGGAACATGGCGAAGGTGTGAAGGGCGACAGCCGATGCCAATCTTTGCGGATTATCACCGGACCGTGATTGGGTATCACGGAACGCGTCAGGATCGTGCGCTGGAGATCGTCAGCGGTCGGGCGGGTTTTGCGCCCAGCGTGAATGCATGGGACTGGCTGGGGCATGGGGTGTATTTCTGGGAGTATGCGCCCCAGCAAGCCTGGCGGTGGGCGAAGCAGCGATATGCGGGAGAAGAAATTGGTGTGGTGGCGTCGATGATACGGCTGGGAAATTGCCTTGATCTTGTGGATCCACGGAACGCGGCGGAGCTTGTAAATCGGCATCGAAGGCTTGTCGACCGCATTCGCAAGGCAGGCGGGCGTGTGCCGGTCAACGTGCGTTCGAAGAAGTATCTTGATTGCGCGGTTCTGGAATTTGCGTACGCAACGTTGGAAAGCGAGTGGAATGAGCAGATTGACAGCAGCAGGGGAGTGTACGTGCCGACGGGCGGGCAATCACAAAGGCGGCTGTGGGCAGGGAGTTGGTTATGCCACAACACGCACGTACAATTGTGCGTGAGGAATACGCAGAACATTCTGGGGACGTGGCTGGTGAAGCGGGTTGATCAGAATGAGGGATAATTATGACGAGTATTGACAGCCTCGATCAGATGCTTCCATTTTCCGAGCGATTTCGCATTGCGGGGCAACGTTTTGATCGGCGGCCTTTGGCAGAGCAGTTGTCCCTGTTGGTGCAGATCGGAGCAATCACCGAAGAGGACCGGCAGCGAGCAATTCAGCGGGAAGTAAGCGGGCGGGGTGCAAGGAAAAAGCGCAATGGTCGCCACCGGCGCTAATCTGCGAGAGAAGCGGGCGGCAGACGGGTGCTCGTCCGCGTTGGCGGTCGGGGAGCGGGGGGACAGCCGGGGTGGGACAATTGGTGTAAGACGGAAAGGTTAAGCGCGGCGGGGTTTGGTGAGGAGGGCGGCGGCGCCGATCAGGAGGACGCCGAGGGAGGCGGGCTCGGGGACTGCGGTGGTGAAGAGGCGGACGTTGTCGAGGGCGACTTCGCTTTTGTCGTTGTTGCTGGTGGTGTTGGTGTCGACGATGCGGATGGAGAGCTGCTGTCCGCCGAGGGTAGCGGCCTGGGGGGCGGTGAGGGTAGTGCTCAGGTCGGTGAAGGTGCCGGGGGTGATGGAGTTTGCGTCGAGGGTGTTGGAGGCGACGACGTTGCCATCGGCGAGGAGCTGGATGGCGACGGAGCCGGCGGGCTGGTAGTCAGCGCGCTGGCCGATGGCGACGGTGAGGGTGTAGGCGCCGGCGGGGTCGATGGTGGGGAGAGTGTTGGCGGCGGGGTCGAGGGTGAGGGAGGTCTGATTGCCGGAGCGCCAGGCGTCGATGAAGGCGAACTGGCGGCCATCGGGGAGGGAGGTGAACTGGTTGGGGGTATCGTTGGCGAAGACGCCGCCGCTGGCGGTGAAGGCGCCGGAGAGGTCCCAGTCGGTGATGCCGGAGGTGCCGCCGGTGACGGAGCCGAGGTCGCCGCTGCCGCCGGCTTCTGTTGGGGCTTCGAAGGAGAAGTTTGGGACGGAGAGGAAGTCGGCTTTCGCGAGGGAAGAGAGTCCGATAACGGCGACAGTGGCGGTGCAAATGACAAGTTTGGCGGGGTTTCGCATGGCCTTCTCCTGAGTAATGAGGCGTGGGTATTATGAGTACAATTGCGGGGGACACAAGGGGGAAGTTGGCGGAATTCTGTAGATTCACATCTGCGTTAGCGCCGCGCTTTGCCCATTTTCGCGCGTGATGGCGGCGAGCGGTCTTCCCAAAATAGCAAGGCGCTGGTCAGGGGGTGATGGTTATGGGTGGGATTTTACCCGCGGCGGCTGGGCCTATAGGATGAGGTTTTGCCGCATGTGGAGGCAGTGCATGGCCGGTCATTCCCATTGGAAGAATATCAAGCGGAAGAAGGCGGTGGTTGACGCGCGTCGCGGGCAGGCGTGGTCGAAGATTGCCCGGCTGATCATGATCGCCGCGAAACGGGGAGCGAATCCGGACGACAACGTGGCGCTGCGTTATGCGTGCGACAAGGCCCGGGCGGTGAACATGCCCAATGACACGATCGAGAAGGCGATCAAGAAGGGGTCGGGGGAAGTGGGCGGTGCGAATTTCGAGGTGGTGCTGTACGAGGGGTATGGGCCGGGCGGGGTGGCGATTCTGGTCGATGCGCTGACGGACAATCGCAATCGCACGGCGGGAGAGGTGCGGCTGATTTTCGACAAGCATGGCGGGCAGGTGGCGGGGGCGAACGCGGTGGGCTGGATGTTCGCCAAGAAGGGGGTGATCAATATAGAGAAGTCGCAGGTGTCGGAAGAGAAGCTGATGGAGATTGCGCTGGAGGCGGGGGCGGAGGATGTGCAGGCGTCGGAGGAGGGGTATGAGGTGACGACGGCACTGGTGGATTTTGAGACGGTACGCAAAGCGCTGGTGGCGGCGAAGATTGAGCTGGCGCAGGCGGACCTGGTGATGATTCCGTCGCAGACGGTGGCGGTGGCGGGGGAGCAGGCGGAGAAGGTGCAAAAGATCATCGACGGACTGGAAGCGAACGACGACGTGCAGAATGTGTACACGAATGCTGAGATTCAGGATGAGGCGGCGGTAAAATAGAGGGGTGTGGGGGATGTGAGGGTCGGCAGGCGGATTGCCGATGAAGGAAGAGAGGAGCGATAGACGAGGGTCCTTATCAGGAGGATCAGCGTGAACGTGATGGGCCTGGTGCAGTTGTGCGAGACGTTGCCGCCGGCGGGGGGGTATGGGTACACGTTTGGGATCGAGGCGGCGGCGCGGACGGGGCGGATACGGACGCGGGGCGATCTGGCGGGGATGGTGCGGGCGGCGCTGGAGGGGGCGATCGGGCCGGCGGATGGGGTGGCGTCGGGGATTGCGTTCAGGAGCGCGCGGTCGGGGGCGTATGAGGCGTTGCCGGGGGTATGCGCGGCGTTGAGCTCGGAGCGTGTGCCGGCGGAGATGCGGCTGGCGAGCGTGCAGATGGGGCAGAGGCTGTGGGCGGTATCGCGGGGGTGGGGGTGGGCGATGAGCGTTCACGAGCAACTGGATCCGCTGGCAGACCGGACGGAACTGCATCATGCGGTGGCGTTTGGGGCGCTGGTGAGCGAAACGACGAGCAGCCAGGTGCGGGCGATTGCGACGTATCTGTTCAACGTGGTGAAGGGGATGGTGATGGCGGCGGTGCGGGCGGCGCCGCTGGATGAAGTGGAGGGGCACCGGGTGCTCTCGGAGGTGCAGGGGCGGATCGCGGAGCTGGCGGCGGCGTATGCGGACCGGGAGGCGGGGGAGATCGGGGTGCGGGGGTAGGGGGGATAGGAGGCGGCGCGGGCGGCGGGGCTTTCCCGCGGGGGTGAGAGCGGTTAAAACACGGCGACCTGTTCCTGAGCGGAGGCTACGGATGTGGAAGCTGTGTGCGGTGACGATGGCGGGGCTCGTTTTGGCGGCGTTTGCCGGATGCAATCGGACGGACAACAAGCAGCATTTCGTGATGGTGCCCAAGGGGGTGAATCCGTATTACGATCCGTGTTATGAGGGATTCAAGGATGCGGGGGCGAAGTTCGGCATTGAGACGGAATTCCGCGCGCCGCAGGATTTCAGCGTGTCGGAGCAGCAGGAGGTGATCGAGGACCTGATTCAAAAGCATGTCGACGGGATTGCGATCTCGGCGAATGACGACCAGGGGCTGGTGGGGGTGATCGACGAAGCGACGAAGGCGGGGATCAAGGTGATCACGTTCGATGCGCCGGCGCCCTCGAGCAAAGCGCTGTGCTACATCGGGACGGTGAATGACGCGGCGGGGTACACGGCGGGCACGGAGATGGCCAAGCGCATGGGCGACAAGGGTGTGCTGCTGATGCTGCAGGGCGGGATGGGCTCGCAGAATTTGAACGAGCGGTATGCGGGGTTCGAGCGGGCGATGAAGGAGAAGGCCCCGCACGTGACGATCATTGCGCGCGAGGATACGCAGGGGAAGATTCCGGTGGCGCAGGAGAAGACGGAGCAGCTATTGCAGGCGCATCCGGACGCGACGGCGATTTTCGGGCTGTCGGGGGAATGCATTCCCGGCGCGGTGCCGGCGCTCAAGAGCGCGAACAAGGCGGGGAAGATTCTGCTGGGGGGATTTGACGACATTCCGGACACGCTGGCGGCGATTCGGGACGGGACGTGCCAGTTCTGCCTGGCGCAGAAGACTTACAAGATGGGGTGGCTGTCGGTGGTGGAATTGCAGGCGGCGTGCGCCGGCAAGGAGTTGCCCAAGCAGATCGACACGGGGGTGCTGCTGGTGACGAAGGACAACGTGGACACGTACATGGCGCACATGAAGGAAGAGGCGCAGCAGTGGGGAGGCGAGGCGGCGACGATGCCGGCGACGATGGGCGCGGGGACGGCGCCGGCGACGCAGAAGTAAGCCGAGGGGTACATGACGAGTTTCGCCTATGATGCGGACGCCGGCCCGAGCCTGGCCCGCCGGGTTCTTCGGCAGCGGGAGGTGGGGGTATTCATTGCGCTGGTGGTGCTGGTGGGGGCGATCAGCATTGCCCGGCCGCATTTTCTGGCGAGCGGCAACCTGTTCATCATGTCGCGGCAGATCGCGTTGACGGCCATCGCCGCGATCGGGGTATTCTTTGTGATCCTGACGGCGGGCATCGACCTGTCGGTGGGATCGGCGGTGGGGCTGACGGGGTATGTGTGCGGCCTGGCGTTCGCGGCGGGGGCGCCCATGCCGGTCGCTCTCCTGGCGGCGCTGGGGTGCGGTGCGCTGATTGGGGCGATCAACGGGTTCGTGGTGGCGTACATCGGGGTCACGCCGTTCATCATCACGCTGGGGATGCTGGAGATTTGCCGAAGCACGATTTATACGATCCGGCATGGGGATTCGATCCGGGGGATTCCGGCGAGCTTTCTGAAGATATTCGGCAGCGGGGAGTTTCTGGGGATTTCCTCGCCGGTGATCGCGCTGATCCTGCTGGCGATCGCATCGCACGTGGTGCTCAATTACACCGCGTACGGGCGGCGCGTGTACGCGATTGGCGGCAATGAGGAGGCGACGAAGCTTTCGGGGATCAATGTGCGGCGGGTGAAGTTCATGACGTACGTGCTGTGCAGCGTGTGTTGCGCGATCGCGGGGATCATGTACGTGGGATATGGGACCGAAGCGCATGCCGACACGGGGAAGGACCTGGAGCTGGACGCGATCGCGGCGGCGGTGATCGGGGGGACGTCGCTGATGGGGGGGCAGGGGACGGTGCTGGGGGTGTTGATCGGCGCGACGATCATGGGTGTGGTGAAGAATGGGCTGGTGCTGCTGGATGTGTCATCGTATTGGCAGCAGATGGTGATCGGGATCATTATCGTGGCGGCGGCGATCATCGACGTGGTGCAGAACGCCAATGCGGACAACCGCAAGGCGATCATCCGGCGGATCGCGGGGATATTCGGGCGTCGCGCGGGGGCGTCGTGATGGGTGCCGGGGAGTCCAGTTTCGGGGCGGGTGGTGGTGCGGGCGGGGGCACTGCGGGTCGGCCGCTGCTGGAGATGCGCGGGATTACCAAGAGCTTCGGCGGCGTGCATGCGCTGCGCGGGGTGGATTTCGCGGTGTATCCGGGGGAGATCGTGTGCCTGCTGGGGGAGAACGGGGCGGGGAAGTCGACGCTGATGAAGATACTGGCGGGGGTGCATGTGGTTTATGACGGGGAGATGTTTTTCGATGGAAAGGCGGTGCGTTTTCGTTCGACGCAGGAGGCGGCGGAACTGGGGATCGGGATCGTGTACCAGGAATTCAACCTGTGTCCGAACCTGTCGGTGGCGGAGAATTTGTTTCTGGGACACGAGATTCACAATGCGGTGGGGTTGATGGATTATCCGGAGATGCGGCGTCGGGCGCGGGAGACGTTCGCGGCGCTGGGTGTGAAGATCGATCCATCGGCGCTGGTGCAGCACCTGACGGTGGCGCCGCAGCAGATGATCGAGATCGCCAAGGCGCTGGGGCACAACACGCGGCTGCTGATCATGGATGAGCCGACGGCGCCGCTGGCGGGTGCGGAGATCGAGCATTTGTTTCGGATCATGGGGGAGCTCAAAGCGCGCGGGGTGGCGATCGTGTTCATCTCGCACAAGCTCAACGAGGTGCTGCGGGTGACGGATCGGGTGGTGGTGCTGAAGGATGGGGAGAATTCGGGCGAGATTGCGACGAAGGATGCGACGGAGGACGTGCTGGTGTCGATGATGGTGGGGCGGGAACTGGATCGGATGTATTCGCGGCGGAAGGGGTCGCCGGGGGAGGAAGTGGTGCTGGAGGTGCGGGGGTTGACGGGGCCGCCGCGGATCGAGGATGTGTCGTTCCAGGTGCGGAAGGGGGAGATTGTGGGGCTGGCGGGATTGCAGGGGGCGGGGCGGACGGAGCTGGCGCAGTTGATCATCGGCTACAGGCGGAAGGTCTCGGGCGAGGTGCGGCTGCACGGGCGGCGCGTGAACATCAGGCATCCGGCGGATGCGGTGCGGCACCACATCGGGTATGTGTCGGAGGACCGGAAGAAACTGGGGCTGATATTAAACATGACGGTGCGCGAGAATTCCACGATGGCGATCCATCGGAGGATACTCAATGCGCTGGGGCTGATTTCGCGGGCGAAAGAGCGCGAGGTGACCGACACGTACATCCGGTCGCTGAAGACGAAGGTGTCGTCGCGCGAGCAGGCGGTGAGGAATCTGTCGGGGGGCAATCAGCAGAAGGTGGCGATTGCGAAGTGGCTGGCGATCAAGCCGGACGTGTTGATTCTCGATGAACCGACGCGGGGGATCGATGTGGGGGCGAAGGCGGAGGTGCACCGGATTATTGCGGACCTGGCGGATGCGGGGGTGTCGGTGATCATGATTTCCTCGGAGCTGCCGGAGGTACTGCATGTGGCGGATCGGATTCTGGTGATGCACGAGGGGCGTCTGACGGGGGAATTTTCGCGGGAGGAGGCAAATGAAGAGGTGCTGATGAAGGCGGCGGTGGCTTGAAGGGGGAAGGAGGGTGGGGAAGTGAAATCTGCGTGAATCGTGGCGGTTGGGGTTGTCCGGGCGCAACCCGAGGGCTACTGTTTCGAGCAGAGCGAGTTCGAGGTGAGAATTTTCCCATGAGATGTGCGCAGAGGGCGGGACGGCGGCGTTTCGGGCGCGGCGGCAGGCGGTGGGGGGGCGGCATGCCGCTGTTGCTGCAACTGGAGGAGCGGCTGCTTTTTTCCACGACGGGGTTCAGCCCGGCGGTGGTGCGGGATGCGTACGGATTTGACCAGGTGGTGTATTCCAACGGCACTGGGGCGGTAGCGGCCGACGGGCGCGGGCAGACGATCGCGATCGTCACCGCCTTTGACGCGCCGACGATCTCGAACGACCTGGACGTGTTTGACAAGCTGTTTTCGCTGGATGGAAAACAATCGCTCGAGGCGGCTTATGGCGCGGCGGCGACGGTGCTCACGAAGCACGAGATGTCCACGAGCGAGACGGCCGACGCGTCGTGGTCGCAGGAGGCGTCGCTGGATGTCGAATGGGCGCATGCGATCGCCCCCGGGGCGCATATCGTGCTGGTGGAGGCGGCGTCGGACGGGCTGTCGGACCTGCTGGCGGCGGCGGATTACGCGCGCGAGCAGCCCGGGGTGTCGGTGGTGTCGATGTCGTGGGGAGCGGCGGAATATCCGACGGAGTGGGTGGATGACAATCATTTTTTGACGCCCACGGGGCACCCCGGTGTGACCTTCGTGACGTCGGCGGGCGACACGAACGGGACAAGCTGGCCGGCGGTGTCGCCGTATGTGCTGTCGGTCGGCGGGACGACGCTGTTGACCCAGGGAGCCACTTACCTGGGCGAGGCGGCGTGGACGGATACGGGGGGCGGGACCAGCTCGGTGGAAACGGCGCCGGCGTTTGAAACGGCGCTGACGGGATCGGTGCAGCGGTCGGCGCCGGATGTGGCGTACGATGCGAATCCGTCGACGGGCTTTTACGTGTATGACTCGACGGATTATCAGGGGTCGGTGGGGTGGCAGACATTCGGCGGGACGTCGGCAGGGGCGCCACAGTGGGCGGCGCTGGTGGCGATTGCGAACCAGGGGCGGGCGATGCTGGGCAAGGGCACGCTGGACGGTGCGACGCAGACGCTGCCGGCGATCGACGCGCTGCCGCAGGTGGATTTCCACGACATCACGCTGGGCAGCACGGGTTCATTATTCTTCGGATTGTCGGCGACGCCGGGGTATGACGACCTGACGGGCCGGGGAACGCCGGTGGCGAATCGGGTGATCATCGGACTTTTGGGGTGGGATGGGGTGACGGCGAACGTGGTGCACAACACGACCAACGCGCCGGTGACGCCGCCGCATCATCGGTTCCATCGGTTTGACGAGGGGGAGGCCGGGGCGTCGGTGGCGGATGCCGGCGTGGCGGTCAAGGGGGGGCTGGCGACGGCGGGGAGCGCGGTGAGGCTGCCGGTATTTTACAGGGTGTCGCTGCTGCCGGAGGATCCGGCGCATGGGCCGCTGCAACTGCTGTAAGCGGGGGGCGGAGCGCTGGGGGCGGAGGGGGGTTATTCGACGAGCGCGTTTTGGGCGGCGATGCGGCGCTCGTGTTTGCGGTAGAACCAGGTCATGAGGACGAGGCCGAATTCGAAGAGGCCCCAAGCCATGAGGGGGAGGGCGAGGTTGCTGAAGACGTCCTGGGAGGGGGTGAGGAAGACGGCGGCGACGAAGCATCCGAAGATGACGTAGCGGCGTTTGGCGCGCAGCGTTTTGGGGTTGATCAGGCCGGTCATGCCCAGGACGCACATGACCACGGGGACATGGAAAACGATGACGACGCCCAGTGTCAGCATGATGACTTCGTCGAGGTAGACGGAGGGATCGATGAGGGGGACCATCATGGAGGGGGCGGTCATGTTGACGACGTGGATGCGGCCGTCCTGGAAGATGCGGACTTCGTTCTGGTCGGTGTTGTACCAGATCTCGCCTTCGGCGGGATGGGGGGGATCTGCGGCGAGTGTGGGGATGATCATGGGGGCGGTGGCGGGCTGGGAGGCGGGCTGGGTGTTGTCGGAACGTCCGGCGGGGGCATTGGGGAGGAGGGTGTCGTGGTTCATGCGGCGCATCCACTCGCTGACTTCGCCGAGCCAGGAATTTTTACCGACATGCGGGATGGGATAGGAGGTGGAAAACATCAGGAGGAAGACGAGGGTGGCGGGGAGGAAGACGTAATAGGTGAGCAGCACTGCGAAGGTGGTCATGAGGGAGGAGAGAGCGACGAGGAAGACGGCGGCGCGGCGTTCGGTTTCGTAGAGGCCGGCGGCGATGAAGAGCCAGGCCTGGTAGAGTATCCAGGGGCCGCTGAGGATGAGGGCGCCGGTGAAGACGACGCGGAGGTAGACGGTGAGGGTGCCGAGGCTGGAGCGGGGATAGGTTTGGCGCGGGAGGTCGAGGAGGTTCTGGGCGATGTCGAGGGGGGCGTAGATCCAGGCGAAGAGATCGCGGCCGTACCAGAAGGTGATAAGGAAGGCGATGCCGAGGCCGACGAGGGCGAGAATGAGGTGGCGGCGGAGTTCTTCGATGTGGTCGCCGAAGGACATGACGTATTTTTCGGGGTCGCGGGGGCTGCGTCTGGGCATGCGCGGGGATTCCGGGAAGGGGTGCGAAAGGTGTCAGGTTGGGCATCATACCGGATTGGGCGTGCAATACCCGCGGCGTGGGAGTCGTTGAGCGGAGAGGGAGGGGCGAGAACAGATGTGAAGCAGAAGAGGAACGACGATGCGTGTGAAGCCGGGACAGATCGCCACGTTGATTGCAGCGGGAATGCTTCTGGGGGGCGTGGCGGCGCCGCCCAAGCCGACGGCGGAGGCGCCGGCGATTGTTCCGGCGAGCCGTCCGGCGCATTCACCGGAAACCGGGATTGTGGAAGCCGCGGACGCGCCGAGCCCGGTGCGGGCGAACCCTTCGGGGGCGTTGAACCCGGGGTGGATGCGGCGGCACGAGCAGTTCGTGCAGAAGGCCAAGGCGGGAGGGATCGATCTTTACATGGAAGGCGACTCGATCACCGATTTCTGGCAGGGGCGTTTCAGGGCCAACTGGGAAAAGAATCTTGGGGGGTGGAATCCGGGCGATTTCGGCATTTCCGGCGATCGCACGCAGAACGTGCTCTATCGCATCGACAACGGCGAATTTGACGGCGTGCATCCGAAGGTGGTGGTGCTGCTGATCGGCACGAACAACCTGGCGAGCAATGCGACCTATGGCGAGAACACGGCGGACGACACCGCCAAGGGGGTGAAGGCGGTGGTGGAAGACATCGAGAAGAAAGCCCCGGACGCGAAAATTCTGCTGATGGGGATTTTTCCGCGGAACGATCCGCCGCCCAAGGCGCGGCCGGACATCAATCAGCGCATCGACGAGGTGAACGAGCAGATCGCGAAGCTGGCGGATGGGACGCGCGTGAAGTATCTGAACATCAACGACAAGCTGGCGGATAAGGATGGGAAACTGTTTCCGGGCGTGATGGGACGCGACAACCTGCATCCGTCGGACAAGGGCTACCAGATTTGGGCGGATGCGACGCAGCCGATTCTGACGGAGTGGCTGGGGGCCCCGGCGGCGGCGAAGCCCGCTCAATAAAAGTGATTGCGACGGGTCCAAAAAAAAATCCTCATGAGGCATCGGCCTGATGAGGATTTTTTTATGCAGCGGGGATTCACCGCGTGCGCGGGGCGGTGGCGGGGCCTTCGCGGATATCGCCGGGGTTGGCGCCGGGGGCGATGGGGCCGACGTGGACGCCGTTCTTGCCGGGCCAGAGGGCGTCGGCCTGGTCGGGGGTCATGGCGACGGCGGGGTTGAATTTGTCGGTGTTCATGTAGTCGACGAGAGAATGGCGAAGCTGGCGGGCGACGGTGCTTTGATCGAGGTCGCCGGTGAGATCGACGCCGCTGACCATGAGCCTGCCGTTGCCGACCTTGGCTTCAAAGATGAGGCCGAGCTTGTAATTACGGGCCCAGTCGTCGATGGCCGAGACGATCGGCTTGAGTTCCCTGGGAGCTTTCTCGATGTTGACGGGCCGCACGCCCTCCTGGATGGGGCGGCCATTGGCGGCGGTTCCGCGGTGCACCATGATCTGGGTCCACTGAAAATCGCACCAGCCTTCCGTCGGGAACTCGGCGAGGGCGGGATTCTTGGCATCGACCCACAGGCCCAGCATGGCCGAGAGCTTGGGATTCATCAGACGGTTCCAGAAGACCGGGACGTTGTCGAGCGGGGGGCTGGTGTCGTCGAGGGCGCCCGGTGGCGGCGAGAAGAGGACCTTGCCGCCGGCCGCGAGTTTGTCTTTGGCGGCGCTCCAATCAGAGGTGACGAGCACTTGTCCGTTGTCGGGGGAAACCTGGTCGGGATAGACCCAGAAGTTCCAGGAGTTTTTGGCGTCGGTGCCGGGGAGGTCGAGGACGAGGCGATATTGGGCCGGGGCGGGAAGGTCGTGGAGATCGATGGAGATTGCGCCCAGGTCGCCGTCCTTACCGATGGGCAGGTCATGCTTGCCAAGGTCGCCTTGGGTGAATTTCTTGCCGTCGAGGTTTTCGACATGCCAGTTGATGTCGACATCCTTGAGGTCTTTCGGGCCGAACTGGGCGACCATGACGGGCGCTTCAAGCTTGTCGCTGCTGCGGTAGACGCGGTCGCCGACGGCGGCAAGAGGAACGATCTGCGAGCAGAACTCGCGCCATTCCCTGGGCGTCTCGTAGCCCTTGCTTTCCCAGAAAGTGTCGAGGATGCCGATCAGCGCGCCCCCCTGGCCGAGATAATCGTGCAGGTCGAGGAGCTCGAAGCCGGAGAGTTCCGGCGTGCGAAGATTGGCCTCGATGTCTTCCTTGTAGCAGGCGACCTGGAACTTGCCGGAGGCGAAGGCGAATTCCTTGTCGCGGTCGAGCACGCCATGGGCCTTGGCGGAGTCGCGGAAAATTTCGTAATTGCCCGGCTGAAGGTATCCGGTGAATTTTTTGATGAGGTCGAAATCGGGATAGGCGCACCACTGACCCATTTCGTGCGTGACGACGGGGATGTTGACGCCCTGAAGCTGGCGCGAGTAGTTGCGGCCGAACCAGGCTTGAGAGCCGCGGATGGGGCTGATGCCGAAGGTGGGGCCTTCAGCGCGCAGGTTGGAACGGCCGGTGTCTTCGGCATAGAGGCGGCGGGGATCTTCCTTGACCCACTTGGCGGCCCATGAAAGGAGCACGTTCTGGTAGTTGCCGGCGGGCTCGTTGCTGGGCGAGAGCGCGATGTAGGAGGGATGGTTGCCGTAGGCCTTTTCCATCTTCTCGGTTTCCTGCTCGAGCATTTCCGGCATGCCCGGGACGGAGAAATTGTTCCACATGCCGCACTCGGGCTGGATGTAGAACCCGAGTTCATCGGCGGCCTGGAAAGCGGCGTCGGGGGGGCAGTAGGAATGGAAGCGCATGGCGTTGAGGCCGTACTCTTTGCAGGTGGCGAAGATTTTTTTCCAGGAGTCGACGTCGGTGGCGGGATAGCCGGTGAGGGGAAAATCGCCTCCGGAATGGGTGCCGCGGAGATCGGCCTGGACGCCGTTGATCAGGAGCTTGAGGCCGTCGTGGGAGACATCGCGCAGGCCGAATTGCACCTCGCGCGAGTCGTTGGCTTTGCCATCGGTGCTGGCGAGTTTCAGGGTGAGTTTCTGCAGGTCGGGGTGGAATTCGTCCCAGGTTTTGGCGTCTGAGGGCAGGGAAACATCGAGCTCCGCCTCGCCGCCGGATTTGTCCCAGGTGACGGGCGCGCTTTGGCCTTCCGCCTGAATCTCGCCGCTGCCGGGATCGCCGGTGGCGTTGCCGATCTTGGCCACGATATGCGCGGTTTTCTTCTGCGCGTTGGGGAACACCTGGACGTCATCGAGGTAGACCGGAGAGGCGCCGTCGAGTTCGATTTTGCCCGCGATGCCGTTCCACGTGGCGCCCAGCGCGTCGGAAACGCTGTGGCCGTCGGGACGGTAGCCGGGGGTGCCGTTGGGACCGGGAAATACCGACTGCCGGTTGTCGATGCGAATCGCCAGGTGATGCTTGCCGGGCGCGAGGATGCCCAGATCGTAATCATGGGGGGCGACCAGGGAGCGCTGCGGCTCGCCGACCTGTTTGCCGTCGACGAAGACGGTCGTTTGCCAGTGCGGCCGTTCCAGAATGAGCTCGACGTGCTGCCCGTTCCAGTCGTCGCCGAGGTTGAAATCACGCGCGTACCACGCGACGCCTAGGTAGTGCTTCGGCGGCTGCGAGAGATAGGGCACCTTGATGTTGCCGGGCTTGGTGTAGGGCGCGTATTCGGGCAGCTTCCACCAGCGCTTCAGCGTGTAGGGCCGGCCCGGATCGTCGGGATCGGACCGCGGCAGCGCTGCGACCCACGGCGTATCGAGGCCGATGTCATCGCCATACCCCTGCCCCTGCAAAATGCCCGGAAGTTTGATCTTGTCGGGCAGGGCGGCGGTCTGGAAGTTTTTGGTCAGGCCGGTGTCGTCGCGATCCATGGAAAAGGCCCATGTGCCGGAGAGATCGAGCTTTTCCGCGGCGCGAACCGCCGAGGTGGCGGCAAGCAGCGCGGCGGCGACGGCGACGGCGGACAGGGAGCGATGCATGCGAATCTCCGTAGGTTCAACGGGTGTAAGTGATCAACGCCGAAACGTCGCCCGCCTTGCGAACCCGCCCCCTTTTAGCGCCGCCGCTAACAGGGGTGGATGCGTCAAAGCGCCCCCTGCGTTACATCGCTCGGCGGACGCACTACAATTGCCGCCATGGAACAGTGGTATCGATCGATCATCTCCGGCGAGCGGGCGGGCGCGTTTCCGGCCATTTTGCGGTTCCTGCTGGAAGTGCTCTCCTGGGGATACGCGCTGATCATCTATGTGCGGAATTTCCTTTACGACCTCGGCGCGTTCAAGCAGGTGCGCCTGCCGGTGCCCGTGATTTCCGTCGGTAACATCACCACCGGCGGCACCGGAAAAACGCCCACCGTCATCATGCTTGCGAAAGAACTGCAAAAGCTCGGACGCAAGCCCGCGGTGCTCACCCGCGGATACGGCGCGCCAAAGGGCGGAAAGTCCGACGAAGTCATGGTCATCGAGCAGGAGTGCCCCGGCGTCCCCGTCGTGGTCAACCCCGACCGGGTCGCCGGCGGCCGCGAGGCTATCGAAAAATTCGGCGCCGACGTGCTGCTGATGGATGACGGATATCAGCATCGCCGCCTGGCGCGCGACCTCAACATCCTCCTCGTGGATGCCACCGAGCCGCTGGGAATCCCCGGCGTGCTTCCGCGCGGCACGTGGCGCGAACCCCCGCACAACATGAAGCGCGCCAACATGATCATGCTGACACGCTGCGAGCAGGTGACGCCGGAGCTCGCCGAGCTCGCCGCCGGCTTGCTCACCCAGTGGGTCAGCCCGCGCGCCATTTTCCAGCAGCGCACGACCGTGGCCGGCCTCCATGATGCCGACGGAGGACCCGTGCCGCTGGTCGCCGGCGGGCGACGCGTGTTTGCATTTGCCGGGATAGGCAATCCGGCGGGATTTTTGCACACGGTGCGTTCGCTGGGCATGCACGTGTCGGCGGCGGTGTGGTTCGACGATCACCATCAATACCAGGTGCCGCGCGATCTGGCGGGTTTGGCGAAGGCGGCGGCGGAGCGGCGACCGGACGCGCTGGTGACCACGCTGAAGGACTGGGTGAAGCTGCGCGGCCGGCCGTTGCCGCCGGGGTTGCCGATCTGGCATGTGCGGATCGAGGCGCGCCTGAGCGTCCACGAGCAGGAATTGCTGCGTGCGCGGCTGGCGCTGTTGACGCGGCCCAGGCCGGAGAGACATGCGGGTCGCGAGGAGTCCGGGTATGCTGCGCCGGCGGCGTCGCCGGAACAACCGGTACACTGAGGCCGCGCGGATAGGGTTGCCATTCATGGTGGAAAACGTCGCTGAATCGATGCCCACATCGCCGGAAACGCTGATCGCGCTGGTCGAAAAATTCGCCCGTCCGCGCGTGCTGCTGATCGGCGACGTGATGGTCGACGAATACATTTACGGCGACGCCGAGCGCCTTTCCCCGGAAGCCCCGGTGCCGGTGGTGCAGGAGCGCTACCGCGAGCAGCGCGCCGGGGGCGCGGGAAATGTCGCCGCGGCGCTGGCGGTGCTGGGCGCCGAGGTGCACTGCGTCTCCGCCTGCGGCGACGATCTGCAAGGCCGCCTGCTGCTCGATCTGTTCGCCAGACAGGGCGTGAACACCGACGGCATCCTGCGCTGCCCCGATCGCCCCACCACCGCCAAAATCCGCCTGGTCGGCCTCGCGCAGCACCGCCACCCCCAGCAGATGCTGCGGCTCGATCAGGAAGTGACGCGCGGCCTGACCGCCGAGCAGGAAGCGGCGATCGTCGAGCGCGTGCAGGCTGTCCTTCCGGGTTGCGCCGCGCTGGCGATCGAGGATTACAACAAGGGCCTGCTGTCGGAAAAACTGTGCCGCGCCGTGATCGCCCTGGCGCGCGAGCGGGGCAAGCCGGTGCTGGTCGATCCGGCGCTCATCGGGGATTACGGCAAATATGAAGGCGCTTCGACGATCACGCCCAACCGCTTCGAAGCGGAGCGCGCCAGCGGCATCAAACTCGCCGATTCCGTCGAGGGAGCCCCGGTCCTCGCCGAAGCGCTGCTGACCAAACATCACCTCGAAACGTGCCTGCTCACGCTCGATCGCCACGGCATGTTCCTGCTGACGCGCGATGATGTCGCCCTGGGCTCCTCCGGCGCGCAAATTCCCACGCGCCCGCGCACGGTGTATGACGTCACCGGCGCCGGCGACATGGTGCTGGCGACCATGACGATGGCCGTCGCCTGCGGGGCATCCTGGCTTCAGGCCGCGCACCTGGCCAACATCGCCGGCGGCCTGGAGGTCGAAAAGTTCGGCATCGTGCCCATCAAAAAGCAGGAAATCATCGATGAACTACACCGCCTCTCCGGCGATTCAGGCGTGAAGGAACTGCCGCTGCCGCGACTTGTCAAAATGCTCGAACGCCATCGCCGCGCCGCCAGCGACGGGACGCCGGTGCGCATTGTCTTCACCAACGGCGTGTTCGACATCCTCCACGCGGGCCACGTGCGCTACCTCGAACTCGCGCGGCGCGAGGGCGATTTGCTGGTGGTCGGCGTCAACAGCGATGAAAGCGTGCGCCGCCTCAAGGGTCCGAAGCGCCCGGTGAATGCGCTGGCCGATCGCATGGCGGTGCTCGCCGGCCTGCAAAGCGTGGATTACGTGGTGGCGTTCGAAGAGGACACGCCGCTGAAGCTGATCGAAGCGGTGCAGCCCGACGTGCTGGTGAAAGGGGCGGACTACGCCGGCAAGGAAGTCGTGGGACGGGAGATCGTCGAATCGCGCGGCGGCAAAGTGGTTCTGGCGCCGTTTCTGGAAGGCCGCAGCACGACGGGGATCATCGAGCGCGCCAACGGCTGATCGCTGGGCGCGCCGGAAGGCGACCGTCACTCGTCCGGCGCGGCCAGCGGCGGCTTGAGGGTCAGCTTCAGAAAGTTGCGAATCCGCTGTTCCACCGGTTTGGCCGGCGGCGAAACCGTGATCGCCAGCACCCGCCCGTCCCACTTGCCGCGAATCGTATAAGCCGCCGGAATGGCGACATCCTGCGTGAGAAAATCCTCGATCGCGCTCCGCGCCGCCGCCGGAATCTTCCCGGAAAACAGCACATCGGCCCCATCCACATGAATCGCAAAATCCCCGCCGATGCCGGGCCGCAGCACATACACCGCCAGGCACACCAGCGCCAGCGCCCCCAGCGCCCAGCCTAAATCAGGAAGCCACGGAAATTGTTCGAGAAGCGTGTCGGCAAGCGGAATCATCAGCGCAACATACTCAACGCGCTCTACGCCGTCACGCGCACGATTTTCACCGCCGGCAGCGCCTCCAGAAACCGCTTCCCGTACGGCTTGGTCACGATCCGCTTGTCCAGCACCACCACGATCCCCGTGTCCGTCTTCGACCGGATCAGCCGGCCGAATCCCTGCTTGAACTTGATCACCGCCTCCGGCAGCGAATAATCGTTGAACGGGTTCCCCCCCGCCTCCCGAATCGCATCCAGACGCGCTTCCACCACCGGCTTGTCCGGCACCTCAAACGGCAGCTTCGTGATGATCACGTTCGCGAGCGCCTCGCCCTGCACGTCCACACCCTGCCAGAAGGAATCCGTCCCAAACAACACTGCATTCGGCGTGCTCTTGAATCGCGACAGCAACTGCCCGCGCGTCAGCATGCCGCCCTGCGAAAACAGCGGGAACCCCGCCGCCGCCAGTTGCGGTTCCAGATAGCGCGCCGCCCGATCCAGCATGGCGTAACTCGTGAACAACACGAACGCTCGGCCTTGCGTCTGCCGGATGTAGTGCATCGCCCGGTCCATCGCCTGGTCGAGAAACCCGCGCTCCTCCGGCAGCGGAAGCGCCGTCTCCAGATACAGCGTGCACTGCGACGCATAATCAAACGGCGAGCCCAGCAGCAGATCCCGCCCGTCCGAAACCCCCAGCCGCGACCGCAAATAATCAAACGCCCCGCCCCCGCGCACCGGCGCCTCCTCCCCCTCGCGCCGCTTCCCGCCCTCCCGCCGATTGGTCGTCGCCAGCGTCGCGCTCGTCAGGATCACGCTCTCCACTTCATCGAACAGCGCCTCTTTGAGCGAGCCCGCCACATGGATCGGGCTGCACGTCCACTTCAAACGGCGCGTCGTCTTGCCGGTCGCCTCCACCCAGTACACCGCATTTTCCTGCTGCTGATCCAGCAGCGCCTCGAGCGCCCCGTGAATCCCGTTCACCCGGTTGATGTAGCTTTGCAGCTCGAAGCGCGATTTCTCCACTTCATATTCCGCGCTGCTCAGCGACTCACCATCCGCCGGGTTATCCACCACCGGCCTTGCCTGTCCCGCCTTCCCCTTCGGCGTCAACTGGCCCGCCAGCGCCTTCAAACTTTTCGCCAGGTTCTCCATCGCCGGCCCCAGCGGATTGGCGATGATGTGTTTCTCCCGAACGCGACCGTTCGACGGCGCCCGGGTCTTGAGCCACCGGTCCAGCTCCTCGAACATCCGATTCGTCGCCACCTCCGCCTCGCCCACCGCCTCGATCGCCGCCAGGTTGTCGATGCCATCCAGCGTCGCCAGGAATCCGCGCCGCGTCTTTTCGACAAACAGCGAATGCAGCAGATACCGCACCTGCGATTCCGAAACGCTCAACCCAAAATGATCCGACGCCACCGCCTCGATCGTGTGCGCCTCGTCCAGCACCACGAAGTCGTACGCCGGCAGAATCGAACCGCCCGCGCGCCGCAGCGCCAGATCGGAAAAAAACAGCGCATGATTGCACACCAGCAACTGCCCGTTCTGTATCCGCCGCCGCGACGCCTGATAGAAGCACCCGTCGTAATACCGGCACCGCCGCCCCAGGCAGTTCCCATGTTCCGCCGCCACCTTGTCCCACACCTGCCACGCCGGTTGCCGCGGCAAATCCGAAAGGCTCCCATCCTTCGTGTTCTCCGCCCACTCCTCGATCATCACCAGGTCGTCCGCGTTGCGCATATCCGGAAACAGCGTGAACGCCTTCTTCGACGCCTGCTCCAGCCGCCGCATGCACAGATAATTCCCTCGACCCTTGCACAGCACCGCCGAAAATTCCTGCCCGCTCACCGCCTGCAAAAACGGTATGTCCTTCTCGATGAGCTGCTCCTGCAGCGATATCGTGTGCGTGGAAATCACCACCTTCTTCCCGCGCGCCACCTGCGCAATCGCCGGTATCAGATACGCAAAGGATTTCCCCACCCCCGTCCCCGCCTCCACCACCAGATGCCCGCTTTCGTTGAACGCCCGTTCCACCGCCGCCGCCATCTCCTGCTGCTGCGGCCGCAGCTCAAACGCCTTGAGCCGCTTGGCCACCGGACCGGCGGGCGCGAAAAAATCCTGGACCTGCATCATTCGCCGGCAAGCCTACCAAATCCCCGCCCCGTGCAAAACCCGACCGGAAGCCCGCCGTACCTCCGCGCCCCCGCCCCGGCACGCTCACTGCCCCGTCCCGCGAATAAATCCCTGCGCATCCTTCGACAACTGCTCCAATCCCGCACGCACGTGATACAGCATGTGCCCCCCCGGATAATACTTCTGCGTGATGTTCTTCCGCAGCGCCGGCGCAAGCCCCAGATGATTCACCGTGTAATCCGTCGCAAAATACGGCGTCGCCAGATCAAAACGCCCCTGGCACACCATCAGCCGCAGATGCGGGTTCTGCGTCATCGCGTTCCGCAAATTGTCCCCGACATACAAATACCCGCTCACCCCGTTCCCGCCCCAGTTCCACGGCTGCGTGCGCCCGCTCAACACCTCATACGGCAGCTCGCTGTCAAACTTCAGCGTGTCGCGCACATAGGTGTTGAACGCCGACGTATACGCCGGATAAAACCCGCTCAACGACGGATCGTACGTCACCGAGTCGTTCACCGTGTCCGTCGGAAATCCCGTCAGCCGCCCGTCGAAACGCCCGACCACCTCGCCCAGCGTATCGCCGCTGCCGCGCAGCAATTCCTTCTCAAACCGCTGCGGAGGCACCCGCAGATTCGATTGCAAAATGTAGCCCGCCGGCAGCCCGATCAGCGATGACAGCTTGTTCGCCACCGCCTGCCGCTGATCGTCCGGCAGCGCCGCCCCCTTCGCCAGCGCCACCGTGTAATCGTTGAGCGTGAACTGCTCCGCATCCTTCAGCACCGCATCCAGATTCGCATACGTGTTGCCCAGCTTGTGGTGGTAAAACGCCACCGCCGCATAGCTCGGCACGTACAGCTCATAGCCCAGATCGTTGCTCTCCGACGGATCCAGCGTCGCGAAATTCAGCACCGTCGACATCAGAATCACCCCCGACACCTCCACCCCCACGCGTTCCTGCAAGTGCTCCGCCAGCGCCGCCGCACGCGTCGTGCCGTAGCTTTCTCCCGCCACGAATATCGGCGAATCCCACCGCTTGTTGTTCGTCAGCCACAGCCGGATGAATTCCCCCACCGCATCCACATCCTCCGTCACGCCGAAAAACTGCTTGGCCTCGGAAGGCTCCGCCGCGCGCGAATACCCCGTGTTCACCGGATCGATGAACACCAGATCGCTCGCCGGCAGCCACGAATACTCGTTGTTCACCAGCTTGTAGGGCGCACGCGGAGGCGACCCATCCGCCGGCACATCCAGCCGCTGCGGCCCAACCGCTCCCAAATGCAGCCACACCGACGCCGCCCCCGGCCCGCCATTGAACAGAAACGTCACCGGCCGCGACGCACTCCCGCCCTCCCGCGTCGCCGCCTGCGAAGCCGCCTCCGTGGATGGCGCTGTCGCCGCATCCGTCGCCGGCTGCGTCGCCGCGTGCTCCGGCACCACATAAGACGTGTAAAAAACGTTCGCCCGCAGCTTGCCCTGTTCGTCCTTCAGCGGCAAATAGCCTGCCGACGCCGTGTACCCGATCTCCCCTCCGCCGGCCGTGTGCAGCGTCCCCAGCGTCACCGACACCTTCTCGTTCGCCTGCCCCGCCCCCGGCGCCGTCGCCGGACCGCGCCCCACCGCCGGCCCGCGCCCTTCAGGGCCGCCGCCCCGTCCCGCCGGCCCCCCTCCGCGCCCCTGCTCCGCCCCCGATTGCGGATCCACAATCACCGTCTGCCCGCGCGCCGCCAGCTCCACGCGCCCAAGGCCCACCCACACCGCCGCCCCCAACGCCGCCGCCGCCGCACCACGTCCTACTGCTCGCAGCATAATTCCTCCACGCCTGTCGCTTTCAACCCGCCCCCACCGTGGTACATTACGCATCCTTTCTCCGCCGGTAAACAGGAGCTTCCCCGTGCGATCGATTTTGCTGGCGCTCCTTGCCTCCCTCGCGCTCGCTCCGCTGCTGCTCGCCGCACCCGCGCAGCCGCAATCCCCCGCCGCCCCCGCCGCCGCCCCGGCCTTCTACGCCTTCGCCCCCGCGCCCCCCATGGGCTGGAATTCCTGGGACTGCTTCGGCGCCGGCGTCACCGAAGACGACACTTTCGCCAACGCACAGTACCTCCACGACCACCTCCTCTCCCACGGCTTCACCATCGTCACCATCGACATCCAATGGTACGAACCCCTCGCCCACACCGACCGCTACCGCCCCAACGCGGCCCTCGAAATGGATGCCAATGGCCGCCTCCTTCCCGCCGCCAACCGCTTCCCCTCCACCAAAGATTCCCGCTCCTTCAAACCCATCGCCGACAAACTCCACGCCATGGGTCTCAAGTTCGGCCTCCATCTCCTCCGCGGAATCCCGCGCCAGGCCGTCACGCAAAACGTCCCCATCCTCGGCACCAACGTCCACGCCGCCGACATCGCCAACAAATCCGACATCTGCCGCTGGAACACCGACATGTACGGCGTCGACATGACCAAGCCCGGCGCTCAGGAATACTACGATTCCGTCCTCGCCCTCATGGCCTCGTGGGACCTCGATTTCATCAAGGTCGACGATCTTTCCGCACCCACCTATCACCAAGCCGAAATCGAGGCGATCCGCAAAGCCATTGACAAAACCGGCCGCCCGATCGTCTTCTCCACCTCTCCCGGCGCTACGCCTCTCGCCGAAGGCCCGCACGTCTCCACCCACGCCAACATGTGGCGAATCTCCGACGATTTCTGGGACAACTGGAAATCCCTCAAGGAACAATTCAAACGCCTCGACGACTGGACCCCCTTCCGCGGCCCCGGCCATTTCCCCGACGCCGACATGCTCCCCCTCGGCAACATCCGCACCTGGCAATCTGGACCGAACGCCTGGACCCACTTCACCCACGACGAACAGCGCACCCTCCTCACGCTCTGGTGCATCGCCCGTTCCCCGCTGATCCTCGGCGCCAATCTCCCGCGCAACGACGATTTCACCCTCTCGCTGATCACCAACGACGAAGTCCTCGCCGTCGATCAAAAATCCACCAACAACCACCAGGTTTCGCGCCAGGACGACCTCATCGTCTGGTCCGCCGACGTTCCCAACTCCCCCGACAAATACGTCGCCCTCTTCAACGCCCAGGAATACCCCATCGACCCCAATGCCCCCCAGCCCGCCACGCAACCCGCCCGCGGCCGCCAACGCCCGCCCGCCACCCTCCCCGGCAAGGAAACGTCCGTCTCCATCTCCCTCCAATCCCTCGGCCTCACCGGCCCCGTCCAGGTCCGCGACCTCTGGTCCCACCAAAACCTCCCCGACGCCACAGACACCCTCACCACCCCACTCACCCCCCACCAAGCCGCCCTCTTCCGCGTGTCACCCAAGTAAGCGCCCATCGGATCCATTCGACCGACCTCCAAATGCCCGTCACGCTCAGGACGCGCCACAACCCGCTACCTCTTCCTTCGCCCGCTCTTGCGATGATGTTCCTCCCTCGCCCGCTCTACCAGCCGATCCAACTCTTCCTCATCCACTTCCCGGCCCGGCTCCAGAATTGCTGCAAAACTTGTCCGCTTCGCCGCCCCCGAAATTGCCAGATCCTCGCGCACCAGCGCATGGACATACTCCTCAGGCGTCATCTTGAATCGCCGCGCCTTCCGGCTAAGCGCGGCAAGCTCCCTCTTTTTCAGCCCCTCAATGTGAAGTCCTGAACTCATGGTCGTCATGCCAATGTCTCCATCACCACAGTCGTCTCATCATACTCCGCCGGCAATCCTCCGCTCCACACCGCGTTCTTCTCCCATTACATCGTCTGCGATTTTCTGCGAGGCCCTTTATGCATCCCCTCATCCGCTCTTCCGCAATCTTGATGATGGCCCTCCCCGCCGCCGCTTTCGCCCAAGCCCAGGCCCCCGGCGCCACCCCGCCCGCCGCCCCCGCCCAGGAACCCCCGCGCACCTGGATCGATCCCGACACCGGACATCGCATCCACCGCATCACCGACGAGCCCAATTCCACCGGCTTCTACTTCAACGTCAACGCTTACACCCCCGACGGTAAAACCATGGTCTACTCCGCCCCCGATGGCATTCATGCCGTCGATCTCGCCACCTTCAAAACCCGCCTCGTCGTCCCCGGCGCCAACGTCCACGCCGTCGTCGTCGGACACAAAACCAACACCGTCTTCTTCACCAAAACCGACGAGCACGCCCTCTACTCCGCCAACCTCGACACCGGCGACACCAAAAAACTCGCCGACCTTCCCCCACGCGCCGGCGTCTCCACCGTCAACGCCGATGAAACTCTCGCCGCCGGCACCTTCATCGAAGGCGAAGGCGGACAGGATTACGGCGCCCAGCGCGTCAATCCCGCCGGTATGTCCGGCCCGCTCGTCCAACCTGTCAACAAAGGCCAGATGATGGCCCAGCGCCTCGCCGCCAAACTCCCCATGACCCTCTTCACCCTCAACCTGCAAACCGGCAAGGAAACCCCGCTGCTCCAGCACGACACCAACTGGCTCAACCACCTGCTGTTCTCCCCCGCCGATCCCACCCTCCTGATGTACTGCCACGAAGGCGCCTGGCAGGAAGTCGACCGCATCTGGAACATCCACACCGACGGCACCAACAACCAGCTCATTCACAAACGCACCATGACCATGGAAATCGCCGGACACGAGTTCTGGGGCCTCGACGGCAAAACCATCTGGTACGACCTGCAAACCCCCAAGGGCGAAGACTTCTGGCTCGCTTCCTACAACCTCGAAACCAGGGAACGCCGCTGGTTCCACATGCAGCGCAATGAATGGTCCATCCACTTCAACGTCACCGCCGATGAATCGCTCATGTGCGGCGACGGCGGAGATCCCGGACAGGTCGCCAAAGCTCCCGACGGCGAATGGATCGAGCTCTTCCACCCCCAGATGACCCCCAGCCGCGGCGCCATCAACCAGCCCGACTTCATCCAGCCCGGCGTCCTTCACTCCGAGCACCTCGTCAACATGTCCAAGCACAATTACAAACTCGAACCCAACGTCCGCTTCTCCCCCGACAAAAAAATGGTCTTCTTCACCAGCAACATGTTCGGCCCCAGCTACGTCTTCGGCGTGGAGGTCGCCAAAGCCCAGTAACCGCCCCCTTCTCCCGCTGAACTGCTGTGCACGCGACAACCCTTGCGTCGGCCCCACCCCGCGCAGGCACGCCTTGCGTCCGTTCCTCGATCACCCCTCCACCACCGGAAACGCCCGCGTCGACACCACCGGCGCCGTCACCGGCGGCAGCCTCGTCCCCCCGCGCGCCACATACATCGCCGCCAGCTGCCCCAGCAAATGCGACTGCGACACAAATATCCACGCCACCACCAGGTATACCCCCACAAAGCACATCAACACCCCCACGATGCCCCCCACAAATCCCACCGCCATCAGGGCCACCATCATCAGCACCATCGCCCCGCCCACGCGCCGCAGAAAATCCAGCACAAACTTGAAATCAAATCCGTCTTTGAAATTCCCCGTCAGCCCTGACTTCAACACCATCGGCAACGCCACCAGGTTCAGTCCCACCGCGAACAGAATCATCAGCAGCGCCCCGGCAATCAGACACGCCACCGCTACCGCGGTCGGCGCGCCCAACGCCATCGGCAACACCATCAACAGATACGCCCCCATCGTGAACGGCATCGACGCAAACCCCACCACCATCCCCACCACAAACGGAATCGCCCCCAGCTTCACGTACTCCATGAACTTGCCGAAATCAAACCGCGGCAGCACCGCCTCCGCACCCCCCGCAAGCACCGTCTTCTCCACCTCCACCCCATACCCAAACGCCACGATCGGCCCCAGGATCGGAATGAGCAGCGCCACCGCCAGAAGCACCAACTGCATGAACCATCCCTCCGACCGAAAGATCGCCTTGAACGCCGCGCCGTAATTCACGCCGCCACTCCCATTTGCCGCCAATAAGATCTCTATCCGCCCGATGTGCCGCCACTCCGGCGTCGCTCACCAGCATCGCCCGCTTTTCGCACCCCGTCAATTCCCCCCGGCGCTCCGCCCCTTCATCAGCGCCTCATGCGCCGCCCGCAGCATCTCCCGCGCATTCTCATACGTCAGCCGCTCCAGCGCCTCCTCATATCCCAGCCACGCATATCCCTCATGTTCCTCCGACACCTTCACCGCCGCCGCCCGCGTCCGCCCCAGAAAATAGGTCACCGTCTTATGCACCTGCCCTTTCTTCGGCGAATAAAACACATATTGCATGTCGCGCTCGAACCGCGTCACCCGGTCCACCTGTCGAATCCCCGTCTCCTCGCGCAGCTCCCGCACCGCCGCCTGCCACGCCGTTTCCCCCTCCTCCAGATGCCCCTTCGCATAATCCCAGTGCTTTCCGTAATCCAACAGCAGGTACGCAATTCCGCCGGGCGCCGCCGCGTCCTCGCGAAACAGAATGAACCCCGCCGAAAACTCCCGCCGCACTTTGCGTCCCTTGCCCCGCGCCCCTTTCCCCTTCTTCCCGCGCGCTTTCTTCGACTCCTTCCCCCCGCCGACTTCGCCCCGCTCCCGCGCAGCTCCCGCAAATAGCTGTCCCTGCTCGTCGACCACCGTCGCCTCCGCCGCCGCGCTTCCGTCGCTCTCCCCGCTCACAACGGCTTGCCCAAAAGCTGCCGCTTGTGACGGATAAACCCCAGATGATGATTCAAATGCCCCACGTACAACTCCACCAGCCCCCCCAGCGTCACACAGCCTCGCTCATTGTGCGTCCCCACCCGCTTGAACGCCGACTCCGGCACGCTGCGCAACACCACCGCCGTCAGCTCCCGGTTCATCCGGAAAATCTCCGCCGCCACCTGCGGATCCTGCTTCTCATAAAACAGATTCCTCGCAAACGCAGCCTCGTCAAAGCCGACCAGCGTCGGATTCTCCTCCGCAATCACCCGCTTCATCCGGTCCGACGCGATCAAATCCGAATCCATCAGGTGTATCACGATCTGACCGATCGACCACGTCCCCGCCACCGGCACCGCACGAAAATCGTCCGCCCCCAGCCCCGCGATCGCCTCCCTCACATATCCCGCGCCCGCCGCATACGCTTCCACCGCAGCCCGGCTCATGACCCACCATCCTTGCTTCCCCCTCACCGCCCGATAACCTCCGCAAATTACCCGACCCCGGTGGGGGGGGCAAGGCATCCGCCTCCTGAAGCGTCATCCACAAAACACACAGCCGCCTCGTGCAAGGGCGGCTGTGCTTCGTGTGCGGGAGGTGGGAAGGCTCGTGGGTCCCGCACACGCGTGGGTGGTCGCTGGAAATACCCCCCCCCCGCCCCAGGCCCCCCCCCGGCCCTCTGATCTCCCCCGCCGCCGACGCCGGGCGCCCTCACGCTCCCTGCCGGTAGACGACCGCGCCCCAGGCGTCGCCCCAGACACACCTGTTGCGCTTCCCCCCGCCGCCCCGCCGCCTCCCCCGTCGCCCCAAAACAAATATCAAAAACAAGGGCCCGGGCAGCGACCTGCAATCCTACCCGGGCCCTCTACACACGCCTCGTAAGCCCCCCGATTTCCCCGACGCCCCCTCGCCTCCCCTCCGCCCCGAATCACTTCTTCCCCCGCGGGCACCTCTGTTATGATGAGTGCCGGCCGATATACAGGTGCCCTGCCCTCTCCCTTCTATTCTGGCCTGAAAAAAATCCGGACGTTTTTTTTCGTGCTCCATGGCTGATAGCCGCCGCTCCCAATATGAATCCTGGGTGAGTCAGTGGGCCCCGACCCTCTACAGGCTCGCCCTGCGCCTCTGCGGCAAGCGCGAACTCGCCGAAGACCTTCTCCAGGAAACCTTCGTGGAAGCGTGGAAATCCTGCGACAAACTGTCCGACGTCGCCAAGGCCAAGGCCTGGCTCTTCCAAATCCTTCGCAACCGCTGGTCCCATTATCTCCGCGATTCCAGCCGCAGGCTCCGCCCATCCCACGACCAGGACGCCCTCGAGCGCGTCGGTAGCCGCTTTCCCAATCATTCCGATCTTCTCGCCGAATCAGATTTCGTCCAGCGGGCACTAGATCAATTAGACGAGGATCTCAAACTTCCCTTCCTCTGTGTCGTGATGGAGGGGTATTCCTGTCAGGAGACCGCCGATCTCCTCAAAATTCCCCTGGGCACCGTCCTCTCACGCCTCTATCGGGCGCGTCAGGCCCTGCGGCTGGTGCTGACTCCCACGCCCGCCGGACATTCCCCGCCGGCAGGGGATTCCCGGCCCGGCGACACCCTCGCCAGCACCCTCCGCCACGCCCCGGATTCCACCCACCACGACACGGAGTCGCCTGCGGCATGAACTTCCGCGATGACATCCTCGAATCCGTCAGCCTGCTGCCACCGGACGACCCGGAGCGCCTCAAGCTCGAAGCCGCCCTTCCCCAGGCCCCGCCCGAACTGCGCCGCCGCTACGCCCAGCTCCTCGCCGAAGCCCAGGGCCTGACCGAGCTCGTGGTCGGCAACACCCCCGGTGCCCCCGCCGACCCTCACGCAGACCCCCATCCGCTGGCCCTGCCCGAATCGCTCCTGGGCCGGCTCCGCCAGATTCCCACCCGCACCCCCGCCCGCCATCCCCACTTCCTCACCCCCTTCCGCGCCGTCGCCGCAGCCGCCCTCCTCCTGCTCATGCTCGCCCCCGCGGCCGCCTGGTTCCTGCCCCCCGCCCTGCTGCATCACCGGCTCCTCATGCTCCCCAAGGACGTCGTCGCCGAGGGCAACCCGCAAGTGCAGGTTTCCTCCGCCGCGCCCGATGCCTTGATCAAGTTGTTCGCCACTTCCGATCTCTCCTTCCTGCCCGACTTCCCCGCCGCCAAAACCGGCGCCTCCGTCCTTGGCGGCGGCCTGACCAGCCTCGCCGGCAAGCCCGCCGCCTACGTCGTCTACGCCTGCAAAGACAAACGCCTCACTCTTTTCGAAGTCGCCCGCGCCGATTTCCCGCTGCCCTCCGAGGGCTCCTATCCCCTCATCTCCACACTCCAGGGCGATCGCTCCGTGCGCTTCTGGTCCCGCTCGGCCGGCGACACCACCCTCTTCCTCGCCGTCAGCCAGTGTGGAGAGGACAATGGTCTTGACGATTTCGTCGCCCTCCCCGCCGCCGCCACGCAGCCCTGATCTTCCTGCTACAATCCCTCGCCACGCACCGCGCCACCCCCGCCGCGCCGCGCATCCGGGAGGGCCCATGGGCTATCAGGACCACAAAGCCGCCGCCGGTCAACATGCCGTCGCCTGCGCTGTCATCACCTGTTCCGATTCCCGCACCGACGCCACCGATGACTCCGGACGCCTCATCCGCCAGCTCCTCGAATCCCACGGTCACACCCATCCCGTCCACCGCATCCTCCGCGATGACCCCGACGCCATCCGCTCCCTCCTCGACGAACTCTGCGCCCGTTCCGACATCCAGGCCGTCATCCTCAACGGCGGCACCGGCGTCTCCCGCCGCGACAACACCTTCGACGCCGTCTCCGCGAAACTCCACAAAATCCTCCCCGGCTTCGGCGAACTCTTCCGCATGCTCTCCTACCAATCCATCGGCTCGGGCGCCATGCTCTCCCGCGCGGTGGGGGGGATCATCCTGACCCCCGCGCCCACTCAGCAAGCAGCACCCGGCACTCAGCACGCGGTTCGCCACACCCTCATCTTCTCCATCCCCGGCTCCCCCAACGCCGTCGAACTCGCCATGAACAAACTCATCCTTCCCGAACTCCCGCACCTCGTCTGGGAAGTGGCGAGGTGATTGCCAATTGCCCATTGCCCATTGACCTCGCGCTGCGCCAATCGGCAACCGGCGATCGGCAATCGGCAATGCGCCCTACCGGTCCGCCAGCCGGATCGAGATTAACGGCCTGCCCCCGATCGACGCATAAAAGCTCGCCAGCAGCAGCACCGAAATCACCGCCAGCGGCACCACCACGCTCCACCCGAACCACACCCCCCAATCCGCCGTGATCGGAAAATCATCCAGGTAATTCCGCACCAGCAGGCAGAACACCAGCGCCACCAGCCCGTTCCGCACCATCACCGCCAGGAATATCGCGCTGATGATCAGTTGCAGCGGAATGCCCACCGGCTCGATCGGATTCCAACGCCCCGTCGCCGCGAATATCACCGCCACAAATCCCAGCGCCGCGAACAGCCGCCGCCGGAACGCCATCCGCAGCACCACCAGAAGCAGCAGCATCAGCAGCCCCACATACACCGCCCCCAGGATCGCCGTGAACATCGTCGCACCATCCGTCAGCGACTCCAGCCGCACCAGCGACCCATTGATCGCCGGCAGCGGCGCCGGCAAATGCAGCCACCGCGGCAGCACCAGTTCCAGGTCCGACAGCATCGCCGTGATCGCACCCGCGCAGCATCCCACCAGCGCGTCACGCCCCACCAGCGGGTCGATCCACCGCCCCGCCAGCAGCCGGCTCCACGAAATCACCACCTCCGGCCACACCCGCCGCACGTACGGCTCCAACGCCAGGTAAAACACCCACACCAGCACCACCCAGTACATCACCGCCCCCATCGACTGCCGGAACATCCGGAACTCCAGCACCAGGTTCGGCACGTGATGCGCACGCAACGCCCAGGCGGTAAACCCGAACAGCATGATCGCCCCCGCCATTCGCGTCGCCCCGTGCCGGTCCCCGCGCCCGCTCCTATAGTGCCGATGCGCCAGCAATCCTCCCGCCACCAGCAGCACCAGCGACAACACCGTCTGGATGATCCGGTTCACATTCGTCGGCGCCGCCGGCTCCGGCCAGTCGCCTTTCACCGCAAAATACACCGGACGTCCCCCCGCCGCCGCCGCCTCCACGTGAAAATGCTCCTGCGGCCGATCCGGTATCTGCGCATCCCACGCCGCGCGCGTGTCCGCATACACCGGCAACGCCGCCTCCGGCGCACCGGGCGTCAGCACCGCGTTCTGCAAATCCGCCGCCGCCAGCAATTTCGTCCACACCTCCGGTTGCGTCGTCGCCGGTGACGCCAGCGGCGGCTGCGACGCCTGCACCTCCAGATCGATCAGCCGCCCCTCCGGATCCAACGCCACATCAATCGCCCCGGGCCCCAGCGGCGGATCATCCTCGCGCCGCGCTGTCGCATCCGATTGCCACACCGGCATCGCCTGCCACGGCACCAGCAGCTCCGGACTTTCCCGGTACCAGTAATACACCAGCCCCGCACGCCGCCGCGTCAGCTCCTGCCATCGCGCCGCATCTTTCCGCGTCGCCAGCACGTGGTCCTGGAAATTCCCATCCACCGCAAACCCGCCCTCCCAATCCCGCGGCGCTTCCCTGTATCCCAGCGACGCCAGCACCGTCTTCGCCCGATCCGCCAGCACCGCCGGCGGTTTGTCCTTCACCACCTGCTGCACCAGAAACGCCTGCGGCGACAGCATCACCACCGCGATCATCGCCAAAAGCGCCGCCACCAGAAACCCCGTCGCCGTCCGCGGCTTCAATCCCCCCGACGCCTCACCCGCCGCCGCCACAACCTCCGGACTCGGCGTCTCTCCCGCGGCCAGTATCTCCCGCAGCGGATTCCCGCCCGGCAGCCCCGCCGCCACCGCGATCGCCGTCGCCGGCCGATTCCGCGGATCCTTCTCCAGACACCGCAAAATCACCCGCTCCACGATCGGATCGATGTCATCGACGATCTCATGCGGCGGCGTCGGCTCCTCGCGCGTGTGCAGCCGCTGATATTCCCGCAGATTATCCGCCTTGAACGCCCGCCTCCCCGTGAACATCTCGTAGAGCACCAGCCCCAGCGAATAGATATCCGACCGCACCGTCACCGGCCGTCCGTTCAATTGCTCCGGCGACATGTACGCCGGCGTGCCCGCGCGAATCGCCCCATTCGTCCGCAACTGGTCCGCCGGCGCCGCCAGACCGAAATCCGTGATCCGCACCGCCCCGCGCCCGTCGATCATCACATTCGCCGGCTTCAAATCCCGGTGCAGCACGCCTCGATCATGCGCCGCCGCCAGCCCCGCGCACAACTGCCGCGCGATCTGCAGCCCCTTGTCGTCCGGCACGCGCCCGATGCGCCGCAGCAAACTCGCCAGGTTCTCCCCGTCCACATACTCCATCGTGATGAACTGCTCGCCCTGGAATTCCCCCAGATCGAACACCCGGCACACGTTCGGGTGCGTCACCTGCCGCGCCACACGCACTTCGTTCTTCAGCCGCTCCAGCCACTTCGCATCCGCCCCAAACAGCGGCGGCAAAAATTTCATCGCGATCGACGCATTGAGCGCCAGATCATCCGCCCGGTACACCTCGCCCATGCCCCCGCGCCCCAGCAATTCAATGATCCGATACCGCCCCGCCACGATCGTCCCCGCCATGAACCGCCCCGCATCCACAAACCCCGACCCCGATCCCGACGGCGTCGCCGACGAATCGTCCAGATAAGACGTCGGCTCGCGCCTGACCGTTTCCTCCCCGTGCCGCCGGCTCGCCGGATCACCGCTGGGCAACTCAATGTTCGCCCGCGACAAAATCGCGCTCATCGACCCCAGCGGTCCCGCCGGCTCCGACGGAATCAGCTGCTCCCCGCGCGAATGCTCCTTGAGGAGACTCTCGACTTCCCGCCGAATCTCTTCATCGCCATTGCATAACTCGTCGAGCACCTTCTCCTGCTCGGCGACGGGTTTCTCCGTCGCGGCTAAAAAGATGTCCTTCACCCGCTGATACTTTTCGCTGCTCAACGGCATGCTGCTCCGTCACGCTTCTGCGCCGCGCAGCTCGCGGCTCAGCCACGCACGCGCGAACATCCAGTCTCCTTCCACCGTGCGCTTCGACACCTGCAACGCCTCCGCCACCTCCTCGACATTCAGCCCGCCGAAGAACCGCAGCTCCACCACCTTTGCCTGCCGCGGATCCACCTTCGCCAGCTTTTCCAGCGCCTCATCCAGCGCGATCACGTCTTCGTCTTTCTGCGGCGAAAGCGCCACCGCCTCATCGAGCACCACGCGCGCCCGTCCTCCCCCGCGCTTGTCGCGCTGCCGCGAGCGGGCGTGATCCACCAGAATGCGCCGCATCGCCTGCGCCGCCACCGCGAAGAAATGACTCTTGCCCTGCCAATCCACACGCGTCTGGTCGACCAGTTTCATGTACGCTTCGTGCACCAGCGCCGTCGGCTGGAGCGTGTGGTTCATCCGCTCCTGCGCCAGGTAGTGCCGGGCGAGAGCGCGGAATTCGTCGTATACCAGCGGCAGCAGACGGTCGGCCGCGCGCTGGTCCCCCTGGCGCAATTGTTCAAGCACCTGCGTCACATCTTCGCGCACATCATCCTGAGCGTCGCCCATTGCATCCTCGGTCGCGGTACCTGCCGGGTGCGTGCATTATGCCTTCGGGGCTGGGGGGCACGCAATCGGTGCCAGGCAAGGCCGGCGGGGGCGGGGGCGGGGGCTTATTTGCCGGTGAATACCAGCCAGATGTCGTTGTAGGTCACGAACAGGAACAGACCGGCCAGCAGCACGATCCCCACGATCTGGATCGCCGACTGCACCTTCAGCGACAACGGCCGACCGCGAATTTTTTCCAGGATCAGCAGCAGGAACAGCCCGCCATCGACGATCGGCAGCGGCAGGAAGTTGGCGACCGCCAGGTTCACCGACACCATCGCCAGCAGATACCACAGCCACACCGGGCCGCGCTGCTGGATGTCATAGCCGACCTTCGTGATCCCGACGATACCGTGCAGGTTGGAGGGATCGACCGTTCCGCGCACGAGGCCCAGGAGGGTCATGTAGACCTGTTCGATGAATTTCCACGTGTGCTGAGCGCCCATCACCACCGCGCCCCAGGCGGTGTCGGCCCGTTGCGTGCGCGTCTCGACTTCCACTGGAATATCCGCGATGTAATGCGTGCGCTGGGCGAGGGCGGTGGCGAGCTCCGGCGACACGGTGATGCTCGCGGTCTGCTCGCCGGGAGCGGTCGCGGCGGCGGCGCTTTCCGATGCCGCGGCGGGGGCTGTGGTGCTGGTCGTGTCGGAGGCGAAGGTGAGCGTGACTTTGTCGCCCGCGGATTTCCTGCGCAGGACGCCGTAAATGTCTTCCCACGATTTCACGGGCGTTCCGTCCACCGCGGTAATGCGCGCCTGACGATCGTGCTCGAGCATATCGAGGTGCGGGGCCGCGTCAGGATCGCGCACGGAAACATCCGGATGCTGAAGGTCCTGCGCGGGAGCCACCTGAATCTTGCCGCCGGTCTTGGTGCGTTCGACCTGTACCTGGAGCGTGACGGTTTTTCCATCGCGCAGCACGTCGAAGGGAACCGTGTTGCCGGCGCTGGCGCCGACGATCGTGAAGAGGTCCTCGAGGGAGGGTTGGGAGCGGTCGCCGATGCGGGTGATGATGTCGCCGTCCCTCATGCCGGCGTCTTTGGCGGGGCCCTTTTCGACCTTGAGCGCGATGAGGCGCGGACCCATGCCGGCGACCAGCGGGTACTCGTCGGAGCCGGGCGTGCCCACGGCCTGGCGCAGCTCGAGTTGCGGGCGGATCGTGATGGTGCGGTCGGCGATCGCCGCATCATCGTTGTGGATCTTGAAATGCACCGGCTGCGAGCCGAGCTTCTGCACGAGGTCGTAAAACTGCACGTAATCGCTTACCGGGGTTCCATCCACCGCGACGATGTGATCGTGCGGCTTGAGCTTGGCGATCTCCGGCGCTTCCTCGGGACGATCGTCGCCGCCCTCGGCCAGCGGCTTCTTGCGCAGCTCGACGGATTCGTCGAGCTGGTCCTGCGAGTTGGCGATGTTGAGGCTCGGCATCGGAGAGACGCCGATCATCAGGAAACCGTTATCCGGCGGGCGTACGGGAATGATGTCCGCGGACATGCGCTTGACGGTGCCATCGGGCTGCGGGCGGTCCCAGGCGAAGTTGATCGGGGCGCTGCCGGACGACAGGGCACAGGCGATCTGCACATCGGTGAACTCGACGAAGCCCAGGTCGCGTTTGTGGTTGATGGCGACGATTTCATCGCCCATTTTGAGGCCCGCTTTTTCGGCGGGCGAGTTGTAGGCGACCAGGCCCATGTGGGCGGGCGGGAAGTTCACGCCGATGCCCGGCGAGAAGATGATCGCGAAGGTGACCGCGGCGAAAATCAGGTTCATCGTCACGCCGGCGGAGACGATCAGCATGCGCTGCCAGACGGGGCGCTGATTGAACGCGCGGGGGTCGTTCGAGACCTTGGTGGGGTCCATGTCGTCCTGGCCGAGCATGCGGACGTAACCGCCCAGGGGAAGCCAGGAGATGCGGTAGTCGGTGTCGCCGATGCCGGCGGGATGGGGTGCTGCGGAAGAGGATTGGGGGAGGTCGGCGACGGAGGCGGCGCCTTCGGTTTCCTCGATGGATTTGTGGGAGAGGTCTTTCTGGGCGTCGGGGTCGTAGGGGTCTTTGCCGAAGTTGAATTTCCCGCCCTTGCGCCAGCCGCACATGCGCGGGCCGATGCCAATGGAGAAAGCGAGGCATTTGACGGAACAGAGGCGGGCGACGACGAAATGTCCGAGCTCGTGCAGGAAGATAATCAGCGAGAATCCCAGGAAGATGTAGATGAAGCGTTTGGCGGAATCGAGGGCGCCGGCGAAGGTGAAGGCGGCGAGGACGGGGAGGATCAGCGCGTAGAGCGCGACGCGCGAGCGGCGGTGGGCGCTGGACAGGCGTTGCGGGAGTCGGAGCATCAGCAAAGGCCTTTCTTGGCGATGGGATGGCGGTCAGAGCGAGCGGGTTTCTTTGCGGGCCCAGGCGTCGGCGGCGAGGAGCTGATCGAGCGTGGGGTCCGGGATGAAGCCGGCGGATTTGTGGCGTCTGAGGACTTCTTCGACTCTCTGTACGATGTCGCCAAAGCGAATGTTCGCGGCGCGGAACATTTCGTTGGCGATTTCATTGGCGGCGTTGACGACGGCGCCGCTGGTGCCGCCGAGGCGGATGACCTCGTAACCCAATTGTAGGGCGGGGAACCGGTCGTCGGGCTGCTCGAAGGTCATCTCCCTGATTTTCGACCAATCGAGGCGGGTGCTGCAGCCGTCGAGGCGGCGGGGGTGGGTGAGGGCGTATTGGATGGGGGTGCGCATGTCGGGGGTGCCGAGCTGGGCGATGACGGAGCCGTCGATGAACTCAATCATGGAGTGGACAATGCTTTGGGGATGGATGAGGACCTCGATTTTTTCGGCGGGGAGATTGAAGAGCCAGTGGGCTTCGATGATTTCGAGGGCTTTGTTCATCATGGTGGCGGAATCGATGGTGATTTTGGGACCCATTTTCCAGTTGGGATGGGCGAGTGCTTCGGCGACGGTGGCGTTCTGGATTTTGGATTTGGGCCAGGTGCGGAAGGGGCCTCCGGAGGCGGTGAGGATGATTTTGCGGATTTCCTTTTCGTGGCCGGAGCGGAGGGACTGGAAGATGGCGGAGTGTTCGGAATCGACGGGGACGATGGTGGCGTTGTGGGCGTTGGCGGCGGGCATGACGATGGAGCCGGCGACGACGAGGGCTTCTTTGTTGGCGAGTGCGATGGTTTTGCCGGCGTGGGCGGCGGCGATGACTGGGGCAAGGCCGGCGGCGCCGACGACGGCGGCGACGACGGTGTCGACATCGTCGCTGGCGGCGATTTTTTCCATGGCGTGGGGGCCGGTGAGGATGTCGATGCCGGTGCCCAGGAGGGCGTCGTGGAGGGCGGCGAGGTTGTCGGAGGGGAGTTCGCGGGTGGATTTGTCGTTGAGTGCGACGGAGCGGGGTCGGACGTCGAGGGCTTGTTCGGCGAGTTTTTTCCAGCTTGTAACGGCGGTGAGGGAATGGATTTGGAATTCGGCGGGGAGGTTTCGGCAGACGTCGATGGCGTTGGTGCCGATGGAGCCGGTGGCGCCGAGGATGGCGACGCGTTTGGGACGGTGGGGCGGGGCGGCGGTGTGGGCGTTGGCGGCGAGATCGGCGGCGCCGGGTTGCACGGCGGTGTGCATGGGGACCATCCTTGGAGACGCGAGGAGGGAGGCCATGATAAGGGGGTGATGGGGGGGCAACAAGGGCGGGTTTTGGGCGGATTTGGAGAGAGGAGGTGTGGTTTTCTTCGATGTGTAGGGGGTGTTTTGCAAAAAAGGGTGGGTTTTTGCCGTTGTGTATTTGGAAATGTGGGGTTTTTGTGCTTGTGTATGAGGTTTTTGGGGAAATTTGAGACACCGTTGCCTCCCCGCGGCCGACGACGGAAACACGAAGTCGCGAAGAGGTGAAGGACCACGAAGATTCTTTTGCATGGCGCAGTGCTCCTCTATAGAGGGGAGTTGCGCCCAGTTTGTGCGCACACAGACGTGGGGTGTCTTGTGGTAAGGGGTTGTGGGGGTTGGGGTTGGGGAGGGAATTTTTTGCGGGGAATGCGCGCGGGATTTGCCAAGTTGTGCGCGCGGGGCATCGGGGAGCGGGCGTTGGGTGGGGGACCCAAGGTTCAATGGCTGTGGCACTCTGATTGCGGATGAGGTGCGGGGGCGAGGAGGGGGTTGGTTTTGGCGGAGTGGAGGTTCACTGATGCGCTGGTGTGGGGTCGTTTTGACGGCGTTGTTGGTTCTCTCGGGGTGTGGTCACAGGATTTCGTATCGGGTTGACGGGCGGTATCACGTGGGGGATCCGGCGTTTGCGCGCGAGATGAACGTGCTGCTTGGGCCGCCACTGGTAGGCGGTAATGAGATTGAGACGCTGCGGAACGGGGACGAGATTTTTCCGGCGATGCTGAAGGACATTCGGGCGGCGCGGAAGACGATCACGTTTGAGACGTACATTTACTGGTCGGGCAAGGTGGGCAAGGAATTTGGCGATGCTTTTGCGGAGCGGGCGCGGGCGGGCGTGAAGGTTCACGTGCTGGTGGATTGGTATGGGAGCAGCAGAATCGACAAGTCGGTCGTGAAGGAAATGAAAGATGCGGGGGTGCAGTTTTACGAATACCATCCGGTCTACTTCTTTGATTGGGGCTCGGTGGCGCAGATCGATCATCGCACGCATCGGAAGTTGCTGGTGGTTGATGGGAAGGTGGGCTATACCGGGGGCGTGGGCATTGCGGACGAATGGTCGGGCAATGCGACGGATCCCAAGCATTGGCGCGACAACCAGTATCGTGTTCAGGGGCCGGTGGTCGGCCAGTTGCAGGCGGCGTTTATGGAGAACTGGCTGGAGACCACGGGGGTTGTTCTGGAGGGGGACGGGTACTTTCCGCGGCTCGATTCGGCAGGGACGGAACCGGCGCAGGTGTTCAAGAGCAACTACCATGGCGGCAGCGAGAGCATGCAACTTTTGTATCTGATGTCGGTGGCGTCAGCCGGCCACACGGTGCGCATGGAGACGGCCTACTTCGTGCCGGACGATCAGACGATAGCGTTTCTTCTGGCGGCGCGCAAACGGGGCGTGGACGTGGAGATCATTGTGCCGGGGCCGCATATCGACGAGAAAGTGGTGCGTGCGACCTCGCGCAGCCGCTGGGGCCCGCTGTTGGCGTCGGGGGTGAAGATTTACGAGTATCGGCACACGATGTTCCACTGCAAACTGCTGATCGTGGATGACCAATGGGTGTCGCTGGGCTCTTCGAACCTCGACGAGCGCAGCTTTCGGCTCAACGACGAAGCCAACCTCAATGTGCTCGATCCGTCATTTGCCCGCTCGCAGATCAACATGTTCGAGCAAGACAAGGGGCGGTCCCGACAGATTACCTATGACCTGTGGCGACATCGGCCGTTGTGGGAGAAGGTGACGGGGATTGCGACGAACCTGTTCGGGGATGAGATGTAGGGGGGAGCTTCAAGGCTGTTGCGAGGTGTTACGCTTCTGATCACAACTGGGGCGGGCAGCAGGTCGTCTGGCAGAGCAGGAATGGCGGGACGCTGCAAAAAATATGGGGAAAACGCGGCCTCGTCCGCAGCTAGTCATTCCTCTCCTTCCTCAAAAGTCGCTCGCTGATGATGGCAGAGATTTCATTGCCAGCCTTTCCAGGTGGTAGGAAAATCACGTACCCATCGCGCAATAGCGCTGCCCATCCGCCCGCTACGCGGAATAGATCGATCACCAATTCGGAAGTATTGCACAGCAGCGATCTGGACGGACCGAAGGTCAGGAGTCCCCGCTCGTGTTTGACTTGGTAGTTCACCGACCAGGGAAGGATCGGCCAGGTCGAAATGAAGGTCGACAGTGGATTTCTCAATAGAAACAGCGGCGTCATCAGTAAATAGAAGAAATGGTCCACCGTCCGCCCCCCCCCCGGCCCCGCCCCCCCCCGGCCCCGCCGCCCCCCCGGCCTTGCGATACCTCGCAAGGCTACTTGTGATGGTTAGGGTTTTTTGGGGGCGAGATGTTGTTCGATTTGTTGGTTGACGTTGAGGCGGGCGGCGGATTTGGTGGCGGCGATGGCGTTTTTGATGGCGCGGGGGCCGGCGGAGCCGTGGACTTTCATGAAGAGGCCCTGGACGCCCAGGAGGAGTGCGCCGCCGTATTCTTCGTGGTCGTAGCGTTTGGCGATGCGGGCCATGAGGGGTTTGAGTGTATCGAGGAGTTGGGGACCTTCGGCGGCGGCTTCGAGCTGGAGTGTTTTGAAGAGAGCGGCGGACCATCCTTCGATGAGTTTGAGGACGACGTTGCCGGTGAAGCCGTCGGTGACGATGACGTCCGCGGGGTGGTTGGGGATTTCGCGGCTTTCGACGTAGCCTTTGAAATTGAGGGCGGGGTCGGCGGCGAGGAGTTCGCGGGCTTCTTTGACGAGGGGGGTGCCTTTTTCGTCTTCGGTGCCGATGTTGAGGAGGGCGACGGAGGGGTTGTCGAGATTTTTGGTGGCCTTGACGTAGAGGCGTGCCATGACGGCGTATTGGTAGAGGTGTGCGGGCTTGGGCTGGGTGTTGGCGCCGGCATCACAGAGCATGACGGCACCTTTGGAGGAGGGGAGGAAGACGGCGATGCCGGGGCGTTCGACGCCGGCGAGGGGCTTGAGCATGAGAACGCCGGCGGCGACGAGGGCGCCGGTGTTGCCAGCGGAGATGAGGGCGTCGGCTTTGTGTTCTTTGCCAAGTTTGACCATGCGGACGATGGAGGAGTCGCGTTTGGAGCGGATGGCTTCGACGGGGGAGTCGTCCATGGTGATGACCTGGGAGGCGTGTTCGATGGCGACCTTGGGGCCGGCGGCGTGGAGGGCGGGGGCGGCGAGTTGTTCGATGATGGTTTGGTTGCCGACGAGGATGAGCTGGTCGTCGGGGTCGAGGAGAGGGAGTGCGTCGAGTGCACCTTGGATGATTTGAGCGGGGGCCTGATCGCCGCCCATGGCGTCGACGGCGATGCGCATGGTGAAGCCTCTGGAGAGTAGGAGGAAGGAGGGGCTTTTATACCGGGGAGAGGTGGTGCGTCAAGCGATAGATGGGGGCGCGTTTGCTTCTCTCCCCACCCCCCCCCACCCCCCCCCACGCTCCCTCACGGTCGCGTCTCGGAAATTCGGGTCGGCGGGGGGGTTGACGCGTTGGCGGTTAGTTCTGGGCGTCGCTGACGACGAGGGAGAGGGATTTGTTGACGTAGCCGCAGTTGGCGCACATGCGGTGGGGCTGCTTGGATTGGGAGCACCGTGGGCAGCGGACGGACTGGACGCCCTTGACGGCATGGTGGGCGCGGCGGGTGCCTTTGCGCATCTTGCTGGTTTTGTGGAAGGGGAGCATGGTGGACCTCGCGGTATATGGCGGTTTGGGTCGGGGAAAGTTTAGCCCGGCAATGTACGGAAAAGGGGGGGGGAAGTCAATGAATGACAAATGGGGAAATGACAAATGACAAATGGAGAGGGGGGCCTAGTCGCGGGTGGCGTCGGTGAGGTTTTGGACGGGGATCATGAGGCCGCCGTAGAAAGCAGGGGCGTCTGCGGCGGTGGCGGGTCGGGTGGGATCGGGGAGGATGAGGGGATCGTTGGCGTGGTCGAGTGAGGATTGGCCGGGGGTTTTGAGTTGGTGGTAGGTGCCGGGGGCGTCGGAGGGGGTGGCGGGTTGGGTGGTGGTTTGTGGTGGGGTGACGGCTGAGGGGGCGGGGGTTGGGGGGTTGATGGTGATGCTGGGGACGGTGGAAGGGTTCGGGGCGGCGTGGTCAGACATGCCGGAGGAGATGGGTTGGGTGGAGGGGGCCATGTCGGGGGTGGTGGGTTGGGTGTTGTTGGCGGGAGGTGTGGGGGGTTGCTGGGAGGCGGGGGTGATGACGGGGGTGTTGGAGTTTTGGGAGATGGGGAGTCGGACGGCTTGGACCTGGAGCATGAGGGGGCGGAGGTTGCCGGAGAAGCCGTTGGTGGCGGAGTAGGTGCGTGTTTGGCCGTTGGCGCGGATCTGGAGTGTGTAGGAGTTACGTTTGTAGAGGTCGGCGTTGGAACGCCAGTTGATCCAGAGGGAGGAGCCTTTCATGAGGTTGTATCGGGCGACGTCGTTCCACATGTTCTGGAGCTGGACTGGGGAGAGGGGAGTTTCCTGGGAGAAGTTGTTGGAGATGGAGTCGTTGTAGTCGCGGCGGGTGGTGTAGGTGGTGGTGGACATGGCGTCTGTGGCGGCGATGGCCTGTCGGATGTGCTGGCGGTCGTAGTAGGTGTCGTGGTTTTCGTCGACGACGATGGCGAAATCAGCGGGGACGGGGGTGGCGACGAAGGGCTTTTCTTTTTCGAAGGGGACTTTGAGGCCGCCGGTGGAGTTACAGGCGGCGAGGGCGAGGAGGGTGAGTGGGAGAGCGGTTTTGCGGAGCATGGGGGTGTCCTTTCGGGGGACGGCAGATGGGATGCATCGGCGAAACGTCGGCGCGTAGATTAACACGGCGGTGGGGAACCGCAACCGGATGAGGAAGTAGCCGCGGATGGATGGGGATGGACGCGGATCGTTGTTTTTTGGGGGCGGGGGGTGGGCAAAGAAACAGGGCGCTCGTGGGAGCGCCCTGTTGGAAATTCCAGGAAGGATGGGGAGGGGGTCAGGCGGAGAAGGAGGAGCCGCAGCCGCAGGTGTGGGTGGCGTTGGGGTTTTTGAAGACGAAGCCACGTCCCATGACTTCGTCTTTGAAGTCGATTTCGGTGCCGTTGAGATAGAGATAGGACTTGCGGTCGGAGAGGATTTTGATGCCGTGGCATTCCATGACTTCATCATTTTCGGGGGGGGCTTCGGTGAGGTCGAGGACGTAGGAGAAGCCGGAGCAACCGCCGCCTTTGACGCCGACGCGGAGTGCGACGGAATCAGCGAGGCCCTGGTCTTTGATGATGGATTTGATTTCCTTGGCGGCGGCCTCGGAGAGGAGGATGGACATGGGGTGGCTCCTGCGGAATCGGTGAAGTAGTACGGGGATACTATAGGAAGGGGGTAGTGAGGAGGCAAGGCGGCGGGGTTCTAATTGCGGATGAGTCTCAGGTGCTACCATTTATCGGCGGGGTGTCCTAGAATGGGGTTCTTGGGGCGGGATGGTTCCGGCGGAGCGGGGCGGGATTTCCTTTGGAGTTTTGCGATGCCTACATCGACAGAGACAATTGAAGAGCTGGCGGGCAAGGTGTATCAGCATGGGTGGGCGGTGGATATGGATGCGGATGAAGCGCCTCCGGGGCTGAGCGAGGAGATCATCCGGTTCATATCGGCGAAGAAGAAGGAGCCGGAGTGGCTGCTGGAGTGGCGGTTGAAGGCGTATCGGCACTGGCAGGGGATGAAGGAGCCGAAGTGGCCGAAGGTGACGTATCCGGCGGTGGACTATCAGGGGATCAAGTATTACTCGGCGCCGAAGGCGAAGCCGAAGAGTCTGGAGGAGGTGGATCCGGAGCTGTTGGCGATTTATGAGAAGCTGGGGGTGCCGGTGCATGAGAAGGAGGCGCTGCTGGGGATTGAGAAGCCGCAGGTGGCGGTGGATGCGGTGCTGGATTCGGTGTCGGTGACGACGACGTTTCAGAAGAAGCTGGAGGAGGTGGGGATTATTTTTTGCGGATTTGGGGAGGCGGTGCAGAAGCATCCGGAGCTGGTGCGGAAATACCTGGGGACGGTGGTTCCTTATTCGGACAATTTTTTTGCGACGCTGAATTCGGCGGTTTTTACGGATGGGTCGTTTGCATACATTCCCAAGGGGGTGCGGTGCCCGATGGAGTTGTCGACGTATTTCCGGATCAACGCGCGGAACACGGGGCAGTTTGAGCGGACGCTGATCATTGCGGACGAGGGGGCGTATGTGAGTTACCTGGAGGGGTGCACGGCGCCGCAGCGGGATGAGAACCAGTTGCACGCGGCGGTGGTGGAGCTGGTGGCATTGCCCGGGGCGACGATCAAGTATTCGACGGTGCAGAACTGGTATCCGGGCGATCCGAAGACGGGGAAGGGGGGCATTTTCAACTTTGTGACGAAGCGCGGGAAGGCGTTTGAGAATGCGAAGATCACGTGGACGCAGGTGGAGACGGGGAGCAGCGTGACGTGGAAATACCCTTCGTGCATTTTGCAGGGGGATAATTCGGTGGGGGAATTTTATTCGGTGGCGCTGACGAACCATTATCAGCAGGCGGACACCGGGACGAAGATGATCCACATCGGGAAAAACACGCGCAGCACAGTGGTGAGCAAGGGGATCAGCGCGGGGTTTGGGCAGAACACGTACCGCGGATTGATAAAGATTTTGCCGAAGGCGGAAAACGCGCGGAATTACACGCAGTGCGATTCGATGCTGTTGGGGGACAAGTGCGGGGCGCACACGTCGCCGTATATTGAGGTGCGGAACCGGACGGGGCGGGTGGAGCATGAGGCGTCGACTTCGAAGATTGGGGAGGATCAGTTGTTTTACTGCAAGACGCGGGGGATTGCGCTGGAGGATGCGATCAATATGATTGTGAGCGGCTTCTGCAAAGAGGTATTTAAGGAGCTGCCGATGGAGTTTGCGGTGGAAGCGCAGAAGCTGCTGGGGGTGTCGCTTGAGGGGTCTGTCGGATAGTCGGATTGGACCAGAGAGGACACAGAGAACACGGAGGTCCGGACGAGCGACGACGTAAACACGAAGGACACGAAGGCGCGAAGGACCACGAAGACCGGTTGATTGAGACGAAAGGCTAGCGAACGATGGCGTTGCTTGAAATTAAGAATTTGCATGCGGAAGTGGCGGGTGGGGGGCGGCAGATTTTGAAGGGGGTGGATCTGACGGTGGATACGGGGGAGATTCATGCGATCATGGGGAAGAACGGGTCGGGCAAGAGCACGCTGTGCCAGGTGCTGGCGGGGCGGGAGGTGTATGAGGTGACGCAGGGGTCGGTTCGGTTCAACGGGAAGGATTTGCTGGAGATGGCGCCGGAGGAGCGGGCGCGGGAGGGGTTGTTTCTGGGGTTTCAGTATCCGGTGGAGATACCGGGCGTTTCGACGAGCTATTTTTTGAAGGCGGCGGTGAACGAGATCCGGAAGCACCATGGGGAGAAGGAGCTGGATGCGGCGGCGTTTTTGAAGCTGGTGCGGGAGAAGATGGATTTGCTGGGGATGGACAAGAGCTTCATGAACCGGGCGATCAACGAGGGGTTTTCGGGCGGGGAGAAGAAGCGGAACGAGGTGTTCCAGATGGCGGTGGTGAGTCCGCTGCTGGCGTTGCTGGATGAGACGGATTCGGGGCTGGACATCGATGCGCTCAAGACGGTGGCGCATGGGGTGAACCGGATTCATCAATCGGATGCGAAGAAGGCGATTTTGTTGGTGACGCATTATCAGCGGCTGCTGAATTACATTGTGCCGGACAAGGTGCATGTGATGATGGAGGGGCGGGTGGTGAAGAGCGGGGGGAAGGAGCTGGCGCTGGAGCTGGAGGAGAAGGGGTATGACTGGGTGGAAGAGGCGGCGTGACGATAAATGGCCAGGAAAAGCAGGAAGGACACGAAAGCTGGATGATCTGGTAAACGATGCTTTTGCTGGAAACGCAAAACGCAGCATTTAGAACGCGGTATGGATGTATGCACGGAACGATCAACGCTGGGGTTTTTGAATGATGGGTATTGCGGAACAGGCGGCGGGGTTTTTGGGGGAGTATGCGGGGCAGCGAGCGCATGGGCGGGAGTGGGTGAATGCGCTGCGCGCGAAGGGGATGGAGGAGTTTCGGCGGCAGGGGTTTCCGACGACGCGGCAGGAGGAATGGCGGGACACGAACGTGACCGGGATTGCGCGCGCGGCGTTTGGGGCGGCGCGGCACGCGGGAGTGGATGGGACGGTGCGGGAGCTGTTTGAGCGGTTCACGTTTGGCGGGGCGGCGGCGGCGGAGCTGGTGTTTGTGAACGGGCAATTTGAGGAGACGCTGAGCGCGGCGCGGGGGTTGCCGGCGGGGGTGACGGTGCTGCCTCTGGGGCAGGCGATCGAGACGCAGGGGGCTGCGGTGCAGGAGTATTTGGCGCGGCTGGCGAAGATGGGGGAGCATCCGTTTGCGGCGTTGAACACGGCGTTTCTGGGGGAGGGGGCGTATGTGCATGTGGCGGCGTCGGCGGTGTGCGAGAAGCCGATCCATTTGGTTTTTTTGACGACGGTGCCGCACGGATCGGCGCCTTTGGTGAGTCATCCGCGGGTGCTGGTGGTGGCGGAGGAGGCGAGCGAGTCGTCGGTGGTGGAGACGTATGCGGGGGGGAACGGGGCGGCGTATCTGACGAACGGGGTGACGGAGATCATTCAAGGCCCGAGGGCGCGGATCGATCATAACAAGCTGCAGCAGGAAGGGGACCAGGCGGATCACATCGCGCTGATGCAGGTGGTGCTGGCGACGGAGTCGGCGTTCGTGTCGCACTCGACGAGCATGGGGAGCCGGCTGACGCGGAATGATTTGCAGGTGTTTCTGGGCGGGGAGCGGGCGGAGGCGACGCTGAATGGGCTGGTGTATGCGCACGGCGATCAGCATATTGATAATCACACGCTTTTGCATCATGAGAAGGCGCATTGTCCGAGCCACGAACTATATAAGTATGTATTGGCGGAGCGATCGACGGGGATTTTCCAGGGGAAGATTTTCGTGCAGAAGGATGCGCAGAAGACGGATTCGAAGCAGACGAGCAAGTCGCTGTTGTTGTCGAACGAAGCGTTCATGAATTCGCAGCCGGCGCTGGAGATTTATGCGGATGATGTGAAGTGCACGCATGGATCGACGACTGGGCCGGTGGATGAGAATGCGGTGTTTTACCTGATATCGCGGGGGCTATCGCTGGCACAGGCGCGGCACTTGATGACGTATGCTTTTGCGGCGGATATCACGCGGCGGATCAAGGTGGCGCCGGTGCGGGCGCGGATTGAGGACTATATGGCGGCGCAGCATGGGTTGCCGCAGGATCTGCGGATTACGGAGATGGCGGCGCATGATGTGGCGTTGTTATAAAGTTTCCACGAATGACGTAAAATAGCCACGAAGGACACGAAAGGCACGAAAAGGAAAACGCATTTAAGTGGTTCAATTGGGGGTGGGTGAGTTTATGTGGATGGGGGTGTGGGTTGAGGGGTTGGGGGGGGTGGTGAGAAGGGTGTTGATGGCGGTGAGGAAGGTGGGGGCGAGTTTGGTCGAGTAAATTGTGTCGTCGAGGTTGGCGGCGGCGAGGCGAGAGCGGAGGGCGGTGCGGAAATCGTCGTCGGTGATGAGGCGGCGGGCGGTGGTGATGTAGCGGTCTTCGTTTTCGGCGATGAGTTCGGGGAGGTTGATGCTGCGGAGCATGGCGGGGCCGATGCGGGCGGACCAGCGGGAGCCTTGCCAGGTGAGGATGGGGATGCGGAGGAAGAGTGAATCGGAGACGGTGTTGCAGCCGCCGAAGGGAGAGGAGTCGAGGGCGAGGTGGGCGGATTCGGAGAGGCGCATGTAGTCGGGGTAGGGGGTGGGGCCGAAGGCGTTGATGTGGAGATTCGGTAGGGAGCGTTGGAGGTGGCGGGTGAGGAGGCGTTGGTCGAAGGCGTGGCGGGCGGAGGCGCCCAGGAAGAGGTTGAGGGTGATGGGGCGGGAGATGGGGGCGAAGAGTTTTTGCAGGGTGTGGAGGAAGGGGGCGGTGATTTTCTGGGCGGACCAGGAGCAGTTGATGAGGATGCGGTCGGCGGGTGGTGACGGATTCGTGGGGAGGTAGCGGGGTTTTTCGTGGATGCAGCCGAAGCCGGGGAGGAGGATGAGGCGTTCGGAGTAGTCGGATTCGGGATGGTCGGGACGTTCGACGTCGGCGCCGGAGATGAAGCAGTCGATGAGGGCGCCGCGGGTGGAAGCCGAGTGGCCGAGGCCGGCAATTTGGAGGGGGGCGATGCGCATGTTGGCGAGGAAGGTAGATTCCTGGGACATGCCGACGTCGGGGAAGTAGGCGAGGGCGAAGTCATTGTTGTGGAGGAGGGAGAGGTCGAGCTGGCCGGTGCCGTTGTCGACGAGGGCGGTGTGATCGAAGAGGGAGGTGTCCTGGGCGGAAAAGAATTCGCGCCGGCCGAGATATAGAAACGTGAGATCGAAGGATTTTTTCAATTCGCGGACATGGGCGGCACAGATGCGATAGACAGAGTGTTCGGGATTCCAGGCGGCGGAGAGAATGAGGGCTTTTTTCGGGTGTGGGCGGTTGCTGATGGGGATGCGGGCGGCAATGCGCTGCATGGAAAGGTTGATAATGGGCTTGTGAATGGGGTCGAGGTCGCCGCCGAGATAACTGACGGCATAGTAAAGATCGGGGATGTGGAATTCGGGGGCAAGGGCGGGATGGGTGAAGGCGAAATGCTCGCGGAGACGGCGATGGGGTTCGGGCTCGGCGTTGACGGCGTTGAGGCTTTGGGCGTAGCAGGCGAACCAGCGATTGGCGAGGGGCGGGCTGAGATCGAAGAAAGGCCTGGGATCGAAGCGGACGGAATTGCGCGGGGAGTAGAGGGTGAGGATTTTTGCAAAGTTGTGAGGCTGATCGCGGAGCAAGGTGAGGGCGGCGTCGGTGGTTTGCAGAGGTGTGAGCGCGACGAAGTTGGCGATGGTGCGGTTGTGGCGGATGAAGGCGAGGGTGCGGGTATCGGGGATGAGGAAGGTGGGTTGCGTGAGGATTTGCAGGAGGAGGGAGACGAAGGTTTCGAGGGGTTGTTGATCGCGCGGGAGGACGGTTTCCTGCCAGCGGGTGAAGCAGCGATCGAGCATGGCGAGGAGGCGGTCGGAGAGTTCGTCGTGGCGACCGGATTGGAAAAGGGTGACGAATTCCTGGGGGTTGAAGGAGGACCAGAGCGGGAGTTGGAAGGGCATGTGGGTGAATATCGTGAGGCGCGGGGGGCGGGTCAAGTTTGCGGGGCGGTGGGAGCGGGAGGTGGGGGCGTGCTACAATGGTCGGATGGAAGCACTTGAGAATAGTTCGGTGGGCGGCGGGGGGGCGCGTGGGGCGGAGGTCGGTTTCGATGTGGAGGGGGTGCGCGGGGATTTTCCGATTTTGGGGATTCAGGAGAATGGGCGGCCGCTGGTGTATCTGGACAATGCGGCGACGACGCAGAAACCGAGGGCGGTGATCGATGCGATCGTGCGGTATTACGAGACGCAGAATGCGAACATTCATCGGGGGGTGTATGGATTGAGCCAGCGGGCGACGGGGCTGTTTGAGGAGTCGCGGGAGAAGGTGCGGCGGTTCATCAATGCGCGGGAGGCGGCGGAAATTATTTTCACGCGCGGGACGACGGAGGGGATCAATTTGGTGGCGAATAGCTGGGGGCGGGCGAATCTGGGCGGGGGGGATGTGGTGGTGGTGTCGCACATGGAGCATCACTCGGACATCGTGCCGTGGCAGATGGTGTGCGAGGCGGTGGGGGGGCGGGGGGGGGCGGGGGCGCGGGTGCGGGCGATACCGATCAATGAGGCGGGGGAGTTGGAGCTGCGGACGCTGGAGGAGGTTTTGCGTGGCGGGGGGGTGAAGATGGTGGCGGTGAATCATGTATCGAATTCGCTGGGGACGATCAATCCGGTGGAGGAGATCGTGCGGATGGCGCACGCGCATGGGGCGTTGGTGTTGATCGATGGGGCGCAGTGGGTGGCGCATGGGCGGACGGATGTACAAAAGCTGGGGGCGGATTTTTATGTCTTCAGCGGGCATAAGCTGTATGGGCCGACGGGGATTGGGGTGTTGTATGGGCGGCGGGAGTTGCTGGAGGCGATGCCGCCGTGGCAGGGGGGCGGCGACATGATTGCGTCGGTGACGTTTGAGAAGACGGAGTATGCGGGTCTGCCGAACAAATTTGAGGCGGGGACGCCGGACATCGCGGGGGCGGTGGGATTGGGGGCGGCGATTGATTATATAGAATTTGTAGGGTTGGAGCGGATCGGTGCATATGAGGGGGAGCTGCTGAAGTATGCAACGGAGCGGTTGCGGGGGGTGAAGGGGTTGAGGATTATCGGGACGGCGGCGCGGAAGGCGGGGGTGATTTCGTTTGTGCTGGAGTCGCCGACGGTGTCGTCGCTGGACATTGGGATGGCGCTGGATCGGGAGGGGATTTGCGTGCGGACGGGGCATCATTGCTGCCAGCCGGTGATGGATCGGTATGGTGTGGGTTCGACGGCGCGGGCGTCGTTTGCGTTTTACAACACGCGCGGGGAGGTGGATGCGCTGGTGGGGGGGCTGGAGGGGATTGTGGCGGGGAAGACAGAGGGGAGAAGTCAGAAGTCAGTAGTCAGTAGTCAGAAGGGCGGGGGCGGGGGGATTGAGTATCCGGGGGCGTTTGCGGGGACGCCGGAGGAGGCGGCGGGGAAGTTGGCGGAGGAGTTTGAGTTTCTGGGGGAGCGGGATGCGAAGAATGAGTATGTGCTGGATTTGGCGAAGGGGTTGCCGCGGTTGTTTGAGATGTTGAAGCGTGTGACGGAGCGGGTGCCGGGGTGCATGTCGCAGGTGTATCTGGTGGGGCGACGGAAGCCGGGCAGTGGGGATGTTTTTGAGTTTGTGGCGGATTCGGATGCGGAGATAGTGCGGGGGTTGATTGTGATTTTGCAGCGGGTGTACTCGGGGCAGCGGGCGGAGGCGGTGCTGGGGTTTGATATTGAGGGGTTCTTCCGGCGGATCGGGTTGGATAATTTTATCACGGCGCAGCGGCGGAATGGGTTGGCGGGGATGATCGGGAAGATTCGGGGGCTGGCGGGGGAAATCGTGAATAGTAAATAGTCAATGGTGAATAGTGAATGGAAGTGGCCATGGCGGATGGTGAGCGGAAAGTATCGTTGGGGCAGGCGGACGGGGGGGAAGATCATGCGGAGCGGGTGGTGCGCGAGAAGATTGGGGCGGGGCCGGTGGGGGGCGGTGCGGGCGGTCCGAGTGGGGCGGTGATTGAGATGGCGGCGGGGGATCAGGCGGGGGTTGTGGAGAAGGTGATCGCGGCGCTCAAGACGGTGTTTGATCCGGAGATTCCGCTGAATATATATGATCTGGGGCTGGTGTATCGGATTGGGGTGGATGCGACGAACGGGGTGCGGATCGAGATGACGCTGACGTCACCGGGGTGTCCGGTGGCGGGAAGCATTGTGGCGGAGGTGCGGCGGAAGGTGGAGGGGATTGGGGAGGTGCCGGGGGCGGAAGTGGAATTGGTGTGGGATCCGCCATGGACGAAGGAGCGGTTGTCGGAGGAGGCGTTGCTGGAGTTGGGGTTGTTGTGAGCTGCGGGGAGTGCGTTGCGGAAGTGTGTTGGGCTTGGCGATGTTGATGATGTGGCGATGGTTGCGGGTGGTGCTGGTGGCGTGGGGGCTGATGGTGATGGGGAGAGCGTGCGTGTGCGCGGCGCGGGCGGTGGAGACGGCGTGCGCGGGGCAGCGGGCGTGCTGCAGGGCGCATGAGGGGAAGGGGAAATGTCCTTCAGACAAGCCGGTGTGCGTGCATTGTGCGACGGCGGCGGTTGCGAAGGCGGCGCCCGCGCAGGGAGGGGTGGCGGCAGTTCCGGCGGCGGCGTGCGGGGTGATGGAAGTGAAGCCGATGGAGGTGCGGGGGTGGGAGGCGGGAACGGTGCGATGGGGCGTGGAGGGTGGGTTGAGGGACGGGAGCACGTTGTTGCGCCAGCATTGCGCGCTGACGGTGTGAGATGGCGGGCGTGTGGGGTGGGATTTTATGGAATTTTGTTGATGCGTGACGGGATTACCGGCCGGTTGAATGGCGGGCGGTTCGATTTCGTGGAAGCGTGCGGATTGTTGAAACGTGATGTTGCATGGGAGCGCGTATGCGAGTGCTGATTGTGGCGGCGGCGGCGGTGGTGATGAGCGGGTGTGCGGCGCCGGGGCGGGAGGCGGTGTTTGATCCTGTGGCGCGGGAAGCGTCGGCACGAACGGGGCAGTGGGTGGAGTGGATTCGGGGCGGGGGGGAGGATGTGGCGGCGGGGCGGGCGGTGGAGGATCTTTTGAATCGGCCGCTGACAGTGGAAGGGGCGGTGCAGGTGGCGTTGCTGCGCGACTGGTCGTTGCAGGAGGCGTATGAGGGTCTGGGGGTGGCGCAGGCGGAGGTGGTGCAGGCGGGACTGCTGAAGAATCCGGTGTTTTCGGCGTCGGTGCGATTTCCGGCGCGGCCGCAGTATGGGGTGGATGTGGGGGTGGAGGAGGAATTTCTGGATGTGCTATTTTTGCCGGTGCGGAAGCGGCTGGCGGCGGCGGCGTTGACGGCGGCCCAGGCGCGGGTGGGGGAGCAGGTGCTGGATGTGGCGGCGGGGGTGCGCGAGAAGTTTTGTCGGCTGCAGGGGGCGCTGGCGGAGAAGGCGCTGGCAGAGACGACGGTGGAAGCGGGAGATGCGGAGGCGGAGGTGGGGGCGCGGTTGCGGGCGGCGGGGAATATCACGGAGCTGGAGCTCACGCTGCACCGGTCGCAGGCGGCGGAGGCGCGGCTGCAACTGGAGGAAGCGGAGGCGGGGGTGACCGAGGCGCGCGAGGAGTTGGCGCGGGCGATGGGGGTGCCGGACGCGGCGGAGCGGCTGCAGGTGAGCGGGGAATTGGCGGCGATTCCGGCGACGGGCGATGGGGATGTGGCGAGCCTGGAGGCACGGGCGGTGGCGGGGCGATTGTTGTTGAAGGCGGCGGCGGCGGATGTTGCGGCGGCGCGGGAGCGTGCCGGGCTGGCGCGGGTGACGGGGATACTGGGGGGGGCGACGGCGGGGGCGGAACTGGTGCGCGATCCGGATGTGGAGACGACGGTGGGGCCGGCGGTGTCGGTGCCGCTTCCGATATTTGACCAGGGGCAGGGCGAGAGGATGCATGCGGTGGCGGAGTGGTGGGCGGCGCGCGACCGGGCGGCGGCGGAGGAGGCGGAGGTGCGCGGGGCGGTGCGGGTGAGCGCGGCGCGAGCGGCGGCGGCGCGGGGGCGGGCGGCGTACGTGGAGCACACGGTGCTGCCGGCGGAGGAGGCGGCGCTCAAGGAGAGCGTGCGGCAATACGACGCGATGGAGGCGGGGGTGTTCGAGCTGCTGGCGGCGAAGCGTGGGGAGCTGGCGGCGCAGCGGGAGCTGGTGGCGGCGCGGGTGGCGTATTGGGTGGCGGAGACGGAATTGCAGCGAGCAGTGGGTGACTTTCCATCCGAAGAGGCGCCGCCGGCGACGCAGCCGGCAACATTGCCGTAAAGAAAGGGTGAATGGACGTTTGTTATTGATTTGGCCACGACATGGGAAATGATCATTGAGGTATCACATATGACACGGCGAAAACTGTTGGGATCGGGAATGGCGGCGTTGGCGGCGGGGGCGGTGGTGAGGCGGATGGGAGTGGTTGCGGAGGCAGCGGGGGTCGAAGCGTCGACGGCTCCTGCCGCGGCGACGACCGAGGCTGGCGGGGCGTATTTGCCGGTGGAAGTTCCGAATGGAGCGAAGTTGGCATGGAAGATGGTGGGCGGCGCGAAGGTGTTTCATTTGATTGCGGAGGAGGTGGAGCATGAGTTTGCGCCGGGATTGAAGGCGAAATGCTGGGGATATAACGGGGTGGTGCATGGGCCGGTGATTGAGGCGGTGGAGGGGGATGTGGTGCGGATTTTCGTGACGAACAAGTTGCCGGAGGCGACGACGGTGCATTGGCATGGATTGAAGGTGCCGTCGGGGATGGACGGGGTGGGTGGGCTGTCGCATGCGCCGATCGAGCCGGGGCAGACGTTCATGTATGAATTCACGCTGCGGCAGGATGGGACGTTCATGTATCACGCGCACCACGATGAAATGACGCAGATCGCGCTGGGGCTGACAGGGATGTTCATCGTGCATCCACGAGAGGTGCGCGCGGAGGAGCGCGTGGACCGGGATTTTGTGCTGCTGCTGCACGAGTGGCGGATCGATCCGGGATCGGAGCGTCCGCAGCCTTTTGAGATGACGGAATTCAACGTGTTGACGATGAATGCGAAGGTGTTTCCGGCGACGGCGTCGCTGGTGGCGAGAAAGGGGGAGCGCGTGCGCGTGCGGCTGGGGAATTTGAGTCCGATGTCGCATCATCCGATTCATCTGCACGGGAACGAGTTTGTGGTGACGGAGATGGATGGCGGGCAGGTTCCGGCGGCGGGGCGGCACGTGGGCGGGACGGTGCTGGTGCCGGTGGGATCGACGCGGGCGATTGAATTTGTGGCGGACAATCCCGGGGATTGGGCGATGCATTGCCACATGACGCATCATGTGATGAACCAGATGGGGCATCATTTTCCGAATGTGGTGGGGATGCAGTCTGCGGGGATGATGGATCCGCTGGACGAGAAGATTCGCAGGCTGGTGCCGGGGTATATGACGATGGGGGCGAAGGGGACGGCGAGCATGGGATCGATGGGGATGGCCGGGCCGGAGAATTCGATTGCGATGGAAGGCGGGGCGGGTAAGCATGGATACATTACGATGGGAGGGATGTTCACGGTGGTGAAGGTGCGGGAGGAACTGGCGTCGTATGAGGACCCAGGGTGGTATGAGAATCCGCCGGGGACGATGGCGGGGGAAGCGACGGTGGAGCAGATGCGTGCGAATGGGATTCTGTGAGGGGGGGACATTGGGGAGATGCGGGAATGTTCGGCGTTTATCGGGGCGGCGCGACGTGGCTGGCGTTTTGCCAGAAGTGGAGGGTGGGTGGGGTGATGGCGGCGGGGTGATCGTGGGCGATGGCGAGGAGGGCGGTGAGGAGGGCGCCGGATTCTTGTTCGAGGCCGAGGAGGTGGGTGGAGCGGAGGATGCGGGTGAGGCGGAGGTGGTTGTGGTTGTTGGGGTGGAGGTAGTTGTGAGCGCGGGCGGGGAAGTTTTGGGCGCGGGTGATGGCGGCGGCGGAGCGCGTGAGGCCGTAGAAGTTGAGCATGAGGTTGAGGGATTTTTGGAGATTCGTCTGGAGGGGTGGGCCGGCGCGGAAGTCGGCGATAGTTTGGGCGTCGAGGGTGGGAGCGAAGGGGTTGACGGGGCTGGGGGTGTCGAGGGGGAAGAGCCATTGGATGAAGTCGTGGGTGGATTCGAGTTGATCGAGGGAGAAGGCGTGGATGTCGCGGAGGTAGCGGCCGGCGTGGTCGGGGGTGGTGTTGGTGTAGAAGGTGAGGAGGGGGTTCGAGGGCATGGGGTGGCTCCTTATTTAATGGCGGCGCGGAGGAAGTTCTCGATGGCGGCGAAGTCTATGCGGGCGAAGATGGTGAGACCTTTGGCGAGGGGGGAGGGAAGTGACCATTCCTTTGATTTGGGTAGCGTTTGGCATAGTGCGACCCCTTCATGCACGAAGTTCAATGTATTTTCCTTTCTCGGAGTCGGCGACATACATGCCCCACTTGTCCATCGTTTTTTCGTTGGCAGGACGCCCGAGGAAGTTTCGAACCAGGCCAGCCATGTAGGGAGTTGCTTCAGGTTCAAGATTTTGCAAGAAAACATCCGGGTTCAGGCCGAACAGGGCAGCGGTGTGATACAGCCAGGCGAGTCCAAGCAGATTTTCGCGGAAAGCAGGAGGGGATTCGCAAAGGAGTAGTTGTTGGGCGCACTGCCGAAGTTGATCACGGGTTCGGATATCCGCGCGGCATGGGAAATCGGTGTCGCTCATTTCACATTCCATTTGAAGAATCGTATTTAGTAGCGCTGATGTGTCAGTCATCGGCCTTGTCGCTGTCTTTGATGACGAAGCGGGCGTTTAGGCGGGCGACTTCTTGGGCGAGGTTGGCGGATTCGACGGATTTGAGGACTTCGTTGAAGTTTTTGTAGGCGGCGGGGGCTTCGTCTTTGGGGTATTGGCGGCAGTTGGTGAGGATGTCGGCGTCTTGGAAGGATTGGTCGATTTCCTTTTGGTTGAATTCGCGGATGGCGGCTTTGCGGCCTTTGACGCGGCCGGCGCCGTGGTTGACGGAGTAGGCGGATTTTTCGGCGCCTTCGGTGGCGACCATGACGGAGCTGCCGGCCTGGGGGTTGCCGGGGAGGAGGATGGGGTGGCCGGTGGCGGCGAAAGGGGTGTGAGCGAGCTGGGGGTGGCCGGCGGGGAAGGCGCGGGTGGCGCCTTTGCGGTGGACCCAGGCGAGGCCTTTGTTGCCGAGGGGTTCCTGGCGGGCGATGTTGTGGGAGATGAAGTAGACGAGGGATCCCTGGGTGCCGGGGAGGATTTGTTGGAAGGCTTCGAGGACGAGGGCGTTGATGAGGAGGTGGTTGATGGTGGCGAAGTTGGCGCCGAGGGACATGTCGTCGATGTAGCGGTCGGCTTCGGGGGTGCCGAGGGGCGCGTAGACGAGTTGTTTGTCGCCGGCGGGGAGGGGGGTGGACCATTTGTCGAAGAGGGATTGGAGTTTTTTGAACTGGTTGTTGGCGAGCTGGTATCCGAAGCCGCGGGAGCCGCAATGGGAGAGGAAGGCGATTTTGTCATTTTGCAGACCGAAGGTTTGGGCGATGGATTCCATGCCGGGGCGGATGTGGACGGCCTCGGCTTCGCCGAAGTGGTTGCCGCCGCCGTAGGAGCCGAGTTGTCCGACTTTGTCTTCGAAGTTGGTCAGGACGCCGGCTTGGAGAAGGTTGTCTAGGCGTGTGGCGAGGGCGTCGGTGGTGCCATCGAAGCCGGGGTGGTGGGCGTCTTCGCAGCGCTGTGCCCATTCGGGGGGGATGCCAAGTTGGGTGCAAACTTGTTCGGAGGCGCCGAAAACAGCGATTTGTTTGCCGAGCTGGATGTTTACATGGCGGGACTTTGTGACGGAGCGTTGGCCGCGGCCGGCGCCGGTGGGGACACGGTCGAGGATGGCGTTGATGATGTTGCGGCGGAGCTTCATCCCCCCCTCACCCCTGAGGACATCGGCGTCGATGTTGGTTTGGAGGAGGGACATGGAGCATTTGATGTCGACGCCGACGGGACCGGGGTAGATGTGGGTGGGGGAGACGAGGACGCAGCCGATGGGGGCACCGTATCCGCAGTGGGCGTCGGGGTTGAGGACGAGGTCGGTGACGCCGGGAGCGGCGCGGGAGTTGAGGGCTTGCTGGATGCAGAGGGCGTCGAAGGTGTTGCGGATGTCGGGGGTGCCGATGACGGTGATGGGGGAGAGGTTTTGCTCGCGCGCGGGGAGGATGGCGGTGGCGGGGCCGGTTTCGATGAAGGGGGAGGGGGGGGTGGTCATGGGGGACTCCGAGAGTGCTGCGTTCTGAGTGGACTGCGGGTTCCGGGATGTGGTTCCTATTGTACTCACGAAGGAACAATGTGGAGTTCATGTAGTTTCACCGGCATTTGCCGCGTGTGAGTGTGGTGCCTGCGGACGAAAGTTTGCAAGACGTGTTGATTCGGCCACAGTCTTTCGGCTGCCCGGGTTCGAACCGGGAACTCTCTGCGTGCGGCAGAGCGCCTCTACCTGTACTCCTGCGGGCATTCCGCGGGCACTGTTGGCGGCGGTGACAAAAGTGATGAAACGTGTTACGCGCTCTGACCGCTGAGCTACTGCCCCGAAGGCGTTGCGTTGCAGCGCCGCCAAACGTTGGGGTGGAGCAGGTGGGACTCGAACCCACGACCTCGTCCTTATCAAGGATGTAGTTCCATCGGCATTCTCCGCCGTATCTTGGAGGGGGATAGTGTAGTGCCAGGTGCATTCCGTGTGGACAAAAATTGTGACACGCTATCCCCCATATAGAGGCGACAAAAATGATGAGAGGTTGCATCGCGTGTTTGACGGGTGGGACGTTTTGCAATGTTCGCCCGGCAGTGTCGCGATTCAGGATTCGAACCTGTAGCGTCCATGTACTCTCGATCGGCATTCGCCTCGTGAGTGGTATTTGGTTGTCAAAGCGGCGACGAGGATGATGAGACGATTGGGCGGGAATCGAACCCGCTGGCCGGCGCGAACCGGCCTTCCCCGTCGGACCAACGCTGAAGTTGCGTGTAGTCTCATCGGCATTCGCCGCGGATTTTAAGGGCAGGCGGGACGCCTGCGATACATTCGCGGGGAAGGATTCGAACCTCCATAAGCAGATTCAGAGTCTGCTGACCTACCGGTTTGGTCGACCCGCGAGTGGGCCCAGGGATTTCGCAAACCCCTGGGAGTTTGTTGTGGCGTGCGGGGGAGGGGACGGAATCGCGGGCGGACAAGAGATCCGGCGAGAGGGGCACATTTGCAATATGTACTCCCGCCATGCATTCCGCCTGCGGTTCCGCCCCCCCCCCCGCCCCTTCGGATTTTGCCACGGGAAGACACGCTGAAGCGTGAACGCCGGACAGTCCTCCTTAAATGCGTTCGCGTTCGATTACGCCGACCCAGTGGTGGGGGTCGAGCGTTCCGTCGGCGAAGCGTGCGATGACGTCAAAGACGCTGTCGCTGAAGCCGCCGATGTTCAGGATTTCGCCCACGCGTTCGGCGGCTTGCGTGTGGGTGTTGGGCACCAGGTCGATGCAGACCATCCTGGCGGCAGGGTTGCGAGCCTTGAACTGCGCCCACTGATTGAGCGTTTCCGTACGACTTCCGCCGAAGCGGCCGTAGTAAGGAGCGTCGACCCACGACTCGTTGTCGGAGACGTAGACGATCAGGTCGCCGAACGCCTTGCGCTTGTTAAGCACGGCGAGCGGCGCGGAGCAGTTGGTTCCGCCGCACGGAAGGCTGGAGAGTTTCTTCGCGTTCGTCATGACGCTGTCGCGCGGGTTGAACGAGAAGTCCTCGATCGCCTTGCTCTCGAACGGCAGGATTTCTGCCGAGGGATTGCGGCGGACGATGGTCGCGGCGATCAGTGCGGCGACATCAACGCAACGGACGGTGGTCGTTGCGCCCTGGCGGTGGCCGGTGATCGGGCTGTGCATCGAACCGGAGATGTCGACGAAGATATGCACCTTCGCTTCGATCTTCGGAACGTTGTGGGTTGCGATTTCCATCGCATCCTGGAGCGCTTCCTTGATTTCCGAGGGCACCTCCCTGGTGACATTGAGATAGGCGTTCATGAGCTGGTAGGGGAAGGCGCGGGCCTTCCGGACCAGTTCCTTGTCAGCCATACGTGCCGCGATCATGCGGGACATTGCCTGGCCTTCGCTGAAGACGCCGTGGCGGGCGAAGGTGTTGAGGTTCATGCGCGTCGTCTGCCAGGAGGCGTTGGTGGCGATCGCCTTCCATTCCTGGGTGCCGAGCGGGAGAGCCGTCAGCATCTGGAAGGGGACGTCCGGGACGTCCCTGGTTTCGCCTTTTTTGAACGCTTCGAACTGGCGGACGATTGGCGGCAGAAGCGAGGCGTCGCATTCACGGCCGATCAGGTACGCGAAGAGGGCTTCGCGGGCCTTGGTCGCCGGCTTCGGGTGGACCATCTTGATGATGTCTGCCAGCGAGGGGTCGTTGCCGACCGAACCGAGGAAGAGCTGTTCGCTGGTGCGGGAATCAATCCAGCGCTGGACGAGCTTCTTCGGGAGCGAGCCGAGGGACTTCCGGCCGACGGTTCCGGAGCGCATGATCTGGACGAACTTGCGGAGCATCTTCGGGGAGTCGATCACGCGATCGAAGATTTCGGCCATCAGACCCGGAGAGGTAACGCTCAGGATCGCGCAGAGGAGGGCGGGCATGTCCTTCATGTAGCCCCTGGTGCGCGCGTAGAGCGCGGTCTTGGCGATGAATTCGGGTTCGACGTTTCCGGCGAGGGTGAGGATGGTATCGAGCTGGGTATCGGCGGAAGCGTAGAACGTGGCATTGAGGCAGCCGGTCGCGGCGAGTTGCGCGAGGGCGTGCTTGTCGTCGAGCTTGTAGGTCGGGGCTCCGTGGGAGTTGACGGTGTTGGTCTTGGGCAGGAGCTTGCCGGCGATGGACTTGAAGAGGGACTTGTTGGCCATGATGGCGCCTCCTTTTGAGAGCATTCGCGGCGATGCGCCGGCGACATGGAGTTGGCTATAACGAGCGGCGTGCCGGGGGCAGTTTGGGAAGGATCGATTGTTTGTAATGCTTTATGGATAAGTTAATTATGAGCGATCGTTGAGCCGTGCGTTCCCACAAGGATTGGATTTTCGTTGTAGCTTTTGGGATAGGATCGTATAGTTCTGGCTATGGCGAAGAAGCAGGTCATTATTGGGTTGTTGGGGACGGTGGTGGATGCGGGGAGCGGGGCGACGCGGTGGCGGCGGTGGCGGCCGACGGTGGCGATGTGCCGGCATGAGGGGTTGTGCGTGGACCGGGTGGAGCTGATTGCGCAGAAGAAGTATGGGCGGCTGGCGGAGCAGGTGGTGGAGGATATTCGGACGGTGTCGTCGGGGACGGAGGTGCGGATTCATTGGGTGGAGTTTCAGGATCCGTGGGATTTTCAGGAGGTGTATTCGGGGCTTTTGGATTTTGCGAAGGGGTATGCGTTTTCGCCGGAGCGGGAGGAGTACCTGGTGCACATCACGACGGGGACGCATGTGGCGCAGATCTGCATGTTCCTGCTGACGGAGGCGCATTATTTTCCAGGCAAGCTGCTGCAGACATCGCCGCCGCGCGGGGAGGGCGGTCGGCGGAGCGCGGAGGCGGGCGGGTATTCGATCATTGATTTAGATTTGTCGAAGTATGACAAGATCGCGTCGCGGTTTGCGGTGGAGCAGAAGGAGAGCTTGTCGTTTTTGAAGAGCGGGATCGAGACGCGGAACGGGGCGTTCAACAAGCTGATCGAGCAGATCGAGCGGGTGGCGATTCACAGCAAGGCGCCGCTGCTCTTGATGGGGCCGACGGGGGCGGGCAAGAGCCAGTTGGCGCGGCGGATTTTCGAGTTGAAGAAATTTCGGCGGCAGGTGAGCGGGAATTTTGTGGAGGTGAATTGCGCGACGATTCGCGGGGATGGGGCGATGGCGGCGCTGTTTGGGCATACGAAGGGGGCGTTTACGGGGGCGATCGGGGCGCGGGCGGGGCTGTTGCGGGCGGCGGATGGAGGGGTTTTGTTTCTGGATGAAGTGGGGGAGCTGGGGGTGGACGAGCAGGCGATGCTTTTGCGGGCACTGGAGGAGAAGCGATTTTTGCCGGTGGGATCGGACGCGGAGGCGCGGAGTGATTTTCAGTTGATCGCGGGGACGAACCGGGATTTATCGGCGGCGGTGGAGGGTGGGGAGTTTCGGGAGGATTTGTTTGCGCGGATCAATTTGTGGACGTTTCGGTTGCCGGCGTTGAAGGAGCGGCGGGAGGATATTGAGCCGAACGTGGCGTATGAGCTGGAGCAATTTGCGCGGGAGAATGGGAGCAATGTGACGTTTAATAAGGAAGCGCGGGAGCGGTTTCTGGCGTTTGCGGTTTCGGGCGGGGCGGAGTGGCGGCGGAATTTTCGGGATTTGAATGCGGCGATCAACCGGATGGCGACGCTGGCGGCGGCGGGGGGAGGCGGAGGCGGGGCGCGGATTACGTTGAATGAAGTGGAGGAGGAAATTCGGGCGCTCGTGGCTTCGTGGAAGACGGGGGGAGCGGCGGCGGGGAATGGGGTGTTGGCGCGGCATCTTTCGGCGAAGGCGATTGCGGGGTTGGATCGGTTCGATCGGGTGCAGTTGGAGGAGGTGCTGCGGGTGTGCGAGGGGGCGCGGAGTTTGTCGGAGGCGGGTCGGGAGTTGTTTGCGGCATCGCGGGCGAAGAAGAAATCGGCGAATGATGCGGATCGGTTGCGGAAGTATCTGGCGCGGTTTGGGCTTTCGTGGGGGGAGCTGGGGGGGGATGGGGACGGAAGCACGAAGGGGTGAAGGGCATGGCGCGGCGAAGCCGCAATCAAAACACCACGGAGTTCACGGAGAGCACGGAGGAAGGGGACGACGGTTCCCCCGCCCCCCCCCCCCCCCC
>DASZTO010000086.1:0-23803 GCA_035548175.1 Phycisphaerae bacterium | reverse complement strand
GCCGCCGTCTTCCCGCTGCCTGCCTGGGCCTCGATGAGTCGCTGCCACTTCTCCCTTGTCGCTCTTCGTGATCTTTTCATCCCCCCACTCTGACAAACTCCCGCCGCAGAAAAAAGATGCGGTTCACGTAGCGCTCACCATCTCCAAACAGCAACGGCTAATGATCCGCCCCTCCAGCTTCCTCTCAAAAACTGACGCCCGTTCGACTACTGATGGTTGCTGTTAACAACGAGCAAAACAACGACGATCGCTCAAGTCCGCCACCGCCTGACTTTCCAAATAGCTATTCCGACGGCAGCCACAACTACCGCAATTAAAAGAGAAAGCCATAAAGCTCTATCCTGAACCTGGGTGACTTGCGCGGTATCAGGGACAGCTGCCGCCGCGCTCACGCCCGAAATCTCCTGCTCCGGCGAGTCCGTATCAGGCGACGTAACGTACTCTTTGCTATCAAAGTCATATATCGTTGTCGCCGATTTATAATCAATCGTAAAATCGCGTTCATCAACTGGGCTATTTAATGATATTTTTGTGATATGAGTTAAACCATTCGAATATTCCACATGCTTGTCCCCGTAATAATTAATTCTATGCACTACGTCAGGCACGTGAGCAGGCAACCCACCAGCGCCGTCTTTATACTGAATTTCTGTCGAATTAACGACGGTGCCATCGCCATAGACTCGCTCAATTTTATACGGAACGCCGGCCTTTTGGCGGAAATACACCCGAAACGAAAATGGTTTTCCGTTCACCACGCTGCCGGGGATACTTGCAACTTCATCGCCACCCTCTCCAGCCACCCACGAGGCCGACCGAATGACCGCATCCCGCACGGACATGTCTTGGATTAGATCCAGCTCTATGGCAAAGTTACGGTGTGCATCATCTGTCTTAGAAATAAACTCGAACGGTGCAAACACTGGATTGGGAAACAGTGTCGGATGCCTAGGCCGATCGCCTTTCTGAAAAGCCAACGACTTGTTTGTGCGATTAAACAACTGGAAATGGTTGCCGTCGAAGGCAAATCTAAAATCCGAATCCGGGCTTGTAGCTGGATCCGAACTGGAGATGATATTGTACTTGACTCCCGACGCCACGTACGAGAACTCAGTCTCGACTACGGTTGTTTCCGGATACCTCGGGTCCAACAAACGATTGTGATAGGTCGTGCTGTCGGTCGCCTTCATAACAATGCTGGTAACCGATTTCCATTGATCAAATAGCTCTCCCAACCGTTGATCCTTGTCCTCCGCAAACAGAGGTTGCGCCACAAGAGCCAGCAAAACCACGCCACAAAACGATGGCCTAAAAAACGGCAACATACGCGGGCCTCTCAGAGAATCTGAAAATCAGGTTGAAGCAAGCGCTGCAGTCGCGCGAACCTATCATCCCCCTGGGCACGTGTCACCTTCCTGCCAGGTTCCACAACCCACGGGAGTACCGCCACCGTTTACGGTTTTCGAACCGCAACGGTCGCCCGAGAGATGAGCGCCGCCCGTTTGCACTATCGGCAAGTCGACGAGCGGCCTCGTAGCCCCCTCGCTGCTGCAATTAATATCGGTCGAACAATTATCGGTCACCGTATAACAAGGGCCCCAGTTACCATAAACCAAGCCACACGCCCCCATAAGCACGGCGGTTATAAGCGTGAGACAAGCTTTCATACGAAAATCCTCCTGAGGTGAAAAGTGACAGAACCAACATATCAATTTGCAGTTTTTTCATCATCCGCAACACGAGCTTTCCAAGCATACCGGGCTTCCGCCGTAATGCCATTGTCCGTAGGAACGCCTGCGCCGTAGAGCTTCCAGCGCTTATCCCGTTCGGCTCGGACGTCCGCAACCGAATGAACAATTGACTGGCCATCGGGCGAGGTCAGCAGCGACTCGGTTTTCTGCGCGACGACTCCACCTAGGCCGCACAAATCCTCAACGCGCAGGTGCTTAAAGCGCTCTTGGCTATTTGTTTCCAAGTACGTGCTAAACGCGCCGAAATTATTTTCGGCCCAACCTCCAAAACGGAGCGGAAAAGTGCCCTCCCTCGCATGGGTCGTGTCCACGTCAAACCCCGCGCCTCCCGCAGACCTTGAAATTTCCGCCTGGTAGAACACGAAATCGGGCTTTCTGGCTCCCGCTTCAAAAGCGGGGCTCATTAAGTGGGCTGCCCCGGGCTCGCCGGCTTCTTGGCTGTGCAAGCTCAAAACAAAATCAAGGCGATTACCGTCATTCACCCAATGCTCCAGCCATGCGGAATATGCCACTGACTCGGGCGCTTGCCGCGTGGCGGAGAAAGTTTCAATCACAGATTCATGAACATTGTGTACCGCGGCATCCGGATCCAGCAGCGGAATTATCAAAAACACTGCATGCTGCCGCGCGTTCACCCCCGCCTGCGATAATAGCCAGTCGATTGCGCCCCGAGCCAGCCAGCTTGCATCGTGCTCGTCACTATGTTCGCGCGCGTAGATCAGAATCGTCGGCAAGGAACGGGCCGCATCGACACTTGCTTCCGTGATCTTCACCGCCGTCAGCCTCCGACCTTCAGCCGATTTGCCAATATTTAACGTCGAAACAAAAGGGGAATGCAAAGAATCTAAATACCGGTCATTGTAGGCAGGAAAGTAAGGAACTTTCATTGCGACGTACGCGCTATCCTCATCAAACTTTAGGACGAACGACAAGGTTCCTTGGGAAGGAGTCCACACATCCGAAACAAAGTGCCATGTTCCCCCATCACTAGCGGTAGGAAGAACAGTTCCATTATACCCGATTGTCGGAGACGATCCCCTGGTTTCGTCCAGGTCAACCAATGCGGATGGGTCGGAAGCGTATGTATACACCGGATTCAAGCAGGACCAGTAATCGGCAACATTCAGCAAATCCATGCGCACGGTTTTCCCCTTTACGCCCGTCACGTGAAAGATAAACATCCGGGGCCGGCTTTTTGAGAAGTCAACACTGAAGTGGTCTTCAGCAATTTTCCGCGTTTTCGGAGCGTAGCCACCGTCAAACTGCGAGTCAATTTTTGACGACCCCGGAGGTATTGTCAGAGCTTCGCGCTTCAGTTCCAAAGGCGGCGGGTCCGAAAGTTCGTGGGTCAATGCGAAAGGAATTAGGGCGCTCTTTTCGGGCATGGGGACAGACGGACGAAGCGACATCACAAATTCGTTTGCAGGCCCAGTCGCCATGTAGGAAGCCTTAATTGCCCGTGCAACGTTTTCCGCGGATGAATTCTGATAACGTTCCTCCGCGACGCCCCTCGCCGCGTCGAACGCCTTTGAGGCCCCTTCACAATCCCCCGCCAAAAGTAGTAAATTGCCCTTGGCGGCCAGCGCCTTATAATCCCGACGCTGGTCCGTTATCATTTCCGTATACTCAATGGCGTCGATCTTCACATCGTCCAAGATCGACGGTGACTTGGTCGCAGTTTTAGCCCGCCAGACGGTTCGTTCCGACTGCTCAGAAAGAAAAGCATTTGCCGAGGCCTCGCCCTTCGTTGAGGCCAGACACTTAGCGACTAGCTGTATCGCAGTACCGGTGCCGTCCATATTCGCGACAAGGTAGAGGCTCTTTGCTTTTGCGAGAGCCTCGTCATTTTGTCCAAGGGCCAGCAATGAGCGGACGCGCGCCGCCTGCAAATTCGTGACGACATTGGACTCATAGGCGTCCGCTTGGATTCCCATCTGAGCGAACTTCAAGAGTTCAGCATACTCACCCTTGGCGAGCATCGGCGCCGCCCAAGAGCGTTGCAGGTAAATCGCGGCTTTGTAGGGTGTGTCTTGAAACGCTTGGCGGATGGCCACCTGGCCAACCTTCTGCAATGAGGCGTCATCGCTCCCCACATCAACAGCAATCGCCTTCTCAGAGAGGGGAGCAGCGGCATCGGTAGCAGCCTTCAAAACAGATAGCTGAAAGACCCCGCATGTCATAGCAACCGCCAAAGCAATTCCGATTTTATCGGCATTCCCTTTTGGCATGTGAAACCTCCCGCCACTATGAGCAAAAAGTGGTTTTCACCCGACGGCCCACGAATGTCAACATTTCTCTTGGAACTGCGCACATTTTTCCAAGCGGACGCTGTCTGGACTGAGTCCTGAGTTGCCGGGGAGAGGGAGGGCCTGTGAGAGCTGAGAGGCGAGGTGGAGTGCGAGGGAGGTTTTGCCTGCGCCGGGGTCGGCGGCGAGGAGGGTGAGGCGTCCGCGGGGGAGGTAGTTGTGCCAGAGCCAGGAGAGGGGCTGCGGGGCGATTTGGGCGAAGGAGAGTGCGGACATGAGCGGGCTCCTTTTGTTTGGTATATGTTTGGTATTATGCGCGGGGGTGGGGCGGGGGGCAAGGGAAAAATGAGGGGTTGGGGCGGCGAGAGCCGAGGATTATTTGTTTACTGATGTGAAATGTTGCGGTATGTAGAATGAGTGACGCGTAGTGGGGTGGAAGCATTGAGCGTTTCGGAGAGACCGGTTGGATCCGGCGGGATGCGAGAGCTTCTGAGGAGTCGTTCCATGATTCGTGTTTTGGGTACTGTTCTTGGCCATGCGAAGCTGTTGACGTGTGCGGGGTTGGTGGCGGGGAGCTGTGTGGCGGTGCCGGCGGCGATGCATGGGTACCGGCGGCATCACGAGGGGCAGCCGGTGGCGCAGCGTGAGGAGGGCGGACGCGGGGAACGTGGCGGCCGGGGGATGCAGTTGCCGGGGCACGAGCGTGTGGCGTCGGCGGCATATCATGGTCGGCGGGGCGAGGGGCGTCGGTGAAGGGCGTGATCGGGGATTGATGGGAGCCCGGCCGGGAGGTCGGGCTCTCTTTATTTTTGCGGGGTGGGTGGAGGGGGAGCGGATGCGGCGGTTGGGGAGGAGGCATGGGGTTGGGGGTTGCGGCGTTATTCAGGGGAAGAACGGAGGTGCCGCATGGCGGAGTGGACGCGTCGGGAGGCGTTGAAGGTGGCGGCGGGGGTGGGCGTGGCGGCACTGGCGCCGGGGGCGCGGGGTCAGGCGACGCAGGGGGGGAAGGGGTCGGGGAAGCTGGTGGGGATGCAGCTTGGGGCGGGTCCACTGGCGGGGGATGTGGACAAGCTGCTGGACACGATGCGGAGCGTGGCGGGGTTGAACGCGTTGTTCGTGTTTATTTTCGGGCACGAGGCGCGGTTCATACCAATGGGGCAGCAGGGGTTTCGCGGGGGCAACTATGCGACACCGCACATGGAGTATTACAACGGGAGCGGGCTGAAGTTTGAGGACATGCGTGCGCCGGAGTTTCCGGATGTGGACATATTGGATCGGACGATGAAGGCGACGCGGAAGCATGGGTTCAAGACGTATGCGTTGATTGAGGAGGCGGAGGGGGAGCCGCCGACGGCGCCGTGGCAGGCATTTTACGAGGTGGATTTCAAGGGGCGTCGGCAGCGGGATCCGTGCAGCAACAATCCGGGGTATCGGGCTTTCAATCTGGGGCTGGTGGAGGATTACACGCGGTCGTATGGGGTGGACGGGTTCATGTGGTCGTCGGAGCGGCAGGGGGCATTTACGAATGCGATCGGTGCGAAGCATGGGGGGCAGGGGAGCGATCCGGGGCGTGTGACCTGTTTTTGCGAGTATTGCGTGAAGAAGGGGGCGGGGAAGGGGATTGACGTGGATCGGGCGAAGGCGGGGTTTGGGGAGCTGGAGACGTTTGTGCGGGCGGGGCGGGCGAACAAGCGTCCGCGGGATGGGTATTTCGTGGCGCTGTTCCGGCTGATGCTGAAGTGGCCGGAGCTATTGGCGTGGGAGCAGTTCTGGATAGACAGCCGGAAGGAGCTGATGATCGACATTCGGAACAAGGTGAAATCGATCAATGTGAAGACGCCGGTGGGGTTTCACGTGTGGCACAATGCGAGTTTCAGTCCGTTCTATCGGGCGGAAATCGATTTTGCGGACATGGCCAAGAATGCGGACTTCATCAAGCCGGTGGTGTACAACGCGTGTGCGGGGACGCGGATCAAGACGTATGTAAACAGCGTGGGGCAGACGATATTCGGGGACATCCCGCCGGAGCAGATTCTGCAGATGCATTACGAGTTTTTTGATTACAAGGAAGCGCCGTATGACAAGGTGGGGGCGACGGGTTTTTCGACGGATTACATTCAGCGGGAGGTGAAGCGGACGATAGATGATGTGGCGGGGAGCGGCGTGCCAATCTACGCCGGACTCGATTGCGACATACCGGGCTCGACGTATACGGCGGACAGCGTGAAGGCGTCGGTGATGGCGGCGTTTGGTGCTGGGGCGGAAGGGGTGATTTTTGCGCGGAACTGGGGGGAGATGAATGAGGAGCATACGGCAGGGATCGGGGCGGCGGTGAAGGAGCTGGGGATTTGAGAGAGTGTGGCTTATTTGGAAGGCAAATGACTTCGGGGTAGACTCTGTGTATGAAAACAGCAGTGAGCAACAAACGCCAGGTTCGCAAGCCCGCGGCCAAGCATGGACGGGCGGTCGGACCTTCCGCGCATCTCATTGGAGCGTTGCGTGGAAAGATTCGTGTGACGGGCGATCTCATGTCCACCGGCCGCAAGTGGCATGCTGAATCTTGACACGCATATTCTGGTGTTTGCGCTTTCGGGGTCGCTTACATCCGGTGAGCAGAAAGTTCTTGCCGCGGATCGTTGGGGGATATGCGATATCGTTCTGTGGGAACTGACGATGCTGATAAGGCCAGGGCGGGTGGTTTTGGATGTAAATGACACCAAATGTCGGGCGGGTCTTCGGGCAGGTGCATGTCTGGCCGATTACCCTGGAGGTTGCCGGAGCTGTGGAGAGGTTAGACTTCAGTTCCGATCCCGCGGACGAACTCATTGCCGCAACGAGTCTGCATGATCGGGCGCCGCTGGTGACGCGCGACGGCCGGATTCGGAGGTCCAAGGTGGTGCCGTTGGCGTTGTGAGTGGTTGCGCGTTCATGCGGGGGCGGTGAGGTCCCAGTAGATGCCGTAGCGGCGGTTGGAGAGGGTGTAGAAGGGGGCGAAGGTGAGGGGGTTGGGGTTGGCGGTGGCGGTGAAGGTGTTGGTGCCGGCGGCGGAGGGGGTAAGGATTTTGTCGGCGGATTGGGCGTCGGCGGTGAGGGTGGGATTTTGCGCGGGAGCGTTGCCACGGCGGCCGCGGCTCTGGACCTCGCCGAGGTCGGCGGCGAGGACGAGCGGGCCCTGCATGAAGGCGCCGCGGCGGGGGTTGTCGGGGAGTGGCTCGAAGCGCAGGGAGCGGGGGAGGGTGACGGCGAGGGAGTCGGTTGTCCAGTTGCGTTTGAGTTCGAGGTAAGCGCCGGGCGCGGGAAGGTTGGGGAGGGGCTGGCCGTTGAGGGAGACGGTGTAATTGCCGGTGGCCCACGCCGGGCGGCGGAGGTGGAGGGTGAATTCGCGCGGGGCGTCGGTTTTGATGGTGAGGGTGGCGGACTCTTTTTCGGGGAAATCGGTTTGCATGGCGAGGTTGGCGGCGAGGAGTTCGGAGCGGGCGTTGGAGGGGGCGAAGAGGTTGACGTAGAGGTCGGAGGGGGAGTGGTAGTAAAGGCCTTCGCCGTGCAGGGCGTGGTTTTCGAGTCCGGTGCCGCAGCAGCAGGTCATGCCCAGGAGTCCCTGGTATTCGTGGGTGACGCCGGGGCTCACGGGGACCATGTAACAGAGTTGGCCGTCGTTGAAGCTGATGGAGGCGAGGACGTGGTTGAAGAGGGCGCGTTCGTGGAACGCGGCGAACTGCTCATCGGGGTGGAGTGCGAAGAGGAGGCGTGTGAGTTTGAGCATGTTGTAGACGTTGCAGGATTCGGCGGTGCGGAGGTCTCTGGTGCGGTGGTTGGCGCCGTCGATTTCATCGGAGAGCTTGTCGGGGGCGTCGAAGTATTCATCGTAGCCGTGGCCGCCGGTGGCGAAGGAGTGGTGGTAGACGACGGCGTTCCAGAAGAATTTAGCGGCGTCACCGTCGGGCGCGTTGCCGGCGTTGATGTAGCGGACGAGTTCGCCGAGGAGCTTGGGGACCTGGGTGTTGCCGTGCTTACCGCCGAGGATGTCGTGTTGAGCGGCGAGTGGATCGACGACGGCCTTGTGGCGGAATTTCTGGGAGAGGGCGAGCCAGCGTTTATCGCCGGTGTCGGCGTAGAGGTCGGCGAAGGATTCGTTGATGCCGCCGAATTCGCAGGCGAGCATTTGCTGGAGCTGGTCTTGGGAGAGTGGGGCGAGGAGGGTGTCTGTCCAGGCGGCGAATTTGGCGGCGACGTCGAGGGCCTTGGCGTTGCGGGTGCGGCGGTAGGCGTCGCGGAGGCCCGCGAGGAGTTTGTGCTGGACGTACCAGGGCGACCACATGCCGTTGAGATCGAAGGCGGAGGCGCGGATGTCGCCTGTTGAGAGTTGCTGGAAGCAGAGGAGGCCATCGAGGGGGCCGGCGGGTGCGGCGCGGGAAGCGGGCTGGGAACCGGCGGCGGCGCGAGCGCGGCCGCGCGGGGGACCGGGGGGGTTGCCCATGAGTGCGCCGAAGTAACCATTGCCGCGTTTGGCCTGGACATCGGCGAGTTGATCGACCATGTAATCGGCGGCGGACTGGAGGCGTTCATCGCCGGTGGCGGCGTACATGAGGGAGCAGGCGGAGAGGTAATGGCCGGCCATGTGACCGGTGAGCTGGCGGCCGGGGCCTTCCCAACCGCCGTAGTCGCGGTCGGCCTTGGGATCGAGGCCAGCGAGGAGGCGGAAGTGGTAGAGGAGGCGGTCGGGGTCGAGGCGGAGGATGTTCTGGATGCCGAGGTCCTGGGCCTTGCCGAGGGGCCCGCCGGCGAGGCGGACGGATTCGAGGGGTATGGGTGCGACGGCGAAGGGGATGGCTTGTTTGAAGGGGGCGGCGGGATCAGCGGCGCGGGCGAGGCGGGCGGTGAGCGAGGCGGCGGTGGCGGCGAGGGAAGCGGAGAGGAAGTTGCGGCGGGAGAGCATGGGGGCACCTGCGGAGAAGGGGGAAAGATATGCAATCCCGATAATAGCAGAAATAGCAGAGAACAAATGAACGGGGTACGTTAGGAGGCGTTTTTGGCAGGCGAAGGGGGTGCGTTTGCGGGTGGGGGTAATTGCCGTATGGGTGGGAATGAGGCTATTATTTCAGAAGGAAGAAAGGGGCAGCCCAACTGAATGGACGAAAAGCTCCCATCATTCAAGAAGCCGCCGCTTATTGAGACGGCGATCAGCGTGCAATTTAGGACCATTTCGGGACTGACGAACGGTCATTTGGGGATACTTTGGGACGGTCACTTTCGGGATCGCTATCCGAAGGCAATGGACGCGCAGCCAATCGCAACCCAGACGGAAACATTCGATGAGGAACCGAGCCGACGGATCCGGTTGCCGAGCTTCCGCATCGGCACAGGGGACGGCGCGTCGCGGCTGCAGTTGATATCGGAAGATGACCAACAGATGATTCAATTGCAGAACGGCCGACTGGTGTTCAACTGGCGCAAGCTGGGAAACGGCGCCTATCCGCGGTGGGAGCAAGTGCGGCCCGGCTTTGATGATGCGCTGCATACGTTTGAAGGGTTTTTGCAACGGCAAGGGCTTGCGAGAATCGAGGCCAATCAGTGGGAGGTGACGTATGTGAATCATTTGTCGAGGGGGCAGGAATGGGACAAGCCAAGTGATTGGCCAGCGCTGCTTCCCGGACTTTTGGGCCAAGCGGCGGCCAATGACGAGGCGATGCCCGAGGCGGTTCAATGCGGCTACCACTTTGTGCTGCCGGGCCGACGAGGCAGACTACACATAGAGCTCTATCACGGCTTCACGGGACTTGAGGCGAGTGCGAGCGAGATTCTAGGCCTTCAGTTTACGACGAGAGGACCCATTACGACGAACGATGGGGAGGATTTAGCTTCGGGTATTGAGCTTGGCCATTCGGTGATCGTCCGGCAATTTGACCATGTGACGGGACCTGTGGCCCATAGGATTTGGGAGAGAGAATGATGAATGTGCAGACGATGGGGGAGACCAGGATCACGCGGGACACTACGTATCGCACGATGGAAACAGGCGGCACGCCGCCGGCAGCGCTGAAGACCCGATTTCGCCCGGAGGTTGAGCATTGGCAAAGCGCGATTGACGAGATGCTCAGGTGGAGGCTGGATGGAAGCGTATTTGAGCCGGAGGATCGGCCGAGGATTCACATTCTGGACACGGCGATCGACTTCGCCGCGGATCAAAAGGAGGATGAAAGCGGGGGACGCGCCCCGACGAGCATCATGCCGAGCGGCAATGGCCGGGTTGCGATGGAATGGAACCAGGGCAGTTACACGATGATTATCGAGTTCGTGGCGCTGGGCAGGGCGGTTTGCACGGAATTTTCGGGGGGTGAGGTGCGTAACCAGTACGAGCTGAAGCGCAATCCGGTGAGCCGAAAGCTGGAAATCCGAGGCTGATTGGCGATGACAGAACCGGTGGCCAGTGATGGCGCAGGGGATGGTCCGCGTGCTGGAGAGGCTGTGGGCGTGGAGGAGTCGCTTTACCGACGCCTTCCGGTGGCGTGGTATCGTCCGGGCACGGATCGGAAGATTCCGCAGCGACTGTTTATGCCCCGAGTGTGGGAGTCGGACGAAAAGCCGGGCGACTGTGATGGGGTTTCGGTGGACCGAAAGGGACTGACGACGGTGGAGGCGGCGGCGGTAGTGCCACATTCTGGAAAGAGAGCCCACGTATGCGAGCTTGGTGTAGGACACGTCGTTGCAAGAGGGCTTAAGGTTGGAGCAAAGCCGGAGCGCACAAACCCGGCGCATGCGGTCATTCCAGAACTAAACAGCGTTGATCGGCGCGATCCGGTGAAAGAGCGGGTCATGAACGAGCATGCGATTTTCCTTCGCGACCGGGCCGTTCTGGTTTTTGATGCGACTGCGGAAGTTTAGCTGCATGGATGAGCTCGTTACGGGAGCGGGGACCGGGCCAGGAGGGGGGGTTATGTATGAGTCGCGCGTGGCGCGGCGGCGGCGAGGAAGGCAGAGAGGAAGTTGCGGCGGGAGCATGTGGGGGTTGGCTTGGGGGCACCTGATAAAGGAGACATGGTGTGGATGGGGGGCATTTTATAGGGGGGCGGGCGATTTTGCTGTGGGCGGCAGGGGGCGGGGGCGGGATTTTTGGGGAATGTGCAGAGGGGTTGGGAGGTGCGAGGGGTTGATGCTTGCGGTGGGGCGACGCGGTTGCGAGAGCACAGGGGACCCACCCCCCGGAGGGGGTGGGCTTGGGCGGGTCGGCTAAGGGCTGGTGGCGGGGAGGGTGGCGGCGGCGCGGATGCGGGGGGAGTTTTCGAAGGAGAAGGTGGGGAAGTGGTCGCGGTTGAGGCCGGCGAGGTGGAGGAGGTCGGCGGGGGGGCGGGTGAAGGTTTGGTTGGCGACGCGGAGGGGGAGGTTGGTGGATTTGACGTAGCGCCAGGCACCGTCGCCGTAGACTTCGGCGAGGAGTGCGGCGAGGCGGGGGTCGTAGGCCTTGAGCTGGTCGCGGTTCCAGATGCCGGAGTGGACGGAGGGGTCTTTGCGCTGGGCGGCGCAATCGAACCAGGCTTGTGCGCCTTCGGCCCAGTATTCCTGTTCGTTGGTGGCGGAGTAGGAGTGAGCGAAGAGGCCTTCCTTCATGGCCTGGGCGTAGGTGTCGCGGAGTTTCTGGTACCAGGCGGGGGTGGCGAAGCGGATGGCGCTGGCGACGGTGTGGGAGAATTCGTGGATGGTGATATTTTCGGCGGCGTAGGGATCGGAGCGGAGGTTGAGGAGGTTTTCCTCGGCGCAGGTGGCGAGGGGCAGGCCGCCGAGACCGCGGGAGCGGCGGTCCTGGAAGGCGGCTTCAGTGGGATCGAGGTTGCGGCGGTTCTGGTTTTCGGGGATGTCCATGGTGTATTCGACGACGGAGATGATGCCGACGTGGACGCGGGCGGCGGTGAGAGCGTGGAGGACGGAGGCGGGGCTGTCCTGGAGCATGTGATCGAGGGTGTAGGCGCATTCGAGGAGGGCGTAATCGGAGGTTTTGGGGGAGGCGACGATGGGGATGCCGCGGATGGTGAGGGTTTTGGTGTAGAAGGGATTGAGGCGGAGGGAGCGGCGGAGTGAGTCGGGGATGGGGATGACGCGGATGGGGTCGGGGGCGGGTTGAGAGGCGGGGGCGAGGGGCTGGTAGGTGTTGGGGGTGGTGGGACCGAGGTAATTGGCGGGGATGGCGGCGGGCGGTCGGCGTTGTGCCTGCGCGCAGAGGGCGGCGCCGAGAAGCACCGCAATGCAGGCAGCGAGGGGGGAAAGGCGGGGGGCGCGAACGGGCATCAAACACCTGTTGGGGAGGAGGGATCATGATGGGCCGGCAGGGGCGGCGGTGCAAGTTTATAACGTGCATCGGCGTTGAGCGTTTCAGGCGGTTTTGAAAGGATCGGACATGGGCAAGCGGCGCGTGATGGTGGCGGCGGCATTGGCGATGGGCGTGCTGGCGGCGGGGATGTGGGCGCGGGGGGCCGCGCCGGGGGGGCAACCGGCGACGCAGCCGCATCCGCGGGACAAGCTGCCATTCACGAACACGTCGCTGACGAAGCTGGATCCGAAGTTGCCGACGTTGTTTATTGCGGGGGATTCGACGGCGGCGACGGGGCCGTTGACGGCGCGGGACGGGAATCCGATTCGCGGGTGGGCGGCGGTGCTGGTGGATTATTTTGATACGTCGAAGGTGAATTTGTGCAATTACGCGATTGGGGGCGCGCGGTTTAATTCGTATCTGGCGCCGGGGCGCGGGGGTGGGGCGAGCCCGTGGGATCAGCTATTGGGGGCGGTGAAGGCGGGGGATTTCGTGGTGATTCAGTTTGGGCAGAATTCGGGGCCGCTGCCGGGGATAGGCGACGATGTGCAGGAGGTGGCGGGACGTGGCGGCGGTCCGGGCACGACGCTGCACACGCACGGGTGGTATTTGCGGAAGATGATCAGGGATGTGAAGGCGAAGGGAGCGACGCCGATTGCGATGACGCTGACGGTGCGGGACGTGTGGACGAACGGGAAGGTGGAGCGGTTGAAGGAGCAGAAGCCGGGGGAGGGCGGGATGTCGGATTGGACGCGGGAGGTGGCGGCGCAGGAGCACGTGGCGGTGATAGATGAGAGCAACATTGCGGGGGACATGTATGACAAGCTGGGGCAGACGGAAGCGGACAAGCTGTTTGCGGATCATCACCTGCACACGACGACCGCGGGAGCGATCATCAACTGCGAAGCGTTCATCTCGGGGCTGAAGGCGATTCCTGATATGCCGCTGGTCGCGGATTTGAACGCGAAAGGGAAAGCGATTCCGGCGTATGTTCCTGCGGGGAAATAAGAGGCGACGGGGGCTCAGGATTTGACCGCAGCGCGAAGGGGACCGGGGAAAAACTGGTTCCACTGGCTCAGGTGGTTCGATTGGGGGAGTGCGTCGCGGGCGGGGAGATCAGGCGTTTCGCTGACATTTGGTTGTGATGGGGTAGGATGGGGTAATGGAGATTGTTTCGCGGAGTGCGGCGGAGACGGAGGGCGTGGGGGAAGCTGTTGGACGGGCGATGCGTGCGTGGGGTGGTGAGGGAGTTGTGTGTGTGGCGCTGCGTGGGGGCCTGGGCGCGGGGAAAACGCAGTTCGCGCGGGGGCTTGCGCGTGGGGCGGGGGTGGCGGATATGGGGCTTGTTTCGTCGCCCACGTACGTGCTGATGAACGAATATCGCGCTGTTGCGGGGGGGCTGACGGTGTGGCACTTCGATGCGTATCGGGTCGGCGGCGCGGATGATTTTGCGGCGCTGGGCTTTGAGGAGCTTCTTGGCGGGGAGAACGGGCCGGGAATGGTCGCGGTGGAATGGCCGGAGCGGGTGGAAGAGCTGCTGCCGGCGGATCGGCTGGAGGTGGAGATGGAGCGAGGCGATGAGGAAAGCGAACGGCTCATCCGACTATGGGGCGTGGGGAAACTGGCGGCGTTGCTGCAACGGCTCGAGGTACCGCCGGCGCAAAATCGCGGTTAAAATCGGGAGCTGTCGCACAGCAACGGGGGTACTCGATGAAGATCAAACGCATCACGCCGACCACTGTGACGGTCCCGCTGGAGGCGCCGCTGCGCCACGCCAATGGCTGCCACTGGGGCCGGTTCGTGCGCACGATCATCGAAGTGGAAACCGATGATGGCCGGATCGGCCTCGGTGAAATGGGCGGCGGGGGTGAAGCCGCCGCCGCCGCCTTCAAAGGCCTCGAACGCTATCTCCTCGGCCACGAAGTCACGCAGCTCGAAGAGATGCGTTTCAAAATCGCCAACCCCACGGCGTCGCTTTACAACAATCGGACGCAGCTTCTGGCGGCAGTCGAATTCGCGTGTTTGGATTTGCTCGGCCAGAAATGGAACTGCCCGGTGTACGACATTCTCGGCGGGAAGCTGAATAAGCGGGTGGAGTTCGCGTCGTACCTGTTTTTCCGCTATCCGAATCAGGCGGGCCATGGGGAGGTGCGCACGGTCAATCAGTTGATTGCGCATGCGAGGGAGTTGAAAGCCCGTTTTGGGTTCAAGTCGCACAAACTCAAGGCGGGGGTGTTCGCGCCGGAGGTGGAGCTGGGGTATTTTCGGGCGTTGGCGGGGGCGTTGGGGGAGGGCTGCGGCGATGGTCGGCGGGACCGGATGCGGATCGATCCGAACGGGGTGTGGTCTGTGGAGGAGGCGATCCGGTTTGGGCAGGCGATCGAAGATTTGCCGAACGATTACTTTGAGGATCCGACATTCGGGATGCCGGGGCTGCGGCGGGTGCGGGAGTTCGTGAGGATACCGACGGCGACGAACACGGTGGTGGTGAATTTCGAGCAGTTGGCGGAGAACGCGCGGGCGGTGGCGGCGGACGTGGTGCTGCTGGACACGACGTTCTGGGGGGGGATACGACCGTGCGTGCGGGCGGCGCATTTCTGCGAGACGGCGGGGCTGGGGGTGGCGGTGCATTCGTCCGGGGAGCTGGGGATACAGTTGGCGACGATGCTGCATTTGGGGGCGGTGATTTCGAATTTGTCGTTCGCGGCGGATGCGCACTATCACCATTTGACGGACGATGTGATTGCGGGGGGATTGATGCGGTATGAAGAGGGGGCGATCGGCGTGCCGACGGGAGCGGGGCTGGGGGTGACGTTGGATCGGGGGAAGGTGGAGCGATATGCGGAGTTGTACAAGGAGCTGGGGCCGTATGGATACGATCAGGATCCGTTGAGGCCTGGGTGGAGTCCGACGATACCGAACAAGCGGTGGGCGGATGAGGAGGATGGCCGGCGGCCGGAGATGGAATAGTGAAGGGTGAATGGTGAATAGTGAATGGGGGGGCGTTCAGAGGACCATGGTGAGCCATTTGGCGAGATCGGGGGGGACAGGGAGGCCTTTGGGGAGGAGGTCCTGGGCGAGGAGTTCCATCCATTCACGGTTGATGCGGACGGACTGGGCGCGGAAGGTGGCGTTGTCGAAAGAGTAGTTGGCGAGGGAGATGAGGATGGGAGCGGGCTCGCCTTTGAGGGTGAGTTCTGCGTCGATGGTCTTGGCGGCGCTGTCGATTTTGAGAGAAGTCATGTGACCGTACCTTTTTATGAAATGATTGGCGGCCAACCGGACGGGGGCCGATCCGAGCGTTTCGTTGACACGGTGAGCGACGGACGAAAGAAATCCCACGGGCACCTCCGAATTCCCACCGCATCATAGGCGGGTCGTACGGGTTCATCCCGAAGCGGGCGTGCGTCGCGATAGTTTCGACCAGGGCCAGGGTTTGGAGACGGCGGGGTTGGCGGTTTCGAAGAAGCGCAGGTGCTGGTGGGCCCAGGGGCCGGCGTAGTCGACGCCGACGCGAGGGGCGGCGCCGATGGCATGTGGCGGGGATTTGCGGTGGCCGGGCTGGACCCAGAGTCCGTCCTCGGTGCGGGTCATATCGATGCCGTTGAATCCGCGGCCGATGTGCATGGCGCGGGCGAGGCGGCCGGGGCCGGAAAGATTTTCGGTCCACCCGTCGAGAGGTTCGGCGGCGCGGACGAGGACAGCCTGGGCGTCGCCGGTTTTTCCGGTGACGATGTTGAGCATGTCGTGCATGCCGTAGATGAGGTAGACGTAGGCGTGTCCGCCGGGACCGAACATGACTTCGGTGCGCGGGGTGCGTCCTTTGGCGGCGTGGCAGGCGAGGTCATGGGGGCCGACGTAGGCTTCGAGCTCGACGAGGCGGGCGCGCAGGAGCGCGGGGCCATTGGGGGCGGCGATGCGGCGGACGAGCACGGCGCCGAGCAGGTCGCGCGCCACCTCAGCGGCGCTGCGTTCAAAGAATCGGCGGGACAACGGACGGGGCATGGGTGACGTTTCCGAAGCTGCGTGAGCGAGGAAATTGTATACGCCCCTCCTCTTGTTGCGGCGGCGGGATCAACTTTATGATCGCACGGGGGAGGCGAGGTTTTGAGCAAGGCGGTGGATGATGGGCAAAGCGGGCAAATCGCTGGCGCCGGCGCAGGTGGCGGAATATATCGAGCGGGTGTTTGCGCCGCAGACGGCGGTGCAGCGGAAGTTGCGGGCGTATACGGAGACGCTGGCGGAGGGGCAGATGCTCTCGACGCCGGACCAGGGGGTGTTCCTGGGGATGATGGCGCGGCTCTCCGGAGCGCGGGCGGCGCTGGAGATCGGGACGTTCACGGGGTATTCGGCGATGGCGGTGGCGTCGGCGCTGCCGGCGGAGGGGCGGCTGACGTGTTTGGACATGAACGCGGAGACGTCGGCGCGGGCGCGGGAATTCTGGCAGGAGGCGGGGGTGGCGGAGCGGATTCGGCTGCTGGTGGGGCCGGCGGGGGAGACGCTGGAGCGGCTGGCGGCGGCGGGGGAGCGATTTGATTTTGTGTTCATCGACGCGGACAAGACGGGATACGACAGGTATTACGAACAGGTGTTGCCGCTGCTGGGGGCGCAGGCGCCGATACTTTTTGACAACATGATCCGGCCGGGGGTGGTGGAAGGGAAGCCGCAGGATGAGGCGGCGCGGGCGATCGCGGCGTTGAACGAGAAGCTGTCGCGGGACGAGCGGGTGTGGGCGACGCTGCTGCCGATCGGTCCGGGGATGGTGCTGGCGGTGAAACGGTAGCGCGCCGGGGATGTTTACTGGATGGTGATCCGGGTGCGAAGGCGGATGTCGGCGGAGGAGGCGCCGATCATCAGTTCGTAGGTTCCGGGTGTAACGACGTAGTCGTGGCGGGCGGCGTTCCAGAGGCCCAGGTCGGCGATGGCGAGGCGGAGGTGGGCGGTCTGGGTGTTGCCGCGGGAAATGGCGAGGCGCTGGAAAGCCTTGAGCTGTTCGAGCGGATGGGGGTCGGCGGGGGAGGAGTAAGCGGGGCGGGAGTCGGTGGCCGTGGCGTGGTCGGGGATTTTTCGCACATAGAGCTGGACGACCTCATCGCCGTCGCACGGGCCGGTGTTGGCGATGTCTGCGGAGATGTCGATGGTGTCCTTGATGGAGGCGCGATCCGGGGCGTGCAGGGCGCGGTAGTCGAAGGAGGTGTAGCTGAGGCCCTGGCCGAAGGGATAGGAGACGGGCTTGGTGGTATACATGTAGGTGCGGCCATTGGTGACGGTGTAATCGTCCATGGGGGGCAGGTCTTCGATGGAGCGATAGTAGGTCATGGGGAGGCGTCCGGCGGGGTCATATTGGCCGAGGAGGACCTGTGCGAGCGCGGGACCGCCCTGTTCGCCGGGATACCAGATATTGAGGATGGCGGGGACGTTTTTTTTCATCCATTCGACGCCGATGGGAGCGCCGCCTTCGAGCACGACGATGGTGAGCGGATTGGCGGCGACGATCTTTTCGAGGAATTGCCGCTGGTCGGGCGGAAGGTCGAGGGAGTAGCGGTCGATGCCCTCCTTTTCGATGGAGTTGTTGAGGCCGACGACGGCGATGGCGAGGGTGCTGGATTCGGCGGCATGGACGGCTTTGTCGAGGGAATCGTTCCAGTCGGCGGTGTTGATTTTCACGCGGTCTCCGACGGCGGCGCGCAGGCTCTCGACGATGCTGGGCGCGGGCCCGGCGGGGGACTGCGCGGAGTAGGCGCCATACTGGCGGACATCGGCGTAAGGGCCGACGACGGCGATGGAGTCGACGCGGCGCAGGTCGATGGGCAGCAGCTTGTCGAAGCCGAAGCCTTTGGGGGCGGGGTCGTTTTTCATGAGGACGGTGGATTCGAGCGCGCACTTGAGGGCGAGGGCGCGGTGCTGGGGCGAGCCGACGGCGGTGGCGGGGGTGGTCTTGAAGGGCAGGGAGTCTGGCGGATCGAACATGCCCAGGCGCATGCGGAGGGTGAGGTTGCGGAGGACGGCGCGATCGAGGGCGTCTTTGGAGAGCTTGCCGGCGTTGACGGCTTCGACGACATCGTCGTGGAGGGGCCTGGGATCGCACATGACGTCAAGGCCGGCGTTGATGGCGGCGGCGACGGCGTCGATTTCGGTGGGGACGTAGTCGTGAGCGCGGACCATCTGGGTGACGCCGGTCCAGTCGGAGACGACGGAGCCTTCAAAATGCCATTCGTCGCGGAGGATGTCGGTGAGGAGCCACTGGTCGGCGGTGCAGGGCGTGCCATTGAGGGCGTTATGGGCGGCCATGGTGGACATGGCGTGGCCCTCGACGAAGCAGTCATGGAAGGCGGGGAGGTAATAATCGCGGATGATTTGTTCGGGGAGGTGGACATCGCGCGACATCCGGCCGATTTCCTGGCTGTGGACGGCGAAATGCTTGGGGGTAGCGACGGCCTTGAGGTATTTGGGGTCATCGCCCTGGATGCCCTGGACGTAGGCGACGCCGATGCGTCCGGTGAGCCAGGGGTCTTCGCCGAAGGTTTCCTCGTTGCGGCCCCAGCGGGGGTCGCGGGCCATGTTGACGGTGGGGCACCAGAGCATGAGGCCGCGATAGCGGGTGCCGTTGGGATCATATTTTGCGCGTGCTTCATCGGAGATGGCGGAGGCGACGTCTTTGACGAGGGGGGGATCCCAGGTGGCGCCCATGGCGATGGCTTCAGGGAAGATGGTGGCGACGCCGGCGCGGGCGATGCCGTGCAGGCCTTCGCTCCACCAGTGGCATGGGGGGATATCGAGCCGGGAATCGGGGGGCGTGATCATGAGGACCTGGTCGGCTTTTTCGTCGAGGGTCATGCGGGAGAGCAGGTCGGCGGCGCGCTTGTCGAAGGGCAGGGAGAGGTCTTTGTAGGGGGGCAGGGGCTTGTCGGGCCCGGCGGCGCGGGCCTGGAGGGAAGGCGCCGCGACGGCCGCCGCGAGGGTGAGGATGCAGATCGGGCGATTCATTTCGCCTCCAGCACGAGGGCGCCGTTTACGGGGTCCCAGCGATAGCGAAAACGGTTGGCCGAGCCGGGCGAGACGGTGAAGCTGCCGGCGGCCCTGGCGCCGCCGGGAAAAGTCACGGACATTTCGTAAGCGCCATGGAATCCGCGGAAGGCGAGTGCTCCATCCTGGCCGAGGGTGCCGGTCATCTGGGTGCGCCACTTCTGGGTGATGAGGCGGCGGAGGGCGTCATAGGCGGGGGTGGTCTGGTCGTGTTCGTCGAGGAGGCCCTGGCCGTCGAGCCAGATGCGGGAGCCCATGCCCATGACGTCGATGGCCTGGACGTCCGGGTGGCTGAAGCAGAGGGTGAAGAAGCGCTCGTAGTATTCGGCGCGCAACTGCGGGGTCCATGTGCCTTCGCGCACGGCCCCCTCGATGCGCTCGCCGACGGGCACGCCGAAATCGGTGATGTGGACGGGGACGCCCTCGGCGGAGAAAGCATCGAGCAGCGCGTAGACATCCGCGCCCGAGGCCCAGAGGCCGGTGGGATGGCGGGCCTCGAGCGAGACGAAATCCACCTTGACGCCGGCGTTTTTCAGCTGATGCAGGGCGCCGATGCCGGGGACGTCCTGGGCGGGGGATTGGCCTCCGGGCGCCCGGGGCGGTCCATCCCAGAAGCGCGCGTCCTCGGCGATTCCGAGGCGTGCGTGAGGCGCATCCTTGCGCAGCTCGGCGAAGAGGGCCGGCGAGGGGAGCGAATCGTCAGCCTGTTCATCGCAGGTGACCTGCCAGTCGTCGATGCTGTCGCCGTAGCGCTTGGCCAGCGCGGCGGCATGGGCCAGGGTGAGGCGGGGGTTGTCGGCCCCATGGGCCCAGGCGGGGGCATAGCCGGCGGCAAAATGCAGCTCGGTCTTGACGTTGTGCTCGCGGCACCAGGCGACGTAGGCGTCCAGATCGGCGTAATTGGGCTTGTTGCGCTGCGGTTCAATAAAGCGCCACTGGCCGCTGAAGGGAATCACGGAGTCGTTGAACACATCGAGGAAGCGATCGAGTTGGGCGGGCGTGACGGGCGGGGGCAGGTAATCGGCGCCGGCGTTGGGGTGTGCTGCGGACTTGAAAAAGGAGAGCGATGCGCCGAAAGAGAAGCTGCTGGAAGTCTGCACGATGCTGACCGCCGCCCCCTCGATGGGTTTGCCGTCGCCATCCATGATCTGCACGCGCACATCGCTTTTGCGGTATTTATCGATATTGGGCAGGGCGGTCTCGCGGAGAAAGCGGTCCTCTTCGCGCATCTCGACGCTGGATGATTCGTGACTGACCACGGCCAGCTGCGGCAGATAAATGGCCCAGCCGCCCTGGTCGTAGAGCTTTTCGAGGGAGCGTCCCCCGGCGTTGCCGGCATGGGTGGCGGAGGTGGCGGCCGTTCCGGAGGCATCGGGGAGGACGACGTACTGCGCGCCGAACTGCTGCGCCAGGCCGATGATCTGGGCGTCATCCAACTGATCGAGGGGCTTTCCCGGGGACATCAGGCTGCGGCCGTCGGGATCGCGGAGTATCCCCGGCTGGAGGGCTGCCATGCGGTCCCACCAGGGGCGTGCGAAGGCGGCATTGAAGTAGAGTTGCGTGCCATCGCGCATTTCGCCGACGATGGCGCGTTGGGAGTAAATGCGGAAGCCGGAGTCTTCGGGCGGGGTGAGGAAGAGGGCGTCGACGGGGGTATGCCGGCGCGCCCAGAGCTGGGCGGCGATCCAGGGGTCGTTGGGCACGCGCGCGTTCCAGAGGCGGGGTGCGATCCAGAGGATTCCCAGTGCGCCCAGGGTGACGCCGGCGGCATTGGCGACGAAGCGGACGCGCGGGCGGCGGAAGCGCATCGCCGCGGCCAGCAGGAGCGCTCCGGCGACCAGCAAGGGGATGCCGGCGGCGCCGAGCGCCGCGCGGCCGCCGGAGAAAACAGCGGCCAGCCTCATTCCGTTGCCCAGCGGGGGAAAGACAAAGTCGATGGTTCCCCAGGCCAGGAGAGAGACGCCCAGAGCGGCGGAAGCGAGCAGCGCCGGCGCCCAGCCGAGGCGGCGGTTGACGAGCGCCACGAAGAGCGCGACGGCCAGGGCCGTGGGCAGCAGACCGATGCATGCCGGCAGGCCGACGGCAGCCGCGGTGAGGATCGCGCTGAGCACTTCGAGCGCGACCTGCCAGCGTGCGAGGCGGGTCTTTCGCCAGGGCAGGCGCCACGCGCCGACGCAGGCGCGGGCGATGAGGACAAAGGCCACGACCAGAGCGAGTGCCGAGCTGCGGAAAAGCTGTGCCCGGATGACGATCGGGAAGGGATGCCATTCGGTGAAGAGGGTTCCCGCGAGGAACATGAGGAGCAGGGCGGCGAAGAGCAGGGCGACGGTGCGGCGGCGCGAGCGAGCCATGGGGTAGCTCATGGCGATGGCGGCCAGGCCGAGGATGCAGAGGAAGCGCGGGAGGTCGGGATCGCCGGGCTGCCACCAGGCGGAGGGGAAGGAATGATCGGCGGAGCGAATGTGCATGAGGTCGAGCCACTGGGCGTCGAACTGCTGATGCTGGGAAGCCATGATGACGAGGGTGGGCGCCGCGGCGAGGACGAAGAGCGCGCAGGCCGCGAGGAAGCGCCAGAGCCCGATGCGGCGGATCTGGCATAACCCGGCGAATCCCATCAACAGCGCCACGTGGCCGGCCTCGAGGGCGTGAAGATTCGCGCTGGCGCCCGCGAGGGCGAATGCGGCGAGATACCAGCCCCGGAAAAAGAACGCCAGCGCCAGCAGACTCAGGGGAAAGACGGCCCAGGTATGCGTGAAGCCCTGGGAGTAGAGGGTGACCCCGGCGAGGCCGGCGTGCTGTCCGGCGAGCAGCAGCAGCAGCGTGGCCAGGACGACGCGTACATCCTTGAACAGCGAGCGGGCGAGAAACGCGGCCGCTGCGAAGACGGCGGTGGTGGTGAGGATGTGCAACAAGAGGTAGAGGGTCGGCAACGAGAGGAGGTCGAGCAGGCCGCCGCAGAGATGAAAGAAGAAGCTGGGGTAGCTGCCGAGGGTCTGGGCGACCATGACATCGCGGGTGAAGAGGGAATGATCGTGGAGGGTTTCGAGGAAGGGGATTTGGATGCCCTGGTTTCCGAAGCCAAGGGCGTAACCGGCCCAGGCGATTTGCGCCAGGGCCAGGAGGAGGCACAGGAGGATCCAGGCCGCCCCATTCTGGAAAGCTCGCATCACCGGCCTGCGCTGTGTTACTCTTGGGGGTTGCATCATGGAGTACGGCACCTGAGGGTCCCCTGGCGGAGGGCAAAGGAATATGGTTGAACGATCGCGCGGACCGGCCATTGCGGTCGTCTTAGTCGTTCTCGCCGGCGCGGGTTTGTTTCTCGGATTCGTGCGCAAAAACGGCGGCGGCGTCAATGATGCGCACTTGCGGCAGCTCCAACAAGCGGCGGCGCGCCCGGATGCCCTCCCGGCGACGTGGATGGCCTACGCCCAGGCGCTGGAGCAGGCGGCGCAATTTCCCCGCGCCGCGGCGGCCTATCAGCGCGTGCTCGAGACCGACCCCTACAACAAAACCGCGCGGCTCGCCTGCGCATCGTGCCTGGCGCGCGCCGGGGCCACCGATCCTTTTTACACCTTCATGCATTCGACCCTGCTGGTGGATCCCAAGCTCACCCTGAACATTCTTGGCCGGCCGGAAGCGGCGAGATTTCTGCCCGAGGCGCGATTCCAGACGCTGCGGAAAGATGCGATCGCGGGATCGATGGATTGAAGCGTGCGGCCCGGGGGGGGGAGGTGAGGGGGCGGCCGCGAAGTTCACGCCATAAATGGCCGCGCGCGGCGTTATACGAACGCCAACATGTCATCCACATGAGGATTCCGCGCCATGCACATGCGTTCCCTGCCCCTGGTTGCCGTCACGATGTCTCTGGCCGTTGCTTCGGCCGGTTTTGGGCAGACGCCACCGGGGCAGGTTCCGGAGCAGGCTGTGGGCCTGCCGGCGGTGACGCCGACGCATCCGGCGCCGACCTGCACGGTCATCGACGCCAAGGGCGTGGCGGGAATTTATGACGTGCGCGCCTTTGGGGCGGCAGGCGATGGCAAGACCATCGATTCGCCGGCGATCAACAAGGCGATCGAAACGGCGGCGGCGGCCGGAGGCGGAACGGTGCGGTTTCCCGCCGGCACCTATCTGAGTTACTCGATCCGCCTGAAATCGAACATCACGCTGTACCTGGATTCCGGCTCGAAGATTCTGGCCGCCAATCGGGCCATTCATGGCGGCGACGGGTATGACCCGGCGGAGGACATCGGCGACACGGCGCGCTATCAGGACTTCGGGCATTCGCATTGGCATAACTCGCTGATCTGGGGCGAGAACCTGGACCATGTGACGATCACGGGACCGGGGATGATTGACGGCGGGCTTTATGATGCCGACGGAAACGACAATCCGGCGCCGGGCGCGACGGGGACGATGGGGGTGAACAATGGGCTGGGCGGGTTTGGCGGGCGCGGCGGGCGCGGGGGGGGGGGCTTCGG